>NZ_KB890024.1:3000000-3600000 GCF_000372965.1 Hoeflea sp. 108 | reverse complement strand
GTGCCGACCCGGCTTGCCAGAGGGGCGCCGGTCTCGGGCTCGATGACGGCCAGTGCGCCGTAGCGCGCCGTCCGCATCAGTGAACGTGCCAGGGCAATCGCCTCGGCATCGGTCTCGCGAATGACATCCTTCTTGCGCTCTTCCACGGCATCACCAAAATATGACTGTTGAAATCCACTTATCAGTCAGGTCGCCGCCGTTTGGCAAGAGGCAGCATTGTCGCAAACGAAACAGCCCCGGAAGCTTGCGCTGCCGGGGCTGCAGAATAATCGATCCGGGCAACAGGCGGCCGTTATTTCGGCGCCATGCGGATCGCGCCGTCGAGGCGGATGGTCTCGCCGTTCAGCATCTGGTTCTCGACGATGTGGGTGGCAAGGGCGGCATATTCGGACGGCTCGCCCAGGCGCGGCGGGAAGGGGACGGCAGCGCCGAGCGAATCCTGCACTTCCTGCGGCATGGCGGCCATCATCGGCGTCTTGAAGATGCCGGGCGCGATGGTGCAGACGCGGATACCCGAGCGTGCGAGGTCACGCGCGATCGGCAAGGTCATGCCGACGACGCCGCCCTTGGAGGCAGAATAGGCGGCCTGGCCGATCTGGCCGTCATAGGCGGCAACGGAGGCGGTGTTGACGATGACGCCGCGCTCGCCGCCGGCCAGCGGCTCGAGCTTGGCTGCCGCGTCGGCAAACAGGCGGATCATGTTGAACGAGCCGATCAGGTTGACCTCGATCACCTGGCGGAAGACGCTGAGCGGGTGCGGGCCGTCCTTGCCGATGGTCTTCACGCCGACGGCGATGCCGGCGCAGTTGACCAGCATGCGCGCCGTGCCGAGCCTGGCTTCGATCTCGGCGAAGGCTGCGACAGCGCTTTCCTCGTTCGAGACGTCGCAGCGCACGGCGATGCCGCCGATTTCATTGGCGACCTTTTCGGCGCGCTCCAGGCTGAGGTCGAGGATCGCAACCTTGGCGCCCTTGGCTGCAAGTGCCCGTGCGGTTGCTTCGCCAAGGCCGGAGCCGGCGCCGGTGACTGCTGCGATTTGCCCGTTTGGATTCATGTCAGCCTGTCCTCTTCTACTGTTGATGAATTAGGAAGATGGGCGGCACGGGCAAGTCATCGGCGGCTAGGCCGGCTCGGTCGTGCGTCGCGGGGTCTTTGCCAGATTGGCGTGGCAGACCTCGCCCGAAAGTTCGGCCACGGCACCCGGCACGATCTCATGTGCGAGCAGCCGGTTGAGGTCGACGGGGCGGGGCATCTCGATCTGGCCGCGCGGGATGCGCACAAAGCCGAGCGGGCCATAATAGGGCTCGTCGCCGACAAGGATCACGGCCGGTTCGCTGGCCTCGGCCGCTGCGGCAAGCGCCATGGCAACAAGCCTACGGCCAATGCCCATGTTCTTGAAATCGGGCCGCACCGCGAGAGGGCCCAGCATCTGCGCACGGCCGGCGCCGGCGGCGATCGGCGTCATCCGGACCGAGGCGATCACCTGGCCGCCCTGCATGGCGACAAAGGACAACGAGCGATCATGCGGGCCGCCTTCGCGGATCTTGTAGGCAGCGCGCGTGAACCGACCGGGGCCGAAGGCCTCAGCGTTGATTTCGTCGATTTCGAGATCGTGCGCCGGTGCTTCCGGCATGTAGGTGACGTCGGAGAGTTTCATGGTCTTTGCAGTCCGGTATCCGAGGATGAGGTGCCGCGGGCATGCCGCAGCAGTCGCAAGTCAGCGCTTCAAGCGCGTGCGCTCATTCGTCGTCGGTCGATCCGGATCTGTGCAAAGGTCTGCGACATGAAAAGCCCGCTACCATCATTTTTCGCGTCCGTCCATCGTGCATTTGGCCGATGTGCGTCCGGCGTTGACGATCCGTTCAAACTGTTGCCCTTCGGTTTGCGCCCTTGGTGTCCTACATCGTGGCAAACGAAAGGATTTCGCGATGGGATTGCTGGTTGAAGGCAAGTGGCAGGACCGCTGGTACGACACCAAGTCGACGGGCGGCAAATTCGTGCGTTCGCATGCGCAGTGGCGCGACTGGATCACCGTCGACGGCAAGCCGGCGGCGGGCCGCACGCGCGGCTTCAGGGCCGAGCCGGGGCGCTACCACCTCTATGTCTCGCTCGCCTGTCCGTGGGCACACCGCACGCTGATCTTCCGCGCGCTGAAAGGGCTCGAGGACATCATCTCGGTTTCAGTCGTCCACCACTATATGGGCGAAAACGGTTGGACCTTCCGCACCGACGACGGCGCGACCGGCGACACGCTCTATGGCCTGGATTACCTGCACCAGATCTACACCATGGCCGATCCGACCTATTCCGGCCGCGTGACCGTGCCGGTGCTGTGGGACAAGAAGGAAAAGACGATCGTCTCCAATGAATCGTCCGAGATCATCCGCATGTTGAACTCGGCTTTCGACGAATGGGGCGACGCATCGGTCGATTTCTATCCGGAAGGCCTGCGCAGCGATATCAATGCGGTCAACGAACTCGTCTACGGCTCGATCAACAATGGCGTCTACCGGGCCGGTTTCGCCACCAGCCAGGTGGCCTATGAGGAGGCGTTCAACGAGCTGTTTGCCGCCCTCGATACGCTTGAGGATCGGCTGTCGCGCCACCGCTATCTGGTCGGCGAGCGGATGACCGAGGCCGACTGGCGGCTGTTCACCACGCTGGTGCGTTTCGATGCCGTCTATGTCGGCCACTTCAAGACCAATTTGCGCCGGATCGCCGACTATCCCAACCTGTCGAACTACCTGCGCGAGCTCTATCAGGTGCCCGGTGTGGCCGAGACGGTCAACATGCTGCACATCAAGGCGCACTATTACGGCAGCCACGCCACCATCAACCCGACCGGCATCATCCCGCTCGGGCCGGAGCTGAACCTCGACGCCCCGCACAACAGGGGGAAGTTGCTGAAGGCGGCGTGAGGGACTTGGCGCGCGCGTCGCCAAAAACTTACCAATAGGGCGACGCTTCCTTGCCTTCGAACACCTCGGCGATCCGTCGCAGCGTCGCCGGCGTCGTCCCTTCCGGCAGCGCATCGAGCGGGAAGAAGCCGGCCTCGGCGATTTCGTGGTCGGGCAGCTTCGGCCTGTCCTGCCGGAAGGCCTGGATCAGATAGAAGCCGACGTGATCCCGTTTCGTCGCCTTGTTGTTGAGGTGGATCGACCTGAGAACGGGCGGACCGGCAAGCGCGATGTTGCCTTCCTCCTCCAGTTCGCGGGCAAGTGACTCGGCAAAAGTCTCGCCGATCTCGACGCCGCCGCCGGGCAGCTGCCAGCCGGGCACATAGGTGTGGCGAATGAGGAAGACGGAGTTGGTCGCCGTGTCGTGGACAAGACCGCGCACGCCAAGCGTCATCGGTCGCCGCATCAGGAAATAGACGTGGAAGAGGCGTCCGCGCAGCCGTGACCACATACTCTGGCGCGGCTGATCTTGCCTTGCAGCATTTGCCATCAGCGCCACCGCCATGGGTGGAAAGCGGCCATCGCCTGACCTACAAGGGAGTAATGTTCAGGCTTGCGCATATTTCCGACGCCCATCTTGGTCCGCTTCCGGATGTAACCTATCGCGAACTCGCCTCCAAGCGGGCGGTGGGCTACGTCAACTGGCAACGCAACCGTCGTCGCCATCATCATGACGGCGTCGTCGACGCCATCGTCGCCGACCTCAAGGCGCAGTCGCCCAGCCATCTCGCCGTCACCGGCGACCTCGTCAATCTGGCGCTCGACGGCGAGATCGGGCTCGCCCGGATGTGGCTCGAAACGCTGGGCGTGCCGGAGGATGTCTCCGTCGTGCCCGGCAACCATGATGCCTATGTGCCCGGAGCCTTCGACAAGGCCTGCGTGGCCTGGGCGCCGTGGATGCGCGGCGACAATGCCGTGGGGCCGGTCAACCAGCACAGCTTTCCCTATCTTCGCATACGCGGCAATGTCGCGCTGATCGGCGTGTCGACCGCGCGCGCCACGGCGCCCTTCATGGCAAGCGGCTTCTTTCGCGATGGCCAGGCCGACCGGCTCGCAACGATCCTCGACGAAACCGGCAGGCAGGGGCTGTTCCGGGTCATCATGATCCATCATCCGCCGGTGCGCGGAGCGGTCGGCCCGCACAAGCGGCTGTTCGGCATCGGCAAGTTCCAGAAGGTGGTCAGGGGGCATGGCGCCGAGCTTGTGGTGCATGGCCATTCGCACCTGCCGACGCTGTACTGGATTCCGGGGACCAAGGGTGCGGTGCCGGTGGTCGGCGTCGCCGCAGCCGGTCAGGCGCCCGGCGCGCTCAAGCCGGCGGCGCAGTTCAACCTGATCGACATCTCGGGCGAGCCCGATGCATGGAACGTCTCGCTGACCCGGCGTGGCCTGCTGTCGGCGGCCGCGCCGGTTCAGATTTCGACGGTGGATCTGAGTTCCGCCGCGCGCCCGGAGGCGCTGGTCAGAAGCTGACGCCGGTCGCGGCGACCCGCAGCCAGTAGAGTGCGGCCATGAGTGCAATGCCTGCGGCAGCACCCGCGACCAGCAGCCCGAAACCGGACAGCAGGCCCGGCCAGGCGGGGTGGCGCAAGCGCCGCATCGCCGGTTCGGCTTCCATCACCGGCTCGCGGGCAAAGCCCTGCGTCGCCGGCATCGCGCCGCCCTCCATCATCTGCTGGCGCTCGACGATGCGTTCGGCGATGTAACGCGTCACCTGCTCGGCAACGCGCTTGACGTCGGTGGTCTCGGCCAGGACGACGCGGCCAATGCGGGTGTCGCGCACGAAGCGGAAGGTGCGGCGGTCGCGGCCGAGCGCGACGTGGCTGACCGCGTCGATCCACAATCTCGGCTGCAGGCCGGACGAAATCGCGAAGTCGAAATTGTCGATGTCCTTGGGAACGTCGGCAAACACCTGCTCGAGCTCGGCGGCCAGCAGTTCCAGCCGCATGCGATGGGCGTCGCGCAGGTCGACCACCACATCGGTGCGGTCGGCCGCGGCGTTCTTGACGTCGCGAATGGCATCCGACAGCGCATGTGCTGTCCGGATCGCGCTCACGTTGTCGTCCTTCATCGCTCCGGTTCCTTGCACGGCGCGCCGAATTTCGCCGGCGTCACCTCGTTAAGCAAGAGTTAACATAGTTGCGATCGCGGCGGAATTGTATCCGACGCGTTCAATCGCCGAGCGTGCAAAAGGTTTTCTGCGCAGGCGCTTAGCCGCTGTCCTGCATGAACTGATTCAGGCTTCGCAGCCGGTCGCAATCGGCACCGCGCGTTGCCGGCGGCGGCTCATGCGGCGGATGATCTCGGCTACCAGCTCAGGCGTTTCTTCCGGCAGCATGTGCCCGACCTCGAGCACGTGATGGATCATGAAGCGGGCCGGTAGCCCGTCGGCCTGGCTGTAAGGCAGCACTGCATCGTCGGTGCCCCACACCACCATGACAGGCATCGGCAGGGCGGCGATGGCTTCACGCGGAATGACCCCCTGGCGGTTGCCCGCGGTCATGGTGTCGGCGAAGGCAATCAGCTTTTCCGACTGGCCGGGCCGGCTGCGCATCTTGGCCAGCGTTGCAACGGCGTGTTCGTTGACGCGGCTGTCCGGGCTCGACATTTCGGCGAGGCAGGCACGGATATCCTCGGGCGCGGTGGCGGCCGCAAATCGCCGGAGCAGGGGGGCATTGATGTCCGGGCCGTAGCCGCCTGGCGCCAAGAGCGTCAGTGACGCGACGCGTGAGGGTTGGGCGAGGGCTGCAAGGGTTGCGACTGCTCCGCCCATGGAATGGCCGATGAAATGGGCGCGCTCGATGCCGCGCTCGGCAAGATCGGCAAGCACGGCATTGGCTGCGACCTTCGCCGACCCAGCCTTGGGAAAGTCGATCGACAGGCCGTGTCCCGGCAAATCATAAGCGATTGTCGTGAATGCACCGTCCAGGCAATCGACGACATCCTTCCAGATGTCGCAGCAACCACCGAAACCGTGAAGCAAGACCACCACATTCTTGCCGTCCCCTCGAACGGCCGCATGGATGGAGTAATTCATCTTCCTTGAAAAAACCTAAGCCCGACCCCGGTTAGAAACTTTAAATATGAAGTATGCAAATGCAATACGCTGTATGAGCGTATTCGGGCGTTATTATGCAGAAAATGGGTCCGATTAAAAGACCGTTAACTCAGCTTTGCTGGCCCAGACCCGCGGCGCGCAACGCTTTCGTCAGCGACTTGGTCAGCTCCTCCGGATACCTGCCCTTGGCGAAGGCGGCGGCGGGGTCCGTGGCAAAGGCCGGATAGGTCGCGGCAATCTCCTTGGCGAGATCGGAGGCCGTCTTCTTGTCGTTGACGAAATTCGCGGCGATCAGCCGGGCGGCCAGGTAATGCGGCCGCTTGGCGGTGGTCAGCGCGTTGGCGGAGCGTGCTGCTGCGTAACGATTGCCGAGCATGAACTCGCCGAGGAACAGACCATAATCCCACCAGCTCGGATGGGCGCTCGAGCTTTCGACGGCGCGCTTGATGATCGGCACACCCTCGCTGTAGCTGCCTGACAGCACCAGGGCATAGCCATAGGCGGCCGCCATCGTCAGGTCGTAGGTGTTGAGTTCATAGGCCTTGCGCATCCAGCGGATCGATTCCGCGGGATCGCCGACGCGCGACTGAAGGTAGCCGTAGGAGCGGTGGGCGAAGGGGCTGGTGGCGCCGGTCTGCACGGCCGAATGAGCGAGCGCGAAGGCACCCTCGGCGGTGGCGTCGGGCGGATAGGTGTAGTTGTCGGTCACGCTCTCCAGCTGTAGGGACGCCATTTCCGAATAGATGACCGGCGACTTGGCGCCGCGCCTCGACAGGTCTTCCAGGCACTGGTAGGCGGCGCGGTGCTTGGCCGAGCTCTGGTCCATATAATAGTCGTCGCTCAGCAGCAGGCAGGTCATCAGGCCGCGCTGCAGGCCGTTCTGCTCGATATAGGCATAGATCATGCCGGAGACGGGAACAGCCGAGGTGACGATCTCGGCGATGCGGTCGTCGATGGCGTCGGGCCTGATGTCCTGAGGCGTCAGCACCCGCGACAGCAGGATGCGACCGCTGGCCATATGCTGGAGTTCGATCAGTACCGAACCGGCGCTCGGGCCTGGATTGACGGTGAAGTCGAAGTCGGTCGGATCGACGCGGCGCTGCCGGTCGGTCTGGTCGCGGGCAATCAGGTCGATCGTGTCGAAGCCGGAGAGGGCGGTTCTCAGCACGGTCGCTACCCTTGCCGTATCGCCGCCTTCCGAGCCCGGATGGATATGCACCGCGGGCAGCTGGTCGACCGCGTTGCTGATGCTCGAGGTGGCATTGCGGAAATCGGTCATGCCGGCGATTTCGGCGCCGATGGGACCGCCGATGTTGCGGAACAAAAGGATGCCGAGCATGACGATGACGAGCGCCATCGCCGCCCAGAAATAGCGCAGCTGGCGGGTGACGCTCGATCCCTGCAGGGCAGGGTCCAGGCCCTGTTCATCGCTGTGTCGATGCTCGGGTTCGGCTATTTCGGCCGCTGCCGGCTCTTCCGCGGGCGTCTCGGTCGTTTCGGGCGGGCATTCGACCACGGCCTCGTAGGTCGGCACATAGTTGCCGCGCGGGATGGAGACGCGGATCGGGTCGCTGGTTCCCTCGGCTGCGTAATACTGAGCGAGAAGTTCGCGCAGGCGACCTGCCTGGACGCGCACCACGGCATCGGTGGCGGAATCGAACTCGGCGTCCTTGCCGAACACGTCGACGGCAATGGCAAAGCCCTTCAGCCGCTCGGCGTCGCCGGCGAGCTCCCTTTCCACGAGATAGCGTAGCAGTTTGCGTGCCCGATCGGACCGGGCAAAGGTCTCGCTGGCAACAAGCCGCTCAAGCGCTTCGCGCACTGCGGGGGCAGCAGGCGTGGAGGCAACCAAGTATCGACCCTTTTCGAACCGGTACGAACAGCCAGATCATAGTCGGCTGGCGCTTGGGCACAAGCGCGCCGGCACCAGATGGACAAACGCCCCGCCCGTTATCCACGGGCGAGGCGCATTTGATCTGGCATTAACCTTAACAAGCCTGTCCGAAAGCCGGGATCGATTTCCCGACGGCTTGCCGTGCCTGCATTCAGCGCGCCAGGATTCGATTGGCTGCCGATACCACCGCTTCGAGCGAGGCCGCCACGATGTTGGTGTTGATGCCGGCGCCGAACAGGCGGCCACCGGGATATTCCACCTCCATGTAGCAGATGGCGGCGGCGTTCGAGCCGCGCTGGATCGAGTGCTCGGAATAGTCGAGCACAGACAGGTCGATGCCGAGGTGGCGGGAAAGGGCGTCGACGAAGCCGTCGATGGGGCCGTTGCCGGTGCCGGAGATCACCATTTCCTTGCCGTTGTCGGTGATGGTCGCCTCGACGACGCGGCGACCCTTGAGCACCGTGTCGGGGAAGGTCTGGTGATCGACGAACTTCAGGCGCGCGGCCGGCTGGTCGACATAGACCTCGAGGAAACGCTCATGGATGCGCTTGGGCGAGACTTCCTTGCCTTCGCTGTCGGTGATCGCCTGGATGTCCTGGCTGAACTCGACCTGCAGCGAGCGCGGCAGATTGAGGCCGTAATCGGCCTGGAGCACATAGGCGATGCCGCCCTTGCCGGACTGCGAGTTGATGCGGATGATCGCCTCGTAGCTGCGGCCTACGTCCTGCGGGTCGATCGGCAGGTAAGGCACTTCCCACAACGGCTTGTTGGCAACCTTGATCGCCTTCATGCCCTTGTTGATGGCGTCCTGATGCGAGCCGGAGAAGGCGGTGTAGACCAGCTCGCCGACATAAGGGTGGCGCTCCGGAATGACCATCTGGTTCGAATATTCGTAGACCTGCTTGATCCGCTCGATGTCGGAGCAGTCGAGCATGGGGTCGATGCCCTGGGTGAACATGTTGAGCGCCAGCGTCACGACGTCGACGTTGCCGGTGCGCTCGCCATTGCCGAACAGCGTACCTTCGACACGGTCGGCGCCCGCCATCAGGCCGAGTTCGGTGGCGGCGATGCCGGTGCCGCGATCGTTGTGCGGGTGCAGCGAGATGATCAGGTTGTCGCGATTGTCGAGGTTGCGGCACATCCACTCGATCTGATCGGCATAGATGTTTGGCGTCGCCATCTCGACGGTCGACGGCAGGTTGATGATCAGCTTGTTGTCGGGCGTCGGCTTGACGATTTCGGCAACGGCGTTGCAGATCTCCAGCGCGACTTCCAGCTCGGTGCCGGTGAAGCTCTCGGGCGAATATTCGAAGCGATAGCCGCCGCCGGCCTTGGCGGCCATGTCGGTGATCATCTTGGCGGCGTCGGTGGCGATCTGCTTGATGCCCTGGACATCCTTGGCGAACACCACGCGGCGCTGCAACTCGCTGGTCGAGTTGTAGAAATGCACGATCGGCTTGTGGGCGCCGTCGAGCGCCTCGAAGGTGCGGGTGATCAGTTCCGGCCGGCACTGAACGAGAACCTGCAGCGACACGTCGTCGGCGATGTTGCCTTCCTCGATGCACCAGCGGGCAAAATCGAAGTCGGTCTGCGAGGCGGATGGGAAGCCGATCTCGATTTCCTTGAAGCCCATGTCGAGCAGCAGCTGGAACATGCGCGCCTTGCGGTCGTGGCCCATCGGGTCGACGAGCGACTGGTTGCCGTCGCGCAGGTCGACCGAGCACCAGATCGGGGCCTTGTCGATGATCCTGGAGGGCCAGGTCCGGTCCGGCAGGTCGATCTTGTGATAGGCTTGGTACTTGACTGCGGCGGACGGCATGCCGGCGCTGCGGCTGGACGCGGGAGTGGTCTTGCTCATTGTCGGTCTCGTTCTCTTGGCCGCCATGCACGACAGAGCGCACATGCTTCAGCGGTCTTAAATCAGAAATTCGGTTCTGTTGTGAAGAGCAAAGGAGCACATGCCTCGGCGGCAAATTCGACCGCCGGACGCTCCCTTAACGAGCCCGGCGATCGCCGATAAGGCCGAGAAGAAGAAGAGCCGAAGAAAGGGCGCGCAGCGTCTCGCCCGCAAAAGCGGCCGGACGGGAGGTGTTGTTAACCTGGCGCGAAGTCATGGCGCTTCCTTACAGGAGGGCACCGGCTGGCGCAAGGGCAAGCTGGGGAAGACCTGTTGTTCTCACGTCTTGATCGTCCGTGCCACCAGCCGCGCCAATGCGGGGCCGAAGATGAGCACGAGCAGGAAGCGCAGCATCTGCAGCGTCAGCACGAAGGACAGGTCGACGTTGGAGGCGGCAGCGGCGATGATCGCAATCGAATCCATGCCCCCTGGGCTGGTGGCCAGATAGGCCGTTAGTGGGTCGACGCCGAGCAGGTGGTGCAGGCCCCAGGCCAGCATGCCGCAGAAGGCCATCAGGGCGGCAATGGAGCCTACCACCTGGGGCAGGGCGCGCGCGGCGTGGCGCAGGATCGGCCGGGTGAAGTTGAGCCCGATCGACCAGCCGATCAGGCCGTAGCCGACGGCCAGCAGCCATTCCGGCAATTGCAGCTCCAATCCGAAGCCGAGATGCAGTGCCGTGCCCAGGATCATCGCGCCGACGAAATAGGGCGAGGGGATGCGCAGGACATGGCCGAGCGCACCGCCGACGACGGCAACGCCAATCATCGCGCCGAACGCCTGCCAGTGAATGGCGGGAAACCATTCGATGGCTGCGAGCTCTACATCAGACGTGTCGACCCAAAGGCGCGCCACCAGGGCTGCCGCCACCGAAACCATGATGACGCGCAGATACTGCATGAAGGCAACCAGCCGGGCGTCTGCGCCGAAGGCATCTGCCATCAGCACCATGGCGGTGGCCGCGCCCGGCGCCGAACCCCACACAGCGGTCGTGCCGGGCAGCACCTTGAGGCGCGAGATGAACCAGCCGAGGAAGCTCGAGGCAACGACGGTGGCGATCGCCGATCCCAGGAACAGCGGCCATTCGGACAGGAAGGTCGAGAAGATGCCCGGCGAGATCGAATTGGCGACCAGGCAGCCGATCAACGCCTGTGCTGCGATGAACAGCGATCGCGGCACCCTGACGGTCGCGCCATTGCTGCCGAGCGCGATCGCCGCCAGCATCGGCCCGACCAGAAGTGCAGCCGGCAGATGGACCATTTCCAGCGCACCGGCGAGCAGCACCGAACAGGCAAGCAGCAAAAGCCATTGCTGCCAGGGCCTGATGGCGGACAATGGGGCTGATGGCTGCGGTTCGGGCTTCATGATGCCCTCTTAGACCCATTCGCTCGGAAATGTCAGGCCCGGCCGGCGCCGAATGATGGCGATCGAAAGCTGTGTTTCGATCTGCCCCCAACGTTGAATTGACAGCGTATGCGAAGCTCATACGTTCGGCAGTCCAGGCGGTGGCAAGGAGGTGCTGCCGCAAAGATGGGAGATGCGCACTGATGACTTCGAAGTTCACTCGCCGTGCGGCGCTGGCCCTCGGGCTTTCCGCTGCCCCGCTGCTCGCCATGGCCCCTGGCGCCGGTGCCCAGCAGTTCCCCGACCGTCCGGTCACCCTTGTCATTCCGTTCGCCGCCGGCGGGTCGACCGACGTTGTCGGGCGCATCATCGCGCAGAAGATGTCCGACGATCTCGGTCAGCAGGTGGTGGTCGAGAACGTTGCCGGCGCCGGCGGCAACATCGGCGCCGACCGTGTCGCCCGCGCCGATCCCGACGGCTACACCATCCTGATGGGCACGGTTGCGACGCATGCGCTGAACCCGCTGATCCTCAAGACCAAGCCCTACGATCCGGAGAAGGATTTCGCCCCCGTGTCGCTGCTGGTCGTGGTGCCGAACGTGCTGGTGGTGAATCCCGCGCTTCCGGCCAAGAACGTCGAGGAACTGATCGCGCTGCTCAAGGCCGACCCGGAGAAATACTCCTATGCCTCGTCGGGCAACGGCACGCCCCTGCACCTGTCGGGCGAACTGTTCAAGGCCATGGCCGGCGTCAACATACAGCACATTCCCTATAAGGGGGCTGGGCCGGCGCTCAACGATGTCGTCGGCAACCAGGTGCCGATCATGTTCGACAACCTGCCGTCGTCCTCGGCCCACATCAAGGGCGGCACGCTGCGGGCGCTGGGCGTGACGACTGCCGAGCGGGCGGCGTCCTTTCCCGACATTCCGACCATCGCTGAATCAGGCGTGCCTGATTACGAGACCTATACGTGGAATGCGCTGTTTGCGCCGGCCGGCACGCCCAAGGAGGTGATCGACCGGCTGAACGCCTCGGCCAACAAGGCGATGAAGGACCCTGCTGTCATCGAAAAGATGAACGGCTTCAGCGCCAGGATCGTCGGCTCGACGCCGGAGGAACTGGCCGCTCATGTGAAGGCCGAGCTCGCCAAATGGGCGCCGGTGGTCAAGAACGCCAACATCAGCATGGAGTGATGCTGCGGGCCGGCCATGCTCGAGCCTTGAAGGCATGGCCGCTCGAATTGTTCTTGTCCGGCAGGCGGTTGGCTCAATCGCCTGCCAATCCGATTCAACGGCTGGTTTGCCCGGGTCAGACCGATGCGAGGCCGAAACCGCCGACCGGCTCCGTCTCGATGCTGGTGTCGAAGCCTGCGATCAGCGGCATCGCCTGCTTGATCGCGGCTTGCACCGCGGGCAGCTGCAGCGACGCCTTGTGGCTGTCCTTGCTGTCCCAGACTTCCGTGACCCAGATCGCGTCGGCATCCGAAGGATCCCTTGCAATCACATAGCTCAGGCAACCCGGCATGGCGTCGGTGCTGGCGAGCAGGATATCAAGCAGCTCGTCGCGCTTGCCGGGCTGCGCCCGCATCTTTCCGATCAGGCCGAACATTTCTGGACCTCGCATATGCCTATCCGTTCGACGGGATGGAGCTTCCATTTGACGGATTTGTCCAGCCGTATGGGACAAGCGAGGCCGTCATTGCTGACAGTTACGCGAACGGCACCGCGACCGTGCCCTTGGGCAGCTTGGCCTCGTCCTCGGGCTCGACATGGATGATGACGCGCACCGAGGGGATCTCTTCCTTCAGCGCGTCCTCGATGCGGTCGCAGATGACGTGGCTGTCGCCCACGCTCATGTCGGCGTCGACCACGAGATGGAACTCGATGAAGGTGGCGCGGCCGGCAATGCGGGTCTTGAGGTCGTGGACCTCGATGGCGCCCTTCGAGTTGGACGAGATGATGTCGCGGATGCGCATGTGCTCGTCCAGTTCGACGGCGCGGTCCATCAGCCCGTCCATGGACGAGCTGATGACGTGCCAGCCCTGCCACAGGATGTTGAGCGCCACGATGACGGCGAGAACCGGATCGAGGATCGTCCAACCGGTGGCGATGGCGCCGACCAGGCCGATCAGCACGCCGGCCGATGTCACCACGTCGGTCATGATGTGATGGCCGTCGGCGACCATGGCCGGCGAACGCTCGGCGCGGCCGACACGGATCAGCATGCTTGCCCACACCGCGTTGATGACGGCAGCGGTGCCGTTGATGCCGAGCCCGAGCCAGGACTGCTGGGTGTCCATGGGGTGGCCCCAGCTGCGCCAGACCTCGAACAGGATGAGCAGGGCGGCGACGACGATCAACACGCCTTCGAGCACGGCCGAGAAATATTCGGCCTTGTGGTGGCCGTGCTGGTGATCCATGTCGGCCGGCTTGTGGCTGACCTTGATCGCCCAGAAGGCGGCCATGGCGGCGACGACGTTGACGATGGATTCGAGCGCGTCCGAATAGAGCGCCACCGAGCCGGTCAGCTGCCAGGCGAGGAACTTCAGGCCCATCACCAGCGAGCCGATGATGATCGACCAGAAGGCAAGCTTGGCGATGCGCTGCTTGGCCGATGTCGACTTGCCAACGGTGGCTGACGAACTCTGGGTTTCGGTCTGGATCATGATCTCGCTTCGGTAACTGGCTTCGCCCCGCGGCGCGTGGCCACGAGGCGAAAGGTCTTGATTTCGGGCTAGGCCGCTTTTTCCTTGGCCTTGCGCGGCATGTGCGCGACGACGTTCTCGATCATCCGCATGCCGGCGTCATGGCCGAGCGTCATGATCGATTCGGGATGGAATTGCACCGCCGCGATCGGCTCTTTCTTGTGTTCAAACGCCATGATGACGCCGTCCTCGGTTTCGGCGGTGACGACGAAGTCCGAGGGCAGCCGCACCGGGTCGGCGAAGATCGAGTGATAGCGGCCGACGGTCACTTCCTTGGGCAGGCCGGAGAAGACGATGCCGGGTTTGGAGACGCGGATGCGCGACGGCTTGCCGTGCATCGGCACGGCCAGCTGGCGCAGCTCGCCGCCATAGGCTTCGGCCAGCGCCTGCAGGCCCAGGCACACACCGAAGATCGGCAGATCGCGGTCGCGCGCCTTCTTGATCGTCGCCGCCGTGTCGAAATCCTTGGGCGTGCCGGGTCCGGGCGACAGCACCACGAGATCTGGCTTGATGCGGTCGAAGATTTCCTCCGGCACCGGCGAACGCACGGTCGAGACGTCAGCGCCGGTCTGGCGGAAGTAGTTGGCGAGCGTGTGGACGAAGGAGTCCTCATGGTCGACGAGCAGGATCTTCACCCCTTCGCCGACGCGCGCGGTGGTGCGCTCGGTGCCTGCGGAGTTGCCGGTCTTGGCGTCGCGGATGGCGGAAAGCATGGCTGAGGCCTTCAGTTCGGTTTCGGCTTCTTCTTCTTCGGGAACGGAATCGTAGAGCAGGGTGGCGCCGGCGCGCACCTCGGCGATGCCGTCCTTGATGCGGATGGTGCGCAGGGTCAGGCCCGTGTTCAGGTCGCCGTTGAAATGCACCATGCCGATCGCACCGCCATACCAGGCACGTGGGCTCTTTTCATTGTTCTCGATGAAGCGCATGGCCCAGAGCTTGGGCGCGCCCGTCACCGTCACCGCCCAGGCGTGGCTGAGGAACGCGTCGAAGGCGTCCATGCCCTCGCGCAGGCGGCCCTCGATGTGGTCGACGGTGTGGATCAGGCGCGAATACATCTCGATCTGGCGGCGGCCGATGACACGCACCGAGCCCGGCTCGCAGACGCGGGACTTGTCGTTGCGGTCGACGTCGGAGCACATGGTGAGCTCGGATTCGTCCTTCTTCGAGTTGAGCAGCTTGAGAATCTGCTCTGAGTCGGAGATGGCGTCGTCGCCGCGCTTGATGGTGCCCGAGATCGGGCAGGTCTCGACCCGGCGACCGTTGACGCGCACGAACATTTCGGGCGACGCGCCGATCAGGTATTCGCCTTCGCCGAGGTTGATGAAGAACGAGTAGGGCGAGGGATTGATGTTCTTCAGCCGACGCGAAATCTCCGAAGGTGCGGTCTCGCAGCGCTCGTAGAACATCTGGCCGGGCACGACCTCGAACAGATCGCCGCGCTTGAAGCTGTCCATCGCCCGGCGCACCAGCTGGGCGTATTCGCCCGGCTCATGGTCGCCGCGCGGCGGAATGCGGTCGGAGGTCTTGAACGGTTCGACGACGCTGTCGCGAGCGACGCCAATGGTCGAGAAGTCTGCGCCGGCATAGTCGTAGCGGTCGTGCCAGGCCTTGGCCGAATAGTGGTCGACGACAAGGATTTCGTCGGGCAGGAACAGCACCAGGTCGCGCTGGCTTTCCTTGCGTTCGAGCTTGTGCTGGACGGGGTCGAACTGGAAGGCGAGATCGTAGCCGAAGGCGCCGTAGAGGCCGAGATTGCTGTCGTCGTCGGTCTTGAACAGGGCGGTGATGGCGCGCAGCACGGTGAACACCGAAGGCACGCGCGAGCGCTCTTCCTCGGTGAAGACGCGGCCGGGCGTTTCGACTTCGAGCTTGATCAGGCGTGCGCTGGTTTCGCCGATTGTCACTTCCGACAGGGCAGCCAGCGTCTTGCCGATGACGGGCAACAGGGCTTCGCCGCGCGCGTTGAGCGCTTCGATCTTCATGGCGCGGCCGCGGGCCGAGATCACCAGCGGCGGGTCGATGATGGCGGTGTCCCAGCGGGTGTAGCGGCCAGGATATTCGTAGTTCGAGGAAAAGACCGCGCCACGCCGGCTGTTGAGTCCGTCGAGATAGGTCTCGATCGCCCCGGCATAGGCGGTCTCGTGGCGCTCTCTCGTGATCGCAATGCCACCTCCGGTGACAAAGCGCTCAGCGCCATTTTCGAGGATTTCCACCGTCATTCCCGTCTCCATCTCTTGCCGCTGGAGGTTCCGGAGCCTGGTTCGAAAAAAGCAAATGGCCGCCCGGAATTCCCGTTGCGGCCACCACAATTTTCACGCGCACGCGCTTCAAGAGGCCGCTGTCAGCTGGCCCGCCACCAAGTGTTCTGGAGCGAAGTCGTGTTCATGGGCAAATGCATAGCGGCGAAAAATCGGCGGCGCAACCGGATTTGCGTCGTGTTGCATTGCATTACCAACTGTCCGTCAATTTGTTGTCCGGCGGCGCATCAGCACCACGAAAGCCACGCCGCCGATCAGTCCGGTGACGATGCCGAGCGGCATGTCCTGCGGCGGCATCACGGTGCGGGCGGCCATGTCGGCGGCGATCAGGAATATGGCTCCGACCAGCGCCGACAGCGGCAGAACCCGGCGGTAGTCGCCGCCGACGAAGAAGCGCACGATGTGCGGGATCATCAGGCCGACGAAGGCGATGACGCCCGAATAGGCGACCGCACAGCCGGTCAGCAGTGCGCAGACGACGAAGACCTTGAGCCGGAAGCGACGAGCCGGGATGCCGAGCGCAGTCGCGCTCTCGTCGCCGAGCGTCATGGCGTTGAGGTTGCGGGTCTGCATCAGCAGCCAGGCGCCGCCAAGCACCAGGGCGATGAGCGGGTAGGGCAGGTGGCTCCATTGCGCCAGGCCGAGGCCGCCGAGCATCCAGAAGATCGCCACATGGGCGGCCTTTGGGTCGCCGATGAAGATCGACAGGTTGGCAGCGGCGGAGATGATGAAACTCACCGCCACGCCGGCAAGGATCAGCTGCCCGGCAGACTGCACCCGCGTCAGGTTGGCGATCGCCAGCACCAGCGCCGTCGCTGCCATTGCGCCGGCAAAGGCGAAGACCGGCACGGTTGCCGTGCCGAACACCATGCCGACATGGATCAGCGCCATGATGGCGCCGAAAGCCGCGCCCGACGAAATGCCCAGCAGATGCGGGTCGGCAAGCGGGTTGCGCGTCACCGATTGCAGTGCCGCGCCCACCAACGCCAGCGATGCGCCGACGACAGCTCCCAGGATGACGCGCGGCGCGCGCACGTCCCAGACGATGTTTTCGCGACCGCTCGACCAGACCACCTCGACGCTGCCAGGTATCAGCTTGTTGGCGATCACGCCCCACACGGTCTCGAGCGGGATCGCCACCGGGCCGACGCCGACGGCGATGACCATGGCGATGACGAGCGCGACCACCAGCCCCGGGATCAGGGCCGGCATGGCATGGATCAGGACATGTCGCGGCCCTGCGACGAGGTGGCGGTGCGACACGGTCAGCCGGCCCGCACAGCGGCTGCGAGGCGCTTGATCGCTGCGATGTTGCGCGGCCCCGGCGTCGCCTCGTTGTATTCGAGCACGAAGAAGCGGTTGTTCTTCACCGCTGCGATGTCCTTGAAGGCCGGGTTGGTGCGCATGAACTCGATCTTCTGCTCTGCGGTCACTTCGCCATAGTTGACGATCACCACCATGTCGGGGTTGCGCTCGATGACAGGCTCCCAGCCGATCTCGGCCCAGCTCGACTCGACGTCGTCGGCGATGTTCCTGCCGCCGGCAGCCTCGATGATTGCCGTCGGCATGGCGTAACGACCGGCGGTAAAGGGCTTCTGCTCGCCGGAATCGTAGAGGAACACGTTCACCGGCTTGTCGAGCTTGGGCAGCGTCGCCTGGAAGTCGGCGAGCTCCTTCTCGTAGCCGGATACCAGCGCATCGGCCTTCTCGCGCACGCCGAAGATCGCGCCGAGATTGAGCAGGTCGGCATACATGTCCTGAAGCGATGACTTGTCCTTCTTCATGATGTGGATGCAGCTCTCGGTCAGCTCGTAGACCGCGATGTTGAAGGGCGCGAGCGTCTCGGGGGTCACGTCGCCGCCGACCTTCATGCCGTAGTTCCAGCCGGCGAAGAACAGATCGGTGTCGACGCCGAGCAGCACTTCCTTGGTGACGTATTTCGGCGCGAGCTCGGGCAGTTCGCCCACACCCTTGCGCAGGTTTTCGTCCAGCGTCTTCCAGCCCGATATGCCGGAATAGCCGACCATGCGGTCGGCGAGGCCGAGCGCCAGCATCATTTCGGTCAGGTTGACGTCGTGCGAGACGGCGCGCTTGGGCGCGGCTTCGAAGGTCACGTCGCGGTTGCAGCTCTTGACGGTGACGGGGAAGCCGCTGGCCATTGAGGAGGCGCAGGTGGCGAGCAGGGCGGCGGCGATGAGGGGCAGGCGCATTGGGGCTCCTTTGGTTTGTCAGCGTTCGAGATGGAAGGAAAAGCGCGGGCGGCCGGTGACGGGATGGTCGTCGAGGGTGGCGCCGACGGCAAAGCTCCGGCGGATGCGCTCGGGCGTCAGGATCTCGGCAGGTTTGCCGCAGGCGATCGCGCGGCCGCCATCCATCACCAGCACGCGGTCGGCATGGGCGGATGCGAGCGCCAGATCGTGCAGCGAGACGATGACGGTGCAGCCGAGATTGCCGAGCAGTTCCAGCACCTCGAGCTGGTGGCGGATGTCCAAATGGTTGGTCGGCTCGTCGAGGATCAGAAGATCGGGCCGCTGCACCAGCGCACGGGCAATCATGACGCGCTGCTTTTCGCCGCCGGACAGCGAGTTGAAATCGCGCGCAGCAAGGGCGGTCAGGCTGAGCAGGGCAAGAGCGGCCTCGACTTTTTCGTAGTCGTCACCGCTGGTGCCGAAGCCGGCCGCATGCGGTGTCAGGCCCAGCTCGACGATCTCGGCGACCGTCAGGCCGAAGTCGGAGGCGCTTTCCTGCAGCACGGTTGCGATGCGGCGGGCGCAATCGCGCGGCCTCATTTTCCAGATGTCGGCGCCGTCGAGCCGGACAGTGCCCGTAACCGGCCTGTGGTAGCGGTAGAGGCAGCGCAGCAGGCTCGACTTGCCGGCGCCATTGGGGCCGACGATGGCCAGCAACTCGCCAGGCGCGACCGACAGCGTCACCGGTTCGAGGATGGGCCTGGAAGCGCGCGGCCCCCAGCTTACGCCGTCGAGTTCGAGAAGTGCCGGGGTCGAGCCGACAAGGCGGCTAGCGGCGTGGACGCGATCGAGCATGCCCTGTCTCCGCGATCAGGCGGAGCAGGCAGAACGATCCGGTCAGCGCGCCGGTACCGAAAAGGGCAGTCGCAACCATCATCATCTCCGCGGCACACCCCGGCCGGTTGAGTTAATCGGATGATGGCAGGTCTCCTGGCTTGCGGGTGATCGCGCCTCGGAGCCTTCCCGGCCTGACGACCAGTGGCAGTTTTCCGAATTGCTATCCGCTCACAGTTGCGGGGGCAGCCACGGTTTCGCGTCGAGGACGTCTCACCGTGTTCCCATTTAACCTGCCGCCCGGAGACGGCAGGAACCATCATTGTCGTCGCTACAGCAGCGACGGGATGCTGACAATCGCTAAAGCGTCATGCCGCCTGCTGAATTGCGTCACGGCGCTCGATGGCGAAGGAAAATACGGCGACGCCGAAGGCGGAGAGCGCGATGGCGGCGCCGACGAGCGGCAGGTCGGCATAGCTTACGCCCATCGAAATTGCCGCACCGCCGACCCAGGCGCCGGCGGCATTGCCGGCATTGAAGGCGCCCTGGTTGAGGGTGGCGGCGAGGTTCGGCGCTTCGGATGCGGTTTCGACGACGCGCATCTGCATCGGCGGCACGATGACGAAGGTGATGACGCCCCACATGAAGACGAGCAGGATCGCCGCCGGCGCCGAAGTGCTGAGTTCGGCAAAGGCGACGTGGATCGCCGCCATCACCACCAGTGCGCCGATGGCCGTCGGCATCAGCTTCCAGTCGGCCAGCTTGCCGCCGATGATGTTGCCGATAGTCATGCCGCCGCCGAACAAAAGCAGGATCCAGGTGACTGATTCAACTGACAGACCGGTGACGTCGGTCAGGATCGGCTTGATGTAGGTGAAGACGGCAAACAGGCTGCCCGATGCCAAGGCCGAGATGATCATGGCGAGCCAGACCTGCAGCTTGCCCAGCACCTTGACCTCGCCCGCCACGCCGCCCTTGCCGGGAGGGGCGACACCGGCCGGCACCAGGAAGGCGATGGCCGCGACCGAGATCAGGCCGATGACGACGACGGCGTAGAAGGTCATGCGCCAGCCGAAGGCCTCGCCGAGCGCGGTGCCGCCGGGCACGCCCAAAATGTTGGCGAGCGTCAGGCCGGCGAACATCAGGGCGATGGCGCTGGCGCGCTTGTTGGCAGGCACAAGGCTTGCCGCCACGACCGAGCCGATGCCGAAGAAGGCACCGTGGCCAAGCGCGGTGATGACGCGCGCCGCCATCAGCGTCCAGTAGGTGGGAGCTACGGCGCAGAGCAGGTTGCCGAGCACGAACAGCATGGCAAGGCCGATCAGCACCGGCTTGCGCGGCAGTTTCGCCGTGCCGATGGCGATGATCGGGGCGCCGATGACGACGCCGAGCGCGTAGCCGGTGACCAGAAGGCCGGCGGCCGGGATCGATACGCCGAGGTCGGCTGCGACCTCGGGCAACAGCCCCATGATCACGAATTCGGTGGTGCCGATGCAAAAGGATGCAACGGCCAGAGCGAGGATCGGCAAGGGCATGGACGGACTCGGGGGAGCTGAAACGATTTAGGTCTACTTTTTCCTCATGCCGGCCACGGTGCAAGCGATGTTGGTGCATTGCAGCAATGCGTGCCGTGCATGGCAGCCATTCGGCGGCAGCAATCCGGCTTAGGTCAGGACTGTTGCGTCAGGTCGCGGCGAAGGAATTCGTAGAGCCGCTCGACGGCCGAATTGCCGGCCTGCGGGTTGCGCAGGATGCCGATCTCCATCTCCGGCAGGGGCGGCAGGCCTTCGGCTTCGCCGATGATGCGCAGGCTGGGCGGCACGCTGCGCTGGGCGAGGCCGGCGACTGCCAGTCCCGCCTGCACGACGGCGATCAGCCCAAGCAGGCTGGCGCTGGAATAGGTGCTGCGGAACGAGCGGTCGGCGGCACCCAGCACCTGCAGCACGATGCGTCGCGCCAAGCTGCCCGGCTCGAACAGGGCGACGGGCAGGGGATCAATCTCCCAGGCGACATGGTTGGGCGAGGCGACCCAGACCAGGCGCTCGCGCTGCAGCACCTCGATGGCCTGTTCGGGGCTGCGGGTGATGATGGCAAGGTCGAGCTTGCCGTCGGCGAAGGTCTTGATCAGCGAGGTCGACTGCTCGCAGACAAGTTCGACATTGACCAGCGGGTGGGCTGCGGCAAAGCGGGACAGCACCGGCGGCAGCAGGAAGGCGGCATAATCATCAGGCACGCCGAGCCGCACGCTGCCGGCTTCCTCGGGCCGGGTGACGCTGGCCCAGGCTTCGTCCGACAGTTTCAGCAGGCGGCGGGCATAGGCCAGCATCTCCTCGCCGATCGCATTGGTGGTCACCGCGCGCGGCCCGCGGACGAGCAGTTGCTTGCCGACGCTCTGCTCCAGCCGCTGCATCTGCATGCTGACCGCTGACTGGCTGCGGCCGACGCGCGCGGCGGCATTGGAAAAGCTGCCGCTGTCGGCAACGGCGACGAAGGTCCTGAGCAGGTCGAGGTCGAGCGGCATTGCCATGGCGGTATCAGCATTTCGAATAGGGTTCGCCAAATCTATTCGTTTGAATGAAATCGTCAATCAGGGCTTGTTTGGGTGTCGCCAAGGAAGATCAGCATGACCAACATCTCCCGCTTTCCCGCCCTCAACCTCACTGTCGCCATGGCGATTTCAGGCACTGTCGGCGCCTTCGTCACCGAGGCGGGCGTCGACCCGGTCACGACGGTCTTCTGGCGCTGCCTGTTCGGCTCGCTGTTTCTCGGCGCCTGGTGTTTTTTGCGCGGCTATCTGCCTGACAATTCGCTGTCCTGGAGTCGCCTGGCGCGCGCCGCGCTGTGCGGCGTCTGCATGGTGTTCAGCTGGACGGCCTTCTTCGCCGGCTTCGCCAAGACCTCGATTGCGGTGATGACCATCGTCTACCACATCCAGCCGTTCTTCGTGGTGCTGATCGGCGTGTTGTTCCTCAAGGAGCGCATCACCGCCGACCAGATCGCCTGGATGGCGGCTGCCTTCTTCGGTGTCGTGCTGGCCAGCGGCCTCGTCGTCTCGGACAATCCGGTCACGACGACCTGGATGATCGGCATCGCCATGGCGCTCGGCGGCGCCTTCCTCTACGCGGTCGTCACGATCCTGGCCAAGGGCCTGGGCGAGCAGCGGCCCGAGATCACGGTGCTGTGCCAGACGGTGGTCGGCGTGGTCATGCTCGCGCCCTTCGCCAATTTTGCCGGTGACATCGCGCCCGCCTCATGGGGCTGGCTTGTCGGCATCGGCGTGCTTCATACCGGCATCGCCTATGTGATGATGTTTTCGTCCTATCCCAGGCTTTCGACGCCAGTCATCGGCGTGCTCACCTTCGTCTATCCGGTCGTCGCCATCATCATCGACTGGGCGATCTACGACCATCCCATCGGCATCGCCCAGGGACTGGGCATGGTCCTGATCGCGGTCGCCACGCTCGGCGTGCGGCTCGGCTGGCGGTTGCCGGTGCGCCGGGGCGGCACGGCCTTCGCCAGCCAGAAATGAAAAAGGGGCGCCCTGAGGCGCCCCTTTCAATATCTATGCCCTGAGCAATCAGTTCTGCTTGGGCAGCCGGTAGGCGACGATGTAGTCGCCGCGGTCGGGCGACTGGCGCGCTCCGCCAGCGGAAATCACCACATATTGCGCTCCGCTCTCGTGCGAGACGAAGGTCATCGGGGTCGACTGCGCGCCAACAGGCATGCGGCCCTTCCACAGTTCCTTGCCGGTCTCCACGTCGAGCGCGCGCAGATAGTAGTCCTGCGTGCCGGCGTAGAAGACGACGCCGCCCGAAGTGGCGATGGGGCCGCCAAGCGTCGGCATGCCGATCGGGATCTGCAGGCCCATCTTCAAGCCGAGCGGACCGGTATCTTCAAGCGTGCCGGCCGGAACCTGCCAGGCGATCTGGCGGGTTTTCAGGTCGATGCCGGTGAAGGTGCCGTAAGGCGGCTGGTGGCAGGGAACGCCGAGCGGCGACATGAAGCCGTTCTTCATGGCGCCATAGGGCGTGCCCTTCTGCTGCGACAGGCCGTCATGGGCTGCCGAGCCGCCATAGTTGTCGGTCTCCTCGCGCGGCATCAGCTGGGCGAACTGCGGCATGCGGATGTCGTTGACGATCAACAGGCCACGCGCCTCGTCGATCGCCGCACTGCCCCAGTTCATGCCGCCGTAATAGCCGGGGAAGATGATCGAGCGTGTCAGGCCGGGAGGCGTGAACTCACCCTCGTAACGCATCTTCTTGAACTCGATGCGGCAGTAGAGCTGGTCGTAGGGCGTCGCACCCCACATCCTCGCCTCGGTGAAGGGCGCGGTGCCGATCTCGGGCATGCCTACCGAATAAGGCTGCGTCGGCGACAGGAAGTCCTCCGGCACGCCGCCGGTCTGCGGGACAGGGCGCTCCTCGACTTCGGCGATCGGCTTGCCGTCGCGGCGGTCGAGCATGAAGATCTGCCCGCGCTTGGTGATCTGGATCAGCGCCGGAACGGTGCCGCCCTTGCCATCGGGCACGTCGTAGAGTGCCGGCTGGGCAGGAACGTCGTAGTCCCAGATGTCGTGATGCACGGTCTGGAACTTCCAGCGCTCGCGGCCCGTGGCGATATCCAGCGCCACGACCGAGGCGGTGTAGTCCTCGGCTGCCTTGGAGCGATGCGCGCCAAAGAAGTCGGGCGTCGCGTTGCCGGTCGGCAGGTAGACGAGACCAAGGGCTTCGTCATAGGCCGGCGTCGACCAGACGTTGGGCGTGCCGCGCGTGTAGCTTTCGCCTTCCGGCGGCAGCTTGGTGATTGCGGGGTTGCCGAGATCCCAGGCCCAGACCAGCTCGCCGGTGCGGGCCGAGAAGGCGCGCACTGCGCCCGAGGGTTCGCCTGTCTCGACATTGTCCCACACCCAGCCGCCGACCATGATCAGGTCGCGCATGACGGTGGGCGCTGAGGTCTGGAAGTAGAAGCCGTCCTTGATCTCGCCCATGCCCTGCTTGAGATCGACGATGCCGCCGGTGCCGAAATCCTGGCACAGCTCGCCGGTCTTGGCGTCGAGCTGGATCAGGCGGGCGTCGATGGTGGTCATGACGATGCGGGCGGCACAGGCCTTGGCCTGGGCGACCGGCGTTGTCTGCGCGACCGGGCTTGCCGGCGCCAGCGGATCGGCGGGGGCAGCTGCATTGGCCGGCGCGGAGTTTCCGGCTTCAGCCGTTGCCGGACCCGGCTCGTAGTAGCTCACGCCGCGGCAGCGCTGCCACAGCGGCGACTTCGCCTTGGGATCGAACTTCCACTTCACGTCGCCCGTATCCGGGTTCAGCGCATGGACGATGTTGTTGGGCGAACAGGTGTAGAGCGTGTCGTCGACGAACAGCGGCGTGCTCTGGTCCTGCGCGCTGCCCTGAGGGGTGTCGCCCGAGCGGAAGGTCCAGGCGACCTCGAGCTTGTCGACGTTGTCGCGGTTGATCTGGTCGATCGGCGCATAGCGCGTGCCCGCCGGGGTGCGGCCGTAGTGGCGCCAGTCGGTGGCGCTTGCGGCGGCCGGGGGCACGGTCGGCTTGGGCTCGGCTGAAGCCAGTGCATTGCGGGTCACGCCATGCGGGGTAAAGCCATAGAAGGCAGTTGCCGCAAGTGCCGCGACCAAAAGGGCTGCGAGCGCGAAAGGACCAGCCTTACCGGGGCGGGGGGTGCCGACGCCAGTCGGGAAGAGGGGGGCGAGCAACAGCGCCGGGATGGCGATGACGGCGGGTGCCACCAGGCGCGGGATCAGCGGCCAGAATTCGAGACCGGATTCCCACAGCGCCCAGGCGACGGTCGCCAGGAAGACGAAGCCGTAGAGCCAGAGGCCTGCCTTGCGGCGCATGATGTAGAGGATGCCTGAAGCGATGACGCCGAGGCCGGCGAGCGCGTAATACCACGATCCACCCAGGCCGATCAGCTGGACACCGCCATAAACGAGCGGTGCCCCGATGATGACCATGAGCAGGCCGAATAGAACCAGAAGCCAGCTGCCGCCGCTCCCGCTTTTCTGTTGTTCTGCCATTTTGGTTACCTGCGAAGATTATCGGACGGTTCGACGCCGCCCGGATGGGTGACGTCGGCTGCGATTGCTCTTGCAGGTCTTGCGCGTACGTCTCCTCGCCCGGCCGTCGCGCTTTTTCTATCTTCAAGAATCTAATCGCATCCTAATAGATAATATGCTATCTTTCTCGAATGTCCAATGCCTCCGCCGCACGCGCCAATTTCGCCAAGAATGTCACATCGGTCGCCCGGCTGTGGCGGCGCGCGGCTGACCACGCGCTCGACGATTGCGGGCTGTCGCACGCCACCGCCATGCCGCTGGTGACGCTGTCGCGGCTGGGCGACAACATCCGCCAGGGCGTGATTGCCGATCATCTCGGTTTCGAGGGGCCGTCGCTGGTGCGCATCGTCGATATCCTTGCCGCCGATGGGCTGATCGTGCGTGTCGGCGATCCCGGCGACCGTCGCGCCAAGATCCTGTCGCTCACCGATGCCGGGCGCGCCCGCGTCATCAAGATCGAGCGGATCTTCGAGCGCCTGCGCAATGATCTCCTTGCCGGCGAAGACGAGCACGAACTGGAAATCGCCGTTACGCTGCTGGAACGGCTCGAGGCGCGGCTGCTCGCGGCGGAACCCGACGAGGGCTGACGCCCGTCATCCGGTGTTGATGGAAAGGCGCTGCCCCTCGACCTGGACTTGGGTTGCAGCGGTCGAGGCCATGCCATGACCTGACAGCTGACGCGATGGTCCTGGCCCAGGCAGCAGCGATTACCCCCGTTTCTGGCAACTCACTTACCGTATTCTGTGCTATGGCAAGAATGCCTCGCGCTGATAGGTTTCGGCCCTCAGTCACCCAAAGAGGCGAATTCCATGACCAGCCAGATCGACAAGGCCAAGGCCTTCCATGCCCTGCACGTGAAGGGCGACCCGGTGGTTCTCTACAACATCTGGGATCCGGGCAGCGCCAACATCGTCGCCAAGGCCGGCGCCAAGGCGATTGCCACGGGCAGCTGGCCGGTGGCGGCCGCCTTTGGTTTTGCCGATGGCGAAAAGATCCCGCTCGACCTCGCGCTCTACAACATCCGCCGCATCGTCGCGGCCACGGACCTGCCTGTCACCATGGACCTTGAGGGCGGTTATGGCGTCGAGCCCGAGGCGGCCGCCGCGACCGTGACGCGGGCGCTGGCTGAAGGGGTCATCGGCTTCAACTTCGAGGACCAGGTCGTCGGTGGCAGCGGCCTGCACGACATTGGGCTTCAGGCCGAACGGATTTCGGCCGTGGCGGAGGCCGTCAAGGCGTCGGGCATCCCTGCCTTCATCAACGCCCGCACCGACATCTTCCTCAAGGAAAAATACGACGATCACAACGACGCGCATGTCGATGCGGCGATCGAACGTGCCCAGGCCTACGCCAAGGCCGGCGCGCATGGCTTCTTTGCTCCCGGTCTCGGCGTCGAGCGGTTGATCGGCAGGCTGTGTGCGGCCGTGCCGCTGCCCGTCAACATCATCGCGCTCGCCCACGTGCCGCCGAAGGCAAAGCTCGCCGAGCTCGGCGTCGCCCGCATCAGCTACGGTCCGGTGCCCTATCGCCAGATGGCCGAATGGCTGGAGGCCAAGGCGCGGGCTGCCTTCGAGTAGACCGAAGAGAAAGGCCCGTCTCGGAGTTGTCGGGACGGGCCTGGCCTAGAGGTTGCTTGCGCAATTCCTGGGAAAACCGCTGCGAACTTTTCCTGGAATTGCTCTAGTCCAGCGGCTTCAGCTCGATGGCAATCGTCGGCAGAAGCTCCGACACCGTTGGATGGATGTGCACCGCGCGCTGCAGCGTCTCGATTGGCGCCTTGGCGTACATCAGGTCGAGCACCGCATGGATCGCCTCGTCACCGCCGGTGCCCAGCACCGAGGCGCCGAGAATTTGCCTTGTGTCGGCATCGACTAGGATTTTCATGAAGCCTTGCGTCTCGCCTTTTTCGACGGCGCGGCCGACGCGTGTCATCAGCCGTTGGCCTGAAAGCACCTTGCGGCCGCTCTTGCGCGCCGCCGCCTCGGTCATGCCGGCGCGGCCGAGCGGCGGGTCGATGTAGAGCCCATAGGCTTCGATGCGGTCGCTGACCTTGCGCGGGTCGTTGTCCAGAAGGTTGGCTGCGACGATCTCGAAGTCATTGTAGGAGGTGTGGGTGAAGGCGCCCTTGCCGTTGCAGTCGCCCATCGCCCAGATGTGCGACACATTGGTCCTGAGCCGGTCGTCGACCTCGATGTAGCCGCGCTTGTCCATGGCGACGCCGGCCTTGTCGAGACCGAGGTCGTCGGTGTTGGGCTTGCGGCCGATGGCCAAAAGCACATGCGAACCCGTCACCGCGCGGTCGCCCGACGTGCAGTCGACGCCGACGGTCACGCCATCAGGGTGAGGAGCGAAGCTGATGCATTCAGCGTCGAGCCTGAGTGCGATGCCCTCGTTCTCGAGTATGCCCTTCACCGCGTCCGACACATCCTCGTCTTCGCGCGAGACCAGTCGCGGGCCTTTTTCGACGACGGTCACTTGCGCGCCGAAGCGGCGGAACATCTGGGCGAATTCCAGCCCGATATAGCTGCCGCCGACCACGACGAGATGGCGGGGCAGGAAGTCGACCTCCATCATCGAGGTGTTGGTCAGGTAGGTGACGTCGTCGATACCAGGCATATCGGGGATGTTGGCGCGGCCGCCGACATTGATGAAGATGCGCTCGCCATGGAGCAGGTGGTCGCCGACGCGCACCTCATGCGGTCCCTCGAAACGGGCATGACCGCGATAGAGCGTGCAGCCCTTCATGCCGGCGATCCAGCCTTCCAGGCTGGCGCGGGAATCGACCGTCACCTTGTCCTTGCGTGCCTTCACCGCCTTCATGTCGACCGAGACGGGGCCGGTCGAAACGCCATAGTCGGCGCCTGATCGGGCGAGATGGGCGGCATAGGCGCTCGCCACCATGGTCTTGGTCGGCTTGCAGCCCGTGTTGACGCAGGTGCCGCCGACAAGCTTGCGCTCGATCAGCGCCACCGTCTGCCCCGCTGCCGCCAGACGTCCGGCCAGCGGCGGCCCGGCCTGGCCGCAGCCGATGATGATGGCGTCGAATTTCTGGGCGGGGCTCATGCTGCCATGCTTACGATCAGCAGTGCGGCGAGTATCGCCACGGCATCCTCGATCAGCGCCGCCGGCAGGTCCTTGCCGAAGGATTTTGCGAGGCTCGCCCGCACAGCCGCGCCGCCGAGCGTACCCAAAATGGCGCCGATGATGCCGGCGGCCAGTCCGCCGATCGCAGCCCCTCCCACCGTGCCGATGACGGCGCCGGCAAGCGCGCCCATGACGATACGCGCGCCGAATTGCTGCGGCACCTTGCGGCTGGGCGTCGAGGGCAACTGGTCGGTCACCAGTTCGACCAGCGCCAGAAGCGTGAAAATCGCAACCGTGATCCAGTGGCCCATGAAGCTTGCCCAGGTACCGGCGACCGGCAGCCAGCCGAGCCAGGCGCCCCAGGCGACAGCCGCCGGGGCGGTCATGGCCCTGAGGCCGGCAACCAACCCGATGAGCAGTGCGAGAAGGTAGATTGCCATACGTTGTCCCCCTGGTGGTTATGGCCGGTACCAAAAGTGCACTTTGCCGGAGGCTAGCACAGCCACATGGTTTCGCCAGAGCAGCAGGGCTTCAACCTTTGCAGCATGAGCCTTTCTGTGGTTTGGCTGGACGAACGGGAAAGGAACGCTGACATGGCAACGAGCGAACGCGACAAGATGGCCGCCGGCGCGTGGTACAATTGCGTCGACGCCGAACTCGACGCGCTGCGCCTTGCCGCCGCCAACGCCATCTTCGAGCACAATTCGCTGCCGCCGTCAGCGCGCGGCGACATCGCGCCCGCTCTCCGCAAGCTGCTCGGCGCGGCCAGCGCCGGCTGCCGCATCGAGGCGCCGTTCCATTGTGCCTATGGTTTCAACATCCATCTGGGCGAGGGCGTGTTCCTCAATGCCGGCTGCACCATCCTCGATACGGCGCCGGTGCGCATAGGCGAGGGCACGATGTTTGGCCCCGGCGTGCAGATCTACTGCCCCGAGCATCACAAGGACCCGGTGCTGCGCCGGGTCGGCCTTGAGATCGGCAGGCCGGTCACCCTCGGCCGCAACGTATGGGTCGGCGGCAGCGCCATCCTGCTTGGCGGCATCGAGATCGGCGACAACGCCATCGTCGGCGCCGGCTCGGTGGTGACGAAGAGCGTTGCGGCGGGCGCGACAGTCGTCGGCAATCCGGCACGTCCGCTCGCCAGATAGCGGAAACTATTATTCCTGACGTTGACAGTGGGCCGGGTCGCCGCCATATCGGATGGCGTTAATGTTCTCAGGGCGGGGTGAAAGTCCCCACCGGCGGTAAGGGTTTTCGAATCCAAGCCCGCGAGCGCCTCCAGGCAACTGGAGGGTCAGCAGATCCGGTGCGACTCCGGAGCCGACGGTCACAGTCCGGATGGAAGAGAACGAACGGGAAAGCGGAGGCGCGAGCCGCCGGGATTCCGTCTCGTGCGTCCTGATTCTGGTTCGAAACGGAAGGATGGACCCATGAATCAGCAATCCCCGAAAGACTTCGATACGACCCGCGTTGCCGTGATCCGGGCGCGCTGGCATGCCGACATCGTCGACGAATGCGTCAAGGCCTTCAGCTCCGAGATCGAGAAGCTGTCGGACGGCCGTATCGCCGTCGACATTTATGACGTGCCCGGCGCCTACGAGATCCCGCTGTTTGCCAAGACGCTGGCCGGAACCGGCCGCCATCAGGCGATCCTCGGCACTGCCTTCGTCGTCAATGGCGGCATCTACCGCCACGACTTCGTGGCGCATGCCGTGCTCGACGGCATGATGAACGTACAGCTGCAGACCGGGGTGCCGGTTCTCTCGGCGGTGCTGACCCCGCACAACTACCATGACAGCGCCGAGCATCACCGCTTCTTCTTCGACCACTTCAAGGTCAAGGGCAAGGAAGCCGCCAATGCCTGCGTCGAGCTGCTCAAGGCGCGTGCGCTGATCGCCGCCTGACGCGAACGCGCACCCGGCTCTCCCCTTTTTGGGGAGGGCCGACGGCCCCTGCGATGGCACGCCGCACCGAAAAGACGATTGTAGGCCTAGGCTTCCAAGCCCCCGCATCGCATGATCGCGCTGCATCATCAGGGGAGTTCGCCATGCCGTCCATTCCACTGCCGCTCAAGGGCGCGTGCCGCTGCGGGCGAGTCGAGATCGAGGTGTCGAAGGCGCCGATCTGCACCGCGGCCTGCCATTGCCCCGGCTGCCAGAAGATGTCGTCCTCGGCCTATTCGCTGACGGCGATGGTGCCTGCCGACGGCTTTGCCGTCACCAAGGGCGAAACCGTCGTCGGCGGGGCGCATGGCGAGCAGTTGCACCACCAGTTCTGCGACCATTGCAAGACGTGGATGTTCACCCGCGTCGTCGGCGTCGACTGGTTCGTCAATGTGCGGCCGACCATGCTTGAGGACACGGCCTGGTTCAGGCCGTTCATGGAAACCTTCACCAAGACCAGGATGTCGTTTGCCGAAACCGGCGCTGTCAGGAGCTTCCCGGAGTTTCCTGGAATGGAAGAGCTTGAGCCGCTGATGCACGAATACCAGGCCTGGGCGGCGAGCTAGGGGACCCGCCTCGCCACCGGCGCGAAGCTGCTCAGGCCCAGCCATGCCTGCATGGCGCGGGCGATGCGGTCGTCGCCGTCGAGTTCGAGATGGCCGGAATCGATCTCCTGGCTCAGCCGCGCCAGCCCCATCCAGACCGCCGTCATGCTGCGCAGCGAGCCGGTGACCTGCAGGTCGACCTCGAAGCCGGGGTCGGAATTGCACAGGTCGACCGTGCCGTCATCGACCACCAGCCACCAGTTCTGCTGGGATTTCGACACTTCGGGGTACAGAAAGTGAATCGTGCAGCGCTGCGGCGGCAAAGGCTCGGGATTGAGGTTGCGCCGCATGTCCCACATCAAGAGCGAAGGGTCGAGATTCCTGAGGGTTAGCTGGCTTTCGACCCAGCGGTGCCCCCATTCGCCGAGGCCGAGGATGATCGGCCGCAGGTCTTCGCCGGCTTCGGTCAGCCGGTATTCGACACTGCCTGAGCCGCCGCGCTCGGTGTGGATCACGCCGGCACGCTCCAGTTCCTTCAGCCGCTTGGACAGCAGTGCCGGCGACATGCGCGGCACGCCGCGGCGCAGATCGTTGAAACGGCTCGATCCCATCAGCATTTCGCGCACGACCAAAGCCGTCCAGCGGGTGCACAGCACCTCCGACGCCATCGAAACCGGGCAAAACTGGCCGTAACCGCCGCGATCGCTCATCTCGCACCATGCGCAGGCAACGTGCGTCTTATAGCGCAAAAGCTGCTTTCCCGCATCTAGCCCATAAGTCTGACCGGCCAGACGGCGATTCAGTTCCTGAACTGGACCGCGCTCGTCTCAGGCGCAATTCTCCGCCCGCCTGCCGTTTCAACTGGAGACAGCATGATGAGGAATGTAGCAGAATCCGCGCTGGCAACCGCCGGCGGACATGCAGTGCCGACCGACGTCGTGGGCGTGGCCCACGACCTCGCTTCCGTCCTTGGCGAACGTGCTCCCAAGTTCGACGAGGGCGACCGTTTCGTCGCCGACAACTATGCGCTTCTCAAGCAAGCCGGCCTGGTTCAGGCGGGCGTGCCGCTCGAACTGGGCGGCGGCGGGGCCGGCCTGCGCGAACTCTCGGAAATGCTGCGCATCATGGCGCAGTCCTGCGGTTCGACCGCGCTGGCCTTTGCCATGCACACCCACCAGGTGGCGATCCCCGCCTGGCGCTGGCGCTACCAGAATGTCGCCGCCGTCGAACCCTTGCTCAAGCGCGTCGCAACAGAGAGGATCATCCTGCTCTCCAGCGGCGGGTCCGACTGGATCGGCGGCTCGGGCAAGGCCGAGAAGGTCGAGGGCGGCTATCGCATCACCGCGCGCAAGGTCTTCACTTCGGGTGCGGCTGCCGGCGACATCCTGATGACCGGGGCGATCGCCTGCGCCGAGGACGGCACCGAAAAGGTCATCCATTTCGGCGTGCCGATGCGGGCGCCGGAGGTCAGCGTCATGGACAACTGGCATACATTGGGCATGCGCGGCACCGGCTCCAACGACGTCGTCATCGACGGGCTGTTCGTGCCGGATGCTTCCGTTGCCTTCTCACGCGCGCCGGGCCACTGGCATCCGGTGTTCCAGATCATCGCCACCATCGCCTTTCCGCTGATCTATGCGGTCTATCTCGGGGTCGCCGAAAGCGCCCGTGACATCGCTGTCGAGATCACCAGGAAGAAGCAGGCAGGCGAGACCACGCTCACCCTTGCCGGACGCATGGACACCGCCTTGCGCGCGGCCCAGATGGCGCATCGCTCGATGATCGAGACGGCCGAGCGCAACACGCCATCGGCGGAAAGCGTCAACGAGGTGATGATCGGCCGCTCGCTGGTCGCCCGCCATGGCCTCGAGGTGGTCGAGCTCGCCATGGAACTCGCCGGTGGCGCCTCCTTCTACCGCGACAAGGGCCTCGAGCGCCGCTTCCGCGACATGCAGGCCGCGCGTTTCCACCCGCTGCAGGCCGGCCCGCAGGCCCGCTACACTGGAGCGATGGCGCTGGGGTTGCCGGTCGATACGATCTTTTGAAGGCAGCCTCCCGGCTGATGCCAGGTTGTTCCTGAAATGCGTCCGCCACGGGCACCCGTGGCGGGTGCGGTTTGCAGATGGGTGGGCCGTAGACACCAACCTTGGCCTTCTGAAATGAAAAGGGGCGGGGCCTTGCGGCCTCGCCCCTTCGTCTTGGAATGTTGGTTTCGCCTCAGAACAGGCCTTCGATCTGTCCCTGTTCGTTGAGGAAGATCTTTTCCGATGACGGCGCCTTGGGCAGGCCCGGCATGGTCATGATCTCGCCGCAGATGGCGACGACGAAGCCGGCGCCGGCCGACAGCCTGACCTCACGCACCGGCACCACATGGTCGACGGGGGCACCGCGCAGGTTGGGGTCGGTCGAGAACGAGTACTGCGTCTTGGCCATGCACACCGGCAGATTGCCGTAGCCCGCCTGTTCCCACGCATGCAGCTGGTCGCGCACGCTCTTGTCGGCGATCGCCTGCGAGCCGCGATAGATGCGCTTGACGATGGTGTCGATCTTGTCGAACAGCTTCATGTCGTCGGGGTAGAGCGGGGCGAACTGCGAGACGCCGCTTTCGGCCAGGCTGACCACTTTCTTGGCGAGATCCTCGATGCCGGCCGAGCCCTTGGCCCAATGCTGGCACAGGATCGCCTCTTCGCCCATCTTGGCGACATAGTCCTTCATCGCCGCAATCTCGGCGTCGGTGTCGGAATAGAAGTGGTTGATGGCGACCACCGCCGGCACGCCGAACTGGCGGACGTTTTCGATGTGGCGGCCGAGATTGGCGCAGCCGCGCTTGACCGCCTCGACGTCTTCCTTGCCAAGGTCTTCCTTCTTGACGCCGCCATTCATCTTCATGGCGCGCACGGTGGCGACGATGACGGCGGCTGCCGGCTTCAGGCCCGCCTTGCGGCACTTGATGTCGAAGAACTTCTCGGCGCCGAGATCAGCGCCGAAGCCGGCTTCGGTGACGACATAGTCGGCAAGCTTCAGCGCGGTGGTGGTGGCGACCACCGAGTTGCAGCCATGGGCGATGTTGGCGAAGGGGCCGCCATGGACGAAGGCCGGGTTGTTTTCCAGCGTCTGCACCAGGTTCGGCTGCACGGCGTCCTTCAGAAGCACGGCCATGGCGCCGTCGGCCTTGAGGTCGCGGGCATAGACGGCACTCTTGTCGCGGCGATAGGCGACGATGATGTCGCCGAGGCGCTTTTCGAGATCCTTGAGGTCGGTGGCGAGGCACAGGATCGCCATGACTTCGGAAGCAACCGTGATGTCGAAGCCGGCTTCACGCGGAAAACCGTTGGCGACGCCGCCGAGCGAGCAGTTGATCTCGCGCAGGGCGCGGTCGTTCATGTCCATGACGCGGCGCCAGACGACGCGGCGGGTGTCGATGTTAAGCTCGTTGCCCCAGTAGATGTGGTTGTCGATCAGCGCCGACAAAAGATTGTGGGCGGTGGTGATGGCGTGGAAGTCGCCGGTGAAGTGGAGGTTCATGTCCTCCATCGGCACGACCTGGGCATAACCGCCGCCGGCGGCACCGCCCTTGACGCCGAAGTTCGGCCCGAGCGAGGCTTCGCGGATACAGACGATCGCCTTCTTGCCGATGCGGTTCAAGCCGTCGCCCAAGCCTACCGTGGTCGTGGTCTTGCCTTCGCCGGCCGGCGTCGGGTTGATGGCGGTGACCAGGATCAGCTTGCCGTCCTTGTTCTTGCGCGCATCGGCGATGAACTCGGCCGAGATCTTTGCCTTGTCATGGCCATAAGGCAGCAAATGCTCGTTCGGAATACCGATCTTCGCACCGATCTCCTGGATCGGCTTCTTCTTCGCGCCACGCGCAATCTGGATATCGGTCTTGAATTCGGCCATTGCCGCTCCTCCGGAGTTCATGTCGCAAATGAGGGTGGTTCACCTTCTCGCGTGCATAGAAGCGCGACAGCGCCGCTCGCCGCCGTCTCAAAACAGCCGCCCAATGCACGGATTGCGACAGGTTTCGTCACGGCTGGTGCGGCCCCATCGGGAGCGGCAACGGGCAGGCGCTGCGCACTCCCCAAGGGCTGGGCATGAACCCGACCGCCTTAGCGGTCGAGCACGCTGCGGATTTCGACGATCTGCGAGCGGGCGCGCAGAAGGTTGAAGCCCATGGTCGCGAGGTGCGAGGGGAACAGGAAGCTCGATTCGTTGCCGTTCGAGATGATCCATGGCTGCATGTTGAGCGCGTCGCGCATCTGCGTCTGCATCGTGTCCCACAGGGTTGCGAGGTTGCGCTCGCGGATGACGGACGAGAAGTCTTCGCGGGTCGCGCTCAGGATGCCGTAATAGGCATAGAGCTGGCCGTAGGCGAACCAGAAGCGGTCGTCGGCGCGCGGATCGAACCAGCCGGCATCAGACGCCTCGATCTGGCTGCGCAGGATGTCGGAGGTCGAACCCATGTCACCGGCGATGCGGTCGAGGAACTGCAGCAGGTTGTCGGCGCGGGCGTCGAAGGTCGCCTGGCACTTCTCGAGAGTGGCGTTGAAGGCGCGCAGCTTGGCGATGCCGTCGCGATAGACGCTCGGCGTCGGGCGCGTCGGGCCGCGCACGCCGATGTACCAGGCGTCTTCGTCCCAGGCCATTGCCGTGCGCGCGTCCTGCAGGTTCTGGTCGATGCGCGAAGTGCCGCGGGCGCGGCCGAGCGTGTCGACCAGTTCGGTCGTCGTGCGGCGCAGCACCTGGTTGATGCCGAGCTGGAAGGCGGCCTTGTTGTCGAAGAAGGGCGTATTGCGCCACGGCATGCCGAAGAAGCCGAGCTTCGACACCAGCATGGACGAGATCCACGCATTGCGGTTGACATTGAAGTCGATGAGATCGGCAGCAACCGCTGCGATCTCCGAGCGCTTGCAGACCTGCGGGGCAGGGGCGGTCTGGCCGGTTGCGGCGGCGGCCGGTGCCTGCGTGTCGGTGGCAGGCGCCGTTGCCGCAACGATCGGGTCGCCGGCCAGTGCGTTCTTGGCCTGGGCCGTGGTCGAGGATGCTGCGACCCGGGTCGGGTAGTCGGGATCGAAATCCCGCCAGAACTGGGTGACATAGAAGAAATAGGCATAGAGGCCGACGAAGCAGACGATGGCGAGGCCAAGCACGGCCTTGAGGATCAGCCCGCGCTGGCCGTACCAGCGGCCCACCCACATGAACGGCCACAGGATCAGGCCAATGACGAAGCCGATGCCGCGTCCGATCCACTGGAATATCCGGGTGAAGAAATTCACGATCGGATCGAGCATTGTGAAGGTCCCCTCAGTCGGTCAAGCCGTAGAGCTGCGCGCGGAATGCCGCTTTGTCTTTCAGATATGAGTTTTTCAGCGTGTCGACAACGTTGGATCGCCAGACTTCGTTGAGACCTTCATAGTCCTTGTAGAAGCCTTGCTTGTTGAAGACATAACGCGAGACGAAGTCCGAGGGCACGAATTCGGAGATCAGCCGGTTGGTCAGCCACGCGTCCGGGTGGTCGGTCTTGGCGCGCACCACGAGGAAGCGGTGTTGCGGAAACACCTCTTCCAGCCTCAACTGGCCGAGCTGGGCAATCTCGCGCTTGGCGCCGTTGAGGAACGGGAAGATGCCGTCGCTGTTGATCGCGTCGGCATGCCCATGGATCCAGGTCTGCAGCCAGACCTTGTCGACCTTGTTCAGATCGCGATTTGGCTCTGCGGCGCGGATCAGCGCCCGCACCGCCATCTCGGCACGATGTTCGAGATAGCCCGAGCTCTCGATCCAGGAGGCGCGCGGCAGGTCAAGCCTGCCAGTCGAGGCGAGGAACTTGAACACCTTGTCGGCGTCGCGGATCGACAGATAGCTCACCTGCCACGGCCGCGAGCGCCGGAAGCCGGGAGCCGACGGGTCGGAGATGACGGTCGTCACGTCAGGGTCGACGAAGACGTAGAGCCCGCCGAAGTGGCTGGTCCAGAAGGCGTTGTGGCGGAAGATCACCTGGTCGGGCACCAGCGCGTTTTCGCGGATGTCGCCGCAGACCTTGGCGAGCTCGACCATGCGGTTGAGCATCTCGTCGTCGCGCCAGGCCTCGGGCTCCTGCTTCAGCCGGTCGACCAGCTTGCCGAGTTCGGCTGCCTTGCCCAGCACGTCCTCGGCAGACAGCACGCGGAACTCGACCTGGTTGATCGACAAAAGGTCTTCGATGTCCTCGACCTTGGAGACGGAATCCTCGATCTCGCCATAGATCACGTCCTTGATCGTCAGCGCGTCGATGGCGCGCTGGTTTTTCGACATGAACTCGAACAAAAGCTGCGAGGTGTTGGAAAACGCCGTGTGCACGACAGGCAGGTCGACCTGCGACGGCGTCAGGATGATGAAGCGGCGATTGACCTCGTTGGGATCGAGATACTGGTAGTCGCCCAGCTCCTCGGCGATTTCAGGCGAAAAGCCGCTGCGGTCGATCTGGAAGCTCTTAAGCCTGGTCGCCGGCAAGCCGAAGGCGGTCAACGCCTTGTTGTAGCGGTCGATCAGATGCTGTTCGTCGACCGGCAGGAGACGACCGTAGATCAGCTCATTGTCGCGCAGGAGGTCCATTATTCCTTCTCCCCGTTTACGGGGAGAAGGTGCCCGAAGGGCGGATGAGGGGCGGCACCAAGTTTCACGGGTGATCCTCGTTCGAATGCGCAGGAAGAAACTTCAGGTCCAAGGCGATTGTCTTGCTGTCGAGCCGACCGTCAAGCGCAGCAACAATGGTGTCCAGCACCCGCTTGCGCTGCTGCAGCACATCGATGTGCCAAAATCTTATCACTGACCATCCGTTTCGATTCATAGTCTCGTTGCGATGCGCATCCCGTGGGTCTTGAGCGTGTTGGCTGCCATCCACCTCGACCACAAGATTGGCCTCGCGGCAGGCGAAGTCTGCGAAATAGGGTCCAATCGGCATCTGGCGAATGAATTTGTGACCGTTCAAGCGTCTTGACCGAAGTTCGGACCAGAGCCTCTCCTCGGCATCATTGTCCACTTGCCGAAGTTGCCTTGCCCGTGAGGTCTTGAGTTCATTTCCACCACGCACAGCGCTGCCCCTCATCCGCCCTTCGGGCACCTTCTCCCCGTGAACGGGGAGAAGGAACTCAAGCATTCCACAGCCCCTTCGACTTCAGTTCCTCCATCTCCTTCGCCGCGCGTTCCCTCAGCCGCGCATCGCGGAGCAGCTTCGACACCGCGGCATCGTCCGACTTGTCGGAGTAGCGGAACTCCGAGTCGGCGTAGCGGTTGATCTCCTGCATCACCATCTCCATCGAGAACGGCCCACGCAGCTCCTCGATCATCGCCTTCTTCTCGTCGTAGCCCTTGTGCATGAACGTCTCGGGTTTCTCGAACCAGTCGTCCGGCAGCTCGATGTCCATGGCGCGCATCTTGATCGCGTCGGTGACGTTCTTGATGGCGCGGCCGGTGAAGCGTGGCTCGGCTTCCTTGATCATGTGCAGATAGGTGCCGATGTCGGCCAGTGTCCTGGGCTCGCCATTGTCCTTCATGAAGCGGTCGTAGACCTTCATCAGCCCGTCTTCCTGAGGCTTTTCGTGCTCCTCATAGGCTTCGCTCACGGCGCGCTGGATCTCCTGCGCGGCATAAAGCTCGTGTTCGCCGAGCGGGATCTTATGGTTCTTGCCGGCGAGCAGGACAAAAATGTCGATGTAGTCGTCGCGGGTCTGCGGCCCGTCGACCAGCCAGCGGGCGCCGGCGCGCTGGCGCAGGGCGTCGTCGACATTCTCGGGATAGTTGGAGAACATGCCGAAGGAGCAGTTGCCGCGCACCACGGTTCCGGCTCCTGCGAAGGCGTCCATGAGCACGCCGGTTATTTCCTGTTGGCCGGCTGACGCACGGTCGTCCGAGCGCTTGGCCGCCACCTGGTCGATGTCGTCGATGGTGCCGAAGCCGATGGCGCGCGGGTTGAGCACGTTGTTGATGAACTGGCGGCAGTTCTGGCCCGACTTGCCCTGGTAGGACGAGATCTGGTCGACGCCGAAATTCTCATAGGCAAAGGCATAGCCGGCGACCTGGCAGTAATTGTTGACCAGGCCCGCGATCATCTGGATCAGCGTGGTCTTGCCGGTGCCCGGGGCGCCGTCGCCGATGAAGGTGAACAGGAAGCCGCCGAGCTCGACGAACGGGTTCATCTCCCTGTCGAAATCATAGGCCATCAGCATCTTGGCCAGCCGGACCGACTGGAACTTTGCGATGTGGTTGCCGACGACCTCCTGCGGCTTCTTGAAGGTCATGACCAGCGGCTTCGACTTCTTGCCCGGCGCCACGTCGAAGCCGTCGAGGGTGAAGTCGTCGGCATCGATGCGGATATGGGCGTTCTCGAAGGCGCCGAGCCCGTCGAAGCGGCCCTTGCGCTGGAGCAGGCCCTCGATGGCCGTGCGGGCAAAGGCGCGGCCGCGCGTCAGGAGATCGGCGTCGTCCTTGGCGCCCGAAAGAGCCCGGTCGAGGCCGGAGACGATCGACTTGACCGCATCCTGCGGCGTGTCGAACAGGAAGTCGGGTTCGCTCACGTCGTTGGGCGCTTCGCCGTCGCTGTCGATCAGCTGGGCGAGGTAGGAGGCAAGCGTGAAACCGGCGACATAGGCCGAGGCCGACAGCAGCTTCTTGAAATGGCCGGCTTCGTCGCCCTCAAGCGGACTGCGGGCATTCCTGGCCTGCAGCGCCTCGAGGTCGGTCGAGCGTGAGAACACGTCGGAGACAGCAAGTGCGACCGCAATGCCGCGGCGGGCGCGGAACAGAAGCGTGTGCTGGGGGATCGACATCAGCTGGTCGTCGGGGCGGATCGCCGTGACGGTCTTCTGCAGCTCGACCTCGCGCGTCTTGCGGATCGAGCCGGTCGAAACCGTCGAGACAAAGCGCCTGTTGGTGCCGGCAAGGGCCGTTCCCGACTGGCCGGAAGAATCTTCCAGCACCACGATGCGGGTGATGAAGCTCTGCGCGGTTGAGCGGTGCTTTTCGATGTCGGCTTCGGAAATCGTGGTCAGGCCGGTGTCCATTTCAAGCTCCTATCCGGTCGAGCCAATCGTTGATTGCAGGCATCACGACCGTCCCGAAACGGTCAAGCGCAAAGATACCGAGAACAAATGCCATGATCCTGGTGAAGACCATTCTCCTGACGCCCACGAATTTCAGCGTGAGTATCGAAAAGAGGATGAAGGTCATGACAGAAACCTGGCCGGCGTCCACCGGGGTCAGGTAGGAAAACGCGTACAATCCGACTGCGGTTGCGACCAGGATCAGCAGATAGAACCTGATCGATATGATCACCCGGTCGCTGTAGATGAAATAGCCGGTTCCGAGCAGTAGGCTGACAAAGATCGCGACGGCATCAAACATCCTGGCTGGCGCATTCAGAACCGTAACCAGCGTGGATTGGGACACCAGTTCGCATATGGTGTAGCGGTCGAAGGCGAGCCGTCTTTCGGTCTTCGTGCCGTAATTGGCTGCGATCGCGGCGCCGGCGCAGATCAGGCAGAACGACAGGGCACCGTGGATGCTGTCCAGCGAGACCCCGAGCAACTGTCCCACTGCACCCCATGCGTGCATCGAGACCGTGTTGAAACCCAGCACGATGCGGCTGAGCAGCGGGCCGAAATCCAGCTTGCTGTTGAAGTTGGCGAGAACCGAGATCGCCGTGGGCACGCCAAAGGCGATCGAAATCCACTTCCAGGCAACTTTTCTCCTACGTGCCTGACTGGCCCACCAAAGCGAGATCGTGTCTCGTATTGAGGACGCCTCAGACATCCGAGATCACCTGTCCCTTCGACAGGATGTGCACCTTGTAGCCCTCGAAAATCTTCTGCGTCTCGCCGGCGGCATAGAGCGCCTGATAAGCCTCGTGCGGGATCAGCGCGTGCTTTTCGTAGCTCGACACGCCCTGGCGCGCAGCTTCGAGATCGTCGGTGTTGATGAAGAATTCCTCGCTCGAGGGTTCACTCGACCACAGGCCCTTTCGTCCCGGCTTCTCCGCCTTGGAGTAAACCTCCTGGATGGTCCAGGTCAGAAGCCAGGCGTTTTCGGCCTTGCGCACCTTGGACAGCACTTCGGCGACGACCGAATTGTGCTCGGTGATCCCGGCCGAATAGAACGGTCCGAGCACCAGCCGGCGCAGTTGCTTGGGGTGGAGCTCGGCAAAATCCTTGTCGAGATTGGTGGCGATGGTCAGCGGCGACAGCGTGTAGGCCGAATTCTTTTCGGTGAAGTCGTCGAACCGATGGGCGAGGTCGGGGTTGAGCAGGCCCTCGACGGGCAGGGGAATGTCGATCTTCTCGTTGAGCTTGCCGCTTTCTCTGTCGACGAGCTGGCTCACCATCGCGTCCGACGAATCCTCGACGGTTGCCATGTAGATCAGCGGCAGGTTGGCCGTGCCATCGAAGCTGCCCCAGTGGACGAGGTAATAGGGCCGCATCGACCGCGGATTGACCGACACCTTGGCCGTCTGTGACAGGATGAAGGGCGAGAAGGTGACGCCGTCCTTGACGTCTTCGAGATAAAGCCGCTCGGCCATCGAGCGTTGCAGCGCCTCGGGGAACTCCTTGTGGCGCAGGATGAAGTCGGCCATCTCCTCGCGCAACTCGCCCGGCGGGGGAATGTTGGCGAGGCGCTGGGCCGCCGTGCGGCGGTCGTTCTCCAGTTCCAGCACGTTCTGGAACACCGGAAAGCCGCTCTCGGCGCGGCTGATCTTGAACGTCTCCATGAAGCCGAGCCGGTTGCGCCAGCAGGCGAAGGACCGCTCCAGCCGCGAGATGTATTCGGCGGCGACCTTGGCGACGATGCCATGCCGGTAGAGCGGCGAGCGGTCGTCGCGCATGAAGATTTCAAGCCCGCTCAGCGCCGCCTTGATGGCCTCGAAATAGCGGACCGCCGGGTCGTCGGTGGGGGTCATGAATGAAGTCTCCGGGGCATTCGCTCGATGTTGCCCCCTTCTGCCCTGCCGGCCATCTCCCCCTCGATGGGGGAAATCACGCTTTCATCGGTCTCATAGCCAGCCACTGACGCTGCAATGCCCAACACAAGAAAACATGCAGGACAAGCGCCGCCGGCAACGTGCCTGATCTCCCCCCTAGAGGGGGAGATGGCCGGCAGGCCAGAGGGGGGCGCGACAGGGCGCGACATAGCGGATGCTGGTCGGCTTACGACTGCACGTAATCAGCCGCGTTGTGCTTCTTCAGCACGTCCTCGAAGCGGCGGGCAAACGCGTCGTCGGCCAGCTTCTTGCGGCGCTGGATATCGGCGGTCGCCACCATGTTCTTCTCGTGCAGCTCAAGCAGGTCGCCGATGTGCTTCTGGGCGGCGGCGCCGATGCCGGCCATCGTCTCTTCGGCGGTGTTGTCGACCTTTGAGCCCAGCGTGTTGATCTTGTGGGCCACGTCCTGCTGGGCTGCCGTCTTCAGCGAGTCCTCCAGCGCCTTGTAGAGCACGATGCGCTGCTCGGTATCGATGGTCAGCTTGTTGATCAGCGTGTTCTGGGCGGCGATCTGGTTGTTGAGCGAATCGACGAAGGTCTGGAACATCGAGGTGTAGCGCTCGAGCGTCTGGCTTTCGGCCAGAAGTTCCTGCTCCTTGGCCTGCTTCTCGTTGTATTCGGTGGCGAGCTTCGAGCGCTCGGATTCGAGCTCGGTGCGTTCCTTCTGGCTGGTCGAGGCGGCGATCCGGTTCTCGATGTCGAGCAAGAGCGGGTTCAGCTCCTCGATGCGCTTCTGGGTCGCCTCGAGATTGGTCATGGTCGTCTTGCGGCGTTCGATGACCTGAGACAGGCTCGCCTCCGAGGTCTTGTAGCGCTGGTCGAGGACCTGCTTCTGCGCCTTGAGGATGCCAACGATGGTGTCGGACTTGGTCAGGAGTTCCTGCAGGTTGCCGGCCAGCGACATGTTGCGGACGCGGTCGGTGCGCATGCGTTGCTTTTGCGCATCCGAGAAGATGCCGACGAGGCTTTCCCAGCCGGTGAAGCTCTTCATGCTTTCGAATTCGGTGCCGAAGACGTTGGTGGCGTCCTCGAGCCCGATGATGAGGTCGGCGATGTTGCCTTCCATCACCTTCTGCTGCTTGAGCACGTCCTGGATGCGCGCATTCTCGATGTCGAAGTCCTGCGCGCCGATCTTGGCGTCGGTCTGGGCGAATTTGTCGAGCACCGTGCCTGATTGCTCGATCTTGCCCCGCATCTCCTCCACGACCTGTCTGGTCTTGGCGATCTCGGCGTCGAAATTCTGCAGCGTGGCCATCAGGTCCTCCGGTCATGTCACAAGGGCATTGGGGGCGAATATATGTGGCGCATCTTTCGATTGAAAGACACGCGCGCCTCGCGGAAAAGATTTAGGAAAAGCTGAACTTCGTCAGGACGCAAAGCCGATGAAGTCGTCGGGCTGGGCGCGGCCCATCTCTTCTTCCCAATGACGCCGGCACAGCGACACATAGACGTCCTTCCCGATTGCCACCTGCTCGCCTTGCTTGGCCACCTTGCCGTCGGGCCCGAGCCTTACCACCATCGTCGCCTTGCGGCCGCAGCGGCAGATGGTGCGCACTTCGCGCAGGTCGTCGGCAATCGCCAGCAGCGCCCGCGAGCCCGAGAACAGATTGCCCTGGAAATCGGTGCGCAGGCCGTAGCACATGACCGGGATGCCCAGCCTGTCGGCAACGCGCGCCAGCTGCCAGGCCTGCTCTTCTTCCAGGAACTGCGCCTCGTCGACGAACACGCAATGCACCGTCGAGTGCTTGTGATGCTCGGCGATGCGGGCGAACAGGTCGTCGCCGCCGCGGAACATCTCGGCGCCCGCCTCAAGCCCGATGCGCGAGGAGATGTAGCCTTTGTCGCCCTTGCGGTAGTGGCCGGCGACGAACAGCATCGTGTTCATGCCGCGCTCGCGATAGTTGTAGGACGCCTGCAGGAGCATGGTCGTCTTGCCGGCATTCATGGTCGCGTAGTGGAAGTAGAGCTTGGCCATGCGTTCTTCTAAGCCGAAGCCGCCGGCTGCGGGGAGGGGACAAGTTCCTCCGTCCACCGCAAAAACTTGGCCGCATGTCGCTCATGGATAAGCCGGCGGCGTCTGTCGCTGCGTCATGTCACTTGAATCCAAAGGAAAATGGTGTTTGGCTCGCGACAAAGACGAACAACAACAGTATCGCGTTGCCGTCATAAAATGGGAGAAATATATATGTCGCGCATGAAAGCACTCGCCGCGGTCATCGGCGTGTCGACGTTTCTGACTGCCAGCGCAGCCTTCGCTGCCGATCCGGCCAGCTGCAAGACGGTACGCCTCTCCGACGTCGGCTGGACCGATATCCAGGCAACCACGGGACTTGCCTCGGTTCTGCTCACCGCGCTCGGCTACGAGCCGCAGGTCATCCAGCTGTCGGTGCCCGTCACCTACGCTTCGCTCAAGAACAAGGACCTCGATGTCTTCCTCGGCAACTGGATGCCGTCGATGACCAACGACATCAAGGACTATACTGCCGACGGCTCGGTCGAGACCATTGGCGAGAACCTCACCGGCGCCGGCTACGGCATCGTCGTGCCGACCTATGTCGCGGATGCCGGCGTCAAGACGCTGACCGACCTCGGCAAATTCAAGGACAAGTTCGGCGGCAAGATCTACGGCATCGAAGCCGGCAATGACGGCAACCGCATCATCCTCGACATGATCAAGAACCCGGCCGACAATCTCGAAGGCTTCGAGCTGGTCGAATCGTCGGAAGCCGGCATGCTGACCCAGGCCGAGCAGTCGATGAAGAGCAACGAGTGGATCGCCTTCCTCGGCTGGACGCCGCATCCTGTTATGGGTGAGATGAAGATCACCTATCTCGACGGCATGGGCGACTCGGGCTTCGGTGCAGCCACCGTCAGCACCAACGTCCGCAAGGGTTATGTCCAGGAATGCCCTAACGTCGGCAAGTTCCTCTCCAACCTCAAGTTCAACCTTGAGATGGAAGGCGTCATGATGGATGCCATCCTCAAGGGCGGCAACGCCAACGACGTCGCCAAGGATTGGCTCAAGGCCCATGCCGACGCCGCCACCCCGTGGCTCGCCGGCGTCACCACCTTCGACGGCGGCGATGCTGCTGCGGCGGTCAAGGCGGCGCTTGCCAACTGACGATGAACGGGCGCGTCATCGAGGGCGCGCCGGGCGGATCGGATTCTGCCTGACCGGACAAAGGGCAGCGGCGCGAGACAGCTGCCCTTTTTCATATCAGGCCTGGAGCGAGCTGCGTCCGAACGGACGCACCGAGGACGCTCCAGGCATTTGAATCTGCGCACCGTGTCTTCCGAAGATCCTTTCCGATTTTCGGGCCATGTGCGCCAGGGAACGGCGCCGGCCTCTGCCTGTGTCGGAGGAAGCGACAGAGAGGGGACATATGGATCCGGTATCAAGCTTGCTGGCCGCCTACAAGATTCCGATCGGAGCCTGGGGCAAGGCGTTCTTCACCTTCCTCACCGACAATTTCAACGCCATCTTCCGGGGCTTCTCCGGCGGTCTCAACTTCGTCCTCAACGGGCTGGTCGACGGGCTGCTGTTCGTGCCGCCGGTGCTGGTCGTGGCGGCCATCGCACTGCTTGCCTGGTATCTGCAGCGCTCGAGGGCGCTTGCCGTCGGCGTGGCGCTCGGGCTTCTGTTCATCATCAACCAGGGCCTGTGGAAGCAGACGGTCGAAACGCTGGTGCTGGTCGTCGCCGCTGCCGCCGCCTCGATGGCGATCGGCGTGCCGCTCGGCATCTGGGCGGCGCACAAGCCCAAGGTCTACCGCTTCATGCTGCCGGTTCTCGACCTGATGCAGACGCTGCCGACCTTCGTCTACCTCATCCCGGTACTCACGCTCTTCGGCCTCGGCAATGCTCCTGGCCTGATCGTCACCATCATCTTCGTCATCCCGACCGCTGTGCGGCTCACTCATCTCGGCGTCGTCTCGGTGCCGACGTCGATCATCGAGGCCGGTCAGGCCTTCGGTGCGACGAAGCGCCAGCTCCTGTGGAAGGTCGAGCTGCCGGCGGCCCTGCCGACCATCATGGCGGGCCTTACCCAGTGCATCATGCTGTCGCTGTCGATGGTGGTGTTCGCCGCGCTCATCGGCGCCGGCGGCCTCGGCACCGAAATCAACCGTGCGCTCGGTTCGCGCAAGATCGACCTCGGGCTTGAAGCGGGCCTTGCCATCGTGGTGCTCGCCATCGTCCTCGACCGCATGACGCGCATCGGCGTGGGAGGCAAGAAATGAACGTTGCCGTTGATTTCAAGAATGTCGACATCGTCTTCGGTGCGGACAGTTCAGCCTCGCTCGCCATGCTCGACAAGGGCGCAACGCGCGCCGAGATCCTGGAAAAGACCGGCAATGTGCTGGGCTGCGCGGGCGCCAACCTCACCGTCAACGAGGGCGAGATTTCCGTCCTGATGGGCCTGTCCGGTTCGGGCAAGTCGACGCTGCTGCGCGCCGTCAACCGCCTCAACATCGTCTCGCGCGGCTCCGTCATGGTCAAGGACGGCGACAGGATGGTGGACGTCGTCTCGTGCGACGAGCCGACCCTTCGCCGCCTGCGCCAGCATCAGGTCGCCATGGTGTTCCAGCAGTTCGGCCTTTTGCCCTGGCGCACGGTCGAGGAAAATGTCGGCCTCGGCCTCGAACTTGCGGGCATGCCGGAAGCCGAGCGCAAGCAGAAGGTCGGCAAGCAGCTCGACCTCGTCAACCTGACGCCATGGGCGAAGAAATACGCCCATGAGCTTTCGGGCGGCATGCAGCAGCGCGTCGGCCTTGCCCGTGCCTTCGCCACCGAAGCGCCAATCCTTCTGATGGACGAGCCGTTCTCGGCGCTCGATCCGCTTATCCGCACCAAGCTGCAGGACGAGCTGCTGCAACTGCAGAAGACGCTGAAGAAGACGATTATCTTCGTCAGCCACGATCTCGAGGAAGCGCTCAAGATCGGCAACACCATCACCATCATGGAAGGCGGACGCATCGTCCAGTCGGGCGCGCCCGAGGATATCGTGCTCCGGCCGGCCAACGACTATGTCCGCGACTTCATCGCCAATGTGAACCCGCTGTCGGTGCTGACGGCATGGAACGTCATGCGCGACCGCCGCGACCTGGAGACGGCAGGCGAGGATGGCTGGCTCTGGCTCGACCGGCGCAAGACCACGCGCTTCAAGATCGACGGCCAGGGGCTGGTGACTGCGGCCGAACGCAACGGCCAGCCGGCCGTCTGGGTTTCGGTCGACGAGATCGAGCGCGTGCCGGAGGATGCGGCGCAGGTGTTCTGGGCCAAGCCCGGCACCTCGCTCAAGCTGGTCATGCTCGCCATGCACCGCTCGCAGACGTCGCCCGTGGCGCTGTTCGACGACCAGTCGCGCTTCGTCGGCGCCATCGGCGTGCGCGACGTCCTGAGCGCCGTGCTCAGGCGCTAGGCTTGCCAAATCCTGGCCGGCCGCCCGGTGAGCGGCCGGCGGTCAATTCGGCGTGAATCCGCTGCGATCCGAATGACTTGGAGACTGTGCCGGGGTAGGGCTGGCGTCATGAAGCGCCGCGCGTTCCTTGTCCTGGCCGGATTGGCTCCCTTTGCATCGCAGGCGCTGGCGCAGCAGGATGCCGCGCCGCCCGTGCCGTTGGCGACATTGCTTGACGACGCTGCCAGGCTGGAAAACCTCAAGGCCGTGATCGTCGCACGCGGCGGCAAGGTGCTCGCCGAGCGCGGCTATCGCGGCAACTCGCCCGACACGTCCACCAACATCAAGTCGGCGTCGAAGTCGGTCATCTCGCTTCTGGTCGGCATCGCCATCGACCGCAAGGTGCTGACGGGTGTCGACGAGCGGATCGCTCCGATCCTCGGCCGCGACTTCCCCGCCGAGCGCGACCCGCGTCTCGACCGGATCACCGTCGGAAACCTCTTGTCGATGCAATCAGGGCTCGACCGCACGTCGGGTCCGAACTATGGCCGCTGGGTCGCCAGCCGCAACTGGGTCCGCTTCGTGCTGGCCCAGCCCTTCGTCGACGACCCCGGCGGCGGCATGCTCTATTCGACCGGCTCATCGCACCTGCTTTCGGCGATCCTCACCCGAAAGACGGGGCGCTCGACGCTCGACCTTGCCCGCGACTGGCTGGCGCCGGTCAAGGATTTCCGCATCGGTGGCTGGGATCGCGATCCGCAGGGCATCTATCTCGGCGGCAACCAGATGGCGATGAGCACCCGTTCGCTGCTGGCCTTCGGCGAGCTTTACCGCAATGGCGGTGTCACGCCGGAGGGCGAGCGCATCGTCTCGCCTGAATGGATCGAGGCGTCCTGGGTGCCGCGCACCAACTCGGTCTTCTCTGGCGACGGCTATGGCTATGGCTGGTTCCTGCGCCGGATCGGCGGCGAGGACGTGCGTTATGCCTGGGGCTTTGGCGGCCAGATGCTCTATATCGTGCCGTCGCTGGGGCTGACCGTCGCCATGACCTCCGACGACGGCAATCCCTCGGCGCAGTCGGGCTATCGCGACCAGCTCCACGGCCTGCTCGCGGAGGTGATCGCCTCGGTGCGCAATGCACCCGCCAAAACGAAAGAGGGCTGAGGCTCCAGTCGCCCCAGCCCCCTGTCACTGAACGCGGCGTCCGCCAGTTGCACGTTCAGTGATTGACGTTCTCGCCCATCACCACATGCAGCAGGTCGGCATGCGGCCGCACCGTGTCGGCAAATGCCTTGCCTTCCTCGCGCAGCCTGGTGATCTCGGCCCACTGCTCGTCGACCATGGCCTGCATTTCCTGCTTCTGCTCCGCGGTCAGCGTCGTGTCGGCCTTCAGCCTGTCGTTGATCTGCTTGAAGCGGCCGGTGAAGGCGTCCTCGGGCATCAGCGCGAGATAGCCGCGGAACGTCTCGCCAAGCGCCCGACGCCAGCTGTCGCGGTCGAAACCGGCCTTCTCGATGATGCGGTCGTTTTCCTGGTCCTGATCGAACCAGGCGTCGGCCTCTTCTTCGTCATAGGCGAAGCTGCCGCCCGTCGGGTAGAGTTCGTTCATCAGCCGGGTCACTTCGCCGGCCTCGTCGTCGGTCAGCGCATTGGCCGGCGCAACGAAGGTGCCGAGCGCCAGGCTTGCCGCCAGCAGACCCGCCGCCAGACAGCGCGAAATTGCCGGCATCATCCCATGCACTCCGTTTCCAGTGCCTTGTCGGCGTCGCCCTGCGCCTTGGCCTGCACCAGCGAGCCGCCGACGGAGACCGCCTGCGCCGCGACCGCGCCGCCACGTCCGCCAAATCCGCCGAAGCCGCCGACCACCGACAATGCGGTGCCCAGCATCGCCGCATTGTTCTGCTTGCGCATCGCGTCCTCGCAGCGCTGGGCCACGGTCTGGGCCTTCTTCGGCTGAGCCTTGGTGGCCGGCTTGGCGGTCGCCGACGTCGTTGCCGGTCCGCCCGATGTGCCCGCGGTCTGGCTGCATGCGGCCAATGCGCCGCACATGATCAATAGGATTGCCCGTTTCATGCATCTCTCTCGATTTTCATGGAGATGAACCGGCGCCATGCCGGAAAAAAGCGGACCGCCCAGGCTGCCCCCTCGGCGGTCCGCTATGGTCGATCCGAACAAGTCCTGGACGAGAGCCCCCGCCAACGAAAACGTCGGTCAACCGTGGCGCCGGTTTACGACGCGGCTGGCCGACGGTCTTGGCTTGGGACGAACAGATGCGGCCTGGAGCGAACTCCCTGTCGATTTTTTTGTCGGCAGGAGCGCAGTCTTATTGGCAGCGGCGCAGGGTGGCCGCTCTGATGTCGCGTGGCGTGGCGCCAAATCGCTGGCGGAAGACGCGGTTGAAATGGGACAGGTCGCCGAAACCGGCGTCGAAGGCGATGGCCGATACCGTTGCCGCTCGTGATCCCGCGCTTCCGAGAGCGTTGTAGGCGGCGTCGAGGCGGGCATCGCGCAGGAATTCGGAGAAGGTCAGTCCCTCCTGGCCGAACAGGCGCTGGATGTAGCGCGGCGTGACGCCGTGGCGCCTGGCGACGTCGGCGACGCCGAACTCCGGGTCGGCCAGATGGCGCAGGATGTCGGTCTTCACCAGTTCGAGCCGTGCCGCGCCGAGGCTCGGCCGCACCTGTTCGGCAGCGTCTGCGCCGGCGCCCTGGATTACCAGGGCGGCGAGATCGTAGAGGTGGCTGCCGGCCAGCCGGCGTCCCGTGTCGGTCTCCGGCGAGGCCGCCCGCAGCAGGTCGGCATAACCCGTCAGGAGGCTTGCGCCCGCCGCTTCGGCGGGAATGTGGTGCAGGGCATGCATCCTCACGCGCGGCGCGATCGCTGCCAGTCGCGCCTCGTCGAGCGACACGACCTTCAGCAGCGTCGCCGGCAGGGCAAAGGCCATGGCCTCGCCTTCGTTGACCAGGGTGATGTCGCCGGCCTTGATGACCAGCGGGCTCTTGCCCTCCATCGCCACCTCATAGTCGGCGGTGTGGATGGTCATCAGATAGTCCTGGCGTCCGTCGACAGCCAGAAGGTCCTTGGGGCGCTGGCCGAGCACAGCCGAATAGCAGGCGGTGCCCACTGTGGTCCGCTCGTCGAGAAAATAGGCCGCGAGATCGAAGGCGAAGGTGTCGCTGTCGGCCGGCTTGAAGCGCAGTCCGGCGACGTGGCGGGCGACGAAGTCGTGCAGATAGGACAGGCGGTCGCGTGCCGGAACGTCGTAGGTCGACAGTCGCTGCATCAGGGCAGATCCGTAGCAAAGCCGGCCGCCCCGCCTGCGACCTGAGCTGGCAGGACGCCAGTCTTGCACTGTATGCGGGTTGAGGTCTTATCGGTGCAAACGGCTTTGCGGTCAACCGGCGATGTCGCGGGCGCGCCCTGGATGGACGCGCCCGCAAGCGTCAGGGATCAGTTCGCGGCGAGGGCGCCTGCGATGGCATCCTTGAGCGCCAGCCGTCGCTTGCGCAGCGACGTTTCGTGTTCCTCGCTCACTGGCTCGATCTTGGTCTCGGCGCGATGGATCTCGTCGTTGACCTGGTCGTATTCTCCGAGGATACGGGCGAAATCGGCGTTGTCGGCCTTCAGCGCGTGGATGGCGTCGAGCTTGCCGGGAAATTCTTCGCCGAGCGTGTGGGGCGTGTTCGACATGACGTGGTCTCCTTGCGTTGTGTCGAAGCAAACCTAGCCCGCCCGGCAGGGCGCCGGTTTGATCCTGGTCAAATCGCCAGTGGGCGGCGTTTGCGGCTACACGTCGAGGAACGGCACGAAGCCGCCAAAGATCATGCGCTTGCCGTCGAACGGCCATGTCGAGGGATCGCTCTTCATGCGGTCATCGGCCATGACTTTCTTCATGACCTCGTCGCGTTCCTCGCGGGAGCGATAACGGACCCAGGAAAAAACGACGATCTCGTCATCCCTGGCCTGCACGGCGCGCGGGAAGGAGGTCAGTTCGCCAAGGGGAACATCGTCGCCGATGCATTCGACATAAGCGAGCGCGCCATGTTCCCTCCAGACCTTGCCGGCCGTGGCGGCCAGGGTCTTGTAGGCCTCGATGTTTGCCTTGGGCACTGCGACCACGAATCCGTCGACATAAGACATCTTTGTCTCCTCCTGTTTGCAGAAACCTCAGTCCAAGGACGAACCGCCGGGCGCCGGGACGACACGCGCGCCTGCATTTTTTTGGCCGGGCGGCCCGGCGATCAATGGGCGGGCAAGTCCTCCAGACATTGCACAGGCGGTCCGACGACCCCATACTATCAGGACGAGCGCATGAGGCACGACTGCCATGCCCGAGACAATCACCGTCCCGCGTACCAAACCCAAGCTTGAGACCGAGCGGCCCAGGCTGCACAAGGTCATCCTCGTCAACGACGATTATACGCCGCGCGAATTCGTCGTCACGGTGCTCAAGGGCGAATTCCACATGAGCGACGACCAGGCCCATCGCGTCATGATCACCGCCCACCGGCGCGGTGTCTGCGTGGTCGCCGTGTTCACCCGCGACGTCGCCGAGACCAAAGCCACCCGTGCCACCGACGCCGGCAAGGCCAAAGGCTATCCGCTGCAGTTCACGACCGAACCGGAGGAGTGAGGGGGCTTCGGTGCTCGGCTGTTGGGAGCGGCATGAACACAGTTGCCTTGCCGTGACGGTGGCAAAACTGCCTACCGTCCCTCGCGATACCACATGGCGCCCATGGCGAGCAGCAGCAGGCCGAGGCCGAGGAAGCCGCCGAACAAAGGCACGCGCGACACCGATTTCAGCACGCTGTCATCGGTGGTGCGGAAGCCGATCCAGTCGCGGCCCGAGGCTTCGGCCGAACCGCGCACCGGCACGACATTCGGCAGCGAGATGCCGTTGCCGAGGATGCCCGACGATGCCAGGCGGCGCACGTCGCCGCCGGTCGCCTGCGCTGCCGGGCGCAGCACCTGTTCGGTCGAGACCACGTCGGCGAATTCGGGCGCGTTGACCGGCCCGACATGGGCCAGCGCCTTCAGGTCGCCATTGCCGATCTGGTAGAGGCCGATCTCGCTGGTCTCCACGCTGCCGGTGAAGATGCCCGGCTCGCTCTGGTTCAGCTTGACGTCGAGCGTCTTGCCCGACGGCGTGATGACGCGGGCCGAGCCGGCCTCGTCGCGCATGGTCTGGCGCCTGATGTCGAGCACCATGCCGCGACCGTCCGCGGTCAGGCGCTCTTCCTCGAGCTCCGGTTCCTTCATCAGCCAATGGGCGATGCGGCGATAGAGCGAGACATGCGGGCCGCCGCCTTCATAGCCGCGCGCCCAGAGCCAGCCCTGGTCGGACAGGAACATGCCGACGCGGCCTTCGCCCTTACGGTCGAGCAGCAGCAGCGGCTTGTCGTCGGCGCCCTTCATCACCACTTCGCCCTCCGGCTGCTCGATGCCGATCTGGCGGAACCAGCGGCTCCAGCGTGGCGGCTCGCTTGCCGCGCCCTCGAGCCCGCGCGTCACCGGGTGGCGCTTTCCGAGGTCGGTCAGGCGCGGGTAGAAGGCCTTTTCGATGACGTCGCCATTGGGCATTGCGGGCAGGGCGGAAATCAGCGGCGTGTTGGCGATCGACTGCTCGCCGGCATATTCGGGGCCGGCGGCGATCAGCAGCGCGCCGCCTTTCTCCACGTATTCGGCGATGTAGTCGTAATAGAGGATCGGCAGCACGTCGCGGTGCTGGTAGCGGTCGAAGATGATCAGGTCGAAGTCGTGGATGCGCTCGACGAACAGTTCGCGCGTCGGAAAAGCAATCAGCGACAGTTCGTTGATCGGCGTGCCATCCTGTTTTTCCGGCGGCCGCAGAATGGTGAAATGCACGAGGTCGACCGAGGCGTCCGATTTCAGCAGGTTGCGCCAGGTACGCTCGCCGGCATGCGGTTCGCCCGAGACCAAGAGCACGCGCAGGTTTTCGCGAATGCCGTCGACCAGGGCTATGGCGCGGTTGTTGGTGTCGGTCAGTTCGCCCTCGACCGGATCGATGGCCAGTTCGACGATGTTGCGCCCGGCGGTCGGCATGGTGATCTGCAGGGGCATCTCGCGGCCGATCACGGCGCGCTGCACCGATACCTGCTCGCCATTGATCGACACCCGCACTTCGGCTTCTCCCGCCGCGCCATTGGTGTCGATGACGCGATAGGTCATGTCGAGCGGCTTGCCGACGATGCCGAAGCGCGGCGCCTTTTCGAAACGCACGCGGCGGTCGCGCTCGTCGGGATGGCCGGTCACCAGCGCATGCAGCGGCGCATTCAGCGCAGGCTTTGCCGGCACGTCGTGCACCTGGCCGTCGGTAATCATCAGGGCGCCGCCGATGCGCGACGGCGGCACGTCGTGGAAGGCGCCGTCGAGCGCGGAGAACAGGCGGGTTTCGGTGCGGTCGTCGCTGCGGCCGGCCTCGACCACCCGCACCTCGAACTGGCGGAACCGCGCCAGCCGTTCCTTCATGCCTTCGACGGCCTGGTCGGTCTGGGCGGTGCGCTCGCCGATCTCCTGGCTCTGGCTGCGATCGACGATGAGGGCGACCACGCTTTTCAGCGGCTCGCGCTCCTCGTCGAGGATGACGGGGTTGGCGAGCGCCAGCGCCAGTGCGGCCAGCGCTGCGAGGCGCAGCCAGGCGCCGCGCTGGCGGAAATAGAGCCCGGCAAGTGCTGCGATCAGCACAGGCACCAGGATCGCGGCCATGACCGGCCAGGAAAGCAGGGGTTCGAAGGTTGCCGACCAGTTCATGCTACTGCCCCAGCCGTTCGAGCAGTGCGGGCACGTGCACCTGGTCGGATTTGTAGTTGCCGGTCAGCATGTACATCATGATGTTGACGCCGGCGCGCAGCGCCATCACGCGCTGCATCGGATCGGACGGCACGGTCGGCAGCAGCGGCGCGCCGCTGTCGTCGACGGCCCAGGCGCCGGCGAAGTCGTTGGCGGTGATCATGATCGGGCTCACGCCGTCGCCGGTGCGCACCGGCCGGCCCTGCGTGTTCTCGGCGTCCAGCGACGCCTCGACCCACAGCGGGCTGCCGTTGAAGCGGCCCGGGAACTCCGGCAGGATGAAGAAGGCCTTGGTCAGCACATGATCCGACGGCACCGGCTCCAGCGGCGGCACGTTGAGATTGCTCAGTATGTCGCGCAGGCGCTGCGTCGCCGGGCTGGTGGAGTCGGCCCCAAGGCCGTTGGAAAACTGGTCGCGGGTGTCGAACAGGACCGTCCCGCCTTCCTTCATGTACTGGTCGATGCGGCCGATTGCCTGCTCGCTCGGCATGGGCGCGTCGGGGTCGATGGGCCAGTAGATCAGCGGGTAGAAGGCAAGCTCGTCCTTGGCGATGTCGACGCCTGCCGGCTCGCCGGGTTCGAGCGCGGTCTTCTCGATCAGGAACTGGGTCAGGCCGGCAAGGCCGGCGCGGCTGACGGAATCGGTGTTGGCGACACCTGTCAGCACATAGGCGATGCGGGTTTTGGAGATCGCCTCGACAGCCTCGATGTCTCCAGGCTTGGAATCCTGGGCACGGGCGTCGGGCACCGTTGCGGCAAATGACGACGCCAGCACGAACAGCGCCAGCATCGTGGTCGCGGCATGGGCCGCGCGCGGGCGACGGCGGAACATGCCGCCCAGCCACAGCACGATCAGGCTGTCGGCCAAAAGCAGTGCTGCGGCGGTCGCGAGAAGCGGCGCCTTCATGTCGCGCGATTCGTCGAGCGCATAACGCTCATCGGCGACGGGCACGGAAATCGCAGGGCGCTCGATCGGCGCAAGCGTGGCGTCGGCCTGGAGCAGATTGTGGGCGAAGATGCCTTCCTCGGTGCCGTACATGCCCGGCGGGTTGTCGAGCGTCACCGCCGGCGCTTTGGCGCCACCGACCAGCAGAGGCCTGGTTTCGCCCGATGGCGACGTCAGCACGCCGTCCGACCCGATCATCCGGTAGGGCGCAAGCGAAGCCGCCGCCACATCCGGGCGCGCGCCCACGGCACCCTGGTTGCGCGACAGCTGCACGATGCGGCGCAGCATCTCGACGAAGCTGCCCGAGATCGGCAGGTTCGACCATGTCGCCTGCGGCGCGATGTGGAACAGCACCACCATGCCCTTGCCGCGGCGGTCGGCGGTCACCAGCGGCGTGCCGTCGGCCAGCACCGCCCAGGTCTTGTCGACGAGGTCGGGCGTCGGCTCGGCCAACACCTGGCGGCTGACGGTGACGTCTGACGGAGGCGACAGGTCGGCAAACGGGCCGGTCGAGGGGAACTGTGCCACCGGCTGCGGTTCGGTCCAGGACAGCGAACCGCCCAGCGAGCGCTCGCCGAGCCTGAGGCTGACGGGCAGAAGTTCGGCATCGTTGCCGGCGGTGATCAGGCGGGAGCTGGCAAAGCGCACCAGCGTGCCGCCGTTCTCCATCCATGTGATCAGCTGGGCGCGGACGCTCTCGGGCACCGTGCCGACGTCGCCCATCACGATGACGGCGGGCTTCTGCGCCAGAAGCTGCGGGATCGCTTCGATCAGATCGGGGCTCGGCGGCTCGACCAGATCGGCAAAGGGCTCCAGCGCCCGGCGGATGTAATAGAGCGGCGACAACAGCAGGCGCGACTGGTCGACGGGTGTCTGCGACAGAAGCCCGACACGCCTGCGCTTGGCATTTTCGTCGAGCACGCGCACCGCGCCCGCCTGGGCCTGGCCGTCAAGTGCTATCCAGGAGAAGTCGTTGCGCAGTTCGAACGGCACGACGATGTCGCCGGTCGCCTGGCTTTCGCCGGGGCGGAACGTCATCGCCGCGTCGCCGATCCGGCGCGCCTTGTCGTCGAACACGCCCGCCGTCACCTGTGCCGGCGCGGGGTTGCCGGGCGCGCGGATGGCGGTGATCGAGAAACGGTCGACCTGGTTGTCGGCAGCGGTCATGGCGACCGTGTTGACGCTGTCGGGCTGGACCCAGATGACGTTGCCCGTCTGCTCGCCGAACAGGCTGGCGAAGGACTGCTGGTCACCAGGCGCGGCAAGGCCGTCGCCCAGCACCGCAACGGTTGCCCCGGGCAGCTCCTTGAGTGCCGCGCCGACGCGGGCATAGACGCCTGGCCGGTCGGTCGGCACCGGACGCGGCACCGCCGCGTTCAGCCGCTCGCGGGCCTCGCGGGCGCTGTAGGGGCCGATCTGGGCATTGGCCTTCTCGGCGGTGAAGGCGAGGATGATCGGCGCGTCCTTGGCCTCGGCATTCTTGATCAGCCGCTCGGCGGTTGCGACGCGCAGCTTCCAGTCCGGTGCGCTCGACCAGCCATTGTCGATGACCAGCGCCAGTGCGCTCGAGCTCGTCGCCACCGGCTGGCGCGGGTTGTAGATCGGTTCGGCCAGCGCCAGCACGACGAGGCCGGCCATGACCAGCCTCAAAAGCGTCAGCCACCACGGGCTGCGGTGCGGCGTCTCTTCCTTCTTGAACACCCGCGCCAGGATCTTCAGCGGCGGAAACACTTCCGTCTGCGGCTTGGGCGGGGTCAGCCTGAGCAGCCACCAGATGACGGGCAGGGCAAGCAGGCCCCACAACACCGCCGGAAAGCCAAAGGAGATCCAGCTCATCGGCGGCCCCCTGGTCCATGTCCATCCGATGTCATCGCCATGTGGATATGCACCAGCGCCTCGGAGGCGAGCCGGTCGGTGTGGTTGACCGTGTAGCTCCAGCCAAGCCGCTTGCACCACGCTGCAAGCTCATGGCGGCGGGCCGAATAGAGATTGCGATAGGCGTCGGCCAGCTCCTCGGCGCGTCCTGCCGTCAGCTTGTCGCCGGTCTCGGGGTCGGTGAACTCGGTGCGGCCGGAATAGGGGAAGCTTTCCTCGGCCGGGTCGGCGACCTCGACCAGATGGGCGCGGGCGCCACGGCGGGCGACCACGTCGAGCCAGGCCATGGTCTCTTCGACCGGATCGAGGAAGTCGCCGACGAGGATGACGTCGGAGAAGCGGCGGATGTTGGACAGATCGGGCCGGGCAGGGGCGGACAAACTCTGCGCCAGCTGCGATGCCAGCCGCTCGGCGCCGTTGCGGGCGCTGAACGGGTCGGTGAGGCCGGGCCAGGCGATGCGTTCGCCGCTGCGCGACAAAAGCTCGGCGAGCGCCAGAACCAGCACAAGCGCGCGCGATTCCTTCGACACCGACGCCGATTTCGACTTGTAGAGCATGGACGGCGACAGGTCGGCCCACAGCCACACCGTGTGCGCCGCCTCCCATTCGCGGTCGCGCACATAGGTGTGGTCGTCGCGCGCCGAGCGGCGCCAGTCGATGCTGGCCATGGATTCGCCCTGCACATAGGGGCGGAACTGCCAGAAATTCTCGCCGATGCCGCGTTTCTTGCGGCCGTGCCAGCCGGCGATGACGGTGTTCATGATGCGGCGAGCCTCGACCAAAAGGTCGGGCACCAGAGAAGCGCGCAGCCGGCCGCGCGCGAGCGCGTCGCTCGACGCAACAGGTGCCTTTGCCTCGCCTATGCGACCCATCAGATGTCCTTGGCCAGCCTCGCCACGACATCGCGCACGCTCATGCCTTCGGCGCGGGCGGCGAAGGTCAGCGCCATGCGGTGCTGCAGCACCGGCTCGGCCAGCGCCTTGATGTCGTCGATCGACGGCGCCAGCCGCCCGTCATAGAGCGCGCGCGCCCTCGCACACAGCGTCAATGCCTGGCTGGCGCGCGGGCCGGGACCCCAGGAAACGTGCTTGTCGGTATCGGCATTGCCCTGTCCGGGGCGGGCCGAGCGGACGAGCTTGAGGATCGCCTCGACCACGCTTTCGGGCACCGGCATGCGGCGGATGAGATGCTGGATGTCTTTCAGCCGCTCGGCGTCCAGCACGTGGGGCGCCCTTGTGTCCTCGATCCCGGTGGTTTCCAGGAGGATGCGGCGTTCGGCATCGATGTCGGGGTAGACGATGTCGATCTGCATCAGGAAGCGGTCGAGCTGTGCCTCGGGCAGGGGATAGGTGCCTTCCTGCTCCAGCGGGTTCTGCGTCGCCAGCACATGGAAGGGCGCGGGCAGGTCATAGCGCGCGCCGGCCACCGTCACATGGTACTCCTGCATCGCCTGCAGCAGGGCCGACTGGGTGCGCGGGCTGGCGCGGTTGATCTCGTCGGCCATCAGCAGCTGTGCGAAGATCGGGCCGGACAGGAAGCGGAAGGAGCGCTTGCCCTGCTCGTCCTGCTCCATCACTTCGGAGCCGAGGATGTCAGAGGGCATCAGGTCGGGGGTGAACTGGATGCGGCGCGAATCGAGGCCCAGCACCGTGCCCAGCGTCTCCACGAGCTTGGTCTTGGCCAGGCCGGGCACGCCGACCAGAAGCGCATGGCCGCCGGCCAGAACCGCCACCAGCGTGCGCTCGACCACGCTTTCCTGACCGAAGATGACGCGTCCGACGCCCTGGCGCACCTTGGAAATGTCGGCGAGCGCGCGTTCGGCGGCGGCAATCATGTCGCGTTCGTTGATGGCTGTGTCCTTGATCATCACGCTCATACGGGCCCGATCCTTCTTCCTGCGCCTTGTTGCCAATATCGCTTCCGACATCGGCGCGAAGCAGGCGCCAACTCAAACTATCGAAGTGTTTGCCCTGAGACCATCCACCCGTCGGTCTGCTGCGCCGTCCGTATGGACGTTGCGCTTGCCGCCCAATCCCCGGAGGTCAGATGTTCCTGGGCGTCGCACTCTCCCGACTCGCACCTTGGCGAGGTCTTCGCGTTCAACTTAAATCACTCGCCTATGCTGACAAGCGCAACAACAGTGACTATTTCGTGACCATGACCGCGGAGCTCAACCATACAGACGAAGCGATGGCCCAGGCCGGGATGGCCCGCGCCGACGATGCCGCCGGGCTCGAGGCGCTGATTGCGCGCGCCGCCCGCGCCGGCAAGGGCCTGCCGCCGGTCGAGCGCTGGAATCCCGATTTCTGCGGCGACATCGACATGGAGATCCGCGCCGACGGCACCTGGTTCTATCTGGGCACGCCGATCGGCCGCGCGCCGCTGGTGCAGCTGTTCTCGACCGTGCTGCGCAAGGATGCCGACGGGCGGACCTATCTGGTCACGCCGGTCGAGCGCGTCGGCATCCGCGTCGTCGACGCCCCTTTCGTCGCCGTCGAGATGAATGTTGCGGGCGAGGGCACCGACCGGGTGCTGACCTTCCGCACCAATGTCGGCGATGTCGTCGAAGCCGGTCCGGAGCACCCCTTGCGTTTCGTCGACGAGCCCGAAACGGGCGGCCTCAAGCCCTATCTGCTCGTGCGCGGGCGGCTGGAAGCCCTGGTGGCGCGGCCGGTGATGTACGAGCTCGTCGAACATGGCGAGCAGATCGAGATCGACGGAAAGGTGATGTTTGCCGTCCGTTCGAAGGGCGAGGTCTATCCTGTGATGCCCTGGGACAGGCTGGAGCGGTTGAGCACGTGATGGTTCATGCCAAGCCAGCGCATTATTCGGCGCAGGATTTCCGCCAGCGCGCGGTGCAGGAGCATCTCAACGATGCCGCCGCAGACTATGGCGACCATGTGCTCAATCCCGGGCTGCGCGAAGTCTTCGTGCATGACCGCCTGCGCAATGCCGCGGTGCTGATCCCTGTCGTCGACCATGGCGATGCCTCGACCGTCATCCTCACCAAGCGCGCCGACAAGCTGAAGAACCATTCCGGCCAGATCGCCTTTCCCGGCGGCCGCATCGATCCCGGCGACGTGTCGCCGGAGGCTGCCGCCCTGCGCGAGACATCGGAGGAGATCGGGCTCGCCTCCGGCTACATCGACGTCATCGGCCGGTTGCCCGACTACGTCACCGGCAGCGGCTACCGCATCGCGCCGGTGCTCGGTGTGGTCCGTCCGGGTTTCCAGCTGACGGTCAATCCCGACGAGGTCGACGACATTTTCGAGGTGCCGCTCGGTTTCCTCATGGACCCCGCCAACCACAATCGCGCCAGCCGCACCTGGCAGGACCAGGAGCGCTTCTTCTACGCCATGCCCTATGAAGAGCGTTACATCTGGGGCGTGACCGCCGGGATCATCCGGGCGTTGTATGAAAGGCTTTACGCGTGAGCGTTTCGATTGCCGGCAAGGCCCCCTGGCTCGACGAGCCCGATCTCCAGACCCTGCTTGCGGCGCTGAACGCCAATGGCGAGCAGGCGCGCATCGCAGGTGGGGCGGTGCGCAACGCGTTGCTGGGCGAGCCGGTCGCCGATGTCGACATCGCCACCACCAACCTGCCTGACGAGACGGTGCGCCGCGCCGAGGCCGCCGGTTTCAAGACGGCGCCGACGGGCGCCGAGCACGGCACCATCACCGTGATTTCAGGCGGCAAGCCGTTCGAGGTCACGACGCTGCGCGCCGATGTCGAGACCGACGGTCGCCATGCCAAGGTCGTCTTCGGCCGTGACTGGAAGGCCGACGCCGAGCGGCGCGACTTCACCATCAACGCGCTCTATGCCGAGGGCGACGGCACGGTCATCGATCTTGTCGAAGGCATAACCGATCTCGACCGCCGCATGCTTCGTTTCATCGGCGATGCCGAAACCCGTATCCGCGAGGACTATTTGCGTATCCTGCGCTTCTTCCGCTTCTTCGCCTGGTATGGTTCGGGCCGGCCCGACGCCGAGGGGCTGAAGGCCTGCGCCCGCCTCAAGGACGGACTGCCGCGGCTGTCCGCCGAGCGCATCTGGTCGGAGATCAAGAAGCTTCTGTCGGCGCCCGATCCGTCGCGCTCGCTCTTGTGGATGCGCCAGGCAGGCGTGCTGACAACGGTGCTGCCCGAGACTGAAAAATGGGGCATCGACGCCATCCACGCGCTGGTCCGCACTGAAGCCGATCTCGGCTGGCCGGTCGACCCGCTTCTCCGTCTCGCCGCCATCGTGCCGCCGGATGCGGCACGCATGAAGGCGCTTGGCGACCGGCTCAGGCTGTCGAATGCCGAGGCCGACCGGCTGGTGCAATGGGCGGCGACGCCGAAGATAGAGCCCAAGGTTACCGAGGGCGAGCTGGCCAAGCGGCTCTACCGCGGCAATTTGCAGGGTCATCTCGACCGGCTGCGCCTCGACCTTGCGGCCGCGCGCGGCCGGGCCCAGCAGGACGATAAGGCGCTGGTCGAGGCCGGCGGCTATTTCCGTCTGCTGTCTCATGCGCAGAAGTGGCAGAAACCGCAGTTCCCGCTGCGCGGCGGCGATCTTGCGCCGCTCGGCGTCGAAGGCGCCAGGCTCGGCGCATTGCTCAAGGCGCTGGAAGCCGAATGGGTCGATAGCGGTTTTTCGCTGGAAAGCGACGCACTGCTCAAGCGCGCCGCCGATAGCCTTGACAGTCAGGCCTGACGTCAGGCGACGTCGCGTACCTTCTCGATGCGCGAGCGGATCGCTTCGATCATCGTCTCGCGGATGACGGTTTCGCCATGCGTCTCGCGCAGGTGCTCTGCGACACGGCGCATGATCTCAGCTTCGTCCTCGTGGCGCGTATGCCATTGGCAGCCGGGGACGAGCGACCCGCATTGAAACTCCTTCATCGGATGTCTCCTTTCCTCCCTCCTTGGGTGGGCAACTATAACACGTATCCCCTGAAATGGTTGCGCCACGCTGGCCCTGCCGTGTAAGGGCCGTACCAAACGGTGGGGCCAGCACGTGAATTCCATATCGGCGGCGCATTTCGGCCGGGCTATGATCGTGCTCGCCGTATTCCTCCAGGCAATCGGCAAGGTGATGTTCGGCACATGGCTGTCGAGCTTCCCGTCGCCCTTCTTCGTCCTCATCAGCTTTGCGCTCACCGCGGGCTTCTTTCTTGCATTGTCGCGCCAGGGCGTGGGCGAGAAAGCCTGGGGACCGCTGCTGCTGCTCAACGCCAGCACGGCTCTCACCTTCCTGTGCTTCTTCTACGCCCTGAAGCTGATCGAACCCGCCATCGTCGGCGCCGTCGAAATCGGCATCGGTCCGCTGCTGGCGGTCGGCATCGCCTTCATCCTGACCGGTGAACGCCCGACGCGCATGCGCGTTGCCGTCTGCGGCGGCATCCTTGTCGGCTGCGCCGTCCTAGGGCTTTCGGCCATGCAGGGAAGCGGCTTTGCCACCTTCGGCTGGAACGCCTTGCTCGGACTGTCGGCCAGCGCTGCTGCCGGTGTCGGTGCCGTGCTGATCACCATCGCGTCCAAGACCCTCCTGAACCGCGGCTGGAAGTTCGGCGCCGTCCTCGCCCATCGCTTCTATCTGATCCTGCCTGTCTCGCTGGCGATGACGTGGGGCGCAGATACCGCCGGGATCGAGTGGTCCAACCTGCTCCTCGTCCAGCTGCTGGTGGTGTCCGTCGTCAGCGTTCTCGCCCCGCTCTATCTTCTGCAAGTGGGTATCGGTCGGTGCGACGCCTACACGGTCATGGTGACAATGGCCGCTCTGCCTGTCCTGACATTCATCGTCGAAGGGTTCTCGCCGGTCTATTCATGGTCGTGGCTGACGGCTGCGGGGTTGGCGGTCGTGACGGCATTCCTGCTCGTCGATGTCCTTGCCAGGCGCTCGTAACCAGAGACAGCTGCACAACGCCGGTAGTTGATGCCGGCCAGGCGGCCTTGCCAAAAGTCCGAGTCATTCGAAGGCTTTGCCGCATGACCCTCGGGCGATGATTCCGCTGCTTCAGCCATCGCTGCATGTGGGGCTGCGGCTTAGTCCGAGCGGACGATGCCTGACATTTCAGGGTTGCGGACCTTCGATCCGAAGCAGGACGAACCTGCGGAGGAGGAAACCGATGCTACGCAGCGCAGCGACACTTGCACTTCTCTTGTCATCCGCGGTCTTGCCAACTCTGGCAGCACCGGCGTCCGCGTCCGACTGGCGCATCCTGGCGCAGTTCGACGACGCGCCGGAGGGCCTGGTCTCCGATGGCGCGGGCGGCTACTTCGTCAGCCTCTACCACTCCGGCCACATCATGCGCGTCGACAAGGACGGCAAAGCAAGCCGGATCGCCGATCTGCGCAGTGTCGTCGGCAATGCCGAAGGCAGCACCGTCGGCCTCGACTGGGACCGCAAGGACACGATCTACGTGGCGTTCTCGGAGTACTCCAGGCATTTCCCGTGGCCGGCCAAGGCCAACCTCGCGGTGGAGGCTTGCGGCGATGCCACCGTCACCAAATCGGGCCTCTACAAGGTCACGATCTCGACCGGCAAGGTCGAACCGGTGGTGACGCGCGCCGACGGCTATCCGTTCTGCTTCCCCGACGATCCGGCCGTCGCCGCCGACGGCAAGGTCTATGTCTCCGACCTCAGCCTGCAGGCGATCTGGAAGGTCGATCCTGCAAGCAGGTCGGCGGAGGTGTGGTCCAAGGATCCGCTGTTCAGCCCTGGTGACAGGTCGTTGAGCGGCTATCCCGTCGGCGTCAACGGCATTGCGCTATCTGGCGACGGCAAGTCGCTGTTCGGCGTCACCGGGGGCATTCCGATGCTGGTGAAAGTGCCGATCAACGCCGACGGCAGCGCCGGCAAGGCCGAGATGCTGGCCTATGGCTACGACAACATGGATGGCCTGGAAGTGGATGCCGAAGGCAATTTCTACCTCACGGAAACCGCGCGAAGCGAGGTCTGGAAGGTCAGCGCCGACACCAAGAAGCGCCAGCAGCTGGGCAACCCGCTTCAGGCGCCGCTGGGCGCGCCGGCCAGCATCGCCTTCGGCAATGGCGAGATCTGCGTCACCAACCTGAATTTCTTCGGCCACCTGCCAGCCGAGAAGGCGAACTCGATCGCCTGCGGTAAGCTTGTCGATCCATTGTGGTGAGCGGGCGCAAACCCGACATGCGGGAACTCTGATCGCAGAAACGGGCGGAGCACCGCTCCGCCCGGTTGCATGCCGGCAGAGCCGTCAGTGCATGATCTTGACGGTTTCGGCGACCTTGTTCTTGCCGCTCATGTCCCACATGACCGAAACCTTTTCACCCGCCTTCAGGCCCGGATCCTTGAATTTCTTCGGCAGCATGAAGGTCGTGCCGTCATCGAGGATGAGGCTCATCGCCTTGGAATCGAAGGTCTTGATGGTGCCGTCTGTGTGCTGGGCGGCGGCGAGGGCAAGTGCTGACGTGGCGAGGACCGCAGCAGCGGCTGCCGGGATGATAAGCTTGCGCATGGCGTGCTCTCCGACGAGGGCGGGCGCGCCAGCATGGCGATCCCGCTTCCTGGCAAAAGGGCCGTCCGGGCGCGTCGGGTCGCGGCTCGCCTCGGGCAAACCGCCGGCGTTTCCTCGGCCCCGACGATAGAAATAGACAGGCCGTTGCGCCCGCACATTAGACGAAAAACATATTGTTGATCGCAGCGGACGCCACATTCATCGCCACGATCAGGCGCTTTGTGGCGCGATCGTGCAAGGCCCGGACCTTACGAAAATGTATTCCGGGCCCGCGCGGGATTATTCGCCGAACTTCTTTTTCGGCTTGAACTTCTTGGCCGCGCCGTCTCCCTTGGGCTTGCCGCCCCAGGGCTTGTCGAAGCCCGGCTTGTCGCCCTTGGGCTTGTCGTAGGGCTTCTTCTCGAAGGCCTTTTTCTTGAAGGGCGGCTTGTCCGAAGGATCGTACTGGCCCTTGCGGTGCTGCTTCTTCGGCTTGGGGCTGGTGTTGCCAGCGCCGGGCGCGCCTTCAAGCCGCCTGATGTCGACGCCTTTTTCGCCCGATCCGTTCTGCTCGACCGTTCGTGCGTAGTTGTCGGCGCGGCTGGCCACCACTTCGAATTGCGTCTCGGTGTCGAAGATGCGGATCGAACCGATCTCGTTCTTGGTGACGTGGCCCGCCTTGCACAGCAGCGGCAGCAGCCAGCGCGGTTCGGCACGCTGCTTGCGGCCGACCGAGACGGAGAACCACACGCCGTCGGTGAAGCGGTTGTCGGGACGTTCGGCCTTGGCAGCGTCGAATGTCGGGATGGGGCGGTCCGACAGCTCTTCGGCTGCCGGGCGCGACGCCATCTGCTGGCGCAGCCAGGCCAGCGCGATCGCCTCGGGCGAGTGGGCGGCGAGGATCTCGGCGACCTGTGCCGCCTCGTCCTCGGCCGGAGCTTCGGCATTGGCAAGTTCGGCCAGCATGCGCTCGCGGTTGCGGGCGTCGATCTCGGCGGGGCCGGGGGCTGCCTGCGTGGTTGCCTCGAGTTTCGCCAGCTTGAGCAGGCGGGCAGCGCTGCCGCGACGGTGGAACGGCACGACCAGCACGCACACGCCCTTGCGGCCGGCACGCCCGGTGCGGCCCGAGCGGTGCAGCAGCGTGTCGGGATTGGTCGGCAGGTCGGCGTGGATCACGAGGTCGAGATTGGGCAGGTCGATGCCGCGGGCGGCGACGTCGGTCGCCACGCAGACGCGGGCGCGGCCGTCACGCATCGCCTGCAGCGCATTGTTGCGCTCGGCCTGGCTCAGCTCGCCCGACAGGGCCACGACCGCAAAGCCGCGATTGGCGAGACGCGCCGAGAAATGCTTCACCGCTTCGCGCGTTGCGCAGAACACCATCGTGCTCTGGGCGTCGAAATACAGCAGCGTGTTGATGATGGCGTTTTCGCGCTCCGGCGGCGCGACGAGAACCATGCGGTACTCGATGTCGTCATGCTGGCGGCTTTCGCCGGCGGCCGTGATGCGCAGGGCGTTGCGCTGGAAGCGCTTGGCCATCTGGGCGATCTGCGGCGGCACGGTGGCCGAGAACAGCAGCGTGCGGCGTTCCTGCGGCGCTGCGGCCAGGATGAACTCGAGATCCTCGCGGAAGCCGAGGTCGAGCATCTCGTCGGCCTCGTCGAGCACCACGGCGCGCAGGCCGGAGATGTCGAGCGAGCCGCGGGTGATGTGGTCGCGCAGGCGGCCCGGCGTGCCGACGACGATGTCGGCACCCTCATCGAGGGAGCGGCGTTCCTTGCGCATGTCCATGCCGCCGACACAGGAGGCGATGCGGGCACCGGTGCCGGCATAGAGCCATTCGAATTCGCGGCGCACCTGGATAGCCAGTTCGCGCGTCGGCGCGATGATCACGGCACTTGGCGCGGCTCCGGGCGCGAAGCGCTCGCGGCCGTCGAGAAGCGTCCGCGCAATGGCGATGCCGAAGGCCACCGTCTTGCCCGAGCCGGTCTGCGCCGAAACCAGAAGGTCGACGCCTTCGGCCTCGGGAGCCAGCACCGAGGTTTGCACCGGGGTCAGCGTTTCGTAGCCACGCGCGGCGAGCGCCCCGGCCAGTGCCGGAACCATGTTGTCGAAAATCGTCACGAAAGTCTTCCAATGAGAGCAAGGCCCGTCACATCGGGACGAGGGCCAAGGAAAACGCGCTCTCTAAAGGCTTGCTGCCCGCGCGTCAATGCGACGAGTGGGCAGATCAGCCATGCGGCCGATACATGCCGCCCGCATCGGACGGCGGCGTGCGCATCTGGGCGTGACGGTCTGAGCTCCGCAGCCCGAGCGGTCTAGAAGTGGTAGTTGACGCCCATCCGCACCGTGTCGAACGTCAGCTTCGACCCATCGAATTGGCCGGCGTCGTTCGGCACGATTCCCGGATTTCCCAGGTCTATCCGCAGATATTCGGCCTTGAACGACAGCTTGTCGTTCATTGCCCACTCGACACCGCCGCCGAGAGCCCAACCCGCCTTGGTCCTGTCGTAGCCACAAGACGACATGGAATCGCACGCTCCGAAATCGGCCGTACCTTTGATGCCGCCAATTGCCAAGCCGCCGGTTACATAAGGAAGCAGGTTGCCGAATTCGTAACCGGCACGTACGCGCGCAGTTCCATACCAGTTGAGTTCGCTTGAGCATGCTTGACCGAAGGTCAGGCATGGGGTCGTGTCGGTGAAAATGCCGCCATCGACGTTTGCGATGCTCAGATCGCCTTCGACACCCAGCACAATCCGATTGCGCTGCCAGTTGTAGCCGGCGGTCAAGCCGCCGATGAAGCCATCGCTGTCAAATTTCGTCGTGCTCTCAGCAAGATTGTAGTTGTAGGATGCATTGCCCCAGCCATATCCAACCTGGGCGCCCACATATGCGCCATTCCACCGTCCTGCATCGGTGGCTGATTGACCAACGGAGTCCGCAGCAAAGGCCTGCCCACCAAAGGCGGCAACGAGAGCCGCCGCCAAAAGCATCTTGCGCATGTGTTCCTCGCCTACATTAGCGATTCCAACTCTAGATGTGGCGCAGATGAGGGACAAGCGGTTGTCCGCGAGCAAGAACTGATCTCAATCCATAGTTGCAGCTCTGCAACAGCATATGAGTGCAGAGGCACAGCTTCGCTTACGGCCACCGAACTTCGGGCGGCATGCTCGACAGGATCGACGCGATATTGCCGCCGGTCTTCAGGCCGAAGATCGTGCCGCGATCGTAGAGCAGGTTGAATTCGACATAGCGGCCGCGGCGCACCAGCTGTTCGTCGCGATCACCATCGGTCCAGTTGGTGTTGAAGTTGTGGCGGACGAGATGCTGGTAGGCGACGAGGAAGGCGCGGCCGACATCCTGCACGAAACGGAAGTCGGCGTCCCAGCCGCCCTTTTCTTCCTGAGAATGCTGCCAGTCGAAGAAGATGCCGCCGGTGCCGCGCGGCTCGTTGCGGTGCGGCAGGAAGAAATATTCGTCGCACCAGTCCTTGTATTTGCCATAGTCGGCCACGCCGGGATGCTTGGCGCAGGCAAACTGCATCGCCTTGTGGAAGGCGACTGTATCGGCGTCTTCCTGGCTGCGGCGGCGGTCGAGCACCGGCGTCAGGTCGGCGCCGCCGCCGAACCACCAGCGCGACGTCGCCACCATGCGCGTGTTCATGTGCACGGCCGGCACGTTCGGGTTTTGCGGATGGGCGATCAGCGAGATGCCCGAAGCCCAGAAGCGTGGGTCTTCCTCTGCGCCCGGCATCTGCTTGCGGAATTCGGGCGAGAACTCGCCATGCACGGTCGAGGTGTGTACGCCGACCTTCTCGAAGACGCGGCCATGCATCATCGACATGATGCCGCCGCCGCCCTTGCCCTCGTCGCGCTGCCACGGCGTGCGTTCGAAGCGGCCCGGCGCCCAGCTTGCCAAGGGACCCTGGACCTCGTCCTCCAGCGCCTCGAAGGTCTGGCAGATGCGGTCGCGCAGTTCCTCGAACCATGCGCGGGCGCGCGCCTTCCTGTCTTCGATGTCGGCCGGCAGTCCGGCCGGAATTTCGGGACGCTGCAATTTAGGCTCCGCACAAATGACTCGTAATTTTCCGCGCGATCCCTAATCTCCCTGACGACAGGGTCAAGGAGTTCTTTGATGGGCACCCCGACCAGACCGCCGCTGGATGATCTCAGGAAGCGGCTGCATCGAAGCCGGGCCGAACGCGCCGACAAGCCGCGCGACGGGTTCCTGCGCGAGACCTTCGTGCTGCCGCGCAACGATGCCAGGGCCAAGGCGCAGGAATGGTTCGCGCGCTGGCCGAAGCAGGCCTACTGGACCGAAATCGAAAGCTGGTTCGAGCGTCCCGGCGACGTCATCGAGTTCACCATCCGCCGCCTGCCGACATCGGATTAGGGCCAATCCTGCATTGCCGTCCTGCCGTGAGCGCAAAAGCAAGGGCGCCGAAGCCGCTCCGCTGTCTCACCAGTTTCCGCTCTTGCCGATTCGACTGGCGATGTGGATGCCGGACGGCGGCGCGATGGCGAAGCCGCAAAAGAGCCGCATTAGCCGCCCCTTCGGCACCACCGGCCTGGTGAGGCCAGCGAGGTTGGCGAGCGTCCCGGCGACGGCGGACGCGATTGCAAGCAGCCGGGTCGTGGTGACCGCCGGCGGGCAGTTCCTGCTCCGCGGTCAGGGAGGGACTAATCCTTCACCAGCAACCTCTGCGGCCCCGGGCCCTGGCGCGCCAGCCTGTCTTCGCGGTTGCGCAGCGGGCATTTGTCGATCGACATGCAGCCGCAGCCGATGCAGTCGGTCAGCCCGTCGCGCAGCTTCTTCAGCTGTTCGATGCGGTGGTCGAGGTCGTGGCGCCAAGCTGTTGAAAGCAGACTCCAATCCTCCCGGTTGGGCGTGCGCCCGTCGGGCAGGGTGGCGAGGGCCGCGGCAATGTCGGCAAGCGAAATGCCGACATCTTGCGCGATCCTGATCACGGCCACCCGGCGCAGCACGTCGCGCCCATAGCGCCGCTGGTTGCCGGCTGTCCGGTGGCTCTGGATCAGCCCGCGCGTCTCATAGAAATGCAGCGCCGAAACAGCCACGCCGCTGCGCCGCGCCACCTCGCCGACGGTGAGTTCCTGAGCCATGAAAATTCCCGCTTGACCTCAATATTAGTTGAGGTTGTACGAGCTTGTCCGTGACATTGCAACGCAAGGAATTCAGGCCATGTTCGATGGACGCCGGATCGACCTAACCAGCCTCAGGCGCCTGGCCGAGCTGGCGCAGCGCCTCGCCGGTGACCATCGCCGCACTCAGAGCGACGTTGAGGCTGCGGCCGCCGCCGGGCATCGGGATGATCAGCCGCTCGAAGGCGAGATCGTGGACGTGGTCGGGCACGCCGGCCGATTCGCGGCCGACCATGACGATGTCGCCTGGTTCGAAGCGGAAATCCGTGTAGGGCAGGGCGGCTTTCGTCGACAGAAGCACCAGCCGTCGCGCTTCGCTGTGCCGCCAGTCCTCGAAACGATCGAAGTCGATATGCCGGGTCAGGGTCGCCATTTCGAGATAGTCCATGCCGGCGCGTTTGAGCGCCCGGTCGGAAATGTCGAAGCCGGCCGGCTCGATCAGGTCGACGGCGACGCCGAGACAGGCAGCCATGCGCAGGATCGTGCCGGTGTTGCCGGCGATATCTGGCTGGTAGAGGGCGATGCGCAGGCGATGGTCCATGTCGATGTCCTAATCTGTGGCTGCAAGGCAACAGCAAGTCGTGCCAAAGCAAAAAGTGCAGATGATGCTGTGGCGTTCTGCCGCGAAGGGGAGTATACGGCCGTCATTGTCAACTCGAACCGATGGAGGGGTACATGATGCTGCTTGACATTCACCGCCCCACCTGTGGGCGACGAACTGCCTGACGGCGGTACCGGTTCGACGATCTCCCTGACATCTTCAGGCCTATTCGTATCGCGGTCCGCCGAAGCCTACCCACGGTTTTTCGAAGGACAATTCCGATGTTTGTCAACATCCCCGGCGGGCACGATGCCCGCAACGAACACGACTCCGTATTTTTTGCTCACCGCAACGACATAGCCGACGCCAGGCACCACGCCATGATGCTGGCGCTCGGCGCGCATCAGCCCAAGGCGGACCCGGTCGCGCGGCAGCGTCCGCACCGCGGCATGCTGCCCGACGTCGACCTGACCAATGTCGTCGTCGATCCGAACCACCGGCCGCTGATCGGCCGCCTGGTTGCCCTGATCGGTCGGCTTGCCGGCCGGTCGGAGCAGGCCAAGCCTGCTGCCGGAACCATGTCAGGAGGCAGACGCTGAGGATTCGCCGAATCCTCAGCAGTCCCCTACATTCGGAAGGCCCCCGCAGCAGTTTACGACAAGGATCCGGCCAGCCATGGCCGTGCCAATGCCCACCAACATACGTCCCACGCGGAATTCGCCGCGTGCCGCATACCGAACTGAGAGACTGAGATGTTCCGCTGGTTTGAAAACAGACTGAATCCGTTCCCGTCGGAGGAACCGGTCGAGCCGCCCAAGACGCTTGTGGCGTTCTGCCTGCACTATACGAAAGGTGCATGGCTCTACATCATCGTCGCCGCGGTGCTGACGTCGCTGATCGCGCTCGCCGAAGTGTGGATGTTCGGTTTCCTCGGCAACATCGTCGACTGGCTGTCGGCCCAGAACCGCGAGACTTTCCTGCAGAATGAAGGCTGGAAGCTCGCCGGCATGGCCTTCATCGTCATGGTCGTCCTGCCGGGCATGGTGGTGCTGCAGTCGCTGGTCAACCAGCAGACGCTGATGGGCAATTATCCGATGCGCATCCGCTGGCAGGTGCACCGCTACCTGCTCAAGCAGTCGATGAGCTTCTACCAGGACGAATTCGCCGGCCGCATCGCCACCAAGCTGATGCAGACCGCGCTCGCCGTGCGTGAATGCGTGGTCAAGCTGATCGACGTGCTCAACTACGTCATCGTCTATTTCATCGGCGTGCTGATCATCGTCGGCTCCGCCGACCTGCGCCTTGCCGCGCCCCTGATCGTCTGGCTCGTCTGCTATGTTTTGTTGCTGCGCTATTTCGTGCCGCGTCTCGGCAAGCTCGCCGAGGAGCAGGCCGATGCACGCTCGACCATGACCGGCCGCGTCGTCGACAGCTACACCAACATCCAGACGGTCAAGCTGTTCTCGCATTCGCGCCGCGAGGCGTCGTTTGCCAAGGAAGGCATGTCGCTGTTCATGAACACCGTCTACCGGTCGATGCGGCTGGTGACCTCGCTCTACGGCGTCCTCTATCTGCTCAACTCGACGCTGCTGCTGTCGGTCGGCATCCTGTCGATCACGCTTTGGCTCAACGGTGCGGTTTCCATCGGCGCGGTCGCGGTCGTGCTCGGCCTGGTGCTGCGCCTGTGGGGCATGTCGCAATGGATCATGTGGGAGGTCTCGGGCCTGTTCGAGAGCATCGGCACCGTGCAGGACGGCATCACCTCGATCTCGATGCCGCGCGTGGTCGAAGACAGGACCGACGCCAAGGCAATCGTGGTCGGCAAGGGCGCGATCTCGTTCGACCAGATCGGCTTCCACTATGGCAAGCAGAAGGGCGTGATCGAGAACCTCACCCTCGACGTCAAGCCGGGCGAGAAGGTTGGCATCGTCGGCCGCTCGGGCGCGGGCAAGTCGACGCTGGTCAACCTGTTGCTGCGCTTCTACGACATCGAGAAGGGCCGCATCCTGATCGACGGGCAGGACATTTCTGCGGTGACGCAGGACAGTCTGCGCGCCCAGATCGGCATGGTCACGCAGGACACGTCGCTGCTCCACCGCTCGGTGGCCGACAACGTGCTCTATGGTCGCCCCGATGCATCGGAAGCGATGATGGTCGAAGCTGCGCGTCGCGCCGAGGCGCTCGACTTCATCGGCAATCTCGCCGATCCCAAGGGCCGCAAGGGCTTCGAGGCCCATGTCGGCGAGCGCGGCGTCAAGCTGTCGGGTGGCCAGCGCCAGCGCATCGCGATCGCGCGCGTCATGCTCAAGGACGCGCCGATCCTGATCCTCGACGAGGCGACCTCGGCGCTCGATTCCGAGGTCGAGGCGGCGATCCAGGAAAACCTCTATCGCCTGATGGAGGGCAAGACCGTGATCGCCATCGCCCACCGCCTGTCGACCATCGCTGCGATGGACCGGCTGGTCGTCATGGACAAGGGGCGCATCGTCGAACAGGGCAGCCATGACGAGCTGGTCGCCAAGGGTGGGCTCTACGCCTCGCTCTGGCAGCGCCAGTCCGGCGGCTTCCTGCCCGACGACATGACCGACGCCGCCAACGACGCCGAGGCCAAGGGCCAGGCGGCCGAGTAGGGCACGTCGCACGACCTGGATCGAGGCCTCCCTTGGGGAGGCCTCTTTCGTTTTCGGGGAGGTGCATTTCGGGGCAGGGGGGCGGGAGCCGTGCTGCGCGTTGCGATGGCGTCGGCGGCATTCGACAGGGACAGCGGCTATCAGGAGGTCGATGCCCGCATCGGCCTGTTCCCGCATCCTCCTGTTAATGTGAACGTACCGCCCAACAATCGCCCGGGTTGCAGGCAGGCTCCTGACAGGCGGCGGTTGCCTCGTCGCCCCGTTTGGGCCGACAATCGCGAGTCGGCGCCTCGGTCTTCTCGAGGCATCAGATCCATCTGGCTTGGTCCCGGGCGCGCATGAACAAGATCTACGACTGGTTCGAGAACTGGGTCTTTCCCTTCCGGGAGCCCAAAAACCTCAGGCCGCCGTCGTCGGTGTGGGGCTTCATCTGGCACTATGTCGGCCAGGCGCGGGTCGCCTTCTTCGCCATGCTGGTCATCGGCGGCATAGCTCCGCTGGTCGAGGCCGGGCTGTTCTATTTCGTCGGCCGCCTCGTCGACATCCTCGACCAGATGCCCGCCGACCGCAACTGGGCGTCGCTGTGGGCCCATGCCGGACCCGAGCTGCTGTTCATGGCGGTGACCGTCCTGGTCATCCGCACCATCGTCGTCGGCTTGTCGGCGCTGGTCGACGAGCAGACGATCACGCCCGGTTTCTACAATCTCGTGCGCTGGCAGGCCCACCGCCATGTCTCGCGCCAGTCCTATTCTTTCTTCCAGAACGATTTCGCCGGCCGCATCGCCACGAAGGTCTGGCAAGCGGGGCAGGCGACCGGCGACCTGATGGAAAGCTTCATCGAGGTGGTGTGGTTCATGATCGTCTATACGGTCACCACGCTTGCGGTCGTCGCCGGCCTCGACTGGCGGCTGGCCGCACTCGTCGTCGTCTGGATCGTCGCCTTCGGCTTCCTCGCCCGTCGCTACCTGCCCACCATCCGCAAGCATGCCGAGGCAACCGCCGAGGCCGGCTCGATGATCAACGGCCGCATCGTCGACAGCTATTCCAATGTCCAGACGCTGAAGCTCTTCGCCTCCGACGGCGACGACCGCTACATCCGCTCGGGCTTCGACATCTATCTCGGTGCGCTCCGGCCCTTCACCCGCAAGCTGACAGGCGTGCGTATGGCGCTGACGACGCTGTCGGGCGTGATGATCACGGTCATTGCCTGGTATTCGATCCATCTCTGGGTCGAGGGCGCGATCTCGGTCGGCGCGGTCGCCTTCACGCTCAGCCTGGTGCTGCGCCTCAACATGCTGCTCGGCCGGCTGATGATGCAGCTCAACGGCATCCTTCGGAACCTCGGCGTGCTCGAGAACTCCAAGGCGCTGATCTCCCAGCCGCTCGGCCTCGTCGACAAGCCCGGCGCTGCCGAACTCGTGGTCAAGGGCGGCGAGATCAAGGTCGACCATGTCGTCTTCCATTACGGCAAGGGCGGCGGCGTGCTCGACGGCATCGAGCTGACAGTCCGCCCTGGCGAAAAGGTCGGCATCGTCGGCCCCTCGGGTGCGGGCAAGACCACGCTCGCCAACCTCATCCTGCGCCTCTACGACCTCGAGGGCGGACGCATCCTCATCGACGGCCAGGATGTCGCCGCCGTGACGCAGGACTCGCTGCGCGGCCAGATCGGCGTCGTCAGCCAGGATACCGCACTGTTCCACCGCTCGCTGCGCGACAACATCAAGCTCGGCAAGCCCGAGGCCTCCGACGCCGAGGTGTTCGCCGCCGCGCGCCGGGCCGAGGCGCATGAGTTCATCGGCACGCTCCAGGACAATCGCGGCCGCGCCGGCTACGACGCCTATGTCGGCGAGCGCGGCGTGAAGCTGTCGGGCGGCCAGCGCCAGCGCATCGCCATTGCGCGCGTCTTCCTCAAGGACGCGCCGATCCTGATCCTCGACGAGGCGACCTCGGCGCTGGACAGCGACATCGAGGCGGCAATCCAGGAAAACCTGACCGCGCTCATGCAGGGCAAGACGGTGCTGGCCATCGCCCACCGTCTTTCGACCATCGCCGCGCTCGACCGGCTGGTCGTGCTCGAGCAGGGCCGCATCGTCGAGCAGGGCACGCATGACGAGCTCATCGCGCTCGACGGCCTCTACGCGCGGCTGTGGAAGCGCCAGTCCGGCGGCTTCCTCTTCCATGAGGAAAGCGTGCTCGATGAATCGCGGCCGGCGTGATCAGGTGGCCCCGAGGCGCCCAGCGGAGTAAGCTACTGACATGTCGGTCCGCCCGCCCAGCATTTTCTCGAACCGTTCCGAGCAGGTCCTCAACGTGCTCGAATACGAGTTCATGGCCGAAAAGGCGGCAGCGCTGGGCCGCGCCGGCGAGCGGGTCGGGGAGGCGATCGCGAGGCTCGCGGCGTATGAGGGGGATCCCGAGGCGCGCCGCATCCTGCTCAAGGCGGCGTCCGACGCCGTCTACGCCTACTTCATCCAGCGCGAGCTTTGCGGCCACCGCCGCCATGACGACGCCATCCGCGAGTACGCCATACCGCGGGAAGTGCTGGTGCGACTCGGCGCGGCATAAGCCAACAGGGGCCGAGCCGCGGCAAGGTCGGCCATCGCCGCCCGGGTCCACGGCACTTGTTAGAAGCTCCGTCCGGCGCTCGCCCGGCTGGCCGCAAACCCGCGGAATTCGGCGTCTTCGCGATGGTTTTCCACCGGCTAACGTTAGCCCCGCGACAATCTGCCCATATGCCCCGTGCCGACTGGACAAAAACGGGCTTCACGCATAAACCGAAATCCAAATGCCGGAGGAATTCGCTAGCCTGGTAGCCATGCGCCGTCGGGCTCGCATCATTGAGCGGGGACAAGTGCTCAGCCTCCGGTTGGAATTGAGGCAAAAGGATCAGGTCCCGTGAGCGCAACCGATACGAGCGAGCCCAATCGCCGCGATTTTCTCTATGTGGCCACTGGCATGGCCGGTGTGGTCGGCGCTGCCGCTGTGGCTTGGCCCTTCATCGACCAGATGCGTCCGGACGCTTCGACGCTCGCCGCTTCGTCGATCGAGGTCGACGTCTCGTCGCTGACGCCGGGCATGTCGCTGACCGTCAAGTGGCGCGGCAAGCCGGTCTTCATCCGCAACCGCACGCCTGAAGAGATCAAGGCCGCCCAGGACGTGGCGCTGGCCGATCTCAAGGACGCCAACGCCCGCAACGCCAACCTCCCTGGCGATGCTCAGGCCACCGACATCGACCGCACGGCCGGCAAGGACAAGGAAAACTGGCTGGTCATGGTCGGCGTCTGCACCCATCTGGGCTGCGTGCCGCTCGGTCAGCAGGGCGATTTCGGCGGCTGGTTCTGCCCGTGCCACGGCTCGCACTACGATACGGCGGGCCGTATCCGCAAAGGTCCGGCGCCGGAAAACCTTCATATTCCGACATTCCAGTTCATTTCCGACACGAAGCTTCGGATAGGCTGAGCAGGGGACATAATTCCATGAGCGGTGGACACTCGACCTATTCGCCCAAAACCGGCATCGGCCGCTGGATCGACGCACGCATGCCGCTGCCGCGGCTGGTGCACGATTCATTCGTCTCCTATCCGGTTCCGCGTAACCTGAATTACGCCTACACCTTCGGCGGCATCCTTTCGATCATGCTGGTGGCGCAGATCATCACCGGCGTCGTTCTGGCCATGCACTACGCCAACGACACCACGCTGGCCTTCCAGTCGGTCGAAAAGATCATGCGCGACGTCAACTCCGGTTGGCTGCTGCGCTACATGCACTCCAACGGTGCGTCGTTCTTCTTCATCGCCGTCTACATCCACATCATGCGCGGTCTCTACTACGGCTCCTACAAGGCGCCGCGTGAGCTGCTCTGGATCCTCGGCTGCATCATCTATCTCTTGATGATGGCGACCGGCTTCATGGGCTACGTTCTGCCCTGGGGTCAGATGTCCTTCTGGGGCGCCACCGTCATCACCGGCTTCTTCACCGCCATCCCCCTGGTCGGCGAGTGGATCCAGCAGCTGCTGCTGGGCGGCTTCGCCGTCGACAATCCGACGCTGAACCGCTTCTTTGCGCTGCACTACCTGCTGCCGTTCATGATCGCCGGCGTCGTCATCCTGCACGTCTGGGCCCTGCACGTCACCGGCCAGACCAACCCGACCGGCATCGAGGTGAAGTCCAAGACCGACACCGTTGCCTTCACGCCCTATGCGACCATCAAGGATGGTTTCGCCATGGTCGTGTTCCTGGCCGTGTTCGCCTACTTCATCTTCTACATCCCGAACTATCTCGGCCACCCCGACAACTACATCATGGCCGACTCGCTGAAGACGCCTGCGCACATCGTCCCTGAATGGTACTACCTGCCGTTCTACGCGATCCTGCGCGCCATCACCTTCAACATCGGACCGATCGACTCCAAGCTGGGCGGCGTGCTCGCCATGTTCGGCTCGATCGCGGTGCTGTTCGTCGTGCCGTGGCTCGACACCTCGAAGGTCCGTTCGGCGGTCTATCGTCCGTGGTACAAGCTGTTCTTCTGGCTCTTCGTCATCAACGCCATCTTCCTGGGCTGGCTCGGCTCGCGTCCTGCCGAAGGCGCCTATGTGGTGATGTCGCAGATCGCAACGCTCTACTACTTCGCGTTCTTCCTGGTCATCATGCCGGTGCTCGGCCTGATCGAGACGCCGCGTCGCCTGCCCAATTCGATCACCGAAGCGGTGCTCGAAAAGAACAAGGGCGGCTCGGCTCATCCCGCAGGCGCCACCGCCGCCCCGGAAACCCGTGGCTGAACGAGAATCTGAGAGGAATTCCGGAATGAAAAAGATTCTCCACAGCCTGGCGGCCATCGGCTTCCTTCTCGTCGGCACCGCCGGCGCGGCGGTTGCCGCCGAGGAAGCCAACCACGCTGCCGAGCCGACGCACTTCCCGATCCACAAGCCGAAGGAAATGGACTGGACCTTCGCCGGCCCGTTCGGCACCTTCGACAAGGCCCAGCTCCAGCGCGGCCTGAAGATCTACAAGGAAGTCTGCTCGGCCTGCCACTCGATGAACCTGGTGGCGTTCCGCACGCTCGAGGACCTCGGCTACTCGGAAGCGCAGGTCAAGGCCTTCGCCGCCGAGTACGAAGTGCAGGACGGCCCGAACGGCGATGGCGAGATGTTCACGCGCAAGGCGCTGCCGGGCGACCACTTCCCGTCGCCCTTCCCGAACTCGGCTGCTGCCGCCGCCGCCAACAATGGCGCTGCTCCGCCCGATTTTTCGCTGATCGCCAAGGCGCGCGGCGTCGAGCGTGGTTTCCCGACCTTCGTCTTCGACATCTTCACGATGTATGCGTCGAACGGTCCTGACTACATCCACGCCCTGCTCACCGGCTATGACGAGCAGCCGCCGGCCGGCATGGAAATCGCCGAGGGCACGCACTACAACCCGTTCTTCATCGGCGGCAAGTCGCTCGCCATGGCCAAGCCTCTGTCGGATGGCCAGGTGACCTACGAAGACGGTTCGCCCGAGACCGTCGAGCAGTATTCGCGCGACGTCGCGGCCTTCCTGATGTGGGCTGCCGAGCCCCATCTGGTGGTGCGCAAGCAGACCGGTTTTGCGGTCATGATCTTCCTGGTGCTGTTCGCCGGTCTCGTCTACGCGACCAAGCGCCGGGTCTGGGCCAACGTCGCCCATTGATCGGGCACGATCCAAAAGAAATCGAAGGGGCGCCGAAAGGCGCCCTTTTCTTTTGCTGCCCAAGCCGTCAAAAGTGACGGGCATTGTCCTTGGGCCGGATTGGACTTCCGGTTCGGGCTTGCACAGATTCACGGTTCTACAGTGTGGTTGCGCGTCCTTGCCGATGACGTGCCGGCTGGAGACAACGGAGCCCCGCCGATGAGCACTTCCCTCGAGCAGACGCTGATCTCCTCGATCCGCAATATTCCCGACTATCCCAAGCCCGGCGTCATGTTCCGCGACATCACCACGCTGCTCGGCGATGCGCGCGCCTTCCGTCGCTCCATCGACGAGCTGGTCCATCCTTATGCCGGGACCAAGATCGACAAGATCGCCGGCATCGAGGCGCGCGGCTTCATCCTCGGCGGCGCCATGGCCCATCAGATGTCTTCCGGCTTCGTGCCGATCCGCAAGAAGGGCAAGCTGCCGCACGAGACCGTGCGCATCGCCTACAGCCTTGAATACGGCCTCGACGAGATGGAGATGCACAAGGACGCGGTCGCGCCCGGCGAGAAGGTCATCCTGGTCGACGACCTCATCGCGACAGGCGGCACCGCGGAAGCCGCCGTCAAGCTGCTTCGCCAGATCGGCGCCGACATTGTCGCCGCCTGCTTCGTCATCGATCTGCCCGACCTCGGCGGCCGCAGGAAGCTCGAGGCGCTCGGCGTCGATGTGCGCACCCTGATCGCTTTCGACGGGCACTGAGCGGCGGTTTCAGGCGGCATAGCGGGCCGCTGCGCCTGGAGTATTGGTAGTGCGACGAGGCGGGGAATTTCCTCGCCTCGTTGCGTTTGGCGGGCAGGCACGTTCCTCGCTGCATTTCGCGAGGCCTATTGATGTCTCGAGCGGGGTGAGCGTTTCCGCGGCCAGAGGATTTCTTGGGCGGGCCAGAGGAGGCCGAAGGAGTTCTTTGAAAATGGCCAGATCGTTGGCTTTTCCTGATCTTCGGTCACCACTCCTCACCCGACAAGGGAGAGGGAAGGCTAGCCCACCTTCACCAGCACGGCGCTGTCAAACTCAAGCACCTTGTCGCCGGTCGAATCGAAGGCTTCGGAGTGGATCGTCAGCATGCGCCAGCCGGGCCGTGAGGCGAGGGGCCGATGGTCGAGGCCACGCCGGGTGAATGTCACGGTCTCGCCGGCAAAGACCGGCTTCAGCCATTTCAGGTTCTTGAAGCCGGGTGAGGGGCCGAACTCGGGCTTTGGGCCCTCGCCGTCCCAGGCGCGGCCGCGATGCGCCAGGTTGAGCTTCATCCACACCGCCGTGGTGTGCCAGCCCGAGGCGCAGAGACTGCCGAAGACGCTGTTCCTGGCCGCGTCCTCGTCGGTGTGGAAGGGTTGGGGATCGTATTTGCGGGCAAAGTCCTTGATCGCCTCGGCGCTGAAATGATGGCTGCCGAGCGTGATGGTTTCGCCGATGCCGAGATAGTCGTCGAGGGTCATCGAGTGGCCTCGCGGGTCAGGAACATGCAGGTGTTGACCAACTCGAACACCGTCTCGCCCTTCTGGTTGACGAGCTCGGCGCGCCAGCTGACGAAGCCGAGCCCCGGCTTCGACCGCGACAGGCGGCTGGACAGGACCGTCAGCCTGCCGCCGAGCGTGTCGCCTGCCAGCACCGGCCGTTTCCACTTGGCGTAGTCGATGCCGGGCGCGCCCTGCGATGTCGAGTCGAGCAGGACGGCGTCGCACAGCATGCGCATGAACATCGAGCAGGTGTGCCAGCCAGACGCCGACAGCCCGCCGAGAATGCTCGCCCTGCCGGCCTCTTCGTCGAGATGGAAGGGCTGGGCGTCGAATTCCGAGGCGAATTCGATGATCTCTTCGGCCCGTACGACCTTGGTGCCGAGGTCGATGACGACGCCCTCGGCAAGGTCCTCATAGGCCCATTTCCTGACGCTCATCGGATATCCTGTTCAATCTTGTACGATCACCATGAGCCGGTTTCGCGTCATGGGCAAGACCCGGACCGGGCGACCTGTTGGCTCAGAGCCAGCCGCGGCTGCGGAACCACCAGAATGGAAGGATGGCCGAGACGATCATCAGGCCCAACGCGAAGGGGTAGCCGAACAGCCATTTGAGCTCCGGCATCAGCTCGAAATTCATGCCGTAGATCGAGGCGACGAGCGTCGGCGGCAGGAAGACGACGGCGGCGACCGAGACGATCTTGATGATGCCGTTCTGCTCGATGTTGATCATGCCGAGCGTGGCGTCGAGCAGGAAGGTGATCTTCTGCGACTGGAACGAGGCGTGGTCGGCGAGCGATGTGATATCGCGCGCCAGCGTCTTCACCCGCGCCTTGGCATCCTTGCCGTTCTTGGTCTGGCCGGTGGCGTTGGCGAGGAAGCCGGCGAGGCGCTGCAGCGAGGTCAGGCTGTCGCGCATGTTGGCGGTCAGCGATTCCTTGCGGCCGATGTCCTTGAGCAGCTGCTGGAAGTCGCGGTCGCGCTTGGAGGCCTTCTTGGCCGTTGGGTTGAAGATGCCCTTTGACAGGCTCTCGATGTCGCGCGAGACGCGCTCCAGAACGTCCGCCAGCCGGTCGACGATCGCTTCCAGAAGGCCAAGCAGGATGGTCTCCCCGGAGGTGCAGCCAATCGACGCCTTCTCGGCCCGCATCGGGAAGGTCTGGAAGGCGCGCGGCTCGTGATAGCGGATGGTGACCAGCAGGTTGCGGCGTAGCACAAAGGTGACGGGCGACATGATCGGGTCGTCGCTGTCGGCCATCGACGGCAGCGTCGCGGTCATGAAGTAGGCGCCGTCCTCGACATAGAGGCGCGAGGAAATCTCGATCTCCTCCATTTCCTCGCGGGTCGGAACGCCGACGCCGAGCCATTGCTCGATCGTCGCCTCTTCCTCGCGTGTCGGATTGAGCAGGTCGGCCCAGACGATGCGGTCCTTGTCGGCCTCGATGCCGTCAGTTGACCGCAACCGGTCATTGTCCACGACGAATGCCTTGATCATCGCCGGGTCTCCCTTGTTCGAGGCGCGATTTGCCCGTCTGGGGGCGGGCGCAGGATAGCGTCAAAACGGGCCCTGGGAAGCCCGGCCGGGATGTGCCGTCGGTAGCCGGCGCAGTCAAGCCAGCAGTCGGTAGGAGCGTGGCGTGACAGGACTATGACGTTCCGGCCGGAATGCAGCGATGGCTCAGAAGAACTCGTCGAGCAGACGGTAGTAGGCGAGCTTGCCGGCATCCGCGTCCGGCATGCCATAGGCGGCAAGGAACGGCTCGACCCAGGCTTTGCCGAGATTGTGGGTGATGCTCCAGCAGGCCAGAGCGAGGTCCTGGTGGCGATCGGCAACGCCCAGGCGGGCGCAGTCGATGAAGCCCGCGAAACGTCCGTCAGCGGCTATGTAGTTGGGCTGGCAGGCGTCGCCATGGGTGACGACAAGGTCCTCGCTTGCGGGGCGGGTCGCCAAAAGCTCGGCGAAGGCGCTCTCGGCCGTGCGGCCTTCGCGTTCGTCGTCGAAGTCCTCTTCGTCGACCTCACCGGCCTCGACGCGCCGTTGCGCCAGCGCGATGCGGTGTTCGAGGCGATGATCGAAGGGGCAGGAGGCGATGTCGAGCGCATGGAGCCGCCGCAGCGCACCCGCCATGACGGCAATTGCCCCGACGGCGGGCATCTCCTGCGAAACGAGATCGCCGCCAGGCAGCGCGCTCATCAGCAGCCAGTGGTGCCCGCCATGGGTTTCGAAGCGGAGCGCTTCGGGGCAGGGGATGCCCTGGCTGGTCAGCCAGCTCAGTCGCGTCACCTCATCGGGAAGCTCGGCGAAGGGGCCGGCCTCCTCTGTCTTGAGGAACAGCACAGGCTGGCCTTCTGCCTCCAGCCTGAAGACGCCGGCATTCGAAGCGCCGATCGTCTGCCGGCTCCAACCGTAGCCGGACAACGCGTCCCGCAACGAGCCGGGAAGATCGATCTCGATAGGCACGTGCTGCGTCATCTGTCCCCCTAGAGCTTTGCCTGTTGCGCCGACAGCATCGCAGCCGTCCTTGCTTGCAGGGCAGATAGGTGTTCGAAGTGGAGCCGTCGAGAACAATCTGGTTGGTCGTGCGTGAGAACATGCGAACGATTTGTGCCTGTGCCCTCGATGCTCGAAGCAGAGAGGGCGGGCGAAACAAAAAAGGCCGGGGTGAACCCGACCTTTCTCTAGCGCCTCAACATCCTGTGCCAGTACATCCGTGGTCAAAGGTGGAGGCGATCTGCAATCTCCATGCCTGAGTACAGCGGGATGGTTAATGGAAGATTAAGGGCGAGGCCGTCTCCCGGCGTGATCGTCCGTTGTCGCGAATATCGGCGGGCGGCCTGTGTGGCGGCGCCACAGCCGTGTTCTTAACCCAAACGGGGCAGATACTTTTTCCTGGCGTCGTGCCAGTATTTTCAAGCATTGCTGGCTGCAATGATCATGTGTGTACATACGAAGGGAGGACAATATGCAGCGCATCATGTCAGTCTCTACAGTCGATGTGCATGTTCTGAAGTCAAATCCACCTATGCTTGACATATCCGCAACGGGCGAGGTTCCCACAAGCGGATGGAGTAATCCCAGCCTGACGCCTTGGTACTACATCGCGCCACCGAAGGACGGCATCCAGGACTTTGATTTTGTTGCTGCGGCGCCGACCGGCATCGTCAGCGAGGTCGTCAAGCCCATAGCGGTCGAATTGGTCGTCGATATCGATCCGACAGACTACTGGGGCAAAGGCCGGCCGCTGCAGGGCATCAGGGTCCATTCTCGAACGAACAGCCTCGAGGCGCCCCTGGGGACCACGTTATTTGCCGAGGGGGATCGATGGGTTCCTTATCCGTGGCGTGGAATGCGGGAAAAGGTCGACGTGGCGAACCTGATGCAATCGCCGATCGGAACCCTGATCGGCAGGCATGCGCGCGTCTACCATACTGGAGATATGCTTACGCAGGACTCCAGGCCAGATCGCGTCAATGTCGAGCTGGGCGCGTCCAACGACATCGTGTCCATCTGGCTTGGGTAGCAGCATGCGTGACGCTGTAGCGCCAGCCCCGTTTTTCGACGGGGCTGGCGTGCAATGAACCCGGCATGATCGCCGTTGCTCCGTCGACCCAGACTGGACCCAGCTGGAAACAGAAAAGCCCGGCGCGAGGCCGGGCTTTTGCTGAGAGCCGGAGGCGGGCTATTCGCCGGCACCTTCTCAGGTGTTGAACTTGAACAGCATCACGTCGCCATCCTGGACGACATATTCCTTGCCTTCGTCACGCGCCTTGCCGGCTTCCTTGGCCGGAACTTCGCCGCCGAGCGTGACGAAGTCATTGAAGGCGATGGTCTGGGCGCGAATGAAGCCGCGCTCGAAGTCGGTGTGGATGACACCGGCGGCCTGGGGCGCCTTGGCGCCCTTGTGCACGGTCCAGGCGCGCGTCTCCTTCGGGCCCACGGTGAAGTAGGTGATGAGGTGCAAGAGCTCGTAGCCGGCGCGGATGAGCTTATCCAGGCCCGGCTCGTCGAGGCCCATGTCGGCGAGGAATTCCTTGGCTTCCTCGTCGGGCAGCTGCGCCACCTCGGCCTCGATGGCAGCCGAGATGATGACGACGCCGGCGCCCTGTGCTTCGGCCATCTTCTGGACCGCTGCGGTGTGCTCGTTGCCGGTCGCCGCATCGCTTTCGGCGACGTTGCAGACATAAAGCACGGGGTGCGAGGTCAGCAGGTTCAGGCCCTGCAGGATGGCAAGGTCTTCGGCTGATATGCCCTTGAGCAGCAGGCGCACCGGCTTGCCGTCCTGGAGCAGGGCGAGTGCCTGTTCCATCATCGGCAGGACGGTGGTGGCTTCCTTGTCCTTGCCCTGGGCGCGCTTGCGGATCTGGACGATGCGGCGCTCGAGGCTCTCAAGATCGGCAAGCATCAGCTCGGTCTCGACGGTCTCGGCGTCGGCGACCGGATCGATGCGGCCTTCGACATGGGTGATGTCGTCGTCCTCGAAGCAGCGCAGCACATGCACGATGGCGTCGACCTCGCGGATGTTGGCGAGGAACTGGTTGCCCAGGCCTTCACCCTTGGAGGCGCCACGCACGAGGCCGGCGATGTCGACGAAGGAGATGCGGGTCGGGATGATCTCCTTGGACTTGGCGATGTTGGCCAGCTGCCTGAGGCGCTGGTCAGGCACGGCCACTTCGCCGGTGTTCGGCTCGATGGTGCAGAACGGATAGTTGGCGGCCTGCGCGGCGGCCGTGCGCGTCAGCGCGTTGAAAAGCGTCGATTTGCCAACATTGGGCAGGCCGACGATGCCGCATTTGAAACCCATGGTCTTTTGGTCCTATCGGGAAATCGGAATTTGAACAGGGCTATGGGCGATAGGGCCTAAGATCGTCAAGTCTTTCAGCGTCGCACGCGGTATTGCGCATGGACTGCGCCATTGGCCAAGGGCTTGGCAAAGGCCAGATCGAGCCAGCGGTCCGCCTGTATGCCGCCGAAAGCCGGGATGCCGGAGCCGAGGATCACGGGGATGGTGCCGATCTCGATCGTATCGAGCAGGCCGGCATCCATGAACTGCCGGGCGAGGTCGCCGCCGCCGAACAGCCAGATGCGGCCGGTGGCCCCGCGTGCGCGAAGATTGGCAAGCATTTCGGCTGGCGTGCCGGCCATTGCCTCCGCGTTTTCGGGCAGGTTTTCGAGCGGGCGCGAGGTGGCAACCAGGCAAGGGTATTGGCCGTAGGCCCATTCGTCATGCCGCCGGGTGGCTTCATAGGTGCTGCGGCCCATCACCATGCCGCTCAGCGAGGCCATGAAGCTCGAAAAGTCGTAGTCGTCGTCGGCCGGGAAATTGTCGAGCCAGTCGAACGTGCCGTCCTCGCGGGCGATGAAGCCGTCGAGCGACATTGCAAACATGTAGATGACGTCGTCTGTGCCTGTTGTCGCCATGATCTGCTCCTGTTGCGCAAGGAGCCTGTCTAACATGCCGACCGGCCGACTTATGTCAGGAGCCTTCAGCTTGCGGGCAGGACCGCGTGAAGACGGTGCGTACTCGTGTCGGGTGTCGCAAGTCAGTCAGGGTCCTTGTCATAGGCCTTGGTTCCCGGAGGCAGGACGACCCATGAGTGGCGGCGGCAGTCGTAGACGGAATCCTCGGGAGGGGGAAAATCCGGGTCGGCGAAGCCGCCGACCGCGACCGCCACAAAGGCACGCTCGGCGCCAATTTCGGTGTGGAACAGGTTGGTGCCGCAGACCGGGCAGAACCTGAAGATGTAGCGCGAGCCCCTGTCGCCGACGCGCAGATATTCGCTCGCCGTGCCCGTGGCCGTGTAAGGCGGGGCGAAGGCGGCAAGGGCGGCAAAGACGCTGCCGGTGCGACGCTGGCAGGCGAGGCAATGGCACACACCGACACCGAGCGCCGCGCCGCTAACTTCGATGCTGAGCTGCCCGCAGGAGCAGGATGCGGTTTTGGATTGCATGGTAACACCTCGCCGGACGGTTGCGTCGGACCCAAGGGCATTGCGCGCCCTTATCGCACGAACCGAGGCGGATGTCTTTGCGGCCGCTCAGTCCTTGCCGAGCAGCTTCTTCCATCGGGCCGGTCTCGGGGGGGCGGGCCTGGCGGATGTGGCTCTGGGCCTTCGGTGCCTGCGGCTCGGCGGGCTTCCGAATTCGGAGCGCAGCTTGAGAAGTTGCTTTGCTTTAGTTCGCGATCCCGTACGTGCCGCCATCACCCGGGCGATGGATCTGGCCGGCGGGAAATTCAAGAATGGTAAGTCCAAGGTCAGATCCCAACTCCACCACGTGAGGCATGACTTCGGGGCCGCTGGAAAAATTCATATCGAGCCAGGCGTGATTCCTGCCGAACATCGCCCAAACCTCGGACAGCCAAGGAGAAAACGCTGTTTCTTGCTCCTGTTCTGGCAGCGTAGTCCGACATGGGAACCGCTCTATCAGTTTCAGATACAGCGTATGCATTTTGGAGCCTGGTTCAGGCGGAATGGGGTTCGAAAGCCAATCGCCCCCATCTGCATCGAGTGAAGCGAGGTAAGTTTCGAATTCGTCCCAAGCGGTCGAATCGTCCGCGCTGAGCGAGCCGGCATAAACTCCCACATCATATCCCATGGGCGTCTCTCGATGGCGACGACCATCAAATCTAACGCTCGTTGGAGGTGCGGTCTATTCCTTGCCGAGCAGCTTCTTCAGCATCGCGGCCATCGGGCCGGTCTCGGGGACCTTGACGGCAGGCTGGTTCGGGCGGGCCTGGCGGATGTGGCTCTGGGCCTTCGGCGCCTGCGGCTTGGGCGCCTTCGGCGGCGGGGTGTCGTCAGCACTTGTCGGCTGCAGCTTGTCGCGCAGGCCGACGGTGACCTTGTTCATGAAGCCGTTGTCGTCGCCCTTGGTCAGAAGGTCGGCGTTGTCGGCCATGAGGTCGAGCAATACCTCCAGCCATTCCTTGTCGGCCTTGGCGAAGTCGCCAAGCACATGGCCATGGACCATTTCCTTGACGCCGGGATGGCCGATGCCGATGCGGACGCGGCGATAATCCTTGGCGATGTGCTGGTCGATGGAGCGAATGCCGTTGTGGCCGCCGGCGCCGCCGCCGATCTTGACGCGCACCTTGCCGGCGGCGAGGTCAAGCTCGTCATAAAAGACGGTGAGATCGGAAGGGGCGAGCTTGTAGAAGCGCATGGCTTCGCCGACCGACTGGCCGGACAGGTTCATGAAGGTCAGCGGCTTGATCAGGATGATCTTTTCGCCGGCGATGTTGCCTTCAGAAATCAGGCCCTTGAACTTCTTCGTCCAGGGCGAAAACGAATGGCGGCGGGCAATTGCGTCCGCCGCCATGAAGCCGACATTGTGCCGGTTGTTCTGATACTGCGCACCCGGATTGCCGAGACCTGCAAAGAGCAGCATGTTCGGGTCCTCCGGGTATGCTGGCGATTACGCCTCGGCGGTAGCCTCGGCCGCGCCTTCTTCCGACTTCGACGCCGAGGTGCCGGCGATCGTTGCGATGGTGAAATCGCGATCGGAGATGACGGGCTTCACACCCTTCGGCAGCTTGACGGCCGAGATGTGGATCGAGTCGCCGATGTCGGTGCCGTCGAGATCGACGGTGATGAACTCGGGGATCGCGTTGGCCGGGCAGTGGAACTCGACCTCGTGACGGACGATGTTCAGCGTGCCGCCGCGCTTGATGCCGGGCGACTTCTCTTCATTGATGAAGTGAACCGGAACCTGGACGTTGACCTCGGTGTTCTTGCCGACGCGCAGGAAATCGACATGCATCGGGAAGTCACGGACCGGGTCAAGCTGGTAGTCCTTGGGCAGGACCTGGATCTTCTTGCCGTCGACGTCGATCGTGGCGATCGTGGTCAGGAAGCCGCCGCCATGGATCTTGTAGAAGATGTCCTTGTAGGACAGGGCGATGGCCAGGGGAGGCTGCTTGTCGCCGTAAATGACTGCAGGCACTTTGCCGTTGCGACGAACTTCACGGGCGGACCCCTTACCGACCAGTTCGCGTGCTTCGGCCTTGAGCTCGTAAGTTTCGCTCATGGCATTTCCTTTCGGTTGTATGGAGCGCCTACGGCGGGCCTGAGGCCTGATCCGTAAACGTCGAAAGCCGCCGGGTGGGGCGGCCTTCCGCCGCGTTGCCTCCAAGGGTGTCTACGCGGGTGGCGGCTCTATATCGGAAGGTGGCAAAAAGTGCAACCGTTGCGGCCCGACCGTTGCGGCATTGTGGCCTGGATTGGTGCTGGTTGCGCCGTGGCTGCTCGCGCAGGCGACGCCGAGCCTGTATCACGCCGGCTCGAAACAATCACGGCGTTACCCAAGACATGCAAGATCTTCTGCCCCTCCACCTGCCGACAGCGACCATCGTGGTGCTCGTCATTGCCGCCTTCGTCGCCGGCTGCGCGCGCGGCTTCTCGGGTTTTGGCGGGGCGTTGATCTTCGTGCCGGTGGCAAGTTCGCTGATCGGGGCCAAGCTCGCGGTGCCGCTGCTTTTGATCGTCGACCTGGTGCTGACGCCGGGGCTCATTCCCAAGGCATGGCGCAATGCCGACCGCGCCAATGTCGGCGTCATGGCGCTTGGCGCAGTCATTGGCGTGCCGACAGGCACCTATCTTCTCACCCATGTCGACGGCGTGGTGATCCGCTGGGCCATCGTCGCCATCGTGGCCGGGCTGCTGGCGCTCCTGATGTCGGGCTGGCGCTATCACGGCCGCCCGCATGCCGGCCTGACTGCGGCCGTCGGCATGACCTCGGGGCTGTTTTCGGGGGCTGCCCAGGTCGGCGGGCCGCCCGTCGTGGCCTACTGGCTTGGCGGGGCTATCCCGCCGCTGACGGTGCGGGCGAACATCGTGCTCTATTTCGCCATATCGAGCGTTCTGTCGATCGCGAGCTACCTCATCGCCGGGCTTTTGACCTGGGAGACGGTGGGGCTGTCGCTGACGATCGGGCCGACCTTCGCGCTCGGCCTTTACATCGGCTCGCACCTGTTCAGCCGCGCCAACGAGGCGACCTTCCGGCGCATCTGCTACGGGTTGATCGCCGCCGCCGCTGTTATCGGCCTGCCGGCGCTGGACGGCGTGTTGAGATGATTGAAGCGGCCAGCAGTTTCAAATAGAATTCGCATATCGGGGGCATGGTGGACTCCCCGTAAGGCCGGAAGGCCCAAGCTCCGCCTTCGCAGGTTTGTGCGGAGGAAAGACCATGCCCAGAATGATCTCATTGCAGGAATTGATCCGTCTCGTCGGCACCGACAAGTGCCCGTCAATCGTCGATGTGCGCCGCAAGATGGTGTTCGACGCCGCTCCGACACGGATCGCCGCCGCCTTGTGGCGGGACCACATGAAGGTGGACGAGTGGCTGCCGCAGATGCCGGCAGGGCGGCCGATCGTCGTTTATTGCGCCCATGGCCACAATGTCAGCGAGATCGCGCTGGCGAAGCTTCTGGCATCAGGCGCCGATGCCGCCATGCTCGAAGGCGGCATGGATGCCTGGCTTGCCGCCGGCGGCCCTGTCGTGGCTCGGCAAGCGCCTGAGCTTGAAGCGGGGCTGTCGCGACCGAGCGAATGGGTGACGCGGGCGCGGCCCAAGATCGACCGTATCGCCTGTCCCTGGCTGATCAGGCGCTTCATCGACCCGCTGGCGGTGTTCCACTTCGTCACGGCTGAATGGGTGAAGGACGTCGCCGACGAGACCGGCGCCATCCCTTATGACATCAAGGACGTGCATTATTCGCATCGCGGCGACGACTGCACCTTCGACACGCTGATTGCGGAGTTCGGCCTGACCGATCCGGCACTCCTGCGTCTTGCCCGCATCGTCAGGGGAGCTGATACCGCGCGGCTTGACATCGAGCCGCAGGCTGCGGGACTTCTCGCCATATCGCTCGGCCTGTCGGCCATCGAAGACGACGATCATGCCCAACTCGAGAAGGGTATGACTGTCTACGATGGCCTCTATGGCTGGTGCCGCTACGCGACCGACGAAACCCACAACTGGCCAGCAAGGGCGGTTTGACATGGATGCCACGCCGCCAAGAGCCGCGCCCTCCTTCGGGGAGGCGACGCGGACCTTCGCCAAAATCGGCCTGCTGTCCTTCGGCGGGCCGGCCGGGCAGATCGCGCTGATGCACAAGATACTGGTCGACGAGAAGCGCTGGCTCGACGAGCCGCGTTTCCTGCATGCGCTCAACTATTGCATGCTGCTGCCCGGACCGGAGGCGATGCAGCTCGCCACCTATGCCGGCTGGCTGATGCACGGCACCAGGGGAGGGCTGGTGGCGGGACTGCTGTTTGTGTTGCCCGGGGCCATTGTTATCACCGCCCTGTCGGCCATCTACATGACCGTCGGCCACATCACGCTGGTGCAGGGCCTGCTGTTCGGGCTCAAGGCGGCCGTGCTCGCGGTCGTGCTCGAGGCGCTGATCAAGGTGTCGAAACGGGCGCTGAAGAACGGCAGCATGGTCGTTCTCGCCATTGCCGCCTTCGTGGCAATCGCCTTTCTCAAGCTGCCGTTTCCGCTGATCGTGCTCGCTGCGGCGGCCATCGGTGCGCTGTTGCATCTGGCCGGGCTCGCGCCATCGGGCGCGAGGTCTGCCGACGAGGACGGCGTCGCCTATGAGATGCCGGAATGGACGAGGCCGAGCGCGCGGCGCTTCTTCACCACGCTCGGTGTCTGGCTGGCGATCTGGTTCCTGCCGATGATCGTGCTGTGGCAGGCGCTCGGGCCGACCCATGTCTTCACGGCCGAAGCCGCGTTCTTTTCCAAGATGGCGGCGGTAACGTTCGGCGGCGCCTATGCGGTGCTGGCCTATGTCGCCCAGCAGGCGGTGGAGGTCTATGGCTGGCTGAAGGCGGACGAGATGCTGACGGGCCTGGGCCTGGCGGAAACAACGCCCGGGCCTTTGATCCTGGTGCTGGTCTTTGTCGGTTTCCTCGGCGGCGCGCGCCTTTCGACGCTGGCCCCGCTGGCCGGCGGCATGGCGGGCGCCGCGGTGACGCTGTGGTTCACCTTCGTGCCGTGCTTCCTGTGGATCTTCGTCGGCGCGCCCTATGTCGAGACGGTGCGCAATGTGCGCTGGCTGGCGAGCGCGCTGGCGGCGGTGACGGCGGCCGTCGTCGGCATCATCGCCAATTTGGCCGTGTGGTTTGCCCTGCATGTGCTGTTCGGCAATTTCAGGGACGTGGCGTGGGGGCCGCTGATGCTGCCGGCGCCCGATCTCGGCCGGTTCGACTGGGTCGCGGCAGCCATTGCGGTTGGTGCCGGTGTGGCCTTGATCCGCTTCAAGGCCAACATGATCCTGGTGCTGGCGATCTCGGCGCTTACAGGCATGGCGTGGCAGCTGGCATGAGCCCATGAAAAAGGCCCGCCCCGGATTTCGGGACGGGCCTTGAAGCGGTCAGCCGACGGCCGGGAGCCTAGTCGAACAGGCTCGACACCGACTCTTCGCTGGCCGTGCGCGAAATGGCTTCGCCGATCAGGTCGCCGATCGAAGCGACGCGGATGTTGTGCGCGTCCATGACGGCCTGGGTCGGCTGGATCGAGTCGGTGATGACGAGTTCCTGCAGCTGCGAGCCGGTGATGCGGGCGACAGCGCCGCCCGACAGCACGCCGTGGGTGATGTAGGCGGTGACCGAGGTGGCGCCCTTGGCGAGCAGCGCGTCGGCCGCGTTGCACAACGTGCCGCCGGAATCGACGATGTCGTCGATCAGCAGGCAGTCCTTGCCGGCGACGTCGCCGATGACGTTCATCACCTCGGACTCACCCGGACGCTCGCGACGCTTGTCGACGATGGCGAGCTGGGCGTCGAGGCGCTTGGCCAGCGCACGGGCGCGCACCACGCCGCCGACGTCAGGCGAGACGACGGTGACGTTGCCGAGCTGCTTGTACTTGGCCTTCACGTCACGCGCCATGACCGGCACGGAGAACAGGTTGTCGGTGGGGATGTCGAAGAAGCCCTGGATCTGGCCGGCGTGCAGATCGAGCGTGAGCACCCGGTTGGCGCCGGCGCGGGCGATCATGTTGGCCACGAGCTTGGCCGAGATCGGCGTGCGGCCCGAAGCGCGGCGATCCTGGCGCGCATAGCCGAAATAGGGAATGACCGCCGTGATGCGCCGTGCCGAAGAGCGCATGAAGGCATCGATCATGATGAGCAGTTCCATCAGGTGATCGTTGGTCGGGAAGGAGGTGGACTGGAGGATGAAGACGTCCTCGCCGCGGACGTTCTCCTGGATTTCCACGAAGATTTCCTGGTCGGCGAAGCGCCGGACGCTCGCCTTGCCCAGGGGGATGTTGAGATAACGTGCGACAGACTCTGCCAGCACCCGGTTGGAATTGCCCGCGAAGAGTTTCATACGTTGACCCTGGGAAGTGAATATGAGCGGGCTTTTAGCGGCCTTGGCCCGTATTGCAAGCGGACTCGCCCCCAGAACCCCAAAAAAGCGACATGCGTAACGGAATGTCGCGGTTGGGAATGCCCTTCAGCTTGCATCGGCACAGGGCTCCATTTTTGTCATTGAGAATGATTTTGTGACAATGATCTTGTCCCCGATCGGTTCCCGTTTGCAGGAGATGGAAGCCTTCGGGCCGAAATCAAGCTTCAGCCGGCACGTGCAGCGAGCCAGTCGACGAGCTGGTCGATGGTGGAATCGGCGATCGCCTGCATTGTCGTTGGAGCGACAGTCGGCCAGCCTTCGCCCGTGCCCGTGGAGGCCGCGCTCTGCTGGCCGTTGATGCGGTGCAGCCGCGTGCCTGCCGGGTCGTAGACGTCCCAGACATAGACGACTGTCGTGTTGGCGCCTTCGGTCATGGCGGAGAAGTAGCCGCGCATGATGATGCCGGGCGGGGTGGTGTCGGTGCTTCCGGCGAGCGTGATGCCGCGGGTGCGGGCGCGCAGGTTGAGCCGCTCGGTCAGAGGCGTCGCCGCCTCGACCGGCGTGCCGACGATGGGGGCGAACTGCACGCGCGTCTTGGCGACGATGGCCGCCGTCTGGGGCGACAGCGGCGCGGGTGTTGCGGGGGCGGGTGCAATGGCGGGGGCGCCAGCGTCGGTGCCTTCGGCGCTGGCTAGGGCATTCGACTGTTCGGTCGGCTTGATCGAGGACGGATCGAGCGCATCCCTGGGGCTGTTGCACGCCGCCACCACTGCAAGCGCGGACATGCCGGCTGCGGCTCCCAACCAACGTCTCATCTGACGTGAACTCCCTGCAAACGCCCCTCAGCGCTCATCGCCAGTCACCGTACGATCAAGTCGAGATCATGGCGGGAAAGTGGCTTGGGCACAGATTCCGTGGTGAGGTAGGTACGACCCAGCGTCATCGCCGTCTCGGTCTCGGAGTCCATGATGATCATGTGGGCGAACAGCGTCATATTGGGCGCGATGGGCTCGGGATTGCCCTGGTAGAACATGGGCATATCCATCCAGGACGGCGTGAAGCGGGCGCCGACCGAGTAGCCGCAGGCGTTGAGGCGGTGCCGGGTCAGGCCATGGGTCTCGAGCGTACGGGCGTGGGCGTCGAAGACGTCGCCGAACGTGTTGCCCGGCACCATCGCCTTTTCGACCGCCAGCAGGGCGGCAAGCGATGCGTCGTAGAGCTCCTGGTGGCGCTTGGAGGCCTTGCCGGTCAGAACCGTGCGCATCATCGGCGCATGATAGTGGTTGTAGACGCCGGCCCATTCGAGGGTCAGCTGGTCGTTCTTGTTGAGCTTGCGGCGGCCGGACTTGTAGCGGCAGAGCAGGGCGTCCGCGCCGGAGCCGATGATGAACTCGTTGGCGGGATAGTCGCCGCCGCCGGCAAAGATGGCGCCCTGCATGGCGGCCAGGATTTTTGCCTCGTCTCCGCCCTGCTTGATCAGCGGCAGGGCAGCGTCGAGTGCGTCGTCGCCGAGAGACGCCGCCTTCTCGGCTTTCTCGATCTCGGCCGGGCTCTTGAACAGGCGCAGCCGGCCGACGATGCCGGAGGCATCGACGATCTGTCCGAAGGTCTGCAACTGCTCGTCGAGGCGACGGCCGTTGAAGGCGGTCAGGCCATGGGTGTCGTATTCGACGCCGATGCGCATGCCGAGCAGATCGAGATCGTTGAGCAGGTTGCGCAGGTCGAGCGTCGGATTGGCGCCGTCGCGGTCGGTCCAGACGACGATGTTGTCGATGGTGGAGGTCTGGCGCGCCTGGCGCAGGTCGGCCGAGCGGGTGAGCAGCGTCATCGCGCCGTCGGCCTTCATCACCAGCGACTGGAAGAAGCAAAAGCCGAAGGTGTCATAGCCGGTGAGCCAGTACATGCTCTCCTGCGCGAACAGCACGATGGCATCGAGCTTCTTTTCGGCCATCTCGATCATCAGCCGGTCGCGGCGGGCGTCGAATTCGGATCGTTCGAAATGCAGCGCCATGCAGTCAGTCCTCCAATGCAATTGCCGAAATCTGCCGCCCGTAATCAGCTTCCTTGCGGTGCGTGGTGCGCCGGTAGGAGTAGAAAAGGTCCTCTTCCGCATAGGTGCAGCGGTTCAGCGCCTCTGCAGTCACGCCGGCGCGTCGCAGCCGGTCGACCGTGTAGAGGTTGAGGTCGAACATGTGGTGGCCTGAATTGATCGACGGCGAGAAGTAGCGCGTATTGTCGGCGTCGGCCTCGACGAAGCGGGCGACGAATTCGGGACCGACTTCATAGTTGGCCGCGCTGATCGACGGGCCGAGCACGGCGAGGATGCGCTCGCGCCTGGCGCCCAGGCCTTCCATGGCGGTGACGGTGTTTTCGAGCACGCCGGTAAATGCGCCCTTCCAGCCGGCATGGGCCGCGCCGATGACGCGCGCCTGGGGATCGGCGAACAGCACCGGTCCGCAGTCTGCCGACGATGCGCCGAGCGCGATGCCGGGGCGGTTCGTCACCAGCGCGTCGGCCTTGGGACGGCCGTCCGGGAACGGGCCTGACGCGACGACGACATCGGGCGAATGGACCTGGTAGAGGCTGAGCAAATGGTCTGCCGGAACGCCCATCCATGCGGCGACGCGGCGGCGGTTTTCAGCAACATGGGCCTGGTCGTCGTCGGAGCCGACGCCGATGTTGAGACCCTTGTAAATGCCCTCGGAAACCCCGCCTGCGCGGGTGAAATAACCGTGGCGGATGCCCTGGGCTTCCGCGCCGGCGAGCAAGGTGGAGCGGACCGGATCCGGTTTCGAAACGTTCAGCATTGCCGCTCTTGTCATCTCCGGAGGCGGTTTCGTCAAGGCTCGCAGCCGCCACGGCAGGCTAAGCCCAGGAGCCCAGTTCCATTCCGAACCGGGCTCAGTTTTTCCTGATTGAGCATGACCTTGTCCGAAAAACGGTCCCCAGTTTTCGGGGGCATGCTCCGTCGCGAGGGCGGACAGTGGGGCAGGCGCAAGCCGCCTGTCAACTGACTATCGGGAAGGGGACTTTGGTGCCCGTCGGCGTCACCGCCAGCACCTTGAACAACTCGCCCATGGCGTCGGGGCCGGCGATGCGCTCGACCTCGGACCGGATCTTTTCGCGGCCGGCCTCGTCGGCGGAAGCGCCGAGATTTCCGGCGCGTTCAAGCAGCCCCATGGCCAGCAGGAACGCACCTTGGGTGGCTGTTTGGGCAGCAAGGCCATGTGCGCGGGCCGCTGCGGCAAGGGCTGCGAAATCGACATGCGAGGTCAGGTCGGCCTCGCCGGGGCTGGCCAGCACGTCCTCGTATCTGTGGCGGCGCAGCGCCTGCAGCGTGTCGCCGATGCCAGCCAACAGGTGGCCATAGTCAAGGAACAGCCCAGCGCCGCTTGACGCCGCGATGCGTTCGGCGATCTGCTCCATGGTGGCGCTGCGCGCCGGAGCGAATTCGAAAACGGCTCCTTCGGGCGCGGCAGCGGCCCCCTTCGGTAGAAGCGCCGGCTCGATGGTCGCCGGGCCGGCGACGAAGGCGAGTTCGCCCGGCTCGTCGAGCCCGACCAAGCGCTCGTGCCAGGCATTGTCGAGCTTGACGAACTGGCGCGTGGGGATGGCATCGAACAGTTCGTTGCCGACGATGAACAACGGCGCCGGGGCCAGCGCGGCGACGCTGTCGTGCCAGGCGATCTCAAGGCCGCTCTGGCCGAGCGTGGCCTTCTGCACCTCGCGCAGGCGCGGGCTGGTCTCGATGAGGGCAAAGGACGCGCCGGCGATGAAGGCGGGGTCGAGCCGCTTCAGGACCCTGAGCATGTCCTTCATCAGCGTGCCGCGTCCGGGGCCGATCTCGGCCAGCACAGGCGATGCGGGGCGGCCCGCCGCCTGCCATGCGGCGTAGAGCCAGACGGCGACGAGTTCGCCGAACATCTGGCTGACTTCAGGGGCGGTGGTGAAGTCGCCCGCCGCGCCGAAGGGTTGCCTTGTCGTGTAGTAGCCCTGTTCAGGATCGAACAGGCAGATCGCCATGTAGTCGGATACGCTGATCGGGCCCGATGCCGCGATCAGGCCCGTAATCCGCTGTTTCAGGCTGGTCATGCCGGCTTGGCGACTGGCGCTGCGGGCTTCGCCGCCAGCATCGCCCAGACGCCGATCAGCACCATCGGCGTCGACAGCACCATGCCCATGGTCAGCCAGTTGCCGGCGAGATAGCCGATCTGCTGGTCGGGCTCGCGGAAGAATTCGGCGAAGATGCGCGACAGGCCGTAGCCGCAGACGAAGGCGCCGGCGATGAAGCGCGGCGTCTTGAGCCTCAGCCTGGAGTGGGTGAGGAAGCGCAGCACGAAGAACAGCACCAGGCCCTCGAAGAAGGCTTCGTAAAGCTGGCTCGGATGGCGCAGGAACGGCCCGCCGGTGGGGAATTCCATTGCCCACGGCACGTTGGTGACACGGCCCCACAGCTCGGAATTGATGAAGTTGGCGACGCGGACGAGGCCGAGGCCGACAGGCACGCCGGCGGCCACCGTGTCGATGAGCGACCAGACCGGAATGCCGCGCCTGCGGGCAAACAGCACCATGGCCAGCGTGACGCCGAGCAGGCCGCCATGGAACGACATGCCGCCCTGCCAGACGGCGACGATGTCGAGCGGGTTCTGGATGTAGCGGGCGAGGTCGTAGAACAGCACGTAGCCGGTGCGGCCGCCGAGCACGACGCCGATCGCCGCCCAGACGAGGAAATCGTCGAGGTCTTCAGGCTTCATTGGAGCCGTGCCGTCCTGCCAGAGCCGTGGCGTGGCCAGCAGGCGCTTGCCGTACCACCAGGCAAACAGGATGCCGACAATGTAGCCGAGGCCGTACCAGTGGATGGCCAGCGGCCCGATCTGGACGATGACCGGATCGATGTTCGGAAAGGGCAGCGCGGCCAGCGGCAAGGCGAGATATTCGGACAATTCGGTCTCCGGTCGAAGCAATGGCGCGGACCATGGGGCAGGGCTTTGGCAGGGTCAAGGCAGGGTTGCGGTCTCTCACCGAGATGTCATTGGTTAGACTGGGGGGTAGACTGGGATTTGGACTGGGCATTTTTGCCGCGGTGTTTGGCGGTTGGATCGCATCACGATATCCTTGCAATCTACGCCTTGCCCCACTACGTCGAAACCACAATGCGAGGGTTTGCCATGACGACCGGACCGAACCGTATCCTGGATGAGTTCGCCAAGCTGATGACCGATGCCGCAGGTGCAGCGCAGGGCGTCAAGCGCGAGGTGGAGACCGCATTTCGTTCGCAGGCCGAACGGGTGATGAATTCGCTCGAGGTCGTGCAGCGCGAGGAATTCGAAGCCGTGCGCGACATGGCGATCAAGGCGCGCGCCGAAAACAAGGCGCTGACGGCCCGCATCGAGGCGCTGGAAGCGCAGCTTGCGGCGCTCGGTGGCAGTGCCGCTGAGGCAGCCTCACCTGCGGCTTCGCCCAAGCCCCGTTCGAAGAAATAATTCGTTAACTTTTCCACAAAGCGCCAAACGAAAAAGTGCTTTGTCGTGAATCGTTTACCGGCGCTTGATGAGCCTGCGCCGCAGCCTGTTTCCACACCCGAATGCGGCAGTGCGAAAAATTGGGCTGTTCACGAGAGTCACGATCAATACACTGAAATTACTGCACGATTCGAAACAGCGTCGTGCACCGGATGGCGCGGTCCGGCTGGGGGGTATTGAGTCCGGCAGCGCTGGTCGTCCGAGTTCAAGAATTTAGTTCGTCGTGTGTGTCCCCCGCGCGGAGCGCGATGACGCGCCCGGAACGACAGGAAGCATTTATGGAACTTCTCGAACTCGAGTTCTCCCGCGAGATCCACCCGGTGGATGTCATCGAGCAGGTGGCTCACAACAACGACTGGTCGTTTGAGCGGGCCGGCGACGACGAGATCTCGATTTCGGTCGTGGGCAACTGGACCGAATACCAGGTCTCCTTCTCGTGGATGGAAGACTTCGAGGCGCTGCATCTCGCCTGCGCCTTTGACATCAAGGTGCCCGAGAACCGCACGCTCGAAGTGCTGCGCCTGCTGTCGATGATCAACGAGCAGATGCTGTTCGGCCATTTCGACCTGTGGGAGAGCGAAGGCGCGATCATGTTCCGCCAGTCGCTGCTGCTCGCCGGCGGCGTCGAGCCCACCAGCCAGCAGGTCGAAGTGCTGCTGTCGTCGGCGCTCGAAGCCTGCGAGTGCTACTTCCAGGCCTTCCAGTTCGTCGTCTGGTCGGGTACGTCGGCCAAGGACGCGCTGGCCAGCGTGTTGTTCGAGACGCAGGGCAACGCCTGAGACTTCCAAGATGAGCGAGCATGGCGGGCGCAAGCCCGAGATCACCTTTGCCGACTTCGACAAGGTCGACATCCGCACCGGCACGATCGTCGAGGCCGAGCCGTATCCGGAGGCGCGCAAGCCGGCCTTCAAGCTGAAGATCGACTTCGGCCCTGAGATCGGCGTGAAGCGCTCGTCGGCGCAGATCACCAAGCACTATGCGCTGGAAGAGCTTGTCGGGCGGCAGGTGTTTGCCGTCGTCAACTTCCCGCCGCGCCAGATCGGCAAATTCATGTCGGAAGTGCTGACGCTCGGCTTCCCCGACGAGGAGGGCAACGTCGTGCTCGGCGCCATCGAGCGCAAGGTGCCTGACGGCTCGCGCCTGTTTTGAACTGTATCGATATTCAGGTGATGCCCGTCTGCAAAGGCTGATACCTGCGCTTCCGGTACTCACGTACCCAGATGTACGTTCCGTTCCGGTTCTCAGAATCCACCATTTTCGACTGGGCCTGACCTGAATCTCGATACAGTTTGGCTGTCTGGATTCATGCAGCGTAGGCGGCCCGCACATTGTCCAAAAACATCTCGGCACATGCCGCCCATGTGTAGCGCATGGCGCGCTCGCGTGCTTCGGCGCGGTCGATGTTGAGCGCGGCGAGCGCTGCTTCCCGCAGGTCGTCCGACACCACGCCGCCGATGCCGTCGCCGACGATGTCGATCGGACCCGTCACCGGATAGGCCGCGACCGGTGTGCCGCTGGCGAGCGACTCGATGATGACGTTGCCGAAGGTGTCGGTGCGGCTGGGGAAGACGAAGACGTCGGCCGAGGCGTAGATCCGGGCGAGCTCGTCGCTTGGGCGGCGTCCGAGGAAATGCGCCTTGGGGTATCTGGCGCGCAGCCGCTCGATCTCGGGGCCGTCGCCGACCAGCACCTTGCTGCCTGATAACTCGAGATCGAGGAAGGCGGGCAGGTTCTTTTCCACGGCGATGCGGCCGACGCACAAAAAGATCGGGCGTGGCAGGTCCATCTCGACCTTCTTGTCGGGATGGAAATGGTTGATGTCGACGCCGCGCGTCCATGGCCTCAGCTTGTCGAAGCCGCGCGACGCCAGGTCGTCGGCCAGCGACTGGGTCGCGACCATGCAGCCCTTGCCGGAATTGTGGAAGTTGCGCAGCAGCCCGTAGGTCCAGCTTTCCGGCAGCGGCAGGCGGGCGCTGACATATTCGGGGAAACGCGTGTGGTAGCTGGTGGTGAAGGGGCGGTTGTTGGTGAGGCAGTAGCGCCGCGCCATCATGCCGAGCGGCCCTTCGGTGACCAGGTGGATGTGGTCGGGCCGGCGCTGCTCGATGATGCGGGCGACATTGCCGGGCGTGGTCAGCGCCAGCCGGATGTCGGGATAGGTCGGCATCGGCAAAGTGCGGAAGATCTCAGGGGTGAGGAAGTCGGCCTCGGCGCCATAAGCGACAAGCGTCTCGGCGAGCCGTTCCAGCGTATGCACGACGCCATTGATCTGCGGACGCCATGCGTCGGTGACCATCAGGATGCGCACAAATCGTCTTCCCATCAGGCCGCGTCCGACGGCTTTGGAGCCTGCCGGAATCAGCGGCGGTCGCGTTCGTTGCGGCTGCCTTTGAACAGGGTTCGATGACGTGGCGATGACGACCGGTCTTCTCGCAACTGCGAAGACGAGGTTGCTTCTGCCCCGGCTGGCGTTTTCTTTGTGACGATTTTTCCCGCGACGGGGGCTGGCGTGAAAACAGGTCCTTTGCCGAAAGGGGGGCGTTTGCCGACGATTGGGGCAAGCTTCGCATGTCGCGGGGCGAGCCAATCCTCCCAACAGGCTCTCAGCGAGAATTCATATGACCGAGATCACCAAGTCGCTTTCCCTTTTCGCCACCAGCCGGCGCGGCGCCCTCGCTGCCCTGTTTGCTTCCGTCGTCACGGTTGCCGGCCTGACCGTGCCGCACCAGGCCTTCGCCGAGGACAAGACCGCCATCAAGGTGGGCATCATCAGCGGCGAGGACGAGGATGTGTGGCGCGTCGTCACCTCCGAGGCCGCCAAGCAGGGGCTGAAGATCGAGACCGTCGTGTTCAACGACTATACCCAGCCCAACGAGGCGCTGGAGCGCGGCGAGATCGACGCCAACGCCTTCCAGCACCAGCCCTATCTCGACAACCAGATCAAGTCGCAGGGCTACAAGATCACACCCGTCGGCTTCACCGGCCTGTGGCCGATCGGCCTCTATTCGAAGAAGCACGGCAAGGTCGAGGACCTGCCGGAAGCAGCCGTTGTCGGCGTGCCGAACGATCCGTCCAATGAAGGCCGCGCGCTGCGCGTGCTGGAAGGTGTCGGCCTGATCAAGCTCAAGGAAGGCACCGGCATCCTGGCGACCGTCGCCGACATCGCCGAGAATCCGAAGAAGCTCGACGTCAAGGAACTCGATGCCGGCATCGTCGGGCGTTCGGTCGACGATCTCGATGCAGCCGTGGTCAACACCGACTGGGCGCTGAAGAGCGGGCTGACGCCGGCGCAGCGCATCGCCCAGGAGGCGGTGGCCGACAATCCCTATCGCAACTTCATCGCGGTCAAGACCGGCAGCGAGAACGAGCCATGGGTGAAGAAGCTGGTGGCCGCCTACCAGAACGAGACCGTCAAGGCCGAGTTCGACCGCGTCTACAAGGGCACCGGCATCAGCGCCTACTGAGCGGCGTTTCATTTTCCGTCCATGGCGGCCCGTCCAACCGACGGGCCGCCATACGCGTTTCGGGCACGATCCCCAAAGTGGGAAGCGGTTTTCGGCAAAGATCGTGCTCAGGCAAAAATTGGAGGTCGCTCCACGTCGACATCGTCGAAGTGGAGCGGGCTCAGGGAAAGGGACTTCATGAACCAGCATGTTTCCTGGGCCGAGGCAGGCGCGGCGGAGGCGAGGGGCGGCGACGTCGTCCGCATCGTCGACCTCAAGCGCCGGTTTGGCGGGACGGCGGCCGTCGACGGCATTTCGCTGTCGGTCCGCAAGGGCGAGATCCTCGGCATCATCGGGCGCAGCGGCGCCGGCAAGTCGACGCTGATCCGCTGCCTGAACGGGCTGGAGCGGCCCGACGAAGGCCAGATCTTCGTCGAGGGGCGCGAGATCACCGGGCTTGGCGAGCGCGACCTGCAGCCGCTCAGGCGGCGGATCGGCATGATCTTCCAGCATTTCAACCTCCTGTCGGCGAAAACAGTCGAGGAAAACGTGGCGCTGCCGCTGAAGATCGAAGGCAGGCCCAAAGCTGAGCGGCTGGCGCGCGCGGCCGAACTGCTCGATCTCGTCGGGCTTGCCGACAAGGCCAGGGCCTATCCGGCGTCGCTCTCCGGCGGCCAGAAGCAGCGCGTCGGCATTGCCCGGGCGCTTGCGGCGCGGCCGGCGCTGCTGCTCTCTGATGAGGCGACCTCGGCGCTCGACCCCGAGACGACGCGTTCGATTCTGTCGCTGCTCAAGGACATCAACCAGCGGCTCGGCCTCACCATCCTGCTCATCACCCACGAGATGGAGGTGATCCGCACGGTCGCCGACCGCGTCGCTGTGATCGACGCCGGCAAGATCGTCGAGGAAGGCCAGGTCTGGTCGGTGTTCGCCGATCCACAGGCCGATGTGACCAGAAGCCTGCTCGCCGGCATTCGCCCGCAACTGCCGGAGGCGATTGCAGCGCGGCTCGGCAAGGCAGGGCGCGAGGCGATCCTGCGTGTCGACGTTGCCGGCGAGGCGGCGCGCCGGCCTCTGCTTCAGGAGCTTGCGACGGCCATTCCCGGCCGCTTCCGGCTTGTTCATGGCGGCATCGACCATATCCAGGGCGAGCCTGTGGGCACGCTGTTCGTCGGCGTGCAGACGACCGACGGGCGCGTCGCCGAAATCATCGACTTCCTGAATGCCCGGGATACCCGGGTCGAGGTGCTTGGCCATGTCTCAGACGATGTTTGACCTTTTGCTGCGGTCCCTGTGGGAGACCGTGGTCATGACCGGCGCGTCGGGCCTGATCTCGCTGGTCTTCGGCCTGCCGCTCGGGCTGGCGCTGGTCGCCACCGATCGCGGCGGCATTGCCGAGCAGCTGTGGCTGAACCGCATCCTCGGCGGCATCGTCAACGGCTTCCGCTCGGTGCCGTTCATCATCCTTCTGGTGGCGCTGATCCCGCTGACGCGGCTGATCGTCGGCACGTCGATCGGCACCTGGGCGGCGATCGTGCCGCTGTCGATCGCGGCCACGCCCTATTATGCGCGCATCGCCGAGGTGTCGCTGCGCGAGGTCGACCGCGGCCTGATCGAAGCCGTGCGCGCCATGGGCGGCGGGCGCTGGGCCATCGTGCGCGAGGTGCTGGTGCCGGAGGCGTTGCCGGGCATCGTCGCCGGCTTCACGGTGACTTTGGTGACGCTGGTCGGTGCCTCGGCCATGGCAGGCGCCATCGGCGCCGGCGGCCTGGGCGATCTCGCCATCCGCTACGGCTACCAGCGCTTCGAGACGTCGGTGATGGTGGCGGTGGTGGCGGTGCTGATCGTGCTCGTCTGTGGCATCCAGTGGATCGGCGACCGGCTGATGGCGCGGCTCGACCGTCGCGCCTGACCCCTTGCGGGCCTCAGGCCGGCACGCGGATCATCGCGCGCAGGCCGCCCAGCGGGCTGTCGCTGAGCTTGATGTCGCCGCCATGGCTGCGGGCGATGTCGCGGGCGACCGCCAGGCCGAGGCCGGTTCCGGTGGAATCGAGGTTGCGCGCCTCGTCGAGGCGGAAGAAGGGCTTGAACACCTCCTCGCGCTTTTCCTCGGGAATGCCGGGGCCGTTGTCGTCGACCATGACCACCAGCATGCCGCGGTCGTGGACGGCCTTGACCTCGACCTCCTTGGCATAGCGGAAGGCGTTGCCGACGACGTTCTGCAACAGCCGGGAGAAGGCGTTGGGGCGGACATGCACCTCGGGTTCGCCGACAAGCGTGACCTTGAGCTTGCGTTTCCGGAGCTTGGCCTCGTCGCCGATCTTGTCGAGATAGGCGCCGAGGTCGAAGCGGCCCGGATCCTCGAGCGCTTCGCCGCGGGCGAAGGCGAGGTAGGCTTCCAGCATCGACTGCATGTCGTCGATGTCCTGGCTCAGCGCCTCGCGGTCGATCTTGTTGCCCGACAGAGCTAGCTGCAGCTTGAAGCGGGTCAGGATGGTGCGCAAATCGTGGCTGACGCCGGTCAGCATGGCCGTGCGCTGGTCGATCTGGCGCTCGATGCGCTCGCGCATCTGGATGAAGGCGAAGCCGGCGCGACGGACTTCCTCGGCGCCGCGCGGGCGGAAATTGGGCGGCATCGGCCGGCCCTTGCCGAAGCTTTCGGCGGCCTCTGCCAGCTGCAGGATCGGCCTGATCTGGTTGCGCAGGAAGGGGATGGCGATGGTGAGCAGCACCAGCGACGTGCCGACCATCCACAAAAGGAAGATGTGCGTGTTCGAGGCATAGGCCTGGCTGCGGCGGACGAAGACGCGCAGCACCTTGTCGTCGAGCTGGACGCGCACCTCGACGATGTTGGAGTTGCCGACCGTGTCGAGCCAGAACGGCTTGTTGATCTGCTTCCTGATCTCGGAAGACAGCGCCTGGTCGAGGATCGAGAAGAACGGCTTCGGGCCGGGCGGGGGCAGGGGCTCGGCCGGCAGGAGGTCGATCTTCAGCGACATCCGCTCCTGGGCGATGCGGATGATCTGGGCGTAGTTGTCCTGTGCCGGAAAGGTGTCGAGCAGGTCGATGATGGCGGCGATGTCGCGCGTCACCGCCTGCGACAGGCGCACGGTGACCGTCTGCCAGTGGCGCTCCATGAAGACGAAGGCCACCACCGACTGCAGCAGGATCATCGGCGTGATGACGATGAGCAGCGAGCGGGCATAGAGCCGCTTCGGCATGTAGAGCGACACGCGGCGCCAGAAATGGTGCCAGCTGCGCGGCACGGCCGTCAGCGCACGCCAGATGCGTGTGCCGAGACTGCCTCCGCCAGGCCGTTCCATGTCTGTGGTTGCCATCCGTCCTTCCGTGCGCGGCCCCTGATGCTACATCAAGTCAGCCGCGACGATCCTATTCCACGCTCAGCCGATAGCCAATTCCGCGCACCGTCTGCAACCAGACGGGATTGGCGGGATCGCGCTCGATCTTGCGGCGGAGGCGGTTGATCTGGACGTCGATGGTGCGCTCGCCAACTTCGGAGTCCCCCGTCACCAGCTCATGGCGCGGGATGGTCTCGCCGGCGCGGGCGGCGAAGATGGCCAGGATTTCCTGCTCGCGGTCGGTGAGCTTCAGCGCTTCGCCGCCACGCTTCAGTTCGCGGCGAGCGATCTGGAAGGTGTAGGGGCCGAACACCAGCTGCTCGACCTTGGGCGTGGCCGCCGGGCCGCCGCGGCGCAGGATGTTGTTGATGCGCAGGATCAGCTCGCGCGGGTCGAAGGGCTTGGGCAGGTAGTCGTCGGCGCCGGCTTCGAGCCCGGTGATGCGGCTGTCGGTCTCCGACAGCGCCGTCAGCATCAGGATCGGCACTTCCTTGTCCTCGCGCAGCGACTTGGTCAGCTCGACGCCGGTCTCGCCCGGCATCATCACGTCGAGGATGAGCAGGTCGAAATCGAGCCCCTTGAGCTTGCGCCGGGCTTCGTCGGCATTGCCGGCCACGGTGACACGAAAGCCGTTCTCGCTGAGATACTGCTTCAGAAGGTTGCGGATGCGGGTGTCGTCGTCGACGACGAGCAGATGCGGAGCATCGTCACCCAGGGCCGCCGGATTTGCCGTCTTTTCGTTACTCTCCATGGTCCTTCCCAGGTGTGTTTCCGGGCAGATGGTCAATCTGCGCCCTCAGTTCGGGATTGACCATGGCCTTGAGGAACTTCTCGATCCAGGCACGCTCGGTCTCACCTGCGCCCTCCAGTGCCGCATGGATGCGGCGTGACTGTGGCCGAGCCAGCGCCAGCGTCAGGGTGCGGCCCTTGGGGGTGGGATAGAGCTCGCGCTGGCGACGGTCGCGCGGGCCCTGGACCTGGACGATGTAGCCGGCGTCGATCAGCTGCTTGAGGACGCGCGCAAGGCTCTGCTTGGTGATCTTCAACACGTCGAGCAGCTCGGCGACCGTCAGGCCGGGCATGCGGTTGACGAAGTGCAGCACGCGGTGATGCGCACGGCCGAAACCGTATTCCGAAAGAATCTGGTCGGGGTCCGAAGTGAAGTCGCGATAGGCGAAATACATCAGCTCGATGATCGAGAAGTCGATGCCTTCGTCTGCCGTCACGGCGGTACGGATCGGATGTGCGGCGGCGCCGCTTCGTTGGGCCATAGAAATCCTGCTCGTCAATTTATGTCAGCACTGTTGACATAAATTAGGTGCGATGGTAATTTTTGACAAGCTTTTCGCCGGATTGCGAACGAAAAGGCAAGGTACGGTGGTTTTTTCCGAAACATCGTAAGTTTGCTTTGATATTCTCAGGCGCCTACGCTTTAGCAGCCGACCCCCCTGAGGGGCCAATTAGAAAGATACGAAACGATAGGCAGGCCCCGGCCTGCGGGAAGGTTTTCCATGGCATCCGTTCCTTTCGACCAGCTCGATGGATTTATCTGGATGAACGGCGAGTTCGTCCAATGGGCCGACGCCAAGATTCACGTACTAACCCATGGTCTGCACTATGCAAGCGCGGTGTTCGAGGGCGAGCGCGCCTATGGCGGCGAGATCTTCAAGCTGACCGAGCACACCGAGCGCCTGCATGAGTCCGCCCGCCTGCTCGGCTTCACCGTTCCCTACTCGGTCGAGGTGATCGACGATGCGTGCCGCGAACTGCTGAAGAAGCAGGGCTTCAAGGACGCCTATGTGCGCCCGATCGCCTGGCGCGGCAGCGAGGAAATGGGTGTCGCCGCCCACAAGAACCGCATCAATGTCGCCGTCGCCATCTGGCAGTGGCCGAGCTATTTCGATCCGGCGCAGAAGCTGAAGGGCATCCGCTTGGACATCGCCGAATGGCGCCGTCCCGACCCGCGCACGGCACCTTCGAAGTCCAAGGCTGCAGGCCTCTACATGATCTGCACGCTGTCCAAGCATGCGGCCGAGGCCAAGGGTTATGCCGATGCGATGATGCTCGACTGGCGCGGCCAGGTGGCCGAGGCGACCGGCGCCAACATCTTCTTCGTCAAGGACGGCAAGGTGCATACGCCGAAGGCAGACTGCTTCCTCGACGGCATCACCCGCCGCACGGTCATCGGCCTTGCCAAGGATCGTGGCCTCGAGGTTGTCGAGCGGGTGATCATGCCCGAGGAACTGGAAGGTTTCGAGCAGTGCTTCCTGACCGGCACGGCGGCCGAAGTGACGCCTGTTTCCGAGGTCGGCCCGTACCGATTCGAGGTCGGCGAAATCGCCAAGACGCTGATGAACGACTATTCGGCCGCGGTGCAGCCCAAGCATGCGATCGCTGCTGAATAATCAGCAAAATCAAACGATTAAGTTCGGCAAGGGGCGGTTTTCGGACCGCCCCTTTTGCTTGGGTGGGGGCTGATTTGACTTTCGTCGAATTCGGCGTCTGATGGTGACGTCGGCTGGCGGGAGCTGGCCTGCAATTTGGAGGGAATTGTCATGGAATCGCTTCTTCCGATCATCATTCAGATTGTAACCGGCGTAATCGGTGGACAGGCAGTAGGTGCAGCCGTCAAACAGGCGGCGATGGGGCAGGTGACGAAGCTGCTCGCCGGCGGCATCGGCGGTATCGCCGGTGGCCAGATTCTGGGCAGCCTGCTGGGTGGCGCTGCAGCCGACCCGGCAACGGCGAGCGCGATGAGCGGCATGCTGAGCAACGTTATCGGCGGTGCCGGCGGTGGCGCCATCCTGACGGCAATCGTTGGCGCCGTCATGGGCGCCATGAAGAAATAAGCACCTGGCAAAACGAGTTATCGTATTGGGCGGCCTTGGCCGCCCTTTTCCGTTCTGGTGCCGGTCAGTTCACCGATCGCCGGTGCAAATTGCGTGGACGCGCGCGTCGTCTGTGCCTATGTCCGGAGCAAAGTTGTGAAAGGACAATCATGGGACAGCTCAACGCAGGGATCGTGCCGGTCACGCCCTTCCAGCAGAATTGCACCATCCTCTTCGACGTCGAGGACAAGACGGGCGTGGTCGTCGATCCCGGCGGCGACGTCGACACCATCCTGTCGGTGCTCAAGGACAACGGCATCAAGGTCACGGCGATCTGGCTGACGCATGGCCATATCGACCATGCCGGCGGGGCGATGGAGCTCAAGGAAGCGCTCGGCGTCGACATCATCGGGCCGCACGAGGCCGACAAGCCGCTGCTCGACAACCTTGTGACCCAGGGCCAGAAATTCGGCATGAGCGGCGTGCGCAACTGCACCCCCGACCGGTTCCTGGCCGATGGCGAGACCGTATCTTTCGGCAGCCACGTCTTCGAGGTGCTGCATTGCCCGGGCCACGCGCCCGGCCATGTCGTCTACTACCACCGTGACGCCAAGTTCGCCCATGTCGGCGACGTGCTGTTCCGCGGATCGGTGGGCCGCACCGATCTCTATGGCGGGGACCACGACACGCTGATCCGCTCGATCAAGGAAAAGCTGCTGCCGCTGGGCGACGATATCGGCTTCATCTGCGGTCATGGGGCGGGCAGCAAGTTCGGCGACGAGCGCCGCGGCAATCCCTACCTGGTCTGATCGCAGCCGGCCGGGGCCTGAAAACGAAAGCGGCGCCATCGCTGAGATGGCGCCGCTTGTCATTTGAAGGGCAGGGAACCCTTGTAAATGCGTGTCAGTTGGCGGTGCAGAAATGCTCCTGGCCGTCATAACCGGTGAAGGTGCCGCTGCGCGGCTTGAAGCTGCGGTAGCGATCCGAGCAGTAGCTGTACCATTCAGGCGTCCACGGCTCGACGGCATAGCTGTCGCGGTAGACGACGCGGCGCTGCACCGGGGCGGGACGATAATAGTCCTGGCCATAGTAGTCCTGGCGGTACACGCGGCGCGGCTGCGGCTGGTAGTCGTCGTAATAGTCGTCATAGACCGGCTGCTGGCGGTTGGCGCTGCCGGCGATGACGGCGCCGGCGATCAGTCCGAGCGCGCCGGCTGCGACGATCGCGCCGGTGTTGTCGCGGCGACCATGGTCGTAGCGGCGCCAGCGTTCACCAGCCTCTGCGGCGGGCAGGGCGGCAAGCGTTGTGGCGGCAACGGCTGCCGACAGGACAAGGGTTTTGAAGATGCGGTTCATATCGGTCTCCTTCGCCGTCCGGCCCGTATCGAAGGGCTGAATATTGGCGTCGACTATCTGTCTAAGGGACCCAGCCTGAACGCAAGCTGAACGGATTTACCGACGTTAACGGGGCTTGCCGAAAGCCAAAGCATGCCTGTCCGGCATACCGGTTCGGACGCTTACAGACAATCGGCCGGCGCCATGGGCTCCGGCCGCCCCGGGGTTCAGCCAACCGTCAGATTGACGGCCTTGGGACCCTTGCCGCGCTTGTCCGGCTCGGTGTCGAAACTGACTTTCTGCCCATCCTCAAGACCGGGAAGGCCCGACGCCTGCACGGCGGAGATGTGTACGAAAACGTCCTTCGCTCCATCGTCCGGCGTAATGAAGCCGAAGCCTTTGGCATGATTGAAGAACTTGACGGTGCCGGTCTGCGGCATGGGAAACTCCTCTGATCCCATCAATTTCAGTCTTCGGGCCGGCAAATGCCCGAAGTGGAAATTTGTCGTTCATTTTTGGGTGATCGGCAAGCGAAACTTTCAGGCTAGATCGCTGCCCGAAATCGGTCCGTTTGCCTGTTTTTTCAGCCGTCGCGCGGGCTGTTCCGCACAATCGGCAGCCATGTGCAGGGGCATTTTGAGACCGGCGCGCGGCCGGCAAGCCGGCTCCGGTTTTCAGGCCGCGCGCAGCGAAAATTCACCTGTCCGGCTCAGTACTCGCAGTAGCGGATCGGGCCGATCTGGATGCAGGCGCCGGGCCGGGGGCGCTGCGGGTTGTACCTGGTGTAGATCCTGGCGCGGCAATCGGGACCGATGTGCCGGTGCGGGACGTTGCCGTAGCGCGGCAGGAAATGCCGGCGCACGTCGCGGTGGCAGTCGCGTATCTGCTGCTGCACCGGGATCGGGCGACAATCGGGCCGGCGGTGGCGATGGTACATGGTGCGGCCGAATTCGGGGACGAAGTGCCGCTGGATGTCGGCATGGCACCCCCTGACCTGCACCACCAGTCCGCCGTCGACCTGAGGCAGGTCGGTTGCCGGCATGGCTTGTGCCGGGCCGCCATAGCCAAGACCGGCGGCGAGCAACGCCGCCGCGAGGGACTTCAGGAAAATCATGTCGTGCCTCCTCTCGCATCGGGGCAGGGATACGCGCGCCCCACGACCGGACCATGTCATGGACTTCGGAGCCTGGCCATATCGGCGAGGGTCAGGCGTTCGGCCAGGCCGTCGATCCCGAGGGATGAAGAGGCGCGGGCGGGCAGCGCCAAAAGCAAAGGGCGCGACGGTTGCCCGTCGCGCCCTTCGTTTGGTTCACAACCGGCTGATATCAGGCCGCGCGAAGGTTGACTGCCTTCGGGCCCTTGCCCATGCGGTCCGGCTCGACGTCGAACGTGACCTTCTGGCCGTCGACGAGCGTGCGCAGGCCCGAGGCTTCGATGGCGGAAATGTGGACGAAAACGTCCTTCGCGCCGCCGTCTGGCGTAATGAAGCCGAAGCCCTTGGTCGTGTTGAAGAACTTTACTGTACCGGTCTGGGCCATTGGGAGAACTCCTTCACCCGTTCTTTGGTCTGGACTGCCATCCGCCTGGCGTCGGTGGCAAGTCGGTGGTTTGCTTGGCGGTCGTGCATTCGCGCACACTAAAACCCCCCGCCGAGTCACGGGGCCGTCGAAGATTCACAGTATCGGGGAAAGGGTCGTGCAAAAAACGTTCCAGTCTCCGGGACAGCAAATGCCCGAACAAAGCCTGTATTGCATGGAAACGTTTAGGTTGCAAGATGTCGCAGGCAATGGATGCGATGCTCGTCAAGATAGTATGAGTACAAACAATCCACCGGACTGTCATCTCTTCAGATGATGTCAAAGACAGGCAATGTCGTGGCGGCGGGGATTGATTTCGCGCCAAGAATTGCAAGGATCGATTCGGCGGCAAGCGCGTTCTTCCGCCTGGGGCGGCGCGATAGGGAAGACATCCATGAGATTTTCGGCAAAATCCTTTGCAAGCAAGGCGGCGTTGACTTCGCTGCTTGCTGTCGTGCTGGCGTCGTGCACGGTGGTCGTGGATGAGGGACCAGGCCCTCGTCCGCCGCGTCCGGGACCGGGGCCGCAGTTCTGCACGCGCGAATATGACCCTGTCTGCGCGCGTCGCGGCAACGACCGCCAGACATTCGCCAATTCCTGCATGGCCGAGGCGTCCGGATACCGCATCATCCGCGGCGGCGAATGCCGTGGCAGCGGCTGGGACAATGGCGGTGGTCCGGGCGGCGGCAACCAGCAGTTCTGCACCAGGGAATACCGCCCGGTCTGCGCCCAGAGGGGCGGCACGCTCAGGACCTTCCCGAATGCCTGCGAAGCGGATTCAGCCGGCTTCCGGGTCGTCGACCGCGGCCCCTGCTAGGCCGGTGAACTGAAACGTCTGCACGGGGGATCGCCGGAGGCCGCAAGGCCTTCGGCAAGCGCCTCAGAATGGCGCGGGCTCGTTGACCTGCCTGACCTCGCGCACGCGGCAATCGTCGCCGACATGGCGATGGCGCAGCATGATGCCGTCGATGCGATGGGTGCGCACGTCGCGATGGCAATCCACGATCTGCCGGCGCTGGTTCTGGCGCGGCGCAGAGACGATGACCGGCTCGCAGGTGCCGCGCTGGTGATAGTGCGGGACGCGTTGGCCGACCTCCGGAACATAGTGGTCGCGCACGTCGCCATGGCAGCCGCCGACCTGCACGACCAGTCCACCCGCTGCGGGGACAGCCGGGGGCACGGCGGGTGCGGCCGTGGCCGGCATGACGGACGCGGCCATCAGGGCGGCGAGCGAAACGGCCTTGAACTTCATCCGAGATCTCCATGAGACGAGGTCGCGAGCAGCGAGCACGTAGATTGCGCCGCCGCCCCGATGTTTCAATGCAGGCGGGCGGCTGGCCCGGGCATTTCGACATGGCAGGGTTACCGCTTCCTTGCGTCCGCATCGCTTGACCACAAATCCCGGGCAGCCGGATTGCTGGCCGGTTCCGCAGCTGCGTGTTAGCCTGTGGTGATGGGGCCGGGCGGCCCGGGGCCAGCACCCCTTCTACGCCGAAGGTGGGGAACTCGCCGTGATATCGATGCCAGCCTTGCGGATGTGAGGCGCCATGGCTGCGGAGCAAACGGTCTTTGACTTCGCCGGCCACAAGCTCGACCTGGCAACGGGGCGTCTGCTCGGGCCGGGTGGCGAGATCGCGCTGCGGCCGAAATCCTTCGATCTCCTGGTCTATTTCCTGCGCAATTCCGGGCGCGTCATCGCCAAGGGCGAACTGCTCGACGCCATCTGGCCCGATGTCACCGTCACCGAGGATTCGCTTGCTCGATGCGTGCACGAAATCCGAACGGCGCTTGGCACAAGCGGGCCGCCGCTGCTGCGAACCGTGCCGCGCCGGGGCTATCTGTTCGTCGCCGCGCAGGAGCCTGCCGGCAACGGCGACAAGCCCGATGTCCTGGAGCTGTCCGGTTTGGAAGCCCGAGGTCGGGGACCGCGCGGTTGGGGCACGCTGGGGCTGGGAGCCGCAGCACTCGTGCTCGTGGCATCTGCCGGACTTGCCGCCTGGTTGTTCGCCTCGGGGCGGCCGCTGTCGACAAAGGCGTCGATTGCGGTGCTGCCGTTCCAGAACATAGAGGGCGACGCCGCGACCGGCCGGCTCGCCAATGGCATGACCGAGGACATCATCACCGACCTGGCGCGGTTTCGCGAATTCGACGTCATCGCGCAGAATTCGGTGCGCGGCATAGCCGGCACAGGAGCCGGCGAGGTCGGCCGCAAGTTCGACGTGCGTTATGTGCTGACCGGCTCGATCCAGCGCCAGGACGGCCAGTTGCGCATCACCGGCCAGCTCATCGACGCCGGCACCGGGGCGCATCTGTGGGCCGAGCGCTGGGACAGGCCGGCAAACGACGTCTTCAAGGTGCAGGAGGAGCTGTCGCGGCAGGTCGCCGGCCAGCTCAGCGGCATCACCGGCACGATCGTCGCCGCCGATCGCGAGGCGGCGCGGCGCAAGCGCCCAAGCGATCTCGGCGCCTATGACCTCTATCTGCTGGCGTCCGAAGCCAAGCACAAGGAAACCAGGGAAGGCATCGGCGAGTGCCTGTCGCTGCTGGACCGAGCCCTGAAGGTCGATGCCGGGTTCGCCCGCGCCTGGGCGCTGCTCGGGACCTGCCATGCGTTCTCGATGCGCTGGACCGACAGCTGGGACGCCACCTATGCCAGCTATCTGCAGGCGGAGCGGCGGGCTGTCGAACTCGATCCGCTGGATGCCGACGCCCATGCGGGGCTCGCCATGGCGCTGTCGCTGGGCGGCGATCTCGAGCAGGGCGAGGTGGAGTTCGACAAGGCGCTTGGCCTCAATCCCAATTCGGCCGACGTGCTGACGCGCTTCGCCTACTGGGCGCTTGCCTTCGGGCGGGCCGAAGAGGGGGCGGAAGCGGCTGCCCGCGCCGTCAGGCTCGACCCCGACGCCCAGCCCTGGGCGCTGCGGTTCCGGAGCGCCGGGCTGTTTTACGGCAACCGCATCGACGAGGCGATCCGGGTCAGGCAGCGCGTCCCCCGGAGCATGTTCGGCGACAGCGACTTCATCGAGCTGGCCACCTTCTTCGTGGCTGCCGGGCGCATCGCCGAAGCCAGGGTGCTGGCCGAGGAAGCGCTCTTTGCCATGCCCGGCATCAGCATCGAAGGCTGGACCGGCGATCCCGGCTGGCTGGAGGCCGACCGTCAAAAGGCCATCGCCTATATGCGCGAAGCCGGTTTTCCCGTCTGCGCCGGACCGGCCGAGCTTGCCAGGGGCGGCATCAAGCAGCGCATCGCCGAATGCGTGGCTGAGGCAGGCACCACCGCAAGGTAGCCGGCGGCGTTTCAGCCAAGTTTCAAGCGAATTTCAGCACTCTTTCCAGACTTGCCGAGGCGTGGCGCCGATGCTCGCGACGTCCCTCGTGCCGGGGGCGCCCAGCAGGGGAAGGAGCGAGCGATGACCGGGACCAACGATATCTCCGACAAGCGCAAGGCGATCGATTTCACTTTCGTGGCTGACGATTTCAGGGCGATCAGCCGCCGGCTGAAGAGGCTCGCGGCATGGCGTCCGCAATGGCTATCCGGCGGAGCAGGGGGCTGCCCGCTCGATGAATTGAGCGCCCGGCATCTCCAGGATATCGGCCTTGAGCGCTTGGACAACGAGACGACATGGACCGACAGTCGCGGCGCGCCGCTGACTGCTCTCAGGGATTTCGACTATCGCGGCGGTCAGGCGTGTTTGGCAGGGCGGTCCGACTTGGCCTGAAATGCGCCTCGGGCGCCGGGGCCGAAAAGCCGGCGAGGTAGGCCTGCATGCCCGCGAGGCGGCTGCCTTCCACGATCAGCGTGCGGCGCTCCTGCCTGGCCTCGCTCGGCGACATTCCAAAGCGGGTGCGAAAGGCGCGCTGGAACTGGCCGGCGCCGGAAAAGCCGAGGTCATGGGCCAGTTGCGTCATGGGCGGGGACGAGGGGCGCATGAGCATGCGATAGGCGGCATCGAGCCGCCGCTCGCGGATGACCCTGGCGACACCGCCATCGGCCTCGAACATGCGGTAGAGATGGCCCCGCGATACCCTGAACTGGCGCAAGAGCATTGCCGGGCCGAGCTCCGGATCGGTCAGCTTCGCGTCGATGACGTCGAGCAGGCGCCGGCGCAATACAGGCGCAAGGGCAGGGTCCTGAAGGGCCGTGTCGGCCGGGTTCTGGTTCAGGGCCGAGGCGAACAGGGCGACGGCGGCGTCCTCCAGCGTTGGCGCTTCGGTTTCGCGTATGTCCGGCGCGACGTCGTTCAGGCCGACGATGAAGTCGGCCAAAAGGCGGGTCAGAGGCTGGCCCGCCTTGAACTGCGTGCCGTGCAGGCTTCGCCCGGACAGCCTGTCCAGCCGCTCGCGATGCAGGAGAACGCTAAGGGTGGAGCCGGCGCTCACCGATGCCTGGAAGGTTCGGTCCATGTCGAAGGCATAGACGTCGCCGGGGCAAACCGTCATGGCCACGCCCTCGCAATCGGCGACCGCCATGCCTGATGTGAACAACTGGACGAGGTAGAAGTCCTCAAGGCCGCTCTGGCTGACGATGCTTCGGTCCCTGACATAGTTCTGCGCATTGAAGCGCGCGCGGCCGACCATCATCGGGCCGATCAGGCGAGTGGCGAAGGAACCTTCGAGGAGCAGGGGGCTGTTGCTGTCCGGTGTCGTGTCGAACAGCGGGCGGGTCACGTCACGCCAGTAGTCCGCGCGCAGTTCCGGCTCGACCAGATCGGTGGAAAGGAGGACGGCGCCCTGCGTCACAGCGCACCATCTGTCGACCGCCACATCGCTTTGCCCCCTCGATGCGCAACTGTTCGGTGACCTTGCGTAAGACCGTCGCGGACGCCGGTCCAGCGACCATGGCGGGTACAGATGTGTCCAGACACGGCAAGGTAGTGGGGCGGAGACAAATCGCGCCAAGAAATGAGACGCCACGCTGCTTCGATATAGCAGGTTCTATGCAACTATCCGCTTGCGGCGGGCATGATCGGGCTGGCGGCGATCTTTACGCTGCACGGCCCCATCAGTGATTCCTGTGGGGATGCTCGCATCACATCATCGATGCGGGGCGCCGTGCGGCTTCCCGTGGGGGAGCTTGGCATGGCCGTCTTCAAGAGCGTCTTTTCACTTCAACGATCGCTGCGGACGAGAGCGGATAGCGTCTCCGCCGGTGCGGTGACGGTGGCGCTCCTGTCATCGGCGAGCACTGCCCTTGCCGGCGACTATCACTTCAACTCCTCCGGCAACGTCGTGTGGCAGCAGCTTCCTTCCAGCGGTTTCGAAGCGCCAATCATCCTTCAGGCAGGGGATCGCGCCATCTACGATCGTGCCGGCACCGGACAGTCGATGATTTTCGGACCCATCGTCAGGAATGTGGGGCAACTGGTGTTTCGGGCACCCTATACGGGCAGTGGCTTTGCCAACCCGCCGGGCTCGTTGACCGGCCCGTTTGCCATTCATGGGCTGGAAGGGCTGGGGGTCGACAGCAAGGTCGACCAGCAGATCACCCTGTCCGAGCAACTCATCATCGCCGGCAGCCAGGAATGGCGCGTCGACAGCGCCACCGGCAGCGTCACGCAGCTGGGGCGCACCGCATCGCGCTCGCTGAGCCTCGGCAGCTACATGCTGACGCTCAATGCGGTCGGCGCGGGCAATTCCTTCATCCTGAACAATCCCGTTTCCGGAACCGGCGGCCTGATCGTCAAAGGCGCGGGCACCACCTTCCTCAACAACGCGAACACCTATTCGGGCGGCACGTTCCTGGATGGCGGCACCGCGGTGGTAACGGCCGACAACAATCTCGGCGCGGCATCGGGCGGGCTGGGCTTCGACGGCGGCACGCTGCGGCTCGGCTCTTCCTTCGCGACAGCGCGGGCCGTCGCGCTGGCGGCCGGCGGCGGCACGATCGACAGCAATGGCAACAACGCCACGCTTTCCGGTGACATCTCAGGCATTGGTGGCCTGACCGTCGCCGGAACCGGCACCGTGACGCTGACGGGATCGCTCGGCTACACCGGTGCGACCGATATCGAGGCAGGCACGCTCATGCTGTCCGGAGCCGCAAGCCTGGCAAATTCGAGCGTGGTGATCGCCGACGGGGTGTTCGACGTTTCGACGGTCGGCGGGGCGTCCACCGAAATCCGCTCGCTCTCGGGCGCCGGTTCGGTAGTGCTCGGCACCACCCAACTGGTGATTGCAAACGCGGCCGACAGCTATTCAGGCCTGTTCCTGGGCACCGGCGGTCTGACCCTGCAGGGCGGCATGCAGGAGCTGACCGGAAACAGCGCGGGCTTTGGCGGAACCTCCCGCATCGAAGGCGGCACGCTTGCGGTCAACGGCAGGCTCGGCGGCGTCATGGATGTGCTGGGCGGGCGGCTGCAGGGCAACGGCCAGGTCGGCAACACCGCCAGTTTCCTCGGCGGCGTCATCGCACCGGGCAATTCCATCGGCACGCTGACCATTGCCGGCAGCCATACCGGCAATGGCGGCATGCTGGAGATCGAAACGGAGCTCGGCGGCGACGGGTCGCCCACCGATCTGTTGGTCATCACCGGCGACAGCATTCTGGGCAGCGGTCCGACGCAGGTCAGGGTGATCAATGTCGGCGGTATCGGCGGCGTGACCACCGGCGACGGCATCAGATCGTCGATGTCGGCGGCGTCTCGGCGGCGGGAGCCTTCGTCCTCGCCGGACCGGCGATTGCCGGCACCTACCGCTACGACCTGTTCCAGAATGGCTTGAGCGGCACCGCCGACGGGGACTGGTACCTTCGCTCCGCCGGTCTCGCGCCGACGCTGCCGACCTATGAGATCTATCCGCAGGTGCTGCTCGACCTCGTGGGGCTGCCGACGCTGCAGCAGCGTGCAGGCGTCCGGCACCGGGTTGCCATCGACGGCACAGGATCCCAGGAGGGCGGTGCGGTCTGGTCGCGCATCGAAGCTGCGCACGGCCGCAGCCAGGCGCAGGGATCGACGACCAATGCCGCCTTCGACAGCAACACGCTGCGCTTGCAGGCCGGCATCGACGGCCAGATTGCCGCCGATGCCGGGGGTATGCTGATCGGCGGGCTCAACCTGCACTATGGCCGCACCAGCGCCGACATCTTCTCCGACATCGGCGGTGGAACCAACGGCACCTCGAGCTATGGCCTGGGCGGGACGCTGACCTGGTATGGCGAAAGAGGTATCTATGTCGACGGCCAGGCGCAGGTGTCGGTGCTGCGCAGCGACTTCGCCTCGAACCAAGCCGGCAGCATCGGCAAGGATATCCATGGCAGCGGCTATGCGTTGAGCCTGGAAGCCGGGCGGCAGGTCGGGATCGGCAATGGCTGGTCGCTGACGCCGCAGGCGCAGCTGGCCTATTCGGCGGTCAGTTTCGACAGCTTTACCGATCCGTTCGGAGCCGAGGTGTCGCTGAAGGACGGCGACAGCCTCAAGGGCAGGATCGGGCTTTCGGCGGACTGGCGGCGCGACGCCGGAACGCATGTCTATGGCGTTGCCAGCCTGACCTACGAGTTCCTCGACGGCACCACTGCGACGGTCAACGGCATGGACCTGACCTACAGGCCCGAGCGCCTCGGCGGCGAGATCGGACTTGGCGGTGCCTATCGCTGGAACGACGGCAGATATGCCCTCCATGGCGAGGCACTGGCCACGACCAGCTTCCAGGACAGCTACGGCTTCAAGGGGTCGGTGGGCTTCACCGCCGGACTGTAGCCGCCGACGGCGCCTGCCGGCGTCGTTCAGCGCAGGAAGATCAGGCCCATGCCGGCGACGACCAGCGCCGCTCCCGCCCAGGCGCCGTTGGCGGGACGCTCGCCGGTTCTTGCCCACAGCATCGGCAGGATGATGACAGGCGAGGTCGCCGACAGCGTCGAGACGATGCCGACCTTGCCGCCCGAAAGCGCAAAGAGCAGCAGCGTCATGCCGATGCCGAGCGCGATGAAGCCTGTCAGCGCGGTGAGGGCCGCAACCTTGAAGGTCAGCGGCCCCTTGGGCTTGACCGCTGGGATCGGCAGCTGGATCAGCACTGTCAGGCAGACGGCGGCGATGCCGACGCGCAGCATGGAGGCGAGGAAGGGGTCGATGCCGGTGGCCATGACCGGGCGGGCGATGATCGATCCCACGGCCTGGCCGGTGGCGGCGCCGAGGCCGAGCGCCACGCCGATCCACAATGGCCCCTTGACCTTCTCCCAGGCATGCAGCTGGTCGCGGCGCTTGCCGAAAACGATGGCGAGCACGACGCCGGCAACTGTCAAAGCAATGCCTGCTACCGCGTTGGTCGACAGGTCCTCGCCGAGCGCCAGCCAGCCGAGCAGGGCGGCGATGGGCGCATTCAGCGCAAACAGGATGCCGGAGCGGCGCGGGCCGACGCGGTTGAGGGTGGCAAAGAGCAGCGTGTCGCCGACGAAGATGCCGACAAGGCCGGAGACCAGCAGCGGCGCGACATTGGCGGCGTCAAGCTGTTGCCAGGCGCCGGTGGCGAGCACATAGGCGGCCAGCAGGCAGGTGACGAAGATCTGGCGGAAGCGATTGAAGGCGAGCGCACCGAGATGGCCGGCAGGGCCGGCCGAGATCAGTCCCGTCACCGACCAGCAGGTCGCGGCTCCGAGGGCGGCAAGTTCGTGGATCGGCATGGGAGCTCACAAGGTTACGGCACGCCACAGAATCGGCGGCTCAATCTAGGAGCGCGACAGCCTTTGCTCAACGGATCCCTGGGCCGCCGTGGCCTGTCCTAGCTCCTAAAGGCTAGGCCAGCGGGCCTTTCCGGCTACATCCTGCCATTGCCTGTGGTGATAGGGTGCGCTCCGGGAGAAACGGCGGCTGCGCCGATGCGCCCGCACGCCTCCGCAACCAAGGAGGATGAAATGGCATATTACGTCTTTCTTACCAATTTCACCGATCAGGGCGCACGCACGGTGCGGGACTCGCCCAAGCGCGCCGACGCATTCAGGGCGATGGCCGAAAAGAGCGGCGCCAAGGTGCATACGCTGCTGTGGACGCTCGGCAAATATGACGTCATCGTTCTTCTCGAGGCGCCCGACGACGCGACCGCGACCGCGCTCAGTCTCTCGGTGTCGGCGCTCGGCAACATCAAGACCCAGACGCTGAAGGCCTTCGACGCCGCCGACATGCGCAAGATCATCGACAAGATGGTCTGACATGCCGGTTCGGGCGGGAGCTCTTGCCATGCCACATGGCTTCCGCCCGTTCTTGATTCCGGCTCCGCGCTCGCGCTAGCGTGACCTCGGGCAGGCTGTTCGGGATCCGGATTTGAATTTTCACAAGACCAGTCGCGACGCGTTTGCGGATGCGGAGGCGTTCATCCGGGAAAACCTCGTGGTGTTGCCGGTGCCGTCGATTGCCGGCATATCGCTCTACACCGCTCATCCGGGCAGCGGCCTGCGCCGGCTGGCAGGCGACGACGATGGTCCACCGCCTTACTGGGCCTATCGCTGGGCCGGCGGTCTGGCGCTGGCGCATCATGTGCTTGCCCTGCCGGAGGCGGTGCGAGGGCGACGCGTGCTCGACCTTGGCGCCGGCTCGGGGCTGGTCGGCATTGCCGCGGCCAAGGCCGGGGCGGCCAGCGTGATGTCGGCCGAGATCGATCCGAACGGGATCGCCGCCATTGGTCTCAACGCCGGGCTGAACGGCGTGACGGTCATGCCGTGCGGCGACGACCTGGTCGGTGGCGCGCCGCCCGAGGTCGACCTCGTGCTGGTCGGCGACCTGTTTTACGCGCGGGAAATCGCCGAGCGGGTGGCTGTGTTCCTCGACCGGTGCCGGACTGCCGGCATCGAGGTACTGGTCGGCGATCCCGGCCGCGAGTTCCTGCCCTTGGCGCGGCTCGATCCGGTGGCCGAATATGCGGTCGCCGATGTCGGCAGCGCTGCGGCGCCAGCCAGGGTCTATGCCTTCGTCGCCTGACGGCCGACCGCAGCGCGCCGAATTCCTGCACTGTCGCCTCGCCACGCGCCGCCGTCACATGGGGCTGTTCGTGGACCGGCTTGACTCATTCTCATATTTGAGAATATTTCTCTCATATGGATGAGATCGACGATGGCATGGATATCAGGATCGCGCAGCGGCTGCGGACGCTCAGGGCCGAGCGCGACTGGTCGCTGGACGAGTTGGCGAAGCGCAGCGGGGTCAGCCGGGCGACGCTGTCGCGGCTGGAAAATGCCGAGGTCAGCCCGACGGCAAGCGTGCTCGGCAGACTTTGCGCTGCCTATGGGCTGACAATGTCCCGGCTGATGCACATGGTCGAGGGGACGTTTCAGCCGGTGATGTCCAGGCAGGTGCAACCGGTGTGGAGCGATCCCGAGATCGGGTTTCGTCGCCGGCAGGTGTCGCCGCCGGCACAGATGCTGGCCGGCGAGGTGCTGGAATGCGAGATGGATGCCGGCACTGATATTTCCTACGAGGCGCCGCCGCATCAGGGGCTCGAGCATCATCTGCTGCTTCTGGATGGGCAGCTCTCGGTCACCGTCGATGGTCGCGCGCATGAGCTGAAGCCGGGCGACTGCCTGCGCTACCAGCTGTTCGGACCGAGCGCCTTTGCCACGCCCGCGGGGCAGGGCGCGACATACATGCTATTCATCGTGTGAGACGTCATGAGCGAATTCGAGATTTCCGTGTTCGGGGCCAGCGACATCGAGGCCAATCTGGCCGAACTGGGCCAACTCCTGCATGCCTGCGTGCATGCAGGCGCGAGCATCGGCTTCGTGCTGCCTTATTCATTGGCCGACGCCGAGAGCTTCTGGACCGACAAGGTGCTGCCGGGTGTCGGTGAAGAAACGCGCATCATGCTGGTGGCAAGGCAAGATGGCCGCATCGCCGGCACGGTGCAGCTCGGCTACGACACGATGCCCAACCAGATGCATCGGGTCGACATCAACAAGCTGATGGTGCATCCCGACTTCCGCCGTCAGGGCATTGCCAACAGGCTGATGGTGGAGATCGAGGCGCATGCCCGCAGGCTGGGCCGCCGCCTGATGACATTGGACACGCGGACCGGCGACAGCGCCGAGCCGCTGTACACGTCGCTGGGCTATGTCACCGCCGGCGTGATCCCCGCCTATGCGCGCGATCCCTTCGGCAGCGACCGTCTCGACGCAACGACTGTCATGTACAAGCTGCTCTAGAGCGCCGATGCGACACAGGTAGCGGCCGGGGGCTCCGGACCGGCAACTGCCCGACGCCCTGTCGCAGAAACTGATTCCGGATGCGCGGCTAAGGCACTGGCCGCCATATTCTTTCTTCGCATCGGCCGATGCGGCGGGCATAAATGGCTGACGTGCCGATCTTCGAGTCGGCATCGACGAACGGGCCACCTGCCAGGAGCCGCCATGGGCGAGAACCTTCACAACATCTGGCTCAACGATGCGCTGGTGTTCCTGTTCGCCGCCGGCGTGCTGGTGCCGCTGATGCGGGTGGCGCGCATCCCGAGCGTGCTCGGCTTCCTGCTGGCCGGCCTGGCGCTCGGGCCCTTCGGCATGGGGGCCTTGGCGGAACGCTGGCCGCTGCTCAGCCATTTCACCTTTGCCGATCCGGAAGCGGCCGAACCTTTTGCCGAGCTCGGGGTGCTGTTTCTTTTGTTCCTGCTCGGGCTCGAACTGTCGTTCGAGAAGCTCTGGTCGCTCAGGCGCATGGTTGTCGGCGCGGGCGGGCTGCAGGCGCTGGCGAGCGTCGCTGCCATCGCCGCCGTTGCCGCCCTGTTCGGCGCCGAAGGCCGCGTCGCGCTGGCGATCGGCCTGGCGCTGGCGCTGTCGTCGACGGCGATCGTCATGCAGACGCTGACCGAGGAAAAGCGCGTCGCCGGGCCGGTGGGGCGGGCAGCACTCGCCGTGCTGCTGTTCCAGGACATGCTGGTGGCGCCGATCCTGATCCTCATCGGCTTTCTCGGGCAGGGGCCGGATGCCAGCCTGTTGCCGGCGCTGCTCGAGGCGCTGATCCAGGGCGGCATCGCTGTGGCGATCATCCTTTTGTTTGGACGTTTCGTGCTCAAGGACGCCTTCCGGCTTGCCGCACGCGCCGGCGGACGCGATTTCCTTATGGGGCTGACGCTGCTGGTCATCGTCGGCGGCGCCGTGTTCACCGCCGCTGCCGGACTGTCGCTGGCGCTGGGCGCGTTCATGGCGGGTCTTCTGCTCGGCGAGACCGAGTTCAAGCACCAGGCCGAGGTCGACCTCGAACCGTTCAAGGGCCTGCTGCTCGGCCTGTTCTTCATGACCGTCGGCATCGGCCTCGACCTTGCCACCGTATGGAGCGAACTGCCGACGGTGCTGGCAGGGCTGGTGGCGCTGCTTGTGGTCAAGGCGGCCATCGCCAGCTTCGCCTGCCGCGCCTTCGGGCTGGAGCGGGCGCGGGCGGTCGAGACCGGCTTCTTGCTCGCGCCGGCGAGCGAATTCGCCTTCGTGGTGGTGACGACTGCGGCGGCGGCCAATGTGCTCGACGCGCCGACGGCGACGCTGGTGACGGGCATTGCCGGACTGTCGATGCTGGTCACGCCGCTGGTGGCGCTGATCGGCCGGCGCATCGCGGCCCGTATCGACGCCAGGCGGCCGTCGGACATTGCGCCCGAAACCTATCCCGATCTCCGGGGGCACGTCGTCATTGCCGGCTTCGGCCGCGTCGGTCGCACGATTGCGCGCATCCTCGATGCCGAGGAAACCGACATCGTGGCGCTGGAGCGCAATCCCGAGATCGTGGCGCGCGAGCGCAAGGCGGGCCGCAAGATCTATCTGGGCGATGCCGCGCGTCCCGAAATCCTCGCCCATGCCGGGGCCGAGGGCGCCAGCCTGTTCATCGTCACCGTCGACAATGCCGCCGATGCCGCCGCCATGGTGCATGCGGTCAGGCAGATGCGCAGCGATGCGCCCGTGCTGGCCCGCGCCCAGGACGCCGCCCATGCCCGCCAGCTCTACGAGGCGGGCGCCGAATTCGTCATTCCCGATGCGGTAGAGGCCGGCCTGCAGCTGGCCGGCAGGGCGCTTCTGGAGTTCGGCTATTCCAACGAGGTGCTCAAGGATCGCATCGCGACCGAACGCAGCGTCGAATACCAGCGCGCCGGGGCGGAGTAGGCGCGCCCATCGTGCCTAGCGGTTAGAATCTGCGGTAACCCTTGCTTCCTAATCATGGAGCTCGTCCTCAAGGGACATCGTGATAGTCGCGCACATTTTTCGTATGAATGTATAAATCGCCAAAGCTGAAATTCGTGATGTTGTCAGATGCCTCCAAGCCCGCACGCGTTCTCCTTGAATCAAATCGATCTGAACCTGCTTCGTACGTTCGACGCATTGATGCAGGAGCGCAGCGTCACAAAGGCGGCGGAACTCCTTGGCAGGACGCAGTCGGCCACAAGCCATTCACTTTCCAGGTTGCGGCATATCTTCAAAGACGAATTGTTTTCTCGCGATTCAGGGGTGATGGAGCCGACGCCTCGGGCGAAAGAACTGGCTGCGGTTCTTACTCGCTCGCTGGCTGACATTCGTCAGGTCGTTGAAAGGCATTTGAATTTCGAGCCTGCGAGCACATTCAGAAACTTCAGGATCGGCCTCTCGGATTCCTCGGCCGTTACGATCCTTCCGAGCCTCATCCAGAACTTCTCGGCTCAGGCGCCAAATGCAACGCTCAACGTCTTGCACACGAGAGAGGCTGAAGTCCTCGACTTGCTGAAATCCAAGCAAATCGAGTGCGCGGTGCTCGGCAACTTTTCACTCAAGAGTGACCAGATTACGGTCGTGCAACTATCGACGCACAAGATGGTCTGTGCCGGCTGGAAAGGAAATGGCCTGCTGGATGACTTCACCCAAGAGCGCTACTTGTCTTCGCCTCATCTTCAGATCTCTGCAGACGGCAAGGCGGATGGCGTTGCAGATATCGTTCTGAGAGGCCTTGGCCTCAAACGGAAGGTTGTCGCCACCATTCCGCACTATCTCGTAGCGCCCTGGATCATCAAGGACACGCCTCTCATAACGGTTTTTGGCGACAACTTCATTTTCGCGGTCTCCGAAGAAACCGAGACCAAGATCGTTCCGGCCCCGTTCCCTCTTCCGGACGTTCGGGTCTCCATGGTTTACGAACGTAGTTTGGAGGCCGATGCGGGACATGCCTGGCTGCGAAGCCTGATCATCGCCACGACAGAGGTGCAGCGGGCATTGAAAGAAGCGGCGTATAGACGCCTTAACATCTCCGGCGGTCCTCAACCTTAACATGGACGTGCGCCAAGCGTTGGTCCCTCATGGGCTGTTTCACGATGGCACTATGCATGACATGCATAGTCTTATGTCGCATTATCAATTTCACCAATCATGCAGGTGACTGCTATCCGTAGGCCACGGTTCAAACAGGGAGGAACCAATGAAGCGTGGCCTTACAACGAGTGGCGTGGTTCTTGCGCTCTCGGCATTTTCGACCCTCAGCAGCTTTGCTGCGGACATTCCCGTAACGGATGCCGTCAAGACCAGCGGCAAGCTTACAATCGCCAGTTCCCTCGCCTACGCCCCCTTCGAGTTCACTGACGCCTCCGGAAAGCCGGCTGGCCTGGACATTGAGATGGCTCAGGCCGCAGCCGACCTGATGGGGGTGAAGCTGGAAGTCGTCACAATTCCCTTCGCCTCGCAGATTCCGGCTCTCGCATCGGGGCGCGCAACGATGGCCTGGACCACCTTCACGGTGCTGCCTGAGCGTTTGAAACAGGTGGACTTCATCTCCTTCATGGAAACCGGCTCCGTGGCAACGGTGAAGCCGGAGGACAAGGACAAGTTCACAAAGAAGCTTGACCTTTGCGGGCACGCCGTCGCGGTTCAGACCGGCACTTCCGGCGATATCGCTGCCGACAGGATCTCGGCCGACTGCAAGGCCGCCAACCTGCCGGAGATCAACAAACAGATCTATCCGGAGCCAAAGGACAGCATCGCTGCGGTGCTGTCAGGTCGCGCCGAGGCCTGGTTGGATGACTCGACGGCCACAGGCTATTTTGAGAAAACGAGCAAGGGGCAGCTCGTCGTTACCGGCGACAGCTACTATCCGTCACCGCTCGGGATCGCGGTCCCGAAGGGAGACAAGGCTACGGCGGCCATGGTGGATGCCGTCCTCAAGGAATTGATGGCGAACGGCACCTATAAAAAGCTGCTCGACAGCTACAACATGGGCAAGTCGTCCCTGGACGCGCCGGTCATTTACACCGACGTCTCTCAACTGAACCAGTAACCGCCATATCTCGTCCGAGATCGACTGAACGCCCGGTGGCCTCGACTGCCGGGCGGGGAGAGCTGTGCGACACCCATGAAAAACGATCAAAACTCCGCGGCAATTGCCAAGCTTAAAGTGGTTCCGCTGCCCCACCCGTTCCGCCTCGCGGCCATCATGCTTGTGCTGTCGCTTCTCGCGCTGGCAGTTCGTAGTGCGGCAACGAACCCCAAGCTGCAATGGCCCATCGCCGGAAGCTATCTCTTCAATCCGCTGATCATGAATGGTCTCCTAGTGACCCTCATCGTGACCGCTCTGGTAATGGTGATCGCCGTTATCCTGGGCACGATTGCGGCACTTATGATCTTGTCGCCGAGCCGGCTGCTTTCAACGCCGGCAAAAGTGTTCGTCTGGTTTTTCCGGGGAACGCCGGCGCTGGTCCAGCTTATACTCTGGTACAATCTGGCGCTGATCGTTCCGCGCTTCGAGCTTTGGCTGCCTGGTCTTGGCACCATTTTTTCAATTTCGACCAACGACGTCATGACGCCTCTGGTCGCGGCCGTCGTCGGCCTTTCGCTCCACGAATCCGGCTACATGGCGGAAATCATCCGCAATGGCCTGCAGTCAGTCAACCAAGGCCAGCGGGAAGCGGCTCTGTGCCTCGGGATGAAGCCGAGCCTGTTGATGCGCCGCATCATCATCCCCCAAGCCATGCGCGTAATCATCCCTCCATCCGGCAACGAGACGATTAACCTGCTCAAGACCACTTCGCTGGTCAGCGTTGTTGCAGTGGGTGACCTGCTTTATTCGGCGCAATCCATCTACGCCCGTACGTTCGAGACCATACCGCTGTTGCTGGTTGTAACCTTTTGGTACCTCGTTGTCGTGGCGATCATGTCGATCGGCCAGTTTTACCTGGAACGCCATTTCTCTCGGGACAATGCCACACGGCAAGGCAAGGGCACGCTGAAAGCAACATTCAGCAATGCCTTCTCCGTTCGCAGGAGGGTCACACAATGACTGTTTCAAGAACACATCACGGCCGCTTTGGTATCGACCAGAATGTCATGGTCTATGCCGAAGGCGTCCGAAAATCCTTCGGTTCCCTCGAAGTGCTTAAAGACGTCAGCCTGAGCGTCCCGACAGGCAGCGTCGCCTGCATCATCGGGCCTTCGGGTTCGGGCAAGAGCACGTTCTTGCGATGCATCAACCATCTGGAGAAGATCGATGGCGGCCTGCTCCTCGTGGACGGGGACTTCATAGGGTATGAGCTTAGGCAAGACCGGCTCCATGAACTGCCAGACAGCGCAATCTGCCGCCGTCGTGCCGAGGTCGGTATGGTGTTCCAGCAGTTCAACCTTTTCGGCCATCTGACCGTCCTGCAGAACGTCATCGAGGCACCAGTCCATGTCCGGGGTGAATCGGTCAAATCTGCCACGGAGCGGGCGCTCCATCTGCTTGGCAAGGTTGGTCTTGCCGAGAAGTGCCACGCTTATCCGCGACAGCTCTCTGGCGGGCAGCAACAACGCGTGGCGATAGCTCGGGCGCTTGCCATGCGGCCCAAGGTCATTCTCTTCGACGAGCCTACTTCGGCGCTCGATCCCGAACTCGTTGGCGAGGTTCTTGCCGTCATGAAGGATTTGGCGCGGGACGGCATGACCATGGTGGTGGTTACACACGAAATCGGGTTCGCGTCAGAAGTCGCCGACCAACTCGTTTTCATGGACGGTGGCGTCGTTGTCGAGCGTGGCGTTCCAAAGGAAATGATTGCAAATCCGCAATCACAACGCCTCCGCGAGTTCCTGGCGCGCGTCAAGTAGCCCGATCCCACAAACAATCAGATATCGACCTCGTGAATCCGCGGGGAAGGAGATCCCATGTCCACAAACACCGCTCGTTCTGTATCCCATCAGTCGCTCCATGACTTTAGCCAGGCAATAGATCGGACAGCTCTCAGCACCCTCAAATGGGAGATGGAAATCGACCGGCTGGGCGACCCGGACCTTCTCTCGTTTGGAACCGCTGATCTGGATTTCCGGTCGCCACCGGCCGTCGTTGAAGCGCTGCATCGTGCGGTCGATGCCGGCCATTTTGGTTATCCTCTGAGACGACCCGGCTACTACGACGCGGTCACGGGCTATCTGAGCAGACGTTTCGGATGGCAGGTGGAGAAGACGTGGATCGATTCATGTGTCGCGATTTATCCATCGATGCACTCGATCATCATGGAACTGACCCAGGCCGGCGACGAGATCATCTACCAGCCACCCGTCCACCACGTTTTTGCGGAGATCGTGAAGGCCAACGACCGCGTGCCCGTCGCCAATCAACTGATCAATCGCGGCGGCACATACGAGATGGATTTTGCCGGGCTTGAGGCCTGCATTACTGACCGAACGAAGTTGTTGTTGCTTTGCAGCCCGCACAATCCGGTTGGCCGGGTCTGGACTCGCGACGAGCTGAAGGAACTGGCACGCATATGCTCCGAACGCGGAGTCATCGTGGTTTCCGACGAGGTCTACAGCGGGATGCTGTATGAGGAAACGGAATTCACACCCTTTGCGGCGGTTTCAGAATGGGCTGCGATGAATTCCTATTGCTTGCTCTCACCAAGCAAGCCCTTCAATCTTACCGGACTGAAGCATTCCATCGTTGTCACCCCGAGCCCGGTCCTGCGGGATGCCTTCCGGCGCGGCTTGCTGCGCGCCAATCTACAGTATGGTGGCAGCGTACTTGGATACGCTGCTGCCGAGGTGGCGTTCCGGGATTGTGACGATTGGAGCCACGCGCTGATGCGCCATGTTGCCGGCAATCACGCATATGTCACGGATTTGATCCAGTCATTCCTGCCCGAGGTCAGGGTTCCGGTAGCCGAAGCAGCATACTTCGCCTGGCTGGATCTCTCTGGGCTCAACACGCCGAAGGCTGTCTATGAGCCGCTGATTGAAAGGCAGGCGAAGCTCGTCGTGACCTATGGCGAGCCGATGGGGCCTGGTGGAGAGAACCACATCCGCATCAACCTCGGCACTTCGAGATCGATCTTGGAGGCGGGCATGCGACGGCTGCTCTCGGTACTCGTTCCACTTACCGGACGTTCCTTTGATGAAAGCGCTTGCTGATGGCAAGCACAGCAGAGACGCGTCTCGCAGCCCTGGGCATTGAGTTGCCGGAACCTCCGACCGCAGTGGCGAATTACGTGGCGACGATGCGATCGTCGAATTTGCTTTTCGTGTCAGGGCAGCTTTGCCTTGACAGAGACGCCCTCGTTGCCAGCGGCAGTGTCGGCGGAAGCGTAACGGTGGCAGATGCCACCGTTGCGGCAAGAGCTTGCGCCATCAACATTCTTGCACAGTGCCGCAGCGCGTTGGGCGGCCTCGATCGTGTGCGCCAGGTCGTGCGGCTTGGTGGCTTCATCGCCAGCACCCCGGATTTCGAGGATCAGGCGAAAGTCATGAATGGCGCATCTGATCTAATGGTCGAAGTCTTCGGCGATGCCGGCAGGCATACGCGGTCCACCGTTGGCGTAATGTCGCTGCCAAAGGGCGCGGCGGTCGAAATCGAAGCCATATTCGAGGTCGAGCCTTGATATTGGCGGTGGAGCCTAATTGCACGGCAGGATTCGGTTCGCGACGGAATTAACTCGGACGGCTTCAAAGGGGGCGGCAGCCGAACGGCGGCTTTCGCACAGAGCTGTTCCGCCCAAGGTCAACCGTAAGGATCAGGTCTGGGTGAGCTGTGCAAATCCGCGGTCGGGGCCCATCAGCACCATCACTGCAACAAGCATGCATTTCACAGTTGGCGTTGGGCATGGTCACATTCGTGGCCTGTAGGCAGTGCGCCCGGCGGCGCAGGCGGGACCTCCCGGATTGATTCAGCGCGGGCGACCAAGTCCGTGCCACACAATGGTTTTCGTGCCCGAGGGCATTGCGACGCCTGGCTGCTCCACGCCCGCGTGGCCGTCGCCATGTGTCAGCATACAGGTGTTTTTTGCACTGCAGCGGATTGACGGTCGGTCAATTACGGATTACGACTGACGAAATATGAAAATCGTCAGTCGTAAAAAGAGCGACCCGAAATGAGCGAAGCAGCCGAAAGCACGGTGGATCTGGCCCGACAGGAAACGGTCGGGCGCATTCTCGATTCCGCCGACCGGCTGTTCCGGCACTATGGCTACGCCAAGACCAATGTCGCCGACATTGCCCGCGATCTCGGCATGTCGCCGGCCAACATCTACCGCTTCTTCGCCTCCAAGGTGGAAATCCACCAGGCGATCTGCGGCCGCATGCTGGCGGCGGTCTACCAGATGGCCTGCCAGATCCTGCGTGCCGAGGGCAGCGCCACCGAGCGGCTGCGCCGCTTCATCCATGCCCAGCATCGGCTGACCGTCGAGACCATGCTCGACCAGGAGAAGGTCCACGAGATGGTCATCGTCGCGCTGGAGCGCGACTGGCATGTCATCGAAAAGCATATCGACCGGCTGCATGACCTGATGGCGGAAGTCATCGCCGAGGGCATCGCATCGGGTGAGTTCGCCAAGCAGGATCCCCAGATTGCCGCGCGCTGTTTCGGTGCCGCGACTGCCACCCTTTGCCACCCGCAGATGGTGTCGCAATGCGTCAACAAGCCGAACCGCGCGACCTTCGAGGAACTTACGGAATACGCGCTGAAGGCGCTGAAGTAATCGGGCGGCCTCCGGGCCGCCATCCAGGATCAGTCAGACAACCAGGAGTGCGAACGATGTCTTCGTTCCAGACCTTCGCTGCGAAGGTGCGTCCTTTTGCGCGCGTCGTTTCCGTCGTCATGATCGGTGGGGCCATCGCGGCCTGCTCCGAGGCCAAGACCGAGACCGTGGAGGCGGTCAGGCCGGTCAAGGTGGTGGAAATCGCCAAGACCAGCACGACGCGCGAACTCGACTATTCGGGCGCGGTGAGGGCGCGGACGGAGATGAATCTCGGCTTCCGCGTCGCCGGCAAGATCACCGAGCGCGTCGTCAATATCGGCGACAAGGTGAAGCCCGGCGACCTTCTGGCGCGTATCGATCCGACCGATTTCCAGCTGGCGGTGACGACGGCCGAGGCCAATCTCGCGGCGGCCGAAAAGCAGGTCGAGACCGCCAGGCTGGCCGACCAGCGCTCGGAACAGCTTTTCGCCAAGAAGTTTGCCTCCGAGGCCCAGCGCGAGCAGGCGGCCCTGGCCTACAGGCAGGCATCGTCACAGCGCGATGCCGCGGCATCCGCGCTCAGCCAGGCCAGGAACCAGGTCGGTTATGCCGAGCTGCGTTCGGACCAGAGCGGCATCGTCACCGCCATCAGCGCCGACACCGGCCAGGTGGTGGGCGCCGGGACGCCGGTGGCGTCGGTTGCCGTGGACGGCGAAAAGGAAGTGCAGATCGCGGTGCCGGAACTGGAGATCACCCAGTTCGCTCCGGGCCAGCCGGTAAAGGTGACCTTCTGGTCGTATGAGCAGATCCTGCTCGACGGCACGGTGCGCGAGGTGGCCGGCAGCGCCGACCAGCAGTCGCGGACGTTTTCGGTGCGCATCACCTTGCCCGACGACAAGCGCGTGCTGCTCGGCATGACGGCGCGGGTCGCGGCCAGTGTCGAAAGCGGGCAGAAGCTGGTGTCGATCCCGCTCAGCGCGCTCGCCAAGCAGGACGGCAAGAACATCGTCTGGGTGGTGAAGGACGGCACCGACACCGTGCATGCGCGCGGCATCAAGGTCGCCGACTTCGTCGCCGACGGGGTGCAGGTGGCCGAGGGGCTGCAGCCCGGCGACCTGGTGGTCGCGGCCGGCACCCAGTTCATGACCGAGAACCTGAAGGTCAAGCTGCCTGAGCAGCGCGCCGCCGACAACGCCACGAACTAGCCGACCCTTTCCATCGACCTGCCAGGCGGCCGAACCGGCCGTGTGGCGGCCAGGACATTGACTCTGCGCAGCGCCGCCGCGGAAGACGGCCGGCCTGCGCCATCCGGAACCACTGTTATGGACAGCTCCAGCCAGGACAAGCAGCCCTTCAACCTGTCGCGCTGGGCGATAGGCCATCCCAGCATCGCGCGCTTCCTGTTTGCGCTCATCATCATCACCGGCGCGCTCGGGCTGATGCGCATGGGCCAGAGCGAGGATCCCGATTTCACCTTCCGCGTCATGGTGGTACAGGCGATCTGGCCGGGCGCCTCGATCGAGGAAATGCAGGATCAGGTCGTCAACAAGATCGAGCGCAAGCTGCAGGAGACGCCGCATCTCGACTGGGTGAAGTCCTATACGCGCGCCGGCAGCGCCATCATCACGGTCCAGGTGAAGGGCAACACCAACCAGGCCGATGTGAAGGAGGCGTTCTACCAGGTGCGCAAGAAGGTCGGCGACATCGCCTCCGAGCTGCCGCAGGGCCTGATCGGACCGTTCTTCAACGACGAGTTCGGCGACACCTTCATCACGCTGCATTCGATATCGGGCAACGGCTACAGCTATCCCGAGCTGAAGGCGTTCGCGGTCAAGGCGCGCGACATGCTGCTGACGACGCCAGGCGTCGAAAAGGCCGTCATCCTGGGCGACCAGCCACAGCGCATCTATATCGACGTGGCCTCGAACGTGCTCGCCGGGCGCGGGCTGACCCTCAACGACCTGCGCAACGCCATTGCCGGGCAGAACAATGTCGATCCGGCCGGTACCGTCGACACCGGCACGCATTCGGTGCGCATCTCCGTCGAAGGCGACGTCAGCAAGGTCGAGGATATCAGGGAGCTGCGCCTGCGCGCCGGCACCCAGGTCACCCGTCTCGGCGACATCGCCACCGTCAGCAGCGGCCTCGAAGACCCCTATCAGCGCAAGTTCCGCTTCAATGGCCAGGACAGCGTCCAGCTCGGCGTGGTGATGGCCAAGGGTTTCAAGGTCACCGATGTCGGCAAGGCAGTCGAGGAGACCTACAAGCGCTTCGAGGAATCGTTGCCTTACGGGGTTTCGGTCGACCAGATCTCCAACCAGCCCGAGGTGGTGACGGAGGCCATCGGCGAGTTCATGAAGGCGCTGATCGAGGCGCTGCTGATCGTGCTCGTGGTGTCGTTCCTGTCGATCGGCTGGCGCTCGGGCCTGGTCATCGCCATCACCATTCCGCTGGTGCTGGCTGCGACCTTCGCCATCATGTACGAACTCGGCATCGATCTGCAGCGCATCTCGCTCGGCGCGCTCATCATCGCGCTCGGCCTGCTCGTCGACGACGCCATGATCGTGGTCGAGCTGATGGAGCGGAAGCTCGAGGAGGGACTGGTCAAGATCGAGGCGGCGAGCTTCGCCTATTCGTCGACGGCGTTCCCGATGCTGACCGGCACGCTGATCACCACGGCCGGCTTCATTCCCGTCGGCTTCGCCGAATCCACTGCCGGCGAATATGTGCGCTCGCTGTTCTTCGTCGTCGGCATCGCGCTGGTGACGTCGTGGTTCGTGGCTGTCTATTTCACGCCATGGCTCGGCTACATGATCCTCAAGCAGCGCAAGCATGCCGGCAGCCATCACGACGTGTTCGACACCAGCTTCTATCGCCGCCTGCGCTCGACCGTGACCTGGGCAGTGAAGCATCGCATCATCGTGCTTGCCATGACGCTGATGGCCTTCTTCGGCTCGCTGTTTGCCTTCCAGTTCATCCCGCAGAACTTCTTCCCGCAGTCGTCGCGGCCGGAAATTCTCGTCGATCTCTGGCTGCCCGAGGGCACCAGCATCAAGGAAGTGGAGAAGCAGGCCGAGGCGCTGGAAGCCCGGATGATGGACGACCCGGACAAGAAGTTCATCGCCACCTTCATCGGCGAGGGCGCGCCGCGCTTCTTCCTGCCGCTCGACCAGCAGCTGCGCAACCCGAACTACGCCCAGCTGCTTGTCATGGCCAATGACGAGCCGGCGCGCGAGCGGCTGATCGTCAAGCTGCGCACCATCCTGGCCGAAGACTTCCCCTCGATCCGCGGCAAGGTCGACCGCCTGTTCCTCGGGCCGCCCACGGGCTGGCCGGTGCAGATGCGTGTCATGGGTCCCGACCGCACGGAGGTGCGCCGCATCGCCGACCAGGTGAAGGCCAAGTTCGCCGAGAACCCCGAACTCAGCGCCATTCATGACGACTGGCTGGAGCAGGTGCCGGCGATGAAGCTGGTGGTCGACCAGGACAGGGCGAGGGCGCTCGGCGTTTCCTCGCAGCGCATCCGCCAGATGCTGCAGGCAACCATGTCGGGCGCGCCGCTGGACAATTTCCGCGACGGCGAGGAGACGGTGTCGATCGTCGCCCGCGAGCCGGAGGCCAACAGGCAGCTGCTGTCGGCGGTCAACTCGGTCTACATTCCGACCGACTTCGGCAGTTTCGTGCCGTTGTCGCAGGTGGCCAAGGTCGTGCCCGTGATGGAGCAGGGCATCGAATGGCGCCGCGACCGCCTGCCGACGATCACGGTGCGCGCGACGCTGCCCGACGGCGTCCAGCCCAACGACGTTGCCATGAAGCTGTACAGCGACCTGAAGCCGCTGCGCGACGGCCTCGCGCCCGGCTACAAGGTCGAGATCCAGGGCGGCGCCGAGGATGCGGCCGAGAGCCAGATGTCGATTGCCGCCAAGGCGCCGATCATGCTTTTGGTCATCGTGCTGCTGCTGATGGTGCAGTTGCAGCATTTCGGCAAGGCGATGCTGGTGCTGGCGACCGGTCCGCTCGGCATCATCGGTGCTGCCGCGGCACTGCTGATATCGGGCGCGCCCTTCGGCTTCGTCGCCATCCTCGGCGTGATCGCGCTGCTCGGCATCATCATCCGCAACTCGATCATCCTCGTCGACCAGATCGACCAGGACATCGCCGCGGGCATGGAGCGCTATGAAGCGATCATCGGGGCCGCGGTGCGCCGCTTCCGCCCGATCACGCTGACGGCGATGACGGCGGTGCTGGCGCTGATTCCGATCTCGCGCGGCGTGTTCTGGGGTCCGCTCGCCTATGCGATGATGGGCGGCATCCTGGTGGCGACCGTGCTGACCATCCTGGTGCTGCCGGCGGGTTATGCCCTGTTCTTCGGGCGCGAGCCCAAGAAGAAGCAGGTCGAGCCGGAAGCGGAAGATCATGGCAATGTCGACGACATCCCCCATGTTCCGGCACTGGCGGCCGAATAAGCCTGCCGTTGGCCCCAAAAGAAAAGCCGCCCTTCGGGGCGGCTTTTTCGTTCGGGCGCGGAACTGAAGCTCCTACACTCGCGGCCCCAGCGTGTTGCGGCCGTTCTGGTGGAGGGTCAGGGCGGTGGCGCGGCCGTCGGGCCCGATGTCGAAGCTGATCTGGGCGTCGACGATCTTGAGAAAGAACTGCCTGTCGTTCTCCGGAAAAATCTCGTGGCGGCCCTGGCCGGTCGCCTGGGCGAAGAGGCCTTCGGCATCGCGGGTGATTGCGATCTCGAAGCTCGGGGCGAGCCTGTAGATGCCGACATAGCGGTCATGGAGGTTCGGATCGATCCTGGCGACGACGCGCTTGCGCGGCGCCGGCAAAAGCGGGTTGTCGCGATCGAGGATGTGGGCACAGATGTCGTTGACGCCGATTTCGGTCGCCGTGTTGGACAGGCCGACGACGCCGATGCGCTTCGCCGGCATGATGGCGAGGAAGGAGCGGTAGCCGCCGGTGCCGCCGTCATGCAGAATCGCCTGGTTGTCGCCGTCGCCGGAGACGAGCCAGCCAAGTGCGGTCTCTGGGCCGGAATCGTCGGTCGGGCGGCGGATCGACAGTGTGGTCTCGAACGCCCTGGCAAGCTGCGATGGGCGGCCTTCCAGCACCATCTCGATCAGCTTGAACAGGTCGTCGACCGTCGATTTCAGTGCGCCGGCGCCGGCCAGCGTCGGCAGGTCCCAGTTGGCGACAGGCATCAGGTCGGCGTCGTGGCCCAGCGCCAGCCGCGCCTGCATCTCGGGCGTGGCGTCGATTGCCGTCGAGGTCATGCGCAGCGGCGCCAGAACGCGCTGGTGCAGCAGGGGGGCGAACTCCATGCCGGCGGCGCGGGCGAGCGCGTGGCCGAGCAGGCCCATGCCGAGGTTGGAATATTCATAGTGGTCGCCGATGTCGCGCGGCAATTGGTAGGCCGAGAGGAAATCGTACATCTGCTCGACCGTGTAGTCGGCATAGGGATTCTCGTCGTCATCAGGGGCGAAATTGTCGGGCAGGCGCGGCAGGCCGGAGGTGTGGGTGGCCAGGTCGGTCAGCGTGATCTGGCGGCCGGCGCGCGTCGGTACCGTCACCGATGCGGGCAGGTATCTTGCCAGGGGATCGTCAAGCGCCACTTCGCCGCGGCCGACCATCTCGCCGAGCAGCAGCGTGGTGAAGACCTTGGTGATCGAGCCGATCTCGAACACGGTGTCGCCATCGACAGGCCGCGTGTGGAATGCGCCGAAGCGCCCATGGGCGACGACCTGCCGGCCGGCTGGACCGAACGTGCCTATGACCATGCCGACGCCCTGTTGCTGCCGGTCGATGCGCTCGACCAGGATCTGGCTGATCTCGGCTTCGGACGGGAAAAGCGAGGCGTGTGCGGTCATGGCAAGGTTCATCGGCGACGGCTCTCTATTGCGGATGGAGAAAAGAGCTAGCCGGCGCAGATTACAACAGCATGGCGGGAAGGGCAGGCGTTTCGAATGGGGTTCAAACGCCTGATCCCTTCCCTCCCCACAAGGGGGATTCTGCTGGCTTACTTCGCCGTGGCCTCCTGGCCGGCGGCGAGATCGGCCGGTGTCAGCCCGACCAGCTCGCGGTAGCGGTCGGGATCGGTGGCGCCCTCGGTGACGATGAGCAGCACGCGCGAATGGGCGTCGAGGCCGATGGACTTGCGCATGTCGGGGTCGCGGGCGGCGCGGAACAGCCCGGCCATGCCGGCAGCGCCGCTTTCGCCGGCAACGACGACAGGATCGTGGCCGAGCGGACGCGCCAGCCGGTTCATCACCTCGACCGCATCCTCGTCCTCGACGGTCATGAAGGCGTCGGCCTTGCGGGCCAGGATGCGCCAGGCGAGCAGCGACGGTTCGTAGCATTCGAGCATCGCCATGACGGTCGGCTCGCCATGATTGAGCTTGACCGGTTCGCCGGCGCGCGCCGTCTCGAAGATGCAGGCGGCGCGGGCCGGGTCGACCACGACGAAGGTCGGGCGTTCGTCGCCGAGGCGGGCGTCGAGATAGGCGGCCATGGCAGCGGCGATGCCGCCGACGCCGGCCTGGACGAAGACATGGGTCGGCGGCTGCGGCAGCTTTTCCAGCGCCTCGCGCATGATCGCCGTGTAGCCCTGCATGACCAGGCCCGGGATGCGTTCGTAGCCGGGCCATGACGTATCGGAGACGACGGTCCAGCCCTTGGCTCCGCAGACCCGTGCCGCTTCGGCGACCGAATCGTCATAGGTGCCGGCGACGCGCACCATCTCGGCGCCGTAGCGGGCAATGGCCTCGACCCTGTTGTCGCTGACGCCGCCATGGACGAAGATCACCGAACGTGCGCCGACAAGCTGGGCGCCTTGCGCGACCGAGCGGCCATGGTTGCCATCGGTGGCGCAGCCGAAGGTCATCGACGTGGCGATCCTGGCGACGTCAGGGGAGAGCAGCTCGTCGATGCCGACCGGCCGGCCGAGCCTGGCCTCGGCCGTTTCGAGCACCAGGCGGATGACTGCATAGGCGCCGCCGAGCGCCTTGAAGCTGCCGAGGCCGAGGCGGTAGCCTTCGTCCTTGAGCTGGATCGCGCCGACGTCGAGATCGCGGGCGAGGGCGGGCAAAGCACGCAGCGGGGTGGCGCGGTGATTGGGCCGATGCTCGAGGAATCGCGCGACGGCTTCACCCGCCTCGACACCGAGGGTTTCGGCATCCCCAGATGCAAGCGGCTTGCGATAATCAGGGTGCTGGTTGCGGATGAGCATGCGTCTGAATCTCCTGCCTCGATGCATTGATATTGCAAGCGGAGTGAGAAAGGCGCTCTAATCCGGCTCGATTTGTGCAATTTTGTTTCGTGAGGGTGTCTCTTGATCCGATCCGCCTTGCCCGAACTTGACGAGTTCGACCTCAAGATCCTCGACATCCTGCAGCACGACAACGCCACGCCGCAACGCGAGATCGGCGAGGCCGTCAACCTGTCGGCGCCGGCCGTGCAGCGCCGCATCAAGCGCCTGGAGGAAACAGGCGTGATCTCGGCCAATGTCGCCGTCATCGACCCCGGCAAGGTCGGCCGACCGATCACCATCGTCGTCGAGATCGCAGTCGAGAGCGAGAAGATAGACCTGCTCGACGCCGTCAAGGCGAGCTTTGCCGCAGCACCCGAAGTGCAGCAATGCTACTATGTCACCGGCGAGGCCGACTTCGTGCTGATCGTGACGGTGACGTCGATGGCTGAATATGAGGCGCTGACCCGGCGGCTGTTCTTCGCCAATCCCAACATCAAGCGCTTCCGCACGCTGGTCGCGATGGACCGGGTCAAGGCCGGCCTGACCGTGCCGCTCGGCTAACGGGCGGAGTTGCTCAGCCGGGCTTTCTTCGCACCAAAGATGGCTTGACGACTGTAATGGTATAACATTATTGATACCGCATCGAAATGCAGCAAGGAGAGCATCGTGCCGGTGCGAACAGCAAGACGCCTGCCCGTGACGGTCCTGTCGGGCTTCCTGGGGGCGGGGAAGACGACGCTTCTCAACCACGTTCTCAACAACAGGGAAGGCCGCAAGGTCGCGGTCATCGTCAACGACATGAGCGAGGTGAACATCGATGCAGCACTGCTGCGCGATGGCGGCGCCAACCTGTCGCGGACCGAGGAAAAGCTGGTCGAGCTCAGCAATGGCTGCATCTGCTGCACGCTGCGCGACGACCTGCTCAAGAGCGTCAGGGAGCTGGCCGAACAGGGGCGCTTCGACTACCTGCTGATCGAATCGAGCGGCATTTCCGAGCCGCTGCCTGTGGCCTCGACCTTCGAGTTCCGCGACGAGCATGGCGAAAGCCTGTCCGACGTGGCGCGGCTCGACACGATGGTGACGGTGGTCGACGCGGCGAACCTGCTTAAGGACTATGCCTCGTCGGAGTTCCTGCGCGACAGGGGCCAGTCGCTCGGCGCGGGCGACGAACGCACTTTGGTCGACCTCTTGGTGGAGCAGATCGAGTTCGCCGACGTGGTGGTGCTCAACAAGGTGTCGGCGGCAAGCCGCGACGACATCGAGGCGGCGCGCAGGATCATCCGGGCGCTGAACCCCGATGCCCATGTGGTTGAGGTCGATTTTGGCGCGGTGCCGCTGGCGGAGGTGCTCGACACCGGCCGCTTCGACTTCGACCGCGCCGAGCAGCATCCGCTGTGGTTCAAGGAACTGCACGGTTTCGCAGATCATGTGCCGGAGACGCAGGAATATGGCGTCAGCTCCTTCGTCTACCGCGCCCGTCGACCGTTCGACCCTGTAAAACTCAAGGCATTCATATCGAGGGAGTGGCCAGGCGTGATCCGGGCCAAAGGCTTCTTCTGGCTGGCGACGCGGCCGCAGCATGTCGGCGAGCTGAGCCAGGCCGGCGCCCTGGTGCGCACCGCCAGGCGGGGCCTGTGGTGGGCCGCGGTGCCGAGGTCGCGCTGGCCCGACCATGCCGAATGGCAGGCGGCGATGCAGCCTTATCTCGATCCCGTCTGGGGCGATCGGCGGCAGGAGATCGTCTTCATCGGTTGCCACCCGATGAACGAGGTGCGCATCCGCGCCGAACTCGACAGCTGCCTTGTCGACGCGGAAGGTTTTGCCCCCGAACTCTGGCGCAATCTCGCCGATCCGTTTCCGGACTGGGAGAAGTCGGCGGCATGACGCTTGCCAGGACGCTGCTCACGCTGTGGCGGGGCTCGCATACGGATTGCGCGTGTCATCCTCCCAGGACCAGCGCCTTCCGTGCCGAGGAGGTGCCTCGGGCCGATAAGCCCGAGGCACGCCAGCGCGTCAGTTGCGACGAGGCTCCGGAAAGACCGGATCGAGGCTCAGGGTGATTTCGGCGGGGGCGCAGAACACCGCGCCGGGCACATGATCGCTTTCGGCCAGCGCAAACCGCACCGCCGATTCCCTGTCGGCGAAGATGCCGCCGACCATGGCCTTTTCGTCGCTGACCACCCAGTGGCCGGAGGCGTCGCGGCCGACCATGAAGCGATGGCTGTGGAGTGCCGGATGGATGTCGTGAGCAGCGCTGCCCATGATTTTTGCCTTTCCTGAAGTTCTTTCAAAGCGATGCGGTCGAACCGCGTCTGCACTGATGATGCGAGGCCTTCGCCATAGGGTTTCGATTGAGGGCGAAGGACAAGGACATCGGGATTTCACAGGTGCCGCCTGATGAAGCCGGGCCCCGGGCGTGCGGGGCGGGCGGCGCGCAGGCGCGGCTGCGGTTCGAAAGCGGTCAAGGCAGTGCGGATCGCTGCCGCCGTCTCCGGCTCGGCCTCGAGCAAAGGCAGGCGCATATCGGGCTGGATCCTGCCCATGGCGTGCAGCGCATATTTCACCGGCACCGGATTGGTCTCGCGTTCGAGCGCCGCAATCAGCGGGCGCAGGCGCTGCTGAATGGCGCGGGCGGTGTGGGTGTCGCCCCGCCGGCAGGCGTCGTGCATGTCGACGCACAGGCGCGGGACGACATTGGCGACGACCGAGATGGTACCGCTGCCGCCCATGGTGTTGAAGCCGAAGGCAGTGGCGTCATGCCCCGACAGGGCGACGAAGCGGCTGCCGAAACGCTGGGACTGGGCCATCTGGCGCGACAGGTCGCCGGTGGCGTCCTTGAAGCCGACGATCGAAGGGATGTCGGCGAGCCGCGCCATGGTTTCGGGCGCAAGGTCGACGCCGGTGCGGGAAGGCACGTTGTAGACGATGATGGGGATGTCGACCTTTGCCGCGACCGTCTCGAAATGCCTGACGATGCCGCTCTGCGTCGGCCTGTTGTAATAGGGCGTGACGATTAGGACCGCATCGGCGCCGAAGTCGCGCGAGGCCGCCGTGAAGGCCACGGTCGCATCGGTGCTGTTGCTGCCGGTTCCGGCAATGACAGGCACGCGCCCGGCAGAGACCGCGACGCAGGTGCGGATGACGGCGATGCGCTCGTGCCAGGCAAGCGTCGGCGCTTCCCCTGTCGTGCCGCAGGGCACCAGGCCGTTGATGCCTTCGCTGATCTGCCATTCCGTCAGCGCGGCAAGTGCGGCGAGGTCGACCTCGCCACCCCGGAAGGGGGTGACGAGCGCCGACATGGCGCCGAACAGGCGCCGGCGAAGCTGGTCAGTGGTCATGGAAAAAACTCCTGTTGGGCTGGAGAGGGGACGCCGGCCTTGGGCCGCGTCGGGATCGCTGCGGAAAGGTCCTGAGCAGAGCCATCAGCACGGCTGCGGCGAGATCGGCATGTTCGGCCTTGCGCAGCCGTGCCGACGATCCGGCGCGCATGGCGCACTGCCAGCGGCCGTCGTGCAGGGTAAGCGTTTCGATGGCGCGCGGCGGCTCGGCGCTTTGGGCAAGCAGCGTCACGGCGTCGAGCAGCGCATCGGCTGCCATCAGCGACTGGAAGCGCCGGCGTGTGGTCAACGCACGATCCTCGATCGCCGCGAAGCTCGCTGCCACCGCCCAGACATGATGCTCGCGCAGGATTCTTGCAGCGGCGATGCGGTCGGCCAATGTCGGGTCGGGCTTCATGGTGGAACAGAGATAGGGCTGCACCGCGTGAAGGTTCGAGACGCAGCGGCAGGGAGATTTATAGGGAAAGCATAAAGATCGGCGGGGCCGCTCGCGGCGGGGCGGTCCGGCGAAACTAACTTGCAGCGCGGCGGCCGCAACAGAGCGCAATTCTCGCCCGCCTTGCCCTATGAATTGCCGCTTACGACAACGGCCAGACGGTGCGACAGCAGATGATCCTCTATTACCAGACCCATTCGCCCTTTGCCCGCAAGGCGCTGGTGTTCGCCCACGAGGCGGGCCTCGCCGACCGGCTCGAGGTCATCCACCAGGAAACCAGCCCGACGCTGCGCAATGATCGCGTCTATGCCGAAAACCCGCTGGGGAAAGTGCCTGTCCTGATGCAGGCGGACGGCGAGCCGATCCTCGATTCCGATGTCATCTGCGCCTATCTCGACACGCTGCATGACGGGCGGAAGCTGATCCCTGGAGAAGGCGAGGTCCGTTGGCAGGCGCTGCGGCTGCAGGCGGTGGCGCAAGGGCTGGCGCAGACCGGCATCGGCTTGCGCTGGGAAACCGAAAGGCGGCCCGAGCAACTGCGCTACGAGGCGCTTGCCGAGGGTTACCGGGACAAGATCGAGGCGACCTATGACTGGCTCGAAGCCGCCGTGGATGCCGACGCGCCCCTGCATGTCGGGCATATCGCGCTGGCGACCGCGCTGTCGTGGATGGCGTTTCGCGACCTGCCGTCGTTTCGCGGGCGGCAGCGGCTGACGCGCTGGTTCGACGCATTCGAGCAACGGCCGTCGATGCTGGCGACGCCGCTGTCGGGCGAGACGCACGACCGCTGAGGTGCTGCGCGCCTTCAGGCGCGCAGCGGCTAGCCTTGGATCAGGCCGGCTTGACCGGCGCGTTCATCGCCCAGGCGACGCCGAAGGGATCGCGGAGCCGGCCCCAGCGGTCGCCCCAGAACATGACGTCGAGCGGCACCTCAACCTCGCAGCCGGCATCCACAGCGCGCTTCCACCAGGCGTCGATGTCGTCGCCGAGGATGAGCTGCATGGTATAGCCCTGCGCCTTTTCGTGCGCATGGCCGTGCTCGGGAAAGGCATCGCTCAGCATCATCGACGAGCCGTTGACGTAGAGATGGACATGCATGGTCCGTCCCTTTTCGTCCGCCGGGACCGCAAAAATGGTCTCGGCGCCGAAGGCACGCTTGTAGAACTCGGCCGCCTTCAGGGCGCCGTCGACCTGCAGATAGGCGACCAGGCCGCCAAGAACCTTCGGTGCGGGGTAGTCGATCTTCTGTGCTTCAGACATTTCAGTCTCCGTTCCTCGTTACGAGCCAATCACCGCCTTTTGCGGCGTCTGTTGCAGGCATCGTTGGCCGCCTTCGGCCGATGCCTCGCCACTAGGACGAACGAAGTCCGCCCAGGTCGACATGGCCGACGACATTTTTTCCACCGCAGCCGAGGCGGGCCGAAGGCGCGCGGTTCTGTGCTGAAACAGCGAGCTGGATCAGGCAAGAACTTGCGAACGGGCGCCGACCACGTCGCGTATGTGCAATGCCAGTTCCTGGGAAAGGCGCGTCGGGCCTGCATGCGGCTGATAGAGATTGATCCAGAAGCTCGGCAAGGACGGCAGCCCATGCCGCTCGCCCAGGATTTCAAAGCCCGGCGGTACGGTCGAAGCGAGCAGCGGCGCCACCGCAATATCGGCGTCGAGTGTCGCCAGGATGGGATCGAAATTGCTGTCTTCGCAGACCCAGCGCCAGACCCGTCCCTGGTCTGCCAGTGCCTTGAGCGCAAAGGGTCGCAGCATGCAGGTTTCGTCATCAGTCGATATGGGCAGCGGATCGCGCTCATAGGCCTGGCCACCCTTGGCGCCGACCCAGACCAACGGGTCGGACAGCAGCGTCTCGCCATTGTGGCCGCATTTTTTCTCCACCGCGAAGGTCAGGTCGACCTCGCCGCCATCGAGCTTTTCAAGCAGGCGCTGGGTTATGTCGCAAATGAGTGACACGCGCACGCGCGGCCAGGCCTGGTCGAATTGCTTGAGGATGGGAGCGCCGAAGCAACGGACGAAATCGGAAGGAATGCCGAGGCGGATTTCTCCCTCGAATTCGGCTTCGTTCATCGCCGACCAGACCTCGTCATTGTTGCGGACGAGGCGGCGCGCCTGGACGACAAGGCGCTCGCCCGTTGGCGTCAGTTTCAGGCCCTTGCGGTCGCGCTCGAAGAGGGCGCAGCCGAAACTGTCCTCGAGCCGCTTGACCTGCTGGCTGACGGCCGCCTGTGTGAGGTTGAGCACTTTGGCCGAACTGGTCATCCCGCCGGTGTCGACCACGGCCAGGAATGCCCTCAGCAACGCGATATCGATGTTGTATGGCATAAGGACCTCTTATCGAGGTCATAATATACATTCGTTTCCATTATGCCAGTCGGGTCGTTAGCCTGTTCCCATTCCCTGGAGACCGGCCATGACGACCATGATCGAAAATCAAGGCAGGACCGCACGTCGCGGCAGGCTCGCCCGCGCCATGCTTGTAACAGTCGGTTCGGCGGCGTCGGCCATTCGCCAATGGGGTGCCGCACGGAGACTGTCGCGCCTGGACGATGCCGCATTGAAGGATCTCTGCATCTCGCGCGGCAACATCGAGTGGGCGGTGCGGCAGACGCAAGGGTCGCAGGACAATCAAGGGCCGTGCTAGCGATCGCTCCTTGCCGCTCTCAGTGAAGCTGCTTTGCTTATTTCCCCGGCCGTCCTGATTTGCCCGGCCGCCGCTTTTCGCGCGCGGCTTCGGCCGGGTCCTCGTAGGAGCCGGCGCCGATCTTGGCGCGCTTGATCGGCTTGACGCCTTCGACCGGCTTTTCGGTGCGGCGGACGGTCATCTCGTCGAGGTTGTTCTTCTTGAACAGCGACTTGCCGTCGTCGGGAACGCCATAGTCGGAGCCGTGGGCTTCTGCCGCCGATTGTTTCTTGAACAGCGAGCGCGACACGGCGCCGGCTGGCGTCGTCATGTCGGTGCCCGGGCCCATGTCGTCGATATGAGGCTTGGCAAACAGCGACTTGCCCGACGGCCTTGTGCCGTCGGCGCCCATTTCATCGAGTTCGGGCTTGCGGAACATGTTGGGGCGCGCGGCCTTGGCGGCCTCCTCGGCGGCGCGCGCCTCGTCGAGCTTGCGGAAACGCTCCTGCTCCTCGGCGGTGCGGTGCTTGGCGACGCCCTTGTTGTGCTTGCCCTTCTCGCGGCCCGAGGACGGGCTCTGACCCTCGACCTCGCGGGCCAGCGGATCGTCGGAGATGGCGAGCTCCATCTCGCGCAGGCGCTTGATCTCGTCGCGGATGCGGGCCGCTTTCTCGAAGTCGAGGTCGGTGGCGGCGTTGCGCATCTGCTTGTCGAGGGCTTCGAGATGGGCCTTGAGGTTGTTGCCCATCATCGAACCGGCATCGTCGGTGAACTGCGAGATGTCGGCGCGGACGTGGTCCTTCTCGTAGACCGAATCGAGGATGTCGGAGATGCGCGACTTGACGCTCTCCGGCGTGATGCCGTTGGCCTCGTTCCACACCATCTGCTTTTCGCGGCGGCGCGTGGTCTCGGCCATCGCGCGCTCCATCGAGCCGGTGATCTGGTCGGCGTAGAGGATGACCTTGCCGTCGACGTTACGCGCCGCGCGGCCGATGGTCTGGATCAGCGAGGTTTCGGAACGCAGGAAGCCTTCCTTGTCGGCGTCGAGGATGGCGACGAAACCGCATTCGGGAATGTCGAGGCCTTCGCGCAGCAGGTTGATGCCGACCAGCACGTCGAAGGCGCCGAGGCGCAGGTCGCGCAGAATCTCGATGCGCTCCAGCGTGTCGATGTCGGAGTGCATGTAGCGGACGCGGACGCCGTTTTCGTGCAGGTATTCGGTCAGGTCCTCGGCCATGCGCTTGGTCAGCACCGTCACCAGCGTGCGGTAGCCGGCCCTGGTCGTCTCCCGGATTTCGCCGACGACATCGTCGACCTGGTTCTTGGCGGGGCGCACCTCGACCGGCGGGTCGATCAGACCGGTCGGGCGGATGACCTGCTCGGCGAACACGCCGCCGGCCTCTTCCATTTCCCACTGTCCCGGCGTGGCCGAGACGCCGATGGTGAGCGGGCGCATGGCGTCCCATTCCTCGAAGCGCAGCGGACGGTTGTCCATGCAGGACGGCAGGCGGAAGCCGTATTCGGCCAGCGTCGCCTTACGACGGAAGTCGCCCCTGTACATGCCGCCGATCTGGGGCACGGTGACGTGGCTTTCGTCGATGAAGACGAGCGCGTTGTCGGGGATGTATTCGAACAGGGTCGGCGGCGGATCGCCGGGGCGGCGGCCGGTGAGATAGCGCGAATAGTTTTCGATGCCGGCGCAGGAGCCGGTGGCCTCGAGCATCTCGAGGTCGAAGCGGGTGCGCTGTTCCAGACGCTGGGCCTCGAGCAGGCGGCCAGCCTTTTCAAGCTCTTGCAGGCGGTGCTGCAGCTCTTCCTTGATCGACTTGATGGCCTGATTCAAGGTCGGGCGCGGCGTCACATAGTGCGAGTTGGCGTAGATCTTGACCGACTTGAGGTCGCCGGTCTTCTGCCCGGTGAGCGGGTCGAACTCGGTGATCTGCTCGATTTCGTCGCCGAACAGCGAGATGCGCCAGGCCGAGTCTTCAAGGTGGGCGGGGAAGATCTCGATGGTGTCGCCGCGCACGCGGAACGAGCCGCGCACGAAGTTGATGTCCTGGCGCTTGTATTGCTGGGCGACGAGGTCGGCGAGCAGCTGGCGCTGGTCGAGCCGGTCGCCGACCTGCATCTGGAAGGTCATCGCCGTATAGGTTTCGACCGAGCCGATACCGTAGATGCAGGACACCGAGGCGACGATGATGACGTCGTCGCGTTCGAGCAGCGATCGCGTCGCCGAGTGGCGCATGCGGTCGATCTGCTCGTTGATGGTCGATTCCTTCTCGATATAGGTGTCGGTGCGCGGGACGTAGGCCTCGGGCTGGTAGTAGTCGTAATAGGAGACGAAATACTCGACCGCGTTGTCGGGGAAGAACTTCTTGAACTCGGCATAGAGCTGGGCGGCCAGCGTCTTGTTGGGCGCGAGGATCAGCGCCGGGCGCTGCGTCTGCTCGATCACCTTGGCCATGGTGAAGGTCTTGCCCGAGCCGGTGACGCCGAGCAGCACCTGGGTACGGTCGGCATTGCCGACGCCCTCGACGAGGTCCTTGATGGCGGTGGGCTGGTCGCCGGCCGGCTCGAACTCCGACTGCATGACGATCTGGATGCCGCCTTCGGATTTTTCCGGCCGGGCGGGGCGGTGGGGAACCCAGATCTCGCCGTTTTTGTGCAGCGGGTTGCCGCTCTCGATGAGCGCCGAAAGCGCGGCCACCGTGGCGGTGACGCCTGAATTGGACAGCGACGCCGCGTCCTCAAGCGAAATGTCGAGGCCGGCGACCGGGTTGAGGCCGGCGGCCGCGCGTTCCTTGGCGGAGGCAGCGCCACCCATCGAGGTGCCGCGCGCCGAACGGGTCGGCGCCGAGCTCTTCTCGGGGATCTTTTTGGCCTTGGGCTGGGGCTTTTCCGCTTCCCGCGCGATCTCGTCGGCCCAGTCGGAGATCGACCCGGACAAGGGGGCTCCCGTGAACTCAGCCTGAGGCACCTCGCCGAAACCATCGCGATGCAGCGGTTCGGACGCGTCGAGATAGGCGGTCACGCCATTGCCGCCGCGCTTGTTCGCGGCACGTCCAGAGATCGCCGAAGGCGATTTTTTGTCGGGAGATTTGGCCATGAGCGGAATATGGGCGGTATCGGTCCAAATGGAAAGGGCGCGGCGCCGGAAAGCCGGCGCACGCGCCCATGCCTGTTCTTGCTGCTGACAACAGGCTGTCAGGAAGTGCCTACCGCGGGCAGGGGAAGCCGGGCGCTATCTTGCAGTGCGCGCCGGGCGGACGCGGCCTGGGTGGCCGTGGCTTGGGCGGGCGATTCCAGTTCGGAGGCCGGTTCCAGTGCGGCGGACGATAATGCGGCGGACGCACGACGATGGTCGGCGCCACGATCACTGCCGGCGGGCGGCCGACATAGTCGGAGAGAAAGTTGGCCGAGACCCATCCCCTCAGCCTCGGGCCGTAGACATTGCACCAGTTGCCTTCGCAGCCGCGCAGGTCGACGGGCGTGCCCTCACGCAGCATTCCGACCTTGGCATAGCCGGTGCCGGGGCCGCTGCGGACGTTGACATTGCCGGTGGTGAAGGCGTCGGCCGCCATGGCTATCGCCGGCAGTACCATCGTCCCGGCCAGCACCGCTGCGGTGACGGCAAGTTTTCGAAACATCATGGGCAGTTCTCCGAGCCGAAGTTCATGTCGAACCATGACAAGCTAACGCTCCTTGTCATTCTGGCCAGTGGCCTGATGTCGTTATGCTTTATACCTGTGTAACGATGCGATTGTTGCCGTGCCGCAGGCTTTTGCCATATTTAAGCCACGGCTAATGGCTTCTGGTCGCGCACCATCTGTCGGACCGGTCGCAAGCACGTGATCCCAGCGCAATCGTCGTTTGAACATCTGCCGGCCGATGCGAGGGGCGCATGAAGATCGTGCATCTGGTCGGCCATGGCGGGCTGAATGGCGTGGCAACGAGTTCCAGGATGCTGATCCAGGCCCAGCTCGACGCCGGCCACGACATCATGCTCGTCCAGATGAAAGGCTCGTGGATCGAAGGCCAGCCGTTCAATGGCCCGATCCGGACGGTCACGTCCGACCTGTTCTCCAAGCCGGACGAACTTCGCCGCGTCGGCTATGCCATTCGCGACTGGGGCGAGGACGTCGTCCACGCCCATGGCAGCCGGGCCAACAAGTTCGGGCTCGTGTTCCGCTGTGCCGCCGGCACGCCCGTCGTCATGACGGCGCATGCGCGGCAGTTCCAGCTGCCCTGGCTGTTTGCGCATGAGGTCATCGCGCCGAGCAAATGGACCGCGGATTATTATGCCAGGCACATGCTGGTTTCGCGCCGCCGCCTCCATCTCATTCCGAACATGTTCGACACCGGCAGCATCGCGCCCGCAACCGCCGAACGCAGGCGCGCGGCGCGCCGCGCCCTGGGCATCCGGGAAGAGGCATTCCTGATCGGCTCGATCGGGCACCTGTCTCAGCGCAAGAACCAGCTCGACATGGTCGGTGTGCTGCGCGGGTTGCTGGCCGGCGGTGTCGATGCGGAGCTGCTGGTGATCGGCGCAGATATCGACGGGGTCGAGCCGATGCCCGGCTGGAACGCCGCCTTGGCCGGTTCCGAGGTTGAGGGCAGAGTCCATCTGCCGGGGCAGCGCAAAGATGCTCTGAATCTGCTGCCGGCCTTCGACCTGTTTCTGATGACGTCGCGCGACGAGCAGGCGCCGATCGCACCGCTGGAGGCCATGGCGGCTGAAATAGCTGTGTTGTCGACGCGCGTCGGCAACATGGTGGACCTGTTGCCGGAGGAGCGCCTGTTTGCCGTCGGCGATGTCGAGGGCATGACGGCTGCCGCGTTGAGGCTCCGGGACAATGCGTTGCGTGCCACGCTGGGCGCGCAGGACAGGCAGACACTTGTGCGAAAGCTTGCCCCGCAGCGGATCGTCAGCGAGATCGACGGGGTCTATCGCCTGGCAATGGAACGGGCCGGCCGGCGTCCAAGACGACGCGCTGCATAAGTATAGCCGGGCCACCTTCGCACAATGTTTTGCTGGTAAGGTGGGTTGGGTGACAATTCAGGCGCAGCGTGTCCAACTATCCTCTCTCCTACAAGCTTTCCTGGCCGCTTCGCTTCCTGAAGCCGTCGTTGGGCGGGAACGTTCCGGGCTTCCTGCCGGCGCAGGGCGAATTCTTGCCGCCACCGCAGCGCAGTGCGCGGCTGGCCTTCGTCGGCGACATCTCCGCCGTGGCCAATCGCCGGCCGCCCGAATGCGATGCCGGTTTGCGGCAGCTGCTGGCATCGGCAGATCTGGTGATCGGCAATTGCGAGAGCCCGGTCGTCGAGCGGCCAACAGCCCGGCTGGGCATGCTGGTCGGTTCGCATCACGCCATGTCGGCACAGTTCCTCGAGGGCGCGCTGGGATCCGTGGGCATCAGCCATGACAGGCTGGTGCTGTCGCTTGCCAACAATCATGTGCTCGACCAGGGCATTGGCGGTTATGACGAGACGCTGGCGGCGCTGGCGAAGCTCGGCATCGCCACAACAGGCACCGATGTTGCGGCACGCAAGGTGGCGGTCGGTCCGCTGACGCTGGCGCTGGTCGCCTTCACGCAATGGCGCAACGCCGATGCCCAGGAATTTGCCGGTCGCGTCGGCATGGCCGAGGATTTTTTCGCGGGCTGCAAATCAGTGATACCAGGCTGCGAAGGTGTGGATCTCATTTGCGCCGTGCCGCACTGGGACTGGGAGTTCCGCCATTTTCCGCGGCCGCAGACGCGCGCCTGGGCCGAGCGCCTGGCCGAGCTCGGCGTCGGGCTCGCGGTCGGGCACCACGCCCATGTGGTGCAGCCGGTCGAGCGGATCGGCGACACACTGGTGGCTTATGGCGTCGGCGATTTTTTCGGCACCGCCTTTGCCAGGCAGCCCTGGCCGGGCCGGATCGGGGCGATCATGGTGGCCGAGATCAGCGCCGACGACGAGACGCGCGGGCAGGTGGCGTCGTATCGCATGGTGCCGTTTGCCCGGCTGCGCGCCGGCGACCGCGAACGGCTGCTACAGCTTGAAGCGGTGCCCGGCGCGGCGGGAGAGAGGATGCGGCAGCGTTGGGATGCGATTTTCGCCGGCGGCTAAGCAATTCCAGGAAAAGTGCGCAGCGGTTTTCGGTCAGGAATTGCGTAAGAACAAAAAGAGAGAGGGTTTTCCGCATTTCGAAGAAAAGCGGAAACCCTCCAGGAACCTGCTGATGCTCGCGACCTGATTCCGCATCCTGCTCCATGTCGTTGTTTCCGCATGATTTGCGCCGACCGGCCTTGCGAAAGACGCGGGCGACTTTTTCGCGGAATTGATTATCATCCGGCGGGGCTTGCCGGCCATGCCGGCATCTGGGGGACAGAATGAGCGCATCCGGTTTCATGCCCGACGAAGCAGTCATCGCCGGGATAAGACGAGACATCGAGGCCTATGAGGCGCAGCGCAAGGCGGCAATCCGGTCGGTGCGCTGGCGGGTGCCGGTCTATCTCGGCCTGCTGGTCGTCGTGGTCATCGGATTGGCCATGGTGCTCAATCTTGGCGCCGACCCTTACGAGCTCTGGTTCTCGACGCTGCATATCTATCTCTATCTGGCCGCCTTCCTCGCCTCCTTCGCCGTCTATGTGCTGGCGGCCAGCACCGGCGGCAACCTGCAGGCCTCGCTGCGCGACAAGCTGCTGCCGATCGCCTTCGGTTTTGTCCAGGACATCAGGCTCGCCAAGAACGTGACGCCGAAGAGCTTCGCCAGGCTGCCGCGCGAGACCATCGGCGACTTCGACGGCAGCCAGTTCGACGACGTCATCTCGGGCAGCTATGACGGCTTTTCATTCGAGCTCTACGAGGCGTCGCTGTGGCAGCGCTCCGGCAAGGCCGATGTCGAGCTGTTCGATGGCGTCGTCGTCGCCTTCGACATGGTCAAGCCGTTCGACGGCGTGCTGGTGGCAACGGTGAAGACCACTGCCGTCATGGGCTTTTTCCGGGAGATGTTCGGCGGCCGGCTGACGGAGATCAAGTCGGGCCTTGCCGATATCGACGCGGCCTATGATTTCCGCACCGACACTCCTGATGCCGCGCAGCCGCTGGTTTCGGGGCAGATGGCGCAGGCGCTCGGCTGGCTGAACGAGGTCTGGCCTGGCGCGCCGGCACGCATCGCCATCAATGGCAGCGACGGCTTCCTGCTCCTGCCCGACAAGAGGGACTTCTTCGAGCTTCCGCCCGATGCGGTCACTGTCGACTACAAGACCCATGTCGAGCCGATGATCGCCGATATCGCCACCATGCTGGCGACAGCGTCATTGGTGCGCAAGATCGGCACCTGACGCTCCTGGGCCTTGAAGCGTTTCGGAAACCGATCCCGGTCTGCGGGCCGATGCGTCAGCCGTAGCGCAGCTTGAGCCCGAGAATGGCGAGGATGAAGAGCAGCGTGACCGAGTTCGACAGGATGACGGGCAGCGAGCCGAGCGCCACGCCGTAGACGATCCAGAGCGAGATGCCGGTGGCAAGGGCCGCGTTGGTGCCGAGCGAGATGTCGCTCGTCTTGCGCTCGCGCAGGATCTTCAGGATCTGCGGAAGCCACGCAAGCGTGGTCAGGACAGCGGCGACGGAGCCGACGATTTCGAACAGGGGGTGCAAGGCGGGAGCTTTCAAATGAGCACGCTTTGTGCAGGCCAAGATATGCCAGAATCCGCGGGTGCTGTGAAGCGGCGCGCCTCGGCTGGACCAACGGAACAGTGGTGCAAAACGTCGCGGGGGCAGGCGGCAAACCCATGCTGGTCGTCGCCTGTTTCAGGTCTTTCGTGATCGGCGATCTCGAAATCCGGCACCGGAATGGCCGTGAGGTGACCGGCATATGACGGCGCCGAGACCTTGCCTGATATAGCTTTCGACGCTGCACAAGAGCAGCGAAGCAGGTTGCAAAGGCTTGTCCTGCCTTCGAATGTGGCAGAATTAAGCTTATGATTCTGTTCGATAATTTCACTCAACGTGATTTGCGGTGCGGCGTGGCGGCGGGCATTCTCCAGGTCGTTCGGCGGGCCTTGCTACGAGGGCAGGGCCAGCCCGGACAGACCAGAACGGGAGTACCAGACATGAACAAGATCCTTGCAACGGCCGTCGCTTCGCTTGCCTTCATTGGTGCCGCCTATGCGGCCGATCTCGAAGGCACCGTCGCCTCGGTCGATCCGGCAACGCGGTCGATCACGCTGGAAGACGGCAAGACCTATGTCGTGCCTGAGAGCATTTCGGTCGAAGGCCTCGCGGCCGGAGCCAAGGTGAAGGTGACCGTCGACGACACGACAGGTGCGGTGACGGCCATCGAAAAAGCCTCCTAGAACCCAAGGTTTCGCTGACGGCGCCCGGCCGGCATTCTCCCCGGCCGGGCGCCGAAGCGTTCCATCGGCGCCCTTCCAAGCTGCCGACGCCGGCCCTTCGGGGCCGGCAATCTTTTGTCCCCAGTCTAGAAGCCGGGGGCGAGGTTCTGGGCGAGCCAGGACGACGAGCGCCTGGCCGCATCAAGCGTTCCGGCGGCGGCGTTGCCGAAGCCATCGCGCACCAGCGCGTAGCCATTGGCGGTGCGATAGAGCACGGAGCGGCCGCCCTCGACGATGCCGGCCACCGTCGTCCGCTCGGCCGGCTTGGCCTCAATGACCTCAGATGGCGCCGATGCCAGTTGCGGCTCGGCAAAAACAGTGGTGCGGCAGATGCCGGTGACCAGCGGATAGTCGTGGTTGCCCTGATGCAGGATGCGGCTCTTCATCGCCGCCTCGCAGTCGGCGACCGAGGTCCATTGTGCCGGCGTCTCGCCGATATATTCACACAGCTTGGCATCGCAGTCGCAGCCGACAATGGTCATGGCGACAAGTGCTGACTTGATCACGGTCCGAATCCCCAGGGAAAGTTAACACTGCGATTTCTCTGCTGCGATCGCGGCGCCAGTTGGCCGCAATCATGGCATGATGGTGGCTTCGGCTTTCGCGGCAACGTTGTGGCGCACCGGAGCCGGTTCCGGCCTTGGCGGCTTGTGCTGCGAGTTGATGTGAACTTCCCAACCTTTTCCTTGCGCAATTGCCTCGGCGGCTAACAATGGGCGCGGAGGCGGCGGCCATTGACTGCCGGGAGGGTCTGGTTGGTGAAGATCGGCGTCATCAGGAATCCGGTGGCAGGCGGCGGGCGGCTCGACGCCCATTGGGCCGATGTCGTTGCGACGCTTTCGCAGCGCTTTTCCGACCTCGAGATCCGCGAAACCGAAGAGCCCGGCGACGGCGCGGTGCTGGCGCGCGATCTCGTCGCGCTCGGCTGCGAGATCGTCGTGGCCGCCGGTGGCGACGGCACGATCAGCGAGGTGGCCGACGGGCTTTTGCAGATGCAGGCCGAAACCGGCAGCACGGCGGCGCTCGGCATCCTGCCTTGCGGCACCGGCCTCGACTTCGCCCGCGGCTTGGGCATTCCGGTCGATGCCGCTGCGGCGGTCGAGCGCATCGCCAGCGGCACCGACCGGCTGATCGACGCCGGCCGCATTTCCTTCATCGAGGATCATGGCCGGCTGGCGAGCCGCCATTTCGTCAACATCGCCAGTCTGGGCATGTCGGGGGCGACGGTGCGCGCCGTCAATGCCGACAGGCGCAAGGGGCGCGGCTCGGCCAAGGCGCTGTTTTTCTGGCGCACTGTCGTCGAGTTCCTGCGCTACCGCTTCCAGGACGTGCGCATCACCGTCGACGATGGCGAACCGGTCGAGGCCAGGGTGGCGCTGGTGGCGGTGGCCAACGAAAAGTTCTTCGGCAGCGGCATGATGATCGCACCCGACGCCGTGCCCGACGACGGGCTGTTCGACATCGTCATCCTGCGCGCGGCAAGCAAGTTCAAGCTCATCTTCGACATCCGCCTGCTCTATGGCGGCCGCCACCGCAACCACCCGGCCATCACGATCATGCGCGGGCGCAAGGTGGTGGTCGAGCCGCTGGGCGATCCGCTGGCGAATGCGGCGCTGGTCGACATCGACGGCGAGTCGCCGGGGCACATTCCCGCGACCTACGAGATGGTGGCGAAGGTGCTGAAGGTGAGGTGTTGATTCAAGCAGGTCGGGAAGAGAGTCGGGAAATCAGCCTATGTGACTGATTTCCTTGCGCTGCCCTCATCCGCCTGCCGGCATCTTGTCCCCGGAAACAGGGAGCTGCGGCAACGTTTGCACCACGCTCTCGCCGTTCTTCGCAGGGAAAGGGTGAGGGCAGATTCGCAAGGGCAGTTTCCTGGCCGTCCGATCAGGCGTCCATGGACCTGACCATCGCCTCGATCTTCGTCGCCTTTTCGAAATGGTCGAGCTCGTGAGTGCGGATCCACCATTCGGCGGCCTCCATCAGAAGCTCCGGGTCGTCATTTCGGTTGGCGAAAAACGCATAGAACGACAGCCCGACATCGGGGCCCTTGGCGGCGATCTTGCGCGCGCACACGTCGAGTATTTTCGCCCTCAGGCTCGGCCTCACCGGAGATTCCCTTTCCGTCAAACGCGCGAGAGCTATCCCTCGGGCGTGGGAGGATGTCAAAGGCCGGCGCGCCCTGTCAGAGTTTCGCCGGGAAACCGGGTGCGCGCAGGTCGGCGCCGGTCGCATCCTCCAGCAGCCTGACGATCATCGTCGACCAGGCGTCGCCGCCATAGATTTCCTTGCCCTGCCGGAAGATGGCGTTGACGCGGTCGGCGAGGTCCAGCGGCACGCCGCCTTCGCGCGCCATGGAAAGCGCAAAACCCAGATCCTTCAGCGCCAGGTCCATGGTGAAGCCGATGTCGTAGGAGCCGTTGAGGACAAGCTGGCTCTCGGTCTCGTGGACGAAGCTGTTGCCCGAGGAGGCAACGATGGCGTGGTAGGCCTGGGCGAGATCGAGACCGCCCTTTTTCGCCAGCATCAACGCCTCGCCGGCGGCGACCAGGTGGATGAAGGCCAGCATGTTGGTGATGACTTTTATCACTGCCGCCGAGCCGATCGGTCCCATCAGGAAGGCGCGCGCGCACATGGCTTCGATCGCCTGATGGTGGCGGTCGTAGAGGGCTGCGTCGCCGCCGATCAGGGCCGTGATCCGGCCGTCGGCGGCGAGGTGGACGCCGCCGGTAACAGGACATTCGAGGGTTTCGACGCCGCCGGCTTTGGCCAGCGCCGCCAGCCGCACGACCTCGTCGTGGCCGTTGGTCGACATTTCGATCCAGGTCGCGCCCTTGGGCAGTCCGGCCAGCAACCCGTCGGGGCCGGTCAGCACCGCTTCGCTGATCTTGGGCGAGGGCAGGCAGGTGATGGCGTTGCCGGCGCGGGCGGCGGCGTCGGCCGGGCTTGTGGCGGCGCTTGCGCCCAGTGCTACGAGGCGCTCGATGGCTTCGGGGTTGCGGTCGTAGACGACGACCTCGAAGCCGCCACGCACAAGGCATGCCGCCAGATTGGCGCCGAGATGGCCGAGGCCGATGAAGGCGTAGGCGAGGGGCCGGGTCACACGCGCCTCATGGCATCAGTGGCGTCTGCATCATCTGCAAATGCAGATGCGAGCCGTCATAAGGATTGGCCTCGCACACCGCCTCGTCGAGCTCGACGCCGAGGCCGGGTTCCTTCGACGGAATGACGTTGCCGTCCTGCCATTCGATCTTCTTCTTCAGCAGCCTGGCGTGGAAGCCGTCCCACTGCTTGAGCGATTCCAGGATGAGGAAGTTGGGCAGGGTGACGGCGAGCTGGATGTTGGCGGCGCCGACGATCGGGCCGCAATAGCAGTGGGGCGCAATCTGGATGTGGTAGGCCTCGGCCATGGCGGCGATCTTCTTGGTTTCGAGGATGCCGCCGGAGCGGCCGAGATCCGGCTGGAGGATGGTGGCCGCCCGGTTTTCGATAACGCGGGCGAACTCGAATTTGGTCGTCAGCCGCTCGCCGGTCGCAATCGGGATCGAGGTGCCGCGTGCGACCTCGGCCATGACCTCCGGCATGTCAGGCGGCACCGGCTCCTCGAACCACAGGGGATCGTAGGGCTCTATGGCGCGCGCCATGCGCAGCGCGCCGGAGGCGGTGAACTGGCCATGCGTGCCGAACAATATGTCGGCGCGGGTGCCGACCGCCTCGCGGATCGCCTTGACCATGCGGGCCGACAAATCGATGTCGACGAGCCGGGGCTGGTGGCCGTCGAAGGCGGTGTAGGGGCCGGCCGGGTCGAGCTTCACGGCGGTGAAACCCTGGTCGATATAGAGGGCGGCGCATTCGGCCGCCATGTCGGGATCGTTGTAGACGTTTTTCGGCGCGACGTCCTCGGTGTGGACGCTGCCGGTGTGGGGGTAGAGATAGGTGTAGCTGCGCAGCGTCTCGTGCACCTGGCCGCCGAGCAGCTTGTAGACCGGCTTGCCGGCCTCCTTGCCGATGATGTCCCAGCAGGCCATCTCCAGCGCCGAGAAGCAGCCCATGGCCGAGACGTCGGGGCGCTGGGTGAAGCCGGAGGAATAGCAGCGGCGGAACAGGTTCTCGAGGTCGTGCGGATCCTGTCCGACAAGATAGCGCTCGGCCATGTCCTCGATCATCCGCGCCGTCACATGGGCGGAGAAGGTGGCGTTGTAGGCCTCGCCGTAGCCGACGACGCCGCCGTCGGTTGTGAGCCTGACAAAGATGAAATACTTGCCGCCGATGCCGGGCGGCGGGTTGTTGACCACGAAGGTCTTGACGTCGGTGATCTTCATCGGTGGTCCTCCCGGTCGCGTGAAATCCTGGGCCTTAGACGCTGGCCCTCATCCGTCTGCAGCGTGAGTTCTCAAGGCTATTCACCCCGCATCCTCCAGCACCAGTTCGGCGCCCTTCCAGCCGGTCATGATCGAGGCGGCATTGGTGTTGCCGGTGATGTTGTCGGGGAAGATCGAGGCATCGATGACGCGCAGGCCGGAAATGCCGTGGACGCGCAGGCGCGGATCGACCACCGAGGTCGCCGGGTCCGGGCCCATGCGGCAGGTCGACACCGGATGGTAGACGGTGCCCGAGCGCTTGCGGAAATCCTGAATCAAGTCGGCGTCGGAAGCGATTGACGGACCTGGCAAAACCTCTTCCGCGATGATGTCCGCGATGGGCGACTGCGCGGCGAGCCTGCGCAGGAACTTGACCGCGTCGAGCATCTCGGCGACGTCGCTGTTGGTGGAAAACGCATTGGGCGTGATGCGCGGGTGGACGGTCGGATCGGCGGAGCGGATCATGATCTCGCCGCGGCTCGACGGGCGGCAATTGGACAGGCCGATGGAAAAGCCGGGGAAGGGATCGGGCGTCAGGATCGGGCGCTCGCCGGCCTTGGGCAGCACGGTGGAGAACACCTGGAAATAGAGCTGCATGTTGGGGCGGGCGCGGCTCATGTCGGTGCAGAAGAAGCCGCCGCCCTGGTTCATGCTCATCGACAGCGGGCCGGAGCGGAGCAACAGATATTGCATGCCGGCCAGCGCCTTGCCCCACCAGGGACGCAGGAGCTGGTTGAGCGTCGGCACCTTGGCCTTCCAGGTGTAGTTGATGCCCTGATGGTCCTGAAGGTTGCGGCCGACATGTTCGTTGGCGTGCAACACGTCAATGCCGAGATCGCCGCGCAGGGCCGCGGGGCCGATGCCCGAGAGCTGCAAGAGCTGGGGCGTGTTGATCGAACCGCCAGACAGGATCACCTCGCGGCCGGCGCGGGCGGTCTTCGTCACGCCATTCTGCAGATATTCGACGCCGACGGCGCGCTTGCCCTCGAACAGCACTTTCGTCACCAGCGCATTCGTCTCGACGCGGACATTGGGACGCTTCATCGCCGGGCGCAGGAAGGCGCGCGCCGCCGACATGCGGCGACCGTCCCTGGTGGTGATTTGATAAATGCCCGCACCCTCCTGGGCCTCGCCGTTAAAGTCCTGATTCAACGGCAGGCCGGCTGCCTGGGCTGCGGCCAGGAAGCGGTGGGTCAGCGGGTGAACGTTCTTGCGGTTGTCGGTGACATGCACCGGTCCGCCCGTGCCGCGCAGGTCGGTCGCGCCTGCCTGGTTGTCCTCGATCGCCTTGAAGGCGGGCAAAAGGTCGTCGAACCCCCAGCCGGGATTGCCGGCGTCGCGCCAGGCGTCGAAATCCTCAGGCGCCCCCCGGATCCACACCATTGCGTTGATCGAACTCGACCCGCCCAGGATTTTCCCGCGCGGCCAATGATCCCGGTTGCCGGCAAGGCCCGGGTCGGCCTCGGCGGCGTAGTTCCAGTTCACTTCAGGGTCGAAGAAGGTCTTGCCGTAGCCGAGCGGCATCTGGACGAAGAAGCGGCGGTCGGTGCCCCCGGCCTCCAGCACCAGCACCGAGAAGCGTCCGCTGGCCGACAGCCGCTCGGCCACCACCGAACCGGCGGACCCTGAGCCGACTATGATGAAATCGAACGTCTGCATGCTGGTTGCGGCCTGTCGGAATTCCACGATGCGGCCAGACTATCGCCTCGGCAAAAGGCTTCGGCGTCGGTTACGGCATGGCCTGTGAAAAATACGACCGGGCAATGCCAGATATGCGGCGTTGACGCGGCTGCGGCAGCAAAGATACGGGTGAGGACGGGAACGATTCAGGGGGAAGACGATGGTCCACTATGCCGATGGCCAGCCGCGCGGCGAACTCACGCTGAGGACGCTTGCCATGCCGGCCGACGCCAATGCCGCCGGCGACATCTTCGGCGGCTGGGTCATGGCGCAGATGGATCTTGCCTGCGGCATCCGCGCCGCCGAGCGCGCCCGCGGCCGCGTGGTGACGGCGGCGGTCAAGGAAATGGCCTTTGCCAAGCCGATGAAGATCGGCGACACGCTGTGCATCTACACCCATGTCGAGCGCGTCGGCCGCACCTCGATGACGCTCAAGGTCGAGGCCTGGGCGCAGCGTTATCTCTCCGACATGATGGAAAAGGTGACCGACGCCGATTTCGTCATGGTCGCGCTCGACACGCAGGGCCGGCCGAAGCCGGTGCCGGCGGAGTAAGTTTCAGCCCGCTGGTCGGGCACAGGCCGAAGCAAGCAGTTCGTCCAGCTTTTCCGGGAATGGCTGGCCGGGTTCATGTGCAAACTCGAAGATATCGGTCCTGCCCTCATATATTCGGTAGAGTTCGTATGTGTCGTCGAACACCTCTACCGATATCTGAGGTGAGCCGTCCCACCCGAGCAGGAGCGTTGGCCAATATCCCGGGCCGACATGCCCAGGCGGCGCCAGGCGCGCGCTCGTATGCTCGATGAAATCTTCGGCATTTCTGATCGTCTGCGGCGAGAATTCGCGCTCCTGCGACGACAGCAGCAGGCCCACGGCCTCTACGACTTCGGTCCAGTCCGGGCGCATCGAAATCCGGTCTACCCCGTCACCGCATCGAACTTCGTCCGCGCCTCGGCGACGCGACGCTGGTTGAGGCGGGCCCATTCGCCGAGCGCAAAGACCGGAACCAGAAGCTCGCGACCGAGATCGGTCAGCTCGTAGTCGACGCGCGGCGGGATCGTCGGGAACACGGTACGGGTGATGAAGCCGTCACGCTCCAGCCCGCGCAGCGTCGTGGTCAGCATCTTCTGCGAAATGCCGCCGATGGCGTGACGAAGCTCGTTGAAGCGCATCGGGCCGTCGCCGAGCTTGCCGACGACGAGCACGGTCCATTTGTCGCCGACACGCTGCAGGATATCGCTGACGGCGCGACAGTCTTCGGTGCGGTGCGGGTGCCTCGGTTTCAAAAAGGTGCCTCCTTGTGCAGGCGTTTCTCGGTCACCAATATAGTGTCAGTATCGAACAGATACCAATTCCGCCCGAGATACCGAGTAACCTACAGAGAGGTTCCTGCCATGTCCAAGCCCAAGATCGCCATCGTCGTCGGCTCGACGCGCGCCGCCCGCTTCGCCGACGTGCCCGTGGAGTGGTTCGCCAAGATCGCCAAGGCCCATTCCGACATCGAGGTCGAGATCGTCGATCTCAGAGATTTCCCGCTGCCGTTCTTCGACGAGGTCGCGTCCTCGGCGTGGGCGCCGTCCCAGAACGAAGTCGCCCAGCGCTGGCAGAAGAAGGTCGCCGAATTCGACGGCTTCGTCTTCACCGCCGCCGAATACAATCACGGCCCGACCGCCGTGCTCAAGAACGCGCTCGATTACGCCGCCAGGGAATGGAACAAGAAGCCGGCAGGTTTCATCGGCTATGGCGGCGTCGGTGGCGCGCGTGCCGTCGAGCAGTTGCGCATGCATGCCGTCGAGCTGCAGATGGCGCCGACCAAGGCTGCCGTTCACATCGTCTGGGCCGATTTCCTGGCCGTGCGCCAGGGCGAAAAGAAGCTGTCGGATTTCGAGCATCTCAACCAGTCCGCCAATGCGCTGGTCGATGAGATCGCGTGGTGGGCGAGGGCGCTCAAGATCGCGCGTGAGGCCGACGTGCTTGCCGAAGAAGCCAAGGCTGCCTGAGCAGCAATCCCAGGTTCCTCCCCCAAGGTTCCTTCCAAGAAAAAAGGGGTGGCGCGAGCCACCCCTTTTTCTTTTGTCCATTTGGGTTCGAGTGAATTGGCCCTCACCCGCCAGGTGAGGGCTGTTCGATAAATCGCGTCAGCGTGCCGGTTCGCGCTGCGCGCCGGGCAGGCGGGCGGCCAGCACCTTGTCGATACGGCGGCCGTCGAGGTCAACGACCTCGAAACGCCAGCCCTGCGCATCGACGCATTCGCCGGTCGAAGGCAGGTGATGCATGTGCGACAGCACGTAACCGGCAACCGTTTCGTAGTCGCGGTTTTCGGGCAGGTCGATGCCGAGCAGGTCGGCCATCTCGTCGGCCTGCATGTAGCCGGCGAGCAGCCATGAGCCGTCCTCGCGCTGGACGGCGAATTCTTCCTCGTCCTCGTCGAGGTCGGAGCGGAAGACGCCGGTGATGGCTTCCAATATGTCGGCGGGCGTGACGATGCCTTCGAAATGGCCGTATTCGTCATGGACCAGCGCCATCGGCACGTCGGACTGCTTGAGGGTTGCAAGCACGTCGAGCGCATCGGCCTGGTCGTGGACGATGGGAGCCGGGCGGATGTGCTGGCGCGGGTCGAACGGACGGCCGGCGAGCAGGGCCGCCAGCAGTTCGCGGGTCTGGAGCACGCCGACCATGGCGTCGTCGGAGCCTTCGCCGGCCGGCAGGCGCGAATGCTGGGTTTCCATGAGAAGCTTGCGGACGGCCGCCTCGTCGGCCTGAAGGTTGATCCAGTCGACATCGGTGCGCGGGGTCATGACGGCGCGCACGGCGCGGTCGCCGAGACGCATGACGCCGGCGATCATGCGGCGCTCATCCGATTCGATGGTGCCGTGATGCTCGGCCTCCGCGACCAGCATCTTGATCTCCTCGTCGGTGACCTTTTCCTCGCTCTCGCCGCGCTGGCCGAGCAGCCAGAGGACGGCGCGGCCGGAGATGTCGAGCAGCCAGACGACTGGCAGCGCCACCTTGGCGAGCAGCGACATGGCAGGGGCGACGCGGGATGCGACGCCTTCGGGGTCGCGCAGCGCGATCTGCTTGGGCACGAGCTCGCCGATGATCAGCGAGGCATAGGTGATGACGGCGACGACGATGCCGACGCCGAGCGCGTTGGCGGCACCGACACTCATGCCGACACCGGCGAGATAGGCGGCGAGACGCTCGCCGAGGGTGGCGCCGGAGAAGGCGCCAGACAGCACGCCGACAAGCGTGATGCCGATCTGCACCGACGACAGGAACTTGCCTGGGTTGGAGCCGAGTTCGAGAGCGCGCGCCGCACCACTGACATTGCGGTCAATCATGGCCTTGAGGCGCGCGGGACGGGAAGAGACGATGGCAAGTTCGGACATTGCCAGAAGGCCGTTCACACAGATGAGGACGACCACGATACCGATTTCAGCGTAAAGCATAGCCGCCGCTCAATAGCATCTCGACTGCCGTTTCGGAAAGGTGGTCGCTGAAACTCTTTCGAAAGCCGCCACCGTGCCGCCGCTACTTGGCCTCGACCAGCACGGCCATGACGATCTTGCCGTCGGTGTAATAGGGGTTGCCCTGGGCATTGCGGCTCGCTGCGATGAAGCCGACGCCTGCTTCGGCCCTAGTGGATTGCAGGCAACCGACGGCATCGAGGCTGGCGATCACATAGTTGCGGGCGGCATCCAGGTCGGCTGCGATGCCATGGCTCTCGCTGCCGCCGAAATCGGAGTGTTCGTCGAGGGTGGCGCTTCCGTACCAGGTGGGGCGGCGTCCGTCGCCGCTGGCGAAGCTGTGCCAGAGACGCAGGCGATGGCGCTCCTTGCGACCGGCATCCGCCATGCGCTCGAACGCCATATCCTCTGTTTTGCCGTTCAGCAGCAGGATGCCCGATGGCAGGTTGTCTTCCTCGAAGTCGGGCAGGGAGGACGGGTTGTTTTCGTCGGCAAAGACGGGGCTCTTCTTGTCGGCCGGGCTCCAGCCGGCGGTCGCCATGGCGCTGACCACGTCGTGTTCGCTGCCGACCAGCCCGACATTTATTGGCTCGCCGTCGGCGCCGTCAGGCGTTTGCGTGATGTAGGATCCGGGCTCGAGCGCGCCGTCGAGCAGGCGCGACGACCAGAAGGCCGATGTCATGACATAGGCGAGCAGGAGGTATGTCGCGCAGATGGCGACGAACCAATAGGTCGCCTGTCGAAACAGATTTCCTCGTGCCATTTGACGCCGTCGCTCGCCAAACCGAACCAAGAATAAGCACAGACTAAAGAAATAGGCAATTGAACGTGTACAGGCTGATGAAAACGACTACCGGTTGCTTTTCCTCACATCAGCGGCAGGCGCGATAGCCGTTGCGGCGCTGCTTGATGTCGAAGTGGAAGTGGTTGCGGTGATCGTAGTTGTAGCCGGGACCGAGCACCGTGTTGAAGTAGCTGCAGCCATCGGCGCGGATGGTGTTGAGGAAGCCGCGGGTGCGGAAGGCGAACAGGCCGGGCTTTTCGACGTCGATGTCGCGGCCACTGTTGAGCTCGATGCGCATGATGTCGAGCGCATTGCCCTTGCCATGCTCCGACAGCGTGCGGGTGCCGGCGATCTTGCGGCACGAATAGCTCGAGCCCTGGTGAATGGTCTTCACGCCCGAGAAGTAGCGCAGGCGGGCGGCGGGAACGAGGTCGCGCTTGGTCCAGGCGGCGAAGCTGGCCGCCATCTGGCAGGTCACGGTTGCCGCCGGCTTCATCTGCACCGAGCCGATGGCCGAAACCTTCACCGGATAGTCGATGCCGCAGGTCGGGCCGTCCTGGATCGACGGCAGGTCCTGGTATTGCACGCCGAGCTTCTTCAGATCGGAACGGCAGTCGACCTCGTCGGCCGGCATCACCGCAGGCACGCGCTGCGGCACCGTCCGCTGCAGCGTCGAGGGATCCTCGGGCTTGGGATAGGCGACCATATAGGGATTGGACGGCACCAGCGTCTGCATGCCGCGGCCCTGGGCCGGGGCGAGCGAGGCGGTCTGCACCGGCTGGGGCATCTGCGGCTCGATCTGGCCGAGCTGTTCGGCCTGGGCGTCGAGTGTCGGCTCGATCGGGGCGGAAGCCATCGTCTGCGGCCCGGGCACCATGATCGGCGCGGGTTCCGCCTGCTGCGCGATTGCGGCACGGGGCAGGGAGGCCGTCTGCGAACCGACATCGACAGCCGGCTGCAGTGCGAAGACGTCACCCGTGGTGCAGGCGCTGACGCCAAGGCCCGTGGCTGCGAGCGCAGCGGCAAGCCACAGCAGCCGCTGGCGCGGCAGGCTGGCTGGTTTGGCTGTGATTTTGGCGCGCGAATGTGCGGCCATGCGCAGGCTCCTGTCCCTTAACGGAACGAGCCTAGCCGTTAACCGTAAAGGAAAGGTCAGCGCCGGGATTCATGGCTGCGGCGGAAATGCGGCCGAGGCCGGCTATTGGCAAAACGTGCCGCCGTTCCTGCGTGGCGCCAGGTCGAAATGGAAATGCCGTGAATGATCGGCGTCGCTGCCGGGGCCGAGCACCGTCTTGAACGGACCGCAGGCGGCCTTGCGGACAGCGGCGAGAAATTTCGCCTCGGCTTGCGGCGGGGCCGGTTCGACCTCGATCTCCTTGCCCTTGGACAGCCTGAAGCCCGAGATGTCGAGGGCATTGCCGAAGGCATGCTCGGACAGCTTTCTTGTGCCGTTGCGCGGCCGGCAGACATAGCCGGAGGCCTGGTTGATCGACGCCAGCTCGTCGCCAAACTCCGCCTTCGCCGCCGGTGCGATCACATCGGCGGCGAATCGCACCGAGGCCTCGGCAGTGGCGCAGTTGACCACTGCGTCGGGCTCGAGGTCGACCGAGCGCGACAGGCGCTTGAGCTTGAGCGGAAAGGGCAGCGCACAGCCGTCGGCGGCACTTTGCGCCGGGCTTTCGTCGAACTCGGCGCCGAGCAGCTTCAGGCGCGCCCGGCAGGCCGTCTCCTCAGCGGGCATGGTGGCAGGTCTTTGCGCATGGGAGCGGGCGTCGGGCAGCATTTGCGGGGCGGGCGGGCCGAACATCTCGCCTGGCGCGGCCTGTGGCGCGCTTCGGCCGTCCGGGCGCGGCTGCGGTATCGGGATCGCGGCCTGCTCGGCGGGGCGTTCGTCCGGAATCGGGCGCGGCGTGTCGGCCAGCGGCGACAGCTGGGGTATCGGCGCCTGTTCCGGCAGATCGGGCTGCCTGGCCGATGCCTGAAGTGACGAGGCGGCCAGAAGGGCAGGGACAAGAAGCAGGAATGCAGTGTGGCGCGGGTCCAAAGGCATCGCCGTCAACGGTCGATGCCATCGGCGGTTGCGATTTCGGGCGCTGTCGAGGCATCACTTTCGGTGACGCCGGTGTCACCGAAACGCCTGAGGCCATACGGTCAGGCGCCCAGCACCTCGAGCCCTTCCTCGAGCCAGTCGCCCAGCATGGGCATGCCGAGCAGGTATTTCGCGGTGCGGCGGTTGCCGCGTTGGCGGGCTTCGGCCACGGCATCCTGCCATTCGGACGCGTCGTAGTCGCCGCGTCCGACCCAGGCGAGCGCCACCAGTTCGGCGGCTTCATCGACGTTGAGGTCGCCGATCAGTTCGCGCAGCTCGCGGGCGGTGAGGTCTTCGGCCTCTTCCTCGGCAAGCCCGTCGTGGTGATGGTTGTCCCTGGCGTCGCCGTCGAACTCGACTTCGTGCTCGGCGCCATCCTCATAGTCTTCGTTGACGCCAGCACTGATCGCCTTGGCCTTGAGAATGAACAGGCGAACCGTGTCCGGGCCGATGGACAGGTCCCAATCCTTGTCACGCCGTTGCTGCACGATCGCGCTCCGGTCCTGCACCTTGGGCGTCGGCTCGAAAACCGGGATCGATTTTCGCAACGCATGGTGCATAGGTCTAAAATCCTGGAGCATCCTTGGTGTCCGTCCGGACGCAGAGCACTCCAGGCCAAGCCTCCCGCCCTGATGATACCGCATTTGGCGGCGACGTCATCAACTCGTTGTTTCGGCAGCCCGCTTCCGGTTGACATGACGCCGCGTCGGGCTGAAAGAAAGCCGAATTCCCCTCCCTCCATACACGGTTTCCCGCCATGGCAATGCTCCTGTCGCCGAAGATACTTCCGGTGCTGATGCTGATCGCATCCAACGTGTTCATGACTTTTGCCTGGTACGGGCACCTCAAGTTCAAGGCGGCGCCCCTTTACGCCGCCGTCATCTTCAGCTGGCTGATCGCCTTCTTCGAGTACTGGCTGGCGGTTCCGGCCAACCGCATCGGCCACGAGGTCTATTCGGCCGCCGAGCTCAAGACGATGCAGGAGGTGATCACGCTCACCGTCTTCGTCATCTTCTCGGTCTTCTATCTCAAGGAAGGCATTACCTGGAACCACGCGCTCGGCTTCATGCTGATCGGTGGCGGGGCCGCGCTCATCTTTCGCGGCTGATGCCGGACGAAATGCCGCCGCCCATGCGTTGACCTCGCCGAGGGGACGCAATGGTGGAGGTTAAGCCATGCAAACCCGATATCTCAAACTCCTGGCAAGCGTGCTCGTTTCATTGCCGCTGTTTGCGGCTCCGGTGCTTTCGTCCGGTGGCGGCGGAGGGGGCGGAGGTGGCGGTGGTGGAGGCGGCGGCATGTCCGGTGGCGGCATGTCCGGCAGCGGCGGCGGCAGCGGCAGTGGCAGTGGCGGCACCCAGATCAAGTGCCGTCCCGGTCTCATCTACAGCATCAGAAGCAAGAAGTGCGAGCATGCCAAGGCGGGCATGATCGATGACGAAAGCCTTTTCCTGGCGGGTCGTGCGCTGGCCATGGACGGCAAATATGACGATGCCATCAAGGTGCTGACGCTTGCTGCCGACAAGACCGACGCGCGTATCCTGAATTATCTCGGCTATTCGCACCGCAAGGCCGGGCGAATGCTTGTCGGCCTGGGCTACTACCAGGAGGCGATCCGCAACGACCCCAACTACATGCCTGTGCGGGAATATCTCGGCGAAGCGCACCTGACCTTCGGCGACATAGCGGGCGCCCGGGCGCAGCTTACCGAAATTGCCAGTCGCTGCGGCACGAGCTGCCGCGAGTATGGCTTCTTGTCGGAGCAGATCCACGGCTACGTCAAAAGCTAGGCAGCTATCCGGTGCGGCCTTTCGCTGCCGGGCCCGAAGGGCCGCCGGACGTTCGGTGTTTTCAGCGCTCGGCCGGATGAAACATCGCCTGAAATGCGTTAGCTTCCGTATGGGCAATCTCAGGAGGTGGCAATGCAGTCCCGATATCTGATGCTTGTGGCCGGTGCCGTGGTGGCGCTGCCATTGTTTGGGGCGCCGCTGTTTGCGGCGGGCGATGGCGGCAGCTCTGAACAGCAGCCCAAATGTACCGGTGGGCAGATCTACAACGGCAAGACCAAGAAATGCGAAGCGCCCAAGGCGGGCATGATCGACGACGACAGCATCTACAAGGCCGGCCGGGCGCTGGCCATGGACGGCAAATATGACGATGCCATCAAGGTGCTGACGCTTGCCGCCGACAAGACGGACCCGCGTATCCTGAACTACCTCGGCTACTCGCATCGCAAGGCCGGCCGCGTGCTCGTCGGCCTCGGTTATTACCAGGAAGCGCTGCGCAACAATCCGGACTACACGCTGGTGCGCGAATATATGGGCGAGGCCCATCTGATGCTTGGCGACGTCGCTGCCGCACGCGTGCAGCTGGCCGAGATCGAAAAGCGCTGCGGCAAGGGGTGCCGCGAATACGGCATGCTCGAAGAGCAGATCGAGAGCTATTTGAGGGGGTAAGCGAATAGTGAGTGGTGAGTAGTGAGGGGGCGGCGCTGGCTGCGACCGCTCTACTCACTATTGCCTGTTCACTCCCTTGCCGCTCGCAAATCCGGCCTCCCGACACTATCTGATAGCCATCACCAACAAGGGAGAAGCCGCATGACGACCGAGCAGGCAATTCTGGCTGGCGGGTGTTTCTGGGGAATGCAGGATCTGATCCGGCGTCTTCCCGGCGTCGTTTCCACGCGCGTCGGCTATTCCGGCGGCGATGTGCGGAATGCGACCTACCGCAACCATGGCAGCCATGCCGAGGCCATCGAAATTGTCTTCGACACGTCGAAGACGGATTTCCGCAACATCCTGGAGTTCTTCTTCCAGATCCACGACCCGACGACCCTGAACCGGCAGGGCAACGACCGCGGAACGAGCTATCGCTCGGCGATCTTCTACACCTCCGATGCGCAGAAGGAGGTTGCCGAGGAGACGATCAAGGACGTCGATGCGTCGGGCTTGTGGCCGGGCAAGGTGGTGACCGAACTGGCCGCCGCCGGCGACTTCTGGGAAGCCGAACCGGAGCATCAGGACTATCTCGAGCGCTATCCGCATGGCTACACCTGCCATTTCGTCCGCCCAGGCTGGAAGCTGCCGCGCCGGTCGAGCGCTGCCTGACAGCGCTGCCTGGTATCGGCGTGGCCGTGCAGCCGCGTCGCCATCTGGCCACCGCATAGGCAAGGGGATCGGGCCAACGCCCGGTCCCTTTTTGTTGCTGGACGGATTGTTCCTAATCTGCCCTCGACAGCCGGATCACTGTCCCGTCATCCTCGTCCGTCAGCAGCCAGATCGCACCATCGGGTGCCTCGACCACGTCGCGGATGCGGCCGAAGCTGTCCTGCAGCATCCGTTCCTCCGACAGGATCTTTCCGCTCGCGTCGCGGTGCAGGCGGACCAGCATCTGGTACTTCAGCGCGCCCACGAGAAGGTCGCCCTGCCATTCGGGAAACATCTTGCCCCGGTAGCTGACCAGTCCTGACGGCGCGATCGAGGGGTCCCAGTAGTAGAGCGGCTGCTCGTAGCCGGGGGCGGCCGTTCCGATGCCGATCTTGGTGCCGTCGTAATCGGTGCCGTAGGTGATGATCGGCCAGCCATAATTCTTGCCGGCTTCGGGGTGGTTGATCTCGTCGCCACCCTTGGCGCCGTGCTCGACCGTCACCAGCCCGCCCATGACGGGGTCGAGCGACGCGCCCTGGATGTTGCGGTGGCCCTTGGACCAGATCTCAGGCGCCATCTTCCTGCCGTCGGGCGAGGGGTTGTCGGAGGGAATCGATCCATCTGTTTTGATGCGCACGACGGCGCCTGCGGCGTCGTGCATGTCCTGTGAGCGCATGCGCTGGCCGAGGTCGCCTGTCGTGATGAACAGCGTGCCGTCGTCATTGACGATGATGCGCGCGCCAAAATGGACCCGTGCTTGGGACTTCTTGTCGGTTGCGAAGATGACCTTGAGGTCCTCGAGGCGCGGGGCAGAGCCGTCACGCACCAGCCTGGCGCGAGCCACCGTCGTGCCGATGCCACCGGGCCCGGCTTCCGAATAGGCGAAGAAGATCGTGCCGGATGTCTCGAAGTCCCTTGAAACAGCGATGTCGAGCAGCCCGCCTTCGCCGCCGACGGCAACCTTGGGCACCCCGGCGACGGGCTTGGACAGGCCGGAATCGGTGAGGATGCGGATACGGCCGGGGCGTTCGGTGACGATGGCCCCGCCGCCGGGCAGGAAGGCGAGGCCCCAGGGATGCTCGAGGCTGTCTGTGACGACGTCGGCACGCAGCCTGACCTTGTCGGTGGCAAAGCTCAGGCTCTCGGCCTGTGCGCCCTGCAAGGACAGCGTCAATGTCATGGCAAGCAGTGAAGTCCTGAAAATCATCGCCCGTCAGTTTCCGTTGCGTCGTTGCCGGCATTGCAACGCGCCGAAGCCCTGCAAATCCAATCACAAGGGGGTGACCGCAAGCGTCTCCTCAGGCGGCTTGCCAACAGGCCGATGGCAGCCGCGTCATTTTTTGACGTGAATTCTGCTGGAGTATTGCTATATTGAGGGGACATCGATGTGAGACGGTTCCGTTGGCGAGGCCACCGGACCGTTTTCTTTTTTGTGCCTCGCGGCAGCAAAGTGCGCGGGGCAAAGGCCAGGAGAGGTCGACTATGAACAAGGTTCCGATGACGGCGGGTGGATTCGTCGCGCTGAAGGAAGAGCTGCGCTGGCGCCAGCAGGAAGAACGTCCGCGCATCATCGAGGCCATTGCCGAGGCTCGCTCGCATGGCGACCTTTCGGAAAACGCCGAATATCACGCGGCCAAGGAATCGCAGAGCCTCAACGAGGGACGTGTCAACGAACTCGAGGACCTGATCGCGCGCGCCGAGGTGATCGACGTCACCAAGCTCAATGGCGACAAGATCAAGTTCGGCGCCACGGTCGTTCTGGTCGACGAGGACACCGAAGAAGAGAAGACCTACCAGATCGTCGGCGACCAGGAAGCCGATGTGAAGCTCGGCCGTATCTCGATCTCGTCGCCGATCGCGCGTGCGCTGATCGGCAAGGAAGTGGGCGACGCCATCGAGGTCAACGCGCCGGGCGGCGCACGCGGCTACGAGATCGTCCAGGTCCAGTTCATCTGAGGCGAGGCACGGCTTGGCAGTCGCGCTGCCGGATCAGGCAAAGATGACCGAAACGAAAGCCCGCGCCGGAAACCCCGGCGCGGTCCACATGGCGCGCATCGAGGTGGTGGCGCCCAATCTCAAGAAGCGTCTTTCTGGCGTCACCAGCACCATCGTGCAGCTGGTGCCGGTGCAGGCACGCGACCTCGGCATCGCCGTGGTCGGGCCGGGCCTGCCGGACAGCCTGCCGAAGATGCGCTGGTGGCAGCTGCCGTTGCTGCTGAAGCGGCCATCCTCCGGGCGGCCACGCATCTGGCACGCCAGGCGCAATGTCGAGATGCTGGCCGGGCTGGTGCTGCGCCACGTCTTCCGTACGCCGCTCAGGCTTGTGTTCACCTCTGCCGCCCAGCGCGATCACAGGCCGTTCACCAAGTGGCTGATCCGCCGGATGGACGGCGTGATTGCGACCAGCCGTCTTTCGGGGGGCTTCCTCGAAGTGCCGCACAAGGTCGTCATGCACGGTGTCGACCTCGAAAAATTCCATCCCGCGCGCGGACCTGAAGATGAGTTCGCCGCAGCTCGCCTGCCCGGCAGATATGCCATCGGCTGCTTCGGTCGTGTCCGCCACCAGAAGGGCACGGACCTTTTTGTCGACGCCATGATTTCGCTGCTGCCCCATCACCCCGAATGGACGGCTGTCATCACCGGCCGTGTCACCGCAGAGCACAAGGGCTTTGCCGACGAGCTTGCGCAGCGCATCGCTGCCGCCGGTCTTTCGGACCGCATCCTGTTCCTCGGCGAAGTGCCCGACGTCGCGGTCTGGTATCGACGCGTCACCGTCTATGTCGCGCCTTCCCGCAACGAGGGTTTCGGCCTGACGCCGCTCGAAGCCATGGCCTCGCGCACGGCCGTGGTGGCGAGCACCGCCGGTTCCTATCAGGAGATCGTCACGCCGGGCGTCACCGGCGCCGTCGTGCCTGCGGGCGATGGCGGTGCGTTGCGCGAGGCGATCAGGCCTTATCTCGACGATCCGGCGCTGGCGGTGATGCATGGCTCCGCAGGGCTCGAGGATGTGACAAAGCGCTTCCGCCTCGAAAACGAGGCGACCGGCCTGCGCGAAGTCTACGAGCGGGTATGGGCGCAGGGCTGAAGCAACCGCCGACGCTGGGGAAAGTCACGGCCGATCAATTGCGTCAGGTTGTATTCTGGATTTGACTCAACTTCTCGCCTGGGTTGCTTGCCCGTTTTTGGGGAAATACACAGATTTCCCCACATCCTGACGGAATTCCTGATAGAGACAGGAGCTTGTAAAGCCGTCTGCTCCCGGCTTGCCGCAGGCTGACGTTTGCCGTATTGCCGCATCGGGTTCGGGGGCACGATTATGCGAGATCGTGCTTGAAAACATATTCTATCAACCTCGATGGGCTGGGCAGCCTGTCCGGGCAATGGCCAGATGCAGACGTGGTCGGCGTTGTGGCGGCCGCCTATGTCATGTCCGCCTATGTCATGTCTGGTGAAGCCTGTCAGCGCCTCGGGAGAGGCAGTTGAACGGCCGTTCTTTGACTTTCGGGCGCGTCGAGGATACGCACGGCGAGACGCATGGCGTCGCGCCGGTGGCTACAATGGATGCGATCGACGAGGGATCCGCGAGGTCTGCCCGCTCCGGCGGGTTGCTCGACTATTTGTTTGTCGCGCGCGACAACAATTATGGCCTCACACGCGACGTCAAATTGCTGGTGGAGGCAATCGGCGAGGCCGGCGGACGGTCGGGCTTTGCAGCCAGCCGCGGGCGCAGGCTGCTGGACTGGCTGCTGCGCCGGCGAGCGGCCTCGGCCATCATCCATATCGAGCGTGCATTTCCCGCCTGGTTTTCCGCCGGGGCGCGGAATTTCCTCATCCCCAACCAGGAGCGCTTTCCACGTCGGCATATCGCGAGACTTCGCAGGATCGATCGTGTCCTTGCCAAGACCAGGCATGCCGAGACCGTCTTCTCGGCGCTTGGCGTGCCGACGACCTATATCGGCTTCACCTCGGAGGATCGTCTCGAGGCGAGCGTCGAAAAGGACTGGAGCCTGTTCCTTCATCTGGCTGGGGGCAGCACGCTGAAGGGCACGGAGGATGTGATGGCGCTGTGGCGCGCGCATCCCGAATGGCCAAGGCTGATCCTGGTGCAGAAGGCCGAAAACGCGCCTGACAGCGTGCCTGACAACGTGACGCTGCTTTCCGGTCATATCGATGATGCCGAGCTGAAGCGCCTGCAGAATGCCTGCGGCATTCACCTGTGCCCGTCGCGGGCGGAGGGGTGGGGCCATCACATCGTCGAGGCAATGTCGGCGGGGGCCGTGGTGGTCACCACCGACGCGCCGCCGATGAACGAGCATATCGACGCGAGCTGCGGCGTCCTGGTGGATGTCGCGCGCTCCGAGCCACGGCATCTCGGCGAGAGTTTTTATGTCGACCGCAAGGCGCTGGAGGCGGCGATCGAGGGCTTGCTGATCATGCCGGCGGCCGAGAAGTCCGTGCTTGGGACGTCGGCACGCAGTCGCTATCGGCAAATCGATGCTTCCTTCCGCGCGCATGTGGCGCGGCATCTGGGTGACGTGTCGGCCGTCGCGCCGCAAAAGCCGGATATTGCGGCAATCCGACATCCATGACCGGGAAAGCTTAGGAGAGGCGGGGATATGGGGCTTTCGGTCATCATCATCACGCAGGACGAAGAACAGAACATCGGCCCGTGCCTGGAAAGCGTCGGCTTTGCCGACGAGGTTGTCGTTCTCGATGGCGGAAGCTCCGACAGGACGCGGGAAATGGCCGCCGAAATGGGCGCCAGGGTGCATGTCGCCAGCAACTGGCAGGGTTTTGGAGTCCAGAAGAACAGGGTCCTGGCGCTGGCGCAGGAGCAGTGGGTGCTGTCGCTGGATGCGGACGAGCGTGTTTCGCCTGAATTGGCCGATGCGATCAAGGCGGTCGTTGCGGGGCAGTCGTCGAGCGATGCTTACGAGATGTCGCGCATGACCTGGTATTGCGGCAAGTTCCTGCGCTACTCCGGTACCAGTCCCGACTATGTGCTGCGCCTGTTCCGGCGCGGCACTGCGCGCTTCAGCGATGCGCTGGTGCATGAGCGGCTGGTGCCGGATGGAGCCGTCGCACGGCTGCCGGGGAAGCTTCTGCATTACAGTTTCCGCAACTTCTCCGATGTCCTGAAGAAGACCGACGCCTATACGGAAGCCTCGGCAAGGCAGGCGCTGGAGGCGGGGCGCACATCCTCGGTCGGCAAGGCCGTATCGCGCGGCATGTGGATGTTCTTCAGGACCTATGTCCTCAAGCGCGGCTTCCTCGACGGCGGACACGGTCTTGCCAACGCCGTCTCGGCCGCGCAGGGAACCTATTATCGCTACCTGAAGATATGGAACGGTCAGCAGGCCGGCCCGAAGGCGCCGAAATGACTGGAGGTCCCGGCGTTCCGTCGATCACAGTCATCGTCAATACCTACAACTGGGTTCCGGCGCTCAACCTGTCGTTCCGCTCGCTGATGGCGCAGACCGATCGCGACTTCGAGATCGTGGTCGCCGACGACGGATCGGGAGACGAAACCAGGCAATTGGTGCAAAAGCTCGCTGCCGCGACCGATATTGCCGTCAACCATGTCTGGCACGAGGATATCGGGTTCCGGCGTACGCAGATCCTCAACAAGGCCATCGAGGCGTCGCGCGGCGACTATCTGATTTTCCTCGATGGCGACTGCATCACCCAGCCGGACTTCATCCGTCAACATCGACGCCTGGCCAAGCCCGGCTATCTGGTGACCGGAAGTCGCATCATGATGGGCCCCGACCTCAGCGCCGAACTCTGCGCGCGCGGTGACGTCGATTTCAGTGCCCTGAAACGCCATGCGCTGCGATACCGGGCGGGGGGGCAACTGGCCAAGGTCATCCCGCTGTTTGCCCGCCTTCCCGATGCCGGCTTCCGCAACTACCACAAATTCACCTGGCGGCGCGTCAAAGGCTGCAACATCGGAAGCTGGAAACGCGACGTCGTCAGGATCGGCGGTTATGACGAAGGCCTGACGGGCTGGGGGCATGAGGATGTCGATTTCGTCTTCCGCATGTATGAGGCGGGCATCGAACGCCGGTCGGGTACCTGGGCCACCGAGGTGCTCCACATCTGGCACAAGATGGCCGACCGCAGCAAAGCCGAGGGCAATTGGCAGACCGTGATGAGCCGAATACAGGCCTCGTCGCGCATCGCAGCCGGAAAGTCGAACGTGAAATGAAGGTCTATCTGATCAATCTCGACCGTTCGCCCGAACGGCTCGAATGGTTCATGGGCCAAGTGGAGGGCAAGGGCGTCGACGTCGTCAGGGTGCCTGCCGTCGATGCCCGGCAGCTGCCGAATGACGAGTTCGAACGCCTGCTGAAGCGCGCATCTGGCCATAACTCCATGTCGCCGGCGGAGATGGGCTGCCTGCTCAGCCACCGCAAAGCGTGGCAACTGGTCGTGGATGGCGCCGACGAATGGGCATTTGTCGCCGAGGACGACATTCACCTGTCCGCGGCCGCCCCACTTTTTCTGCGCCATGACGACTGGATACCGCAGGGCGCCGAAATCGTCAGAGCCGAGACCGATACCCAAAAGAGAGAGTTGTCCTACAGGGTCTGGTCGAAGCCGTTTGACCATGATCTCAGGCGCCTGAAATCGAAGAATTTCGGCTCCGGCGGCTATTTCATCTCTCGAGGGGCTGCGGCCAGGCTCGTCGAACACACAGCGCGCAAGATCGAGCCCGCGGATGTCATATTGTTTTCGCCGACGGAAGGCATGCTGCACGAGCTTGTTTCATTGCAGATCGTGCCGGCCATCTGTGTCCAGGATGTCTGGATAACGCCCGAAACGAGCGTAAACGCGCTTGCGAGCGAGATCGCGGGGAACCGTCACGCGTTTCACAGAACGGACACGCGATCGGCTCGGCGGCGTGGCATTGCAAAACTCAGGCATGAGGTGGTGCGCGTGGGGCGTCAAATCGCGGGCCTGATGTACAAGGCGCAGGCTGTCGGACTGAAAACATCCATCTTCCTGAGAGTTCCTGTTGGGACCGGTGTCTCCGCAGGCGGGCAGAAGTGATGAAGCTGCTGCTCATCAACCTGGATCGCTCGTCCGATCGGCTCACGCGCATGGCGCCGATTTTCGAGGAAGCCGGCGTCGATTTCAGCCGCGTATCGGCTGTAGACGGAAACACCTTGCCAGAAGCCTCCCTTCGTCGCCCAATCGGCAAGTTCTACCAGCTGAGGCGAGGTGAGATCGCTTGTTTTCTCAGTCATCGCCAATGCTGGCAAATTGCCGCTTCCGGGCACTCCAGACATACCGCAATCTTTGAAGACGATGTTCACTTCGGTCAGGACATCGGGCAGTTCTTGCGCGACGACATGTGGATTCCTGAAGACGCAGACATCGTCAAGCTGGAGACGACTTTCGTTCGCACCGTGTTGGATCGGCCGCATGCTGTCCATTTCGGTCGATCGCTTCGTCGCATGCGGGCCACCCATGCAGGTGGGGCGGGCTATATCGTGTCCAGCGCGGCTGCCCGAAAGCTGCTGGACTGGAGCGCCGAGTTCGTCGATCCGGTAGACCAGTTCCTGTTCAACGCCGACTGCGTCCCCTCGCAGCAGTTGCGGATCTATCAGGTTGACCCCGCGATCTGCATCCAGGACATGTTCATCGCCGAAGGTCGAGCAGAGTTGCCAAGTACGCTCGAAAGGGATCGTCCCGAGGCGAAGGCCGTGCACGGAGTTGCGAAACTGACAAGGGAACTGACGAGGCCGTTGAAGCGGGCCTGGTACTTTTGCTCGGCGTCAGTTCGGGGCGGAGATTGGAAAAGAGTCAAATTTCGATGACCGAGAAAATGTCGCGCAGAATTTTTGTTTTCTGGCCAGGCGCAAATCCCATGAGCGACAACAGGATGCGCTGTCTGGAGACGATGGGCAGCAGCGAATGCGACATCATCCTTGTCGATCGCAGCGAATTGCCTAAGTGGGTCCTGCAAGATCATCCATTGCACCCGGCCTTTCAGTATCTCAGTCCAATTCACCAGTCGGACTATCTTCGCGCCTATTTCATGCATTTTCACGGCGGCGGCTATTCCGACATCAAGAGGACAACGGCGTCGTGGGCTGAAAGCCTCGAGCGGATGGAGGCCGATGGCTCTCTGGGAGTGGGATATGCCGAACTCAGGGACGGGGTTGCTCTGGTAAACAAGTCGCACATCGATGGCGTCTATTATTACCTTGGAAGGCGCTCGTTCTATATCTTCAACAAGATCGCATATCTCCATCTCAGGAGAAATCACGCGCAACTTATCGGCAATTGCGCCTTCGCGTTCCGACCGCGAACCGAATTTACAAAGCAATGGCTTGATATCGTTGAGCGAAGGCTTGATGCGTTGCTGCCGCACCTGATCAAGAATCCGGCGCGGCATCCCAAAGAGCGGCGTGGAGTCGACTACGGCGACGGACCGTCACGATATCCTTTGGCGTGGAGCTTCCTGCTTGGTGATGTGCTCGCGCCATTGAGCTATCGCTATCGCTCCCGGCTCGGTCGCCATTTGCCGCCTCCGGATTTCCGTGACTACGAATAGCCCCGCGTCTTTCCGCTTGCGCGCCTTCTGCCATCCCGAGACCTGGAGTGTTGCTTGATCAGGGCCTATGTTATCAACCTCGACCGGTCCCCAGAGCGCATGCTGCAAATGCGCGACATGCTGCAGCAGTTGGATCTCCCGTTCCAGCGGATATCGGCCGTGGACGGAAACGCGCTGTCGCCGGAACTCATCGACGAGGTCACAAGGCTCGCACCCGGCCAAAAATCCACCACCGCAGGCCAGGTCGGCTGCTTTCTCAGTCACAGACTTGCCTGGGAGCAGATCGCCGGGGGACAGGATGACTACGGGCTGGTCCTTGAAGACGATGTGATCTTTGCCTCCAACTTCAAGCGGGTCGTGACCGACCATCAGCTCTACAAGGCAGGTGCAGACATCATACGGCTGGAAGGCTGGCCTGAGCGTGCCTGGATTTCAGCAAATGGACGGAAGGTTTGCGATGGCTACAGGGCGCATCGCCTGAGCTGGGATACATATGGAACCTGCGGATACCTGATATCCAGGCGCTGCGCGCGCAAGCTTGTCGAGGCGGCCAGACACTACTCGGCACCCATCGATCACATGATGTTCACCACGAGCGGCGATGTGTTCAAGATGGCCGATATCGAGGCGCTGGTGCCTGCCGCCTGCTTTCAACACCTGTTCTACCATGGGTACGCCGACGGTCCGATGGCCTCGACCATAACATTGGCCATCACGCCGGCCATCAAGCGCGCCAAGGGCAACTTTCCGACCCGGGTGGCGCGGGAGTTCGCGCGTCTGGCCGACAAGCTGGCGAGGCTTCTCCGCGGCGAGCGTCGCAAGGCGGTCCTGTTGCATCCTACCGGGCCGCTCGCTCTCGCCGGTGACGGCAAGGCCGAGGACGCCGGTCGTCTTCTGCAATAGGCCGCTCGCGAGGGCGAGAGAGACAAGAGCCTCCCGCTGTTGTCATGGCCTCCAAGGGGCGAGGGGAACACCCGCCAGTTCCAGTCGCTTCCTGAGGTCGGCCGCAATGGCCTGCTTTCTTTCTTTATAGCTCGGCGCCCTAAATGGCAGCGCCTTCACTTTCATTCGCCTGAACTTCGAGAAGGCGTAGCTGGGGATTCCGATGTCATTGATCAGTGCGGTGCGGTACTCGACGATCCCGCTGTAGACCGTCGGAATTCCCATTGCAAAACAGGGCATGGCGCAATGAATGCGCGATGTGACGACTGTGCCAGCCTCGCTGCGATACAGTTCGAGGAGAGCCTTCGCCGTATCGATCTTGGCATCTTGAGAGAGATGCGACCAATGGGCGGGCATTATGTGGCTTTCGTAGACGAAATTCGCTCGCTCTCCTCGATCGAAGTGCTGTCGGGGGACGTCGACCAGGACCACCTTGGGGTTCGCAGGCGCTTCCGGTCGCTCGGAAAATGTCATTGTCGCGCAGCCGCTGACATATGCCTCTACACCCCAGCCGCGAATTATCTCGGCAGTTCCCAGATCGCGGCACCCGATGGGCTGAAATCTGCGGAAGTACTCCTTGTGCTCGGAGTAGAAGGCTGCCGCCTGGGAGGTCATGTGGAAACCGAAGAAAATCGGAGTGATCTTGGGTGACGGCGGCCAATTTTGCGGTTCATGCGAGAACCAGCCATTCATTACGACGATGCATTCTTCGCCGTCGTAGCTGTTCATGTGATCGCGTTCAATAAATCCGTCATGTTTTTGAATGTGTTGAGCGACCGCAAGTGTCTGTACTACGTCTCCGATGTTGTCGGTATTGTCGTATTTCAGAAGAAGAATTTTCATTATTTTTCTTTATATCTTGCGGAGTACAGCGTGCGGCTTGACGCGGTCCAGTTTCAAGGTCTTGTCCTCGCGGAGCGCGCGATCAACGGCAAGTCGACATCCTTCGTAGTCGCTGTAGTCGTCGATCAAGACTGCGGCTCCAGAACTCAACTGAGGTGAAAGCGTCTTCAAGCAAAAGTACACCGGGTCGTGCCAGTCGCAATCGATGTGGACAAGGCTGTAGCGCTTGTGCGGATGTGGGTGAAGCGTGTCTTGGAACAGGCCTTTTTTCAGGGCGATACTGACGTCATCAACATCAAGGCCGTGCCTTGCGAATGCTGCCACGACGTCACCATACAGGTCTTTTCTGTAGCCGTAATATTCCTCGCCAGCGAGTCCCTGAGACAGCCCGTTGCGAATGACTTCATATCTGCTGTGTGCATCCGACCTGTCGGAGGTGCCTGGTTCCGGTATCTGCCCAAAGACATCGTAGCCCTCGAAGCTTCGGCTCTCTCTCAGGCTTGCGATGACGATCGCGGAGCCACCAAGGGCGACGCCGAACTCCGCAAAATCACCTGCGACATTGGACTTTTTGACGGCTTCGATCTCGCTCAGTAGCGACTGCATGCGCTCGATCGAAAGATAGGTGAGATGTTCGGCCATCACGCTCTTGGCGATGCCGGGCAACTCCCTGTAAGGGTGCGCTCGCCCCGTCAGGCGCCGAATGAGTCCGTTGAGCATTTGTAGTCCCTGGGATTGTCAGGCGCCTATTGCCACTAATCCTGACGCCATTCAACCGCCCGCGGCCAAGGACTCAAAGCGCGAGCTTTTCCCACCTCAGGCGCTTCATCACGTTTGAAACAAACCTTCCCAGGCCTCTGTTTTGTTCCGCGCTCTTTTCGAAAAGATCCGAAATCAGTCTTCTGTTGATGGAGGTGTTTCCGGCATTTTCAGAGAGGGTCGCTGAAAAATAGGTAGTGTCCCGATCGTGGGCAAATGTTGCTTCCGGGATTTTGATGGTGTCAACTCGCCTGGATCGAGTAGTTGCCGGGCCTGAGTTTTCCGCTCTCGACGAGGCTGGCAATCAATCCTTGGTATTGGGGGCTGTCAAAGCAGGCGTTCTGGGGGTCGGACTCAAGCAGCACCTGCTTGGCCTGCAAAAAGCCATCCAACGGCAGGCCCGCTGCCCGGGCAAGCAGGACGTCGACGAAAAAGATCGGGAGGCTCCCGGCTGCGCAGACTTGCGAGCCCTCAGGCGACTGCCCGATCCAGTCCACTGTCAGATAGGTCTTGAAGAGTTGTTCGGGGGAGGCGCCCTGAATGTCCGCGCAGAATGTCGGCTGATGGTCGCCGTAGTGAACAATCAGGAAGGTCTGATTGGGGTGGTTGGCGGCCAGTTTCGTCTTGAAATCATTGTAATCGTCCACCGAGGCGCGCAGTCGGCCATACCATTCGGCGGCTTGATGCAGGAGCGGGCGGTTCAAGGATCTGCAGGTGTCTGCAAACCAGTCCCTGGAGCTTACTTCGCGAGCTTCATTGGTCAGCGTCTTGGTATGCGGGCCGTGGTTGCGCATCGTCTCGACGATGGTGCAGGTTCTGCCCCGTTCCATGCGAGAGCCCAGGTCTGCGAGCGCGGCGGCGTAGACGGATGAGTCTCTCGCATACATCGTATCGACGCCATCGGCAGTCATGTAGTCGGATGCTTCGAAGACGCTGTCGATCCCGATCGTCTCGTATAAACCTCCGATGCCCATCCAGTCGCGTTGGCCAGATAGCAAGGCCGTGACGGAGTAGCCGTGAGACTTCAGGAAGAAGGGTAGGGAGACCCCGATGCGATCCCGCCAGAAGCGAGGAGCGTAGGCGCGATTCTCACCAAAAAGCAGCGTCGAGAGGCCGGTCAGGCAGCTTGTATGCGACAGGATGGTCTGGCCGCCGAAGATTTCCACCTTCAACTCGCGGAGCCCTTCCTTACCGTCGAAGAACCGGGCGATGTCAGGTTCTTCAGGGAGCTCGAAAAGCCTTGGTGGAAAGGTCGACTCTCCTCCGATCAGAATGATGTGCGGAGCTTCGTCTACCTGGCTTGCGGGTTTTCCGATATTGGCGGACGAGGGAGGCGCGCTGATTGTCAGGCGTGTCATGTCTGCCGGCCTGAAACGTTGCGCGAGCATGGTCGCAAGGAACGTCGAAATGTGCCGGCCGTCCCAGTTTGCACGCCGATATTCATTCATCGCGTAAGGCACCAGAAGCCAGGCTCCGGTCGCGCTGATCACCAATGACGAATAGACGACTGCGGGGTGGTTGTTGCTGTCTCCCGCGAAGAACAGAACCACGACGAACAGTGCAGCCAAAACGACAATCAATGCCGTGGCTGCGAATGCATCTTTTCCGTAGGTTCTGAATATGTCTCTGTAAACCTTTCTGTCGAATCCAAATATATCATTGTAGACGAGAGCAAATCTCGTGTATTTGTATTTCAATTTCGACAGGATGAACAGGCTGACGATAAAGGACACGGAAAGGCCGATCGCAACCCATCTATTTGATGTTGCGATCTCGAAGATGCCGGCAATCACCAGAAACATAAAGACCGAGAAATATCCGGTCCGCATGTTGTTTTCGGCATAGTAGATTGCGCCGCAGCAGGCGCCGGCAGCGGCAAAAATGCGATGTGCGAAATTAATTCCGGTTCCAGGAGTTGGTTCAAATCCCCACCAGTCCCTCGTCCTTCACCTGCCTGATCGTCAGCGCCGTGCGCACGGTGTCGACGTTGGGCGAGGATGTCAGTTCCTCGATGACGAAGGTCTGGAAGGTGCCGAGGTCGGGGGCGACGCAGTGGAGCATGAAGTCGGATTCGCCCGACACCATCCAGGCGCTGCGCACGATCGGCCAGCCGCGGGTGCGGTCGGCGAAGGATTTCAGGTCGACTTCCGACTGGCGGTTGAGGCCGACGAGGCAGAAGGCGACGACGTCCATGCCGAGCGCCGGTGCGTTGAGCAAAGCGCGGTAGCGCTGGATGATGCCCTCGTCCTCGAGGCGCTTGACGCGGCGCAGGCAGGGCGGGGCGGAGATGCCGACCCGGCGCGACAGCTCGACATTGGTCATGCGCCCGTCATCCTGCAGTTCGCGCAGGATCTTCCAGTCGATGGCGTCGAGATCGGCCTTGATGGGCATGGGTGCTCCGGAAAGTTTGCGCAAGAATCTTACGCTTTCTTGTAATTAAACTACTCGGGTGGACTTGGGGAAGCTCGGCCAGGCAAAATGCCCGCTTTGTTGCCCCGCTTTGTTGCATGACGAAACGGCAGGCCGAACTGTGCAGGCCGGGCGGAGCTGCGACAAAGCTTTCGGGGGAGGAACATCTTGTCGCCTTGCGCGGCAAGGGGGGGAACACCTAGATTAGGGGCTGTTGGCGCCCTGTTTTCGGGCGCTGCCCGTTTCCATTGACTGTGAAGGCTTCCAGATGACCGCCAAACATGCGCCAGTCCTCATCATCGGTTCAGGTCCGGCCGGCTATACGGCCGCGATCTATGCTGCGCGCGCGATGCTGAAGCCGATGCTCGTCGCCGGCATCCAGCAGGGTGGCCAGCTCATGATCACCACCGAGGTCGAGAACTATCCCGGCTTCGCCGAGCCGATCCAGGGCCCGTGGCTGATGGAGCAGATGCGTCTCCAGGCCGAGCATGTCGGCACCGAGATGATCCACGACATCATCACCGAGGTCGATCTCGACGTGCGGCCGTTCCGCGCCAAGGGCGATTCCGGCACGCTCTACACGGCCGACGCGCTGATCATCGCCACCGGCGCCCAGGCCAAGTGGCTCGGCCTGCCCTCCGAACAGGTGTTCCAGGGCTTTGGCGTGTCGGCCTGCGCCACCTGCGACGGCTTCTTCTACCGCGGCAAGGACGTGGTGGTGGTCGGCGGCGGCAATTCGGCCGTCGAGGAAGCGCTTTACCTCTCCAACCTCGCCAAGACGGTGACGGTCGTCCATCGCCGCGACCACTTCCGCGCCGAGCGCATCCTGCAGGAGCGGCTGTTTGCCAAGGACAACATCAAGGTGGTCTGGGATCATGCCGTCGACGAGATCGTGGGCGCACCGGCGCAGAAGCCGCTGCCGCCGTCGGTCAATGCGGTGAGGCTCAGGAACGTCAACACCGGCGCCATCACCGAAATGGCGACCGACGGCGTGTTCGTGGCGATCGGCCATGCGCCGGCGGTCGAGCTGTTCGTCGGCAAGCTCAAGCAGAAGCCGAACGGCTATCTGTGGACCGAGGCGAACTCGACGCGCACCAACGTGCCGGGCGTGTTTGCCGCCGGCGACGTGACCGACGACATCTACCGCCAGGCGGTGACGGCCGCCGGGCTCGGCTGCATGGCCGCGCTCGAAGCCGAAAAGTACCTGGCCGGCATAGAAGTGCATCGCGAAGCGGCCGAATAGGCCGACCAAACGCCTTATAAACGAGGGGAAAAAATGGCGTTGGATTGGGACAAGTTGCGCGTGTTTCACGCCGCGGCGGAGGCTGGCTCGTTCACACATGCGGCGGAGACGCTGCGTCTGTCGCAATCGGCCATCTCGCGCCAGGTCAGCGCGCTCGAACACGACATCGGCGTGCCGCTGTTCCATCGCCATGCGCGCGGCCTGGTGCTGACCGAGCAGGGCGAGATGCTGTTCCGCACAGCCCATGACGTGCTGGTCAAGCTCGAGACCATTAAGTCGCGGCTGACCGAGACCAAGGACCGGCCGTCGGGCGTGCTGCGCGTGACCACCACCGTCGGCCTCGGCGCCGGCTGGCTGACCGAGCGCATCCAGGAATTCCTCGAGCTTTATCCGGAAATCCAGCTGCAGCTGATCCTCGCCAATGAGGAGCTGGACCTGACCATGCGCCAGGCCGACTGCGCCATTCGCCTGCGCCAGCCACAGCAGCCCGATCTGATCCAGCGCCGGCTGTTCACCGTGCATTTCCATCTCTACGCGTCGCCCGGCTACATCGCCAAATATGGCAAGCCGGCCTCCATCGCCGATCTCAAGAACCATCGCATCGTCACCTTCGGCGTGCCGGTGCCGACACATCTGAGCGAACTCAACTGGCTGGAGACGGTGGGCGATTTCGAGAGCGGACAGCGCGTGCCGACATTGCAGATCAACGACATCCTGTCGATCAAGCGGGCCGTGCAGACCGGCGCCGGCATCGCCATGCTGCCCGATTATGTGGTGGGCAAGGATGCGGGGCTGGTGCAACTCCTGCCGGAGACCGAAGTGCCGTCCTTCGACACTTATTTCGCCTATCCCGACACGATGAAGGAGCAGGCCAAGCTGCATGCCTTCCGTGATTTCGTCATCTCCAAGGCGCGCAGCTGGGCCTTCTGAGACCTGATGTCAGTCGCCGCGCCACGGCGTGAGGCGCGGCAGCCAGCCCGGCACCGCTCGGCGGTAGCGCTCGTAGTCGAGGCCGTAGCGACGGGTGAGGACAGGCTCCTCATAGGCGCGCACGAAAGCCGCCATGGTCATGCCGGCCAGCACGGCGTAGGCCGCAACCAGCCAGCTCGAAAACAAAAGCGCCTGGCCGACGATGATGGCAATCACCGCCACATACATCGGGTTGCGGACGTGGCGGTAGGCGCCGCCGACCACCAGCCGTTCCGTCGGTGCGATCGGGGCAGGGGTGCCCGCGCCTTCGCGAACGAAGCGGCCAAAGGCGTGGAGCAGGACGGCCAGTCCGCCGGCGACGAGCACCGCGCCCGCGGCCGCCAGCGGCCAGGGCGCCAGTTGCCGGGCATAACCGCCAAGCAGCAGCCAGGGCAGGACGCCGGCCACCATGACCGGTGCTGCGATGAAGAAGGCGGTGCTGCCGAGGACTGCCGATGCCTTGCGCATGCCGTGCACTCCCATTCATCCGGATGCCGCCAGTTTGCCCATGGATCGATTTCTGCCGCAACAATGGACGTGGCGTGCCTGAAACGTCGTCATTGCAGTGCAGCATGAATTTCGGCCTGATATTGCCGGCAAGACGCCATGCGAATGTGCAGTGCTGCAGCAAAAATCGTCGCTTTTCAGCGAAAATTCTGGTCCTATCGCCATTCTAACAATGTTGGACCACAGCCCGCGTCTTTTTGCATGCGTGCGTTGCAAAATAGATGCTTGTTTCTTGGGCAAGGAAAGCACATATAACGATCATCTCCAGGGCGCGTTCCTCCTCCCATTAGCGCCCTCGAGTGTTCCCCTCTGGAGGTTAGCCTTAATCGGCACTTCCAAACAAACTCAGCCGGATCTTCTTGGATCCGGCTTTTTTGTTGCCTGAATTCAGACTTTTTCCCTCATCGGCCTCGATCGAACGCGCTGCTTTACGCACCATCTTGCGGCGCAGGGCGGCAGCCAAAATCCACCGATCGATCTTCCACTGCTCGGCCTCGGCTCGAGGGTGTCGGGTGGCCGCCAGGTCCCGAGATGTATCTGCGCTATCAGGCCTTGGAGCACCGATGTCGTGGACGATGGATGCCCGGACCAGGGCCGTGTTGAAGTTTGCGTTGGCGTTTCGACGACGCTCGGCGTGAGCCCGTCGAACCACGTAGTGCCGGGCATGGAGCCGGGAGGGGAGGCGGCCCTTCCCAGGGTGCTGCGTGCGGCCCGGCTGCCGCACGGCACGAGCACCGTCATTTCCGGTCGGCCGTCAGGGCATGCGCAACCACTGGTCAGAATGCCCCGCCGCACGCATTTTCGTTTCCGGTTCTGGAGGCGACGGCGCCGGCCGACATGGGGTTAACGCCCGGTAAAGCTGCATGGCCGCCCCGCGTAACAGTGACATGTAACATCGGGTAACGTTCCCCGAACCCACTGATGCGCCTAGCTTTTACTTGGACGCGGTGATGGCGCGCCGGGAGATGGGGGCATCACCCGAACGTGCCGGGCTTAGGCAACGCGCCGCGTCCAGCAGATTGCCGATGGATCAAACGTCGGCCACGAAGCGGCGGACCTGCCGTCCCGCCTCCCGCGGAACGGTCCGCAAAAAGCGGTGTCCAGGGATTTCCTTGGACGCCGCTTTTCTTTTGCCCCTCCAAGATCACATATAGAGCGTTGCCGGATCCTTGCCGGCATAGATCTGGCCGACCTCTTGGGCATAGCCGTTGAACAGCTGCGTCGGCACCAGTTCGCCCGTATGCAGCACGCGTTCCTTGGCCTGGCTCCAGCGCGGATGCGGCACCTCGGGATTCACATTCGCCCAGAAGCCATACTCGCTCGGCTGGATCGCCTCCCACAGCCCTTGCGGCTGCTCGGCGACGAAGTCGATCTTGCGGATCGACTTGATCGACTTGAAACCGTATTTCCACGGCAGCGCCAGCCGGATCGGCGCGCCGAACTGCTTTGCCAGCGGCTTGTCGTAGGCGCCGGTGACGAGGAAGGGCAGGTCGAGCGCCGCCTCCTCGATGGTGACGCCTTCGATGTAGGGCCAGGGATAGACGAAGTCGTTCTGACCCGGCGCCATCTTGGGATCGAGGAAGGTTTCGAAGCGGATGAATTTTGCGTCTGCCTTGGGGTTCGCCATGGCGACCAGCGCCTTCAGCGGAAAGCCCGTCCACGGGATGGTCATCGACCAGGCCTCGACGCAACGGTGGCGATAGAGCCGGGTTTCCAGCGGGAACTTGCGGATCAGCTCGTCGATGCCGAGCGTCAGCGGCTTGTCGACCAGCCCGCCGATCTCGATCTCCCAGGGCCGCGTCTTCAGCATCTGGGCGCTCGCCGCGATCTCCTTGTAGGTCCCGTATTCATAGAAGTTGTTGTAGTTGGCGTTGATCTCCTCTGGTGTCAGCGAGCGGTCGAGCTTGTAGGCCGCGTTCGGCCTGGCCGGGTAGAGATCGGCTGTCGGGTCGGCGTCCTCGGCGCGGGCAGGGCGGGGCATGGCCGCGGTCGCCAGCCCAAGCCCCATGCCGGCGAGAATGGTACGGCGGTTGAGGAAGATATGCTCAGGCGTGGCCTGCGCTTCCGATATCGCCCATGTCGGACGACGATGTATCACTGCCATTCGTGTGCTCCTGTCGGCCGCAAGGTTTGCCCTGCGCGGCGGCGAAATCAATCTCTGCCTGTTCACATACGCGTGCGGGATGCCAGGTGTTTCGTCGCGAGGGCAGTGGTCACGGGAGTTTGATAGTGCGTGAGGCGTTCGCTTGCGTGGTCCGGGAAGACGAGATGGCGGTCCGCAGGCATCCTCGCCTCCCGAGGCGCGACCCGCTCGTCCTGTCTCTGCGGGCGCCCGGGGCAACGGTTCTGGACTGTGGCAGCAGGCGACCGCTGGCAGCCGACATCGACGAAGACACCGGCCTGTCTCTGGCGGCGCCAGGCCGGCACGAACCGGGTCGAGGCGGCACGCCAGTTGATGCCGGGCGACCCCGATGGATCGCCCGGCATGGCTGTCACGCGGCCTTGCCGGCCTGCTGCATGGCCTCGTCGGCGAGGCGGCCGGTGAGTTCGGCCATATGATCGAACTCGGCGCGGTAGGTGGCGACGCCTGCGGTGGCCGAGCGCAACTCGATGATGAGGTCGCCGATCTCCGATTGCGGCATGGTCGCCTCGACCACGTCCCAGCCGGGCCAGCCGTCGCGGGCATCGTAGCCGAGGATCTGGCCGCGGCGCTGCGGCACCAGTGCGATGATGCGGGCGGTGGCGTCGGACGGGGTGACGATCGAGACCTTCATGATCGGCTCGAGCAGCACCGGCGAGCAGGCCGCCATGCCTTCCTTCATGGCGATCTTGGCCGCCATCTGGAAGGCCATGTCGGAGGAATCGACCGTGTGGAACGATCCGTCGGACAGGTTGACCGCGACGTCGACCACGGGGAAGCCGAGCGGGCCGGTCTTGAGGAAGTCGCGCGCGCCGGCCTCGACCGACTGGATGTACTGCTTGGGCACCACGCCGCCGGTGATGGTGTCGGTGAACTCGAAGCCCGAGCCGCGCGGCAGCGGCTTGATCTCGATGACGACGTCGCCGAACTGGCCGTGGCCGCCCGACTGCTTCTTGTGGCGGCCACGCTGCTGCACGCCTTTGCGGATCGTCTCGCGATAGGGCACGGCGGGCGCATGGCCCTCGACGGCGATCTGGTTGCGGCCTTCGAGGCGTTCGCGCACGACCCGCAGATGCATCTCGCCATGGCCAGACAGCACCGTCTCTGCCGAATCCTGGTTGTGGTGCAGGGTCAGCGAGGGGTCCTCCTCGGCAAGGCGCTGGATTGCCGCCGACATCTTGACGTCGTCCTTGCGCTCCTTGGGGCGCAGCGCGAAGGCATAGACGGGCTTGGGCGGTTCTAGGGTTGCCAGCTGCCTGGTGCCACCCTTGGCAGTCGTCAGCGTCTGGCCGGTCGCGACATGGTCGAGTTTGCCGAGCGCCACGGTGTCGCCGGCGGCGGCACCCGATTGTTTTGCCTGGTCTTTCCCGAGCATGCGGTAGATGCCGGACACTTTGGCGGTGTCGGTGGCGTTGAGCCAGAGTTCGGCGCCGTCGGAGACGCTGCCGGACAGGATGCGCGACACCGACAGCTTGCCGCCATGGGAGGTGTGGATCGTCTTCATCACCTGCACGATCGTGCCGCCGTCGGGCGCGCCGAGCCGCTTGCGCGTCGCCTCGACATCGGGTGCGTCGTGGCGGATGGCCTTGAGCAGGCGCAGTGCGCCATTGCCCTTTTCAGCCGAGCCGATCAGCACCGGCGTGACCGAACCGTCGCGCAGGTCGGCAGCAAGGTCGTCGAAGATCGCGTCCTTGGGCGGCTCGATCTCCTCGAGCAACTGCTCCATCAGCTGGTCGTCATGGTCGGCCAGCGTCTCCAGCATGGCGAAACGGGCCTCGAGCTCACGGGCCTTCTCGTCGCCGGGAATGTCGGCGATCTCGCTCTCGGCATATTCGCGGTAGATGTAGGCGCGCTCGAGCGCCAGGTCGATCGAGCCGACGATGACGCCGTCCTTGCGCAGCGGGATCTGGCGCAGCAAAAGCGGCGTGCGGCTGACGGGCTGCAGCAGCTTGAGCGTGTCGCGAATGCCGGCGGATGCCTTGTCGATCTTGTTGAGGAACAGGATGCGCGGCACGCCCATTTCATCAAGCTTGCGCATGATCAGCTGCAGTGCCGGAAATTTCTTCTCGTCGGGCTCGGCAACCACGACTGCGAGGTCGCAGGCCGTGAGCACCGGTTCGGCCTCGAAGGCAAATTCGACCGAGCCGGGACAATCGATGAAGGTGATGCTCTCGCCCATGAACTGGGTCGTGGCGAAGACGGCCTCGACGCTCATGGCGTGGGCCTTGGCCTCGGGGGAGTGGTCGGAGATCGTGTTGCCGGAGGCGACCGGCTGCTGCTTGGGGATGGCGCCCGTGCGGGCGAGAAGGGCTTCAAAGAGAGTGGTTTTACCGCTGGCGTAGGGACCGACGATGGCGATGCATTTCGGTCCCGTACGCCTTCCTCCGGCGCGATTACCCATGACGAGCTGACCTCCACTCAGGCATCTTTCCCTGAAGCGGCGGCCGGCCTGTTCGGCCGTCGCGGGCACTCAAACTCTGTTCAGACCTCCTCGCGCAACGGCCCGGAAATCGGCAGGTCCGATGCACAGTTTCAACAAGCGGGAGCCTCCTTGGCACGTCCACAGGGACGCCGGCAACTCCAGGATTCAGCCTATCGTCACACGGCTTTGCGGGTTGGGCAAGGGGGAGAACGCGGTCGGGCGCACCGGTCACGGACATTTGCCGGCTGTGCCGGAATGCGGCGGAAAATGTCGCATCCAGAGCCCTTACGCTGGGGCATGCCCAATCACTATTCCGGAGGGAGCAGCAACGACGGCGATCATGCCGCGCATAACCGGAGGATTTCTCTCGCATGTCGAACGAACTCGATCACCTGAGCCACCTCGTCGCCAGCGGACGGCTGTCGCGCCGCGATTTTCTCGGCCGCGCGGCTGCGCTTGGCGTGACGGCGCTGACGGCCAACAGCCTGATTGCAGGCGCAGCCAGGGCGCAGGCGCCGGCCAAGGGCGGCATCCTGCGCGCCGGCATGGTCGGCGGTGCGGCCACCGACAGCCTCGACCCGGCCAGCTGGGCCAGCCAGGTGCCCTATACGCTCGGCCGCAGCTGGGGCGAACAGATGCTCGAGGTGTCGCCGGCGGGCGAGATCGAGCCCCGGCTGGCGGAGTCCTACGAGGCTTCCGACGACGCCAAGACCTGGCATTTCAAGATCCGCAAGGGCGTGACCTTTCACAATGGCAAGGACCTGACGCCCGCCGATGTGGTGGCGACGCTGGAGCGCCATAGCGACGAGAACTCGAAATCGGCCGCGCTCGCCTTCGTCAGCCAGTTCGACAGCGTCAAGACGGACGGCGACTATGTCGTCATCACGCTCAAGGAGCCGAACGCCGACCTGCCTTACGTGGTCAGCGACTATCACCTGATGATCCAGCCCAATGGCGGCAAGGACAACCCGACCGCCGGCATCGGCACCGGCCCCTACAAGGTCGCCGTCAACGAGCCCGGCGTGCGCCATGTCGGCGAGCTGCACAAGGGCTATTGGGGCTCCGACAAGCGCGGCCATGCCGACCAGATCGAGATCGTCGTCATCAACGACGCCACCGCCCGCACCGCAGCGCTCCAGGGCGGCCAGGTAGACCTGATCAATCGCGTCGAGCCGAAGATCGTCGACCTCATCAAGCGCGTGCCGGGCGTCGAGATCCGCAACGTGCCGGGCAAGGGTCATTATGTCTTCATCGCCCATTGCAACACCGCGCCCTTCGACAACAACGATCTGAGGCTGGCGCTCAAATACGCCGTCGACCGCGAGGAGATGGTCAAGAAGGTTTTGAGCGGCTACGGCTCGATCGGCAACGACATGCCGGTGACCAAGGCCTATGCGCTGTTTTCCGACGACATCGAGCAGCGTGCCTACGATCCCGACAAGGCAGCGTTCCACTACAAGAAGTCGGGTCATTCCGGCCCGGTGCTGCTGCGCACCTCCGACGTCGCGTTCCCCGGCGCGGTCGATGCCGCCCAGCTCTACCAGCAAAGTGCGGCCAAGGCCGGCATCACGCTCGAGGTCAAGCGCGAGCCCGGCGACGGCTACTGGTCGGAGGTGTGGAACAAGCAGCCTTTCTCCATGTCCTACTGGACCGGCCGGCCGACGCAGGACCAGGTCTATTCCATCGCCTATCTCTCAAAGGCCGAATGGAACGACACGCGCTTCTTCCGCGACGATTTCGACAAGCTGATCCTGTCGGCGCGCGGCGAGCTCGATCAAGTCAAGCGCAAGGAACTCTATCGCCAGGCGGCGCTGATCCTGCGCGACGAGGGCGGCGTCATCGTGCCGATGTTCAACAACTACATCGACGCCTCCGGCCCCAAGCTCGGCGGCTGGGTGGACGACCCCAATGGGGAGCTGATGGGCGGCCACGCGCTGACCAAGTGCTGGATCAACGCCTGATCTTTTTGTCCTTGCCCTTTTCCCGTTCGCGGGAAGAGGGCCTGCAGGACCCTTCAGGCGACCTGCCAGGCCTGAAGCTGAGCGAGCGAGGCCGTTGCCCCGCCGCAGGCGATCATCAGCACGCGGTCGAAGCGCGCCAGCGAGGCCGAATGCGTATAGGCAAGCGCAAGCGTCGCGCCGCAGGCCGGCTCGACCAGCACGCGGTGATCGTCGAGAAAGCGCAGGCACGCGTCGACGGCGGTGCGGTCGCTGACGACCACGCTGTCGATGGGCCGGCTTTGCGTCAGCTCGAAAGCGTGCGCGCTGACCATGCGGGCGCCGAGAGAGGTGGCGATGCTGGTGATGGCGGGCAGCTGCACCCGTTGTCCGGCCCTCATCGCAGCGGCCAGGGAGGCTGCGCCTTCGGTCTCGACGGCGACGATGGGGATATGTTCGAGACCGTTGCGCGCGAGGCCCTCGACGATGCCCGACATGAGCCCGCCGCCGCCGACCGACACGGCGACGGCGTCGAAGGAGACGCCCTCGGCGACCACCTCGTCGATCATCGTCGCATGGCCGGTCCACAGCAGCGGATCGTCGAAGGGGTGGATGAAGGCGGCATCAGCGTCGAGCGCCGACAGGGCGCGCTCGTTGGCCTCCTGCCAGGACGCGCCATGGACGATGACCTCGGCGCCCTCCTGCCGGATCAGGGCCTTTGCCTTGTCGGTCGTCGTCTCGGGAACGAAGACCGAGACGGGGAGCGACAGCCTGCGTCCGGCATAGGCGACAGCGATGCCGGCATTGCCGCCCGAGGACGAGACGAAGCGGCTCTTGCCCGCCTTGGCGTGATGCTCGCAGGCCGCGCCGATGCCGCGGATCTTGAACGAGCCGGAAGGCTGGAGCGCGTCCATCTTCAGCCAGATCGAACGCCCCGCCGTCAGGCTCAGGGGGCGGGATTCGAGCAGCGGCGTGTTGAGATGCAGGGCCATTGTTGTCGACCTCAAGGAAAATGGGTTCGGTGCTTATGGGCCAATTCTTCGGACGGCGCCAGCGCGCCGCATCGGCCGACGCCGGAGGGCGTGTTTGCCTCGCCCGGCCCAGCCTGCTGCTCAGGCCGCCTTGCCGGCGAGCCTGTCGCGAAGGCCGTCCATGTCGGGCACGAACCAGATCGAGTTGCCCGCGTTGGTTTCGCGGACGAAGTCGCGCAGCGCCTTGCTGTTATCGAGCTTGGCTGTGATGTCGCCGACAATGGCGCAGCGCAGGCGGTAGTTGACGAATTTCTGGAACACCTCGCCGGCGACGCCGGTGCCGAGCTTCAGGAAATCCGGCCCGAGCCGCGCCAGCGGAATGGCCAGCATGTCGGCCTGGTGCGCCCATGCGTCGCCGATGAAGTCGTTGGCATCGCCCGCCACGCGGATGACTTTTTCGTCGCCGGCAAAGCTGAGGACACGCAGGGTCCCGATTTCGATCAACTGGGTCATGCCGCGTGAGTAGCTTCGGCTGCGCGGCCGGGCAAGGGGCACCGGGATTCAGCGCCTCGCCCTGTCGGCCGAAACCGCCATCGCCATAGCCAACGCTGCGACGACAAGGACCAGGGCCGCGCCGAATGTCGCCCGCATGCCGCTGGCCGCGGCTGTGGCCGATATCTCGGCAGCTCCCGATGTCGCGGATGCAAATGCGAACACCGCGCCCATCACCGCGGCCCCGGTGACCAGTCCGAGATTGCGCGCGAGGTTGAGCATGCCGGAAACGACGCCGCGCCGATCGGCACTGACGTCGGCCATGACGGCCGTGTTGTTGGCCGTCTGGAACAGCGCATAGCCTGTCGTCGTGACGATGATGGGCACGACATAGCCGGCGACACCTGCCGCCAGAGGCATCAGCGCGAGAGCCAGCGTTCCCATGGCCATGCCGGCAAGGCCGGCAATCGTCATGCGCCGGGCGCCGAAGCGGTCGGCGATGCGGCCTGCCGGGATGCTGGTCAGCGCCGTGACCACGGGGCCGGCCGAGAGCGTGAGGCCGACGAGTGCGGCGTCAAGCCCGAGACCACGCGACAGGTAAAATGGCCCGACTACAAGCGTTGCCATCATCACGGTGGAGACGAGCCCGCTCATGGCCAGGCTCGCGCCAAAGGCGGGCTCCCGGAGCAGGGAGAGCCTGACCAGTGGCGCTGCGGCTCGCGTCTCGACCCGCAGGAAGAGTGCGACACCAATGCCGGCGGCGACCATCAGGCCAAGGTTCAGCAGGCCGAATTGCCCACGGCCAAGCGTCATCGACAGGGCATAGGCGGCAAGCGTCACGGCCAGCAGCGCCGTGCCCGCAATGTCGAAGCGAGGCCGTTCTGCCGTCGCCTTGTCCGCCGGCAGGTGACGGTATGCCAGCAGCAGGGCGATCAGGCCGAGCGGCACATTGACCAGGAAGATCATGCGCCAACCCGGCCCCGCTATGAGCAGGCCGCCGAGCGAAGGGCCAAGTGCGGTGCCGATTGCCGACATGGCGCCGAGCAGCCCCATGGCGCTGGCGGTGCGCGCCTTGGGCACGGTGTCGCCGACGAACGCCATGGCAAGCGCCATCATCGCGGCGGCGCCCAGTCCCTGCACGGCGCGGGCGGCGACCAGAACCCGCAGACTGGGTGCCGCCGCTGACAGCGCCGAAGCCAGGATGAACAGGGCGATGCCGGCGATCAGCAGACGCCTGCGGCCGATCAGGTCGCCCAGTCGGCCGACGCCGACGACCAGCGTGGTGACCGCCAGCAGATAGGCGAGCACCACCCATTGGACCTGCTGGAACGATGCATTGAAGGCCTGTGCCAATGTCGGCAGCCCGACATTGGCAATGCTGGTGCCGAGGGACGAGAGCAGGATGGACAGCGACAGGCTGGCCAGTATCCAGCGGGTCGCTGCCGACTGCCCGCTTCCCGTCTGCTCGTATTCCGCCGTCGCCGAGTTCATCGCGCTCTCCATCCAGGTCGCTCCCCGGGGGAGCAGTGGAAAGATAGCTTCCGACCTGACATGGCGGAACACGCAGCATTTGCACTTCATCAGTGCGTTTGACGCCATGTCATGGCCATGCCTATGCTCGGCGTCATGCCCATGCCCGACCTCAACCTGCTGGTGACCCTCGATGTCCTTCTCGCCGAAGGCAGCGTTGCCCGCGCCGCCAGGCGGCTGCAGCTCAGCCCCTCGGCGATGAGCCGCGCGCTGGCGCGGCTGCGCGAAACGACAGGCGATCCGCTGCTGGTCAGGGCAGGGCGCGGACTGGTGCCGACGCCGCGTGCGCTCGAACTGCGCCAGCGGGTCGCACAACTCGTCGAGGAAGCCGAGGCGGTGCTGCGTCCGGCCGAGGACCTGGATCTGGCGCGGCTTGCCCGGACCTTCACGATCAGGACGCGCGAGGGCTTCGTCGAGAATTTCGGCCCCGCCCTTGTCGACCGCATCGCCCGCCAGGCCCCCGGCGTGCGGGTGCGCTTCATGCCCAAGCCCGACAGGGGCAGCGAGCCGCTGCGCGACGGCAGCGTCGACCTGGAAACAGGCGTGGTCGGCAAGGCGACCGGCCCGGAAGTGCGCGCGCAGGCGCTGTTCCGCGATCGTTTCGTCGGTGTCGCGCGATCAGGCCATTCCATCAGCGAAGGCGAGGTCACGCTCGCGCGTTATGCCGCCTGCGGGCACATCGCGATTTCGCGCCAGGCGCCCGACCGTGGTTTCGTCGACGAGGCGGTGGAACAGCAGGGCTTCGAACGGGAGACCGCCGTGGTGGTGGCAGGTTTTTCCGCCGCCCTGGCGCTGGCGCGCGGCAGCGATCTCGTCGCCACCGTTCCCGAACGCCACACCGGCAATCTGCGCGCCGGCATGTTCACCTTTGCGCTGCCGTTCCATCTGCCCGAGATCACCGTTTCGCTGCTCTGGCATCCGCGCCTGGATGCCGACGCCGCCCATTGCTGGCTGCGCGGTTGCGTCAAGGATGTCTGCGCCCAAGCAGCCTAGAAATGCTCCATGGTGAGCTTGCCGCTGGAGGCTTTTGCAGCACCCTCGGCGAGTTCGGCCAGCGTCACCTTGCCGAAGCGGGCAAGCAGGATCGCCTCGGCCTCGTCCATCGCCTCGGCGAGCGAGATGTTGACCGCCTGCTCGACGACGCAGTTGGGGTTGTCGCCGGCAAGGCCGATGGCGAAGAGCTGCGGCGCGCCGAGCGCCTTGTGGATGTCGAGCAGCGTTATCTCCTCCAGTGGGCGCGCCAGAACCCAGCCGCCGCCATGGCCTTTCTCGGAGCGGACATAACCCTGGTCGCGCAGGCCGGCCATGGTCCGGCGCACGACGACGGGGTTGGTGCCGAGCATGGTGGCGATGGCGTCGGAGGTGGCGGTGCCCTCGTGGTGCTGCATGTGGATCAGCACATGCAGCATGCGGGAAAGGCGGGTGTCGGGTCTCATTGAACTGCTCTCTGGCGCTGGTCTTTTGGGCGCGGCCTTAGCCGCCCCGGCGTTGGAACAGGCCTAGCAGAGGCGCGCTTACGCAACAACAGGAGTTGCGTGAAACTTGACGATCGATATCACGTAACATAATAAGTGTCGTGATATCCCGAAAGGCCTGCGGGGCCGTCGGGCAGACGCAACGCAGCAAAGGATTTTGTCATGAACCACGACGTGATCATCGTCGGCGGCAGCTATGCGGGGATTTCCGCCGGTTTGCAGCTGGCCCGGGCCAGGCAGAAGGTGCTGGTGGTCGATGCCGGTGAACGCCGCAACCGCTTTGCCGCCAGGTCGCACGGCTTTCTCGGCCGCGACGGCGTCGATCCCGGCGCGATCGCGGCGGAGGCGCGTGCGCAGCTCGAGCTGTACCCGACGGTCCGCTGGATCGAGGGCAGGGCGGAGGGTGCAAGGCGGATCGCCGGCGGTTTTGCCGTCGATCTCGGCAACGGCGCGACGGAGACGGCGCGGCGGCTGGTTCTCGCGGGCGGCGTTTCCGACAGCCTGCCCGACATAACCGGCCTCAGGGAGCGCTGGGGCCGCTCGGTGTTCCATTGCCCCTATTGCCACGGCTACGAACTGAACCAGGGCCGGGTCGGCGTGCTCGCCGTGTCGGAGCATTCCATGCATCACGCGCTGATGCTGCCCGACTGGGGCAAGACCACGCTGTTCACCAACGGCGCCCTTTTTCCCGACGCGGGGCAGTTGCGGCAGCTCGAGGCGCGCGGCACAGCGGTCGAGACAACGCCTGTCCGCGAGGTCAGGGGCGAGCGGGCCGACGTCGTTTTGGAAGATGGCCGCGTGATAGCGCTCGACGGGCTGTTCACCATGCCGAAGACATCGCTGCAGATCCCCTGGGTCGAACAGCTGGGCTGCGAGCTGGAGGTGGGGCCGATGGGCAGCTTTATCAGGACGGACGCGATGAAGCAGACGAGCGCGAAAGGCGTGTTCGCCTGCGGCGACATTGCGCGTGCGGCCGGCTCGGTGGCGCTGTCGGTCGGCGACGGCGCCATGGCCGGTGCGGCCACGCACCGCTCGCTGATGTTCGAGGCCGACTGAGCGCGAATGTTCCAAAAGAAAAGCCCGGCAGGCTCGCGCCTGCCGGGCTCTCGCTTGGGATGGACCGAGATCAGTCCTTGGCGTTGAGGTCGGTGCCGAGCGTGTCCTTGACGAAGATCACACCGATGATCAGCGTCATGGCGGCAATCGCGATCGGGTACCAGAGGCCGTAATAGATGTCGCCGGCCGCGGCACTCATGGCGAAGGCGGTTGCCGGCAGCAGGCCGCCGAACCAGCCGTTGCCGATGTGATAAGGCAGCGACATGCCGGTGTAGCGGATGCGGGTCGGGAACATCTCGACCAGGATCGCGGCGATCGGGCCATACACCATCGTCACGTAGACGACGAGGATGAACAGGATGCCGATGACCATCGGCTTGTTCACGCCTGCCGGGTCGGCGACCATCGAGAAAGCGCCGCCGCCTGCGATCGAGAAGACGCTGATGTCGGTGGCGCTGCCTGCCTCTTCAGCCGTCAGCAGCTTGTCCTTGATTGCCTGTGCGACCGGAACGGTGGCCTTTTCGCCGCCGCGGATGGCTGCAGCATCGAGCTTCAGCTCCGGATTGGCTGCCACGAAGGCGTCGAGCTTCTGGTCGGCAACCTTGGCTGCGCCACGGACCAGCGGGTAGCCGCCGTCATGGAGCGCGATGTTGACTGCCTTGACGAAGGCCGCGTCCTTGGCCTTGGCCTGATCGCCGGCTGCAATGGCGTCGTAGGATTCGACGGTCTCGTTGCCGATCTTGACCGTGGCTGCGGTGCCGGGTGCTGCCGTGGTGACGACGTCATAAGGAACCGAGTTGCGGGTCAGGAACGAGGTGGCGATATCGCAGGACGTGGTGAACTTCGCGGTGCCCACCGGGTTGAACTGGAAGCGGCAATCGCCGGGTGCTGCGGTGACGGTGGCGCGAACGTTCTGCTGTGCGGTGGCGAGTGCCGGGTTTGCGGCCCAGGTCAGCGCCTTGAACAGCGGGAAGTAGGTGACGATGGCGAGCGCCAGGCCGGCCATGATGATCGGCTTGCGGCCGATCTTGTCGGAGAGCCAGCCGAACAGCACGAAGAAGCCGGTGCCCAGGATCAGGGCGATGGCGATCATGATGTTGACCGACTGGCCGTCGACCTTGAGCACGTTCTGCAGGAAGAACAGGGCGTAGAACTGGCCGGTGTACCAGACCACGGCCTGGCCGGCGGTGAGGCCGAGCAGCGCCAGCAGCGCGATCCTGGCGTTCTTCCACTGGCCGAAGGCTTCCGACAGCGGCGCCTTGGAGCCCTTGCCCTCTTCCTTCATGCGCTGGAAGGTCGGCGATTCGTTCAGCGACAGGCGAATCCAGACCGAGATGCCGAGCAGGACGAAGGAGAGCAGGAACGGCACGCGCCAGCCCCAGGCGGCGAAGTCTTCCTTGCCGAGCCAGCTCTGCACGATCAGGATCACCACCAGCGACAGAAACAGGCCGAGCGTTGCCGTCGTCTGGATCCACGAGGTGTAATAGCCGCGGCGATCGTCGGGCGCATGCTCGGCGACATAGGTCGCGGCACCGCCATACTCACCGCCGAGCGCCAGGCCCTGCAGCATGCGCAGCACGATCAATATGATCGGGGCGGCGATGCCGATGGTGGCCGAGCCGGGCAGCAGGCCGACCAGGAAGGTCGACACGCCCATGATCAGGATGGTGATGAGGAAGGTGTATTTGCGGCCGACGAGATCGCCGAGACGGCCGAAGACCAGCGCACCGAACGGGCGCACCAGGAAGCCGGCGGCGAAGGCGAGAAGGGCGAAGATGTTGCGGGTGGCCTCGGGGTAGGAGGCAAAGAAGGTCGCGCCGATGAAGGCTGCGAGTGAACCGTAGAGATAGAAATCGTACCATTCGAAAACGGTACCGAGCGACGAAGCGAAGATGACCTTCTTCTCTTCGCGCGACATGCCTCGCCCGCGTCGGGCGTCGGCGGTTGCCGAGATTGCCATATATGTCTCCTCCCAGAGTGCCGGCGGTCAGGGCCTGGAGACCTGTCTCCGGGAATCCGCCGAACCTTACGACGGACGAAGTGATAACGCCGGGAGGCGGCCGTTATCCATCGCTGCTTTGGGATTATGACCTTAGTCGTATAAGCAGTCCAGCGGCGTGTTTTCAGCCGCTGGAGCCGGTTTCCGGCCTGCCTGGCAGGGCGCCTCTTGTCCGGTCGGACCTGGTCGGGCGCCCCGCGGGTTCATGAGGACGCATGGCGTCCCCGGCGAGAGCCCGGACGGCTCTCGCGGCAGCCGGTCAGGCCGCCCTCTCTTCCTTCTCGACGAGATAGCCGCGGTCGCGCAGCCAGCGTGCGATGATGATTTCCACCATCGACGACACCGAGCGGTGGTCGTCCTTGGCGGCCTTGACCAGGGCTTCCTTGAGATCGCGTTCGATACGGAATCCGAGTGGGTGTGTCTTGGACATTGGTACTTCCTGGGACTGTTTCGGGACGCATTCGTCCCTGTGAGGAGGACCGGCTGGCGACAGATCAATTTGGGGCGACAGATCGCCTGGGGTGTCGCGCGATGCCGGTCAGGCGGCGCAGGTGGGGCGCGTTGCGCCGTCAGGCCTGCGCCGGAGGCGCGCGCGGGGCCTTGGTCCTGTGGCGCAGGAAGCTGAAAAGCGGGCCGGCAGGGGACGTGGCGGCATCAATGACCGCAGCGGGCATGCTGTGCCGCGCCGGGACCACCGGACTGTCGTCGCCGCCTTCACATTCGGCAAGCACGAGGCGCTTGTCGTCCTCGGCAAAGAGCACCAGCAACTGGTCGTCGGAAGTAGGCCCGCCATTGCTGGCCATGCGGACGTGTACGTCGCCAATGGCTTGATGCGGCTGGGCGAGAGCAACCGAAGTCGCCTGGGCAGCAAAAACCGAAAACAGCACCAGCAACAGACGCGCGAGCACGTACATGCTCCTTCGCTCCTGCTGATTCTGTCTAGGTTGATACAATTGATGCCTCTGAATACGTCCGTCCATTCCGACGGATATAGTTTGGTCAGAGTAGCAGCATTCGGGCCGGAACAGCAATATGCAATTCTATAACAGCGTATGAGAATCAAAGATTCTCGTCGGCTCCAGCGATCACTTTTTGCCCGTTTGCGGACGCCGGCAAAGAAAAAACCCGGCCGAAGCCGGGTTTCTCAACACTTGAAGCGCAGGCGCTCAGGCGAGCGACGCGGTGAAGCGCTGGATGCGGGTGCAGGCCTCTTCCAGCAGCGCCTCGGAGGTGGCGTAGGAGATGCGGAAGTTCGGGCCAAGGCCGAAGGCCGATCCGAAGACCACGGCCACGCCCTCGGCTTCGAGCAGTTCGGAGCAGAAGGTCTCGTCAGTGTCGATGACCTTGCCGCCTTGCGTCTTCTTGCCGATCAGCCCGGCGCAGGACGGATAGACGTAGAAGGCGCCTTCCGGCGACGGGCAAGTGATGCCGCGCGCCTGGTTCAGCATCGACACGACGAGGTCGCGGCGGGCCTGGAAGATCGCCTTGTTCTTGAGGATGAAGTCCTGCGGACCGTTGAGCGCTTCGACCGACGCCCACTGGGCGATGGTGCAGGCGCCCGAGGTCTGCTGGCCCTGGATCATGTCCATCGCCTTGATCAGCTGGATCGGGCCGGCGGCGTAGCCGATGCGCCAGCCGGTCATGGCATAGGCCTTCGACACGCCGTTCATGGTCAGCGTGCGGTCATAGAGCTTGGGTTCGACCTCGGCGATGGTCTTGAAGACGAAGTCGCCATAGGTCAGGTGCTCGTACATGTCGTCGGTCAGCGTCCAGACATGCGGATGCTTGAGCAGGACGTCGGCGATGGCGCGCAGCTCGGCCTCCGTATAGGCGGCGCCCGACGGGTTCGACGGCGAGTTCATCAAAAGCCACTTGGTCTTCGGCGTGATCGCCTTTTCCAGCACTTCCGCCGTCAGCTTGAAGCCGTTGTCGATCGAGGTGTCGGCAAACACCGAGGTGCCGCCGCAGATCGCCACCATCTCGGGGTAGCTGACCCAGTAGGGGCGGGGGATGATGACCTCGTCGCCGGGGTTCAGTGTCGCCATGAAGGCGTTGAACAGGATCTGCTTGCCGCCGGTGCCGACAATGGTCTGCTCGGGCTTGTAGTCGAGATTGTTCTCGCGCTTGAACTTCCTGGCGATGGCCTCGCGCAGCGGCACGATGCCCGAAACCGGCGGGTACTTGGTTTCGCCGCGGCGGATCGCCTCGATCGCCGCATTCTTGATATTGTCGGGCGTGTCGAAATCGGGCTCGCCGGCGCCGAGGCCGATGATGTCACGGCCGGCATTTTTCAGCTCGCGCGCTTTCTGCGTGACCGCGATGGTCGCGGAAGGCTTAACGCGGGAAAGGGCATCGGCAAGAAAGGCCATGACTTCAAGTCTCCGGTTCGGAAAATGACGCGGTCCGCGACCGCGGGGCTCTTGGTGCGCGTCCGATGGGGCGCGCGGCGCTGTAATGTCGCATGACGCAGGGAATCGCAAGCGGATTGAGGCTTTCGGGGCCTCTCACTTGCTGGTCCAGTCGGCTCGCCTTCTGTGCATAACGTCGGCGTGCCGGCCGGCTGGCTCAAGTTTGAGGCATCCCGTTAACCGGCGGTCAAACCTTCAATGTGATTTTGGCTCGGCAATTTCGCCAGCATTCCGGAATAGGACGGACCGTGTCGAAGAGCATCGGGCTCGCCCAATCAATCCGGCACGACGACGGTTCCGTGACCGGCGTATGGGGGGCGTTTGCCCTGCGCAGCGCCTTTCAGCCGATATTCTCGTTCCAGGGCAGCAGGCTTCTGGCCAGCGCTTATGAGGGGCTGATCCGGCCCTTTCGTGACGACGAGCCGGTGCCGCCGGGCGTCTTTTTCGGCGCCATCAGCGGTATCGAGCGGCTGCAGGTGGAAACGCTGACGCGCACGCTGCACCTCAGGAATGCGGCGGTGTTCCTGCCGCAGGATGCCGCGATCTTCATCAATTTCGATCCGTCCGTCTTCATCGACCGTTCGATCTCGGAGCATGCTCTGCACGACATGCGGCAGGTGCTCAACGAGGCCGGCGTCGACCCGCGCCGCATCGTCTGCGAAGTGACGGAGAAGAAGGCCGCCTCGGAGCAGGCGCTGTTCGACTTCGTCGATGCACTGAAAGCCAATGGCTTCCGCATCGCGGTCGACGATTTCGGATCCGACGAGTCCGACATCAAGCGGATCCGCGACATCAAGCCCGACATCGTCAAGTTCGACGCGCACTGGATCAGCCGGCTGATGGAATCGGGCGCTGGTCTTGCCCTGCTCAAGGAGATGGTGGCGAATTTCGAAGACAAGGGCATTCGCACGGTCTTCGAGGGGCTCGAGGAAAGCTGGCAGCTGGAGCTGGCGGAGCGGTCCGGCGCCTCGATGGTGCAGGGCTTTGCGCTCGCATTGCCTGAAATCGTGCCGGCCCGCTTCGACCAGTTCGACACAGCCATGCCGGGAGCAGCCCATCGCGCGGCCGTCCCGGCGACCGGCGAGCCGGCATTGGCCGGCCGTACGCAGAGATCAGGCCGAAGCTTCGGCAAAAGGACATTTTCATGACTGACGGGTTTTTCGGATTCGGCGCGCTGCCCCAGGCTGTTGCAGGAAAGATCGTGGCCGACGAGGTCGGGCTGGAATACGGCATCCATGGCGACTATCGCCTGCGCTGCACCGTCCAGCCGATCTTCAGGCATGAGGACGGCCAGCTCACGCCCATCGCCGTTTCCGGCCAGACGGTGCCGTATCTCCGCAACGTGCCGGTCGCCCTGTCGGAGTTCCTGGCAGGTGTCGCGGCCGAGGATCGCGGCCTCGTCGCGCGTGTCTGCGCGGTGCTGCCGCTCGCCAACGTTCACAACATCGGCGTCGACGACGTCTCGCTGATGTTCCGGCACGATGCCGCCGCCGGCACGGGGGCTGTCGAGGACCTGCGTTTCATGGTCGAGCGGCTCGGCGGCGAGGGCTTCGAGCCGTCGCGGCTGATCTGCGAGGTTCCCGGCGGCGACCATGCGCTTGCCGCCGAATTGAAGGCGCTCGGGCTTCACGTCGCTTTGGGCGTCTACGGCGCCGGGCTGCCCGATGTCGATGTCGTCAAGCGGATGGATGCCGACATCGTGCGTCTCGACCGTGGCTCGTTCGAGCGCTTCTGCGCCGATGTCGCCACCGGCCGGCTGCTGCGGCCGGTGGTCTCGGAGCTCAAGGCGCAGGGCGTGCTGGTGCTGGTCGAGGGCATCGACAGCGAAAGCCGGCTCGAAATCGCGCTTGCCGCCGGCATCGACCTTCTGCAGGGCGATCTGCTCGAACCGGCAATGCTGGTCGGCAGCCTGTTCGAAGAGCAGCCGCGCGAGGCTGCCGACTTCCGCCACGGCGACTGCGTCGTCATTCCGCTGTTCGGCTGACGTCAGCAGGCCTTGGTTCAGCTGACAGCGGCCCGCCCGCGTTCGGCTGACAGCTGCCCTGTCCGCAGTCGCGACCGCCATGTCGCAGTGCTGCGCTCCTGTCGCCTGTTCTGAAAGAGTTGCGCAGGCAGCGCCTGTGCGGGCGGCATCGTTGCGCGAGGCGGTATGGGCGTGCAGCTGACCAGAACGGCGTTTCTGGCGGCAATATGATCATTGTCGCTGACATTACGCGCAATGCCTGCGCGCATGAACGCGATGCCTGCACGCATGAATAGGCGGCGGTCGCTGCGATATGGGAGCGGTGGTGCCTTGCCGCGCGGGCAAGGGCCGAACCGGCCATGTGCCGATGAGCGGGGTCGGCAGGCCTGTCTTTTGGGGGAGGGCCCTGTGGGGCAGGGACCGTGGTCCCGGAAAACAGAAAAGGCCCGGAAAAACAAAAAGGCGGGGTGAAACCCCGCCTTCCGTTTCGGCAACTGATTCTGGATCCTCAAACCTGGGGCTCGCGGCAATCCGCCGTATCGTCCTTTCAGGTCCCGGTCCCGGCGCGCTTAAAGCGCAGCCGCCAGTACATCCGTGACTTGCAGCGCAATCGGAGCTTCCGCTCCTGCGCGCCCTAAATCAGATTGCCTGCAGAGCACCGGCAGACGACCGGCCGGTACGGCGGTCCTGCTCGATCTCGTAGCTGATCTTCTGGCCGTCGGCCAGCGAGGTGAGGCCCGAACGCTGCACAGCGGAGATGTGGACGAAAATGTCCGCGCCGCCTGCGTCAGGCTGAATGAAGCCGAAGCCCTTGGTTGCGTTGAACCACTTAACGGTGCCAGTTGCCATTGCGATAATCCTTGTCGTCTGCAGTTGGTCTTGATCGAGCTAAAATGCCAGACCTGTGGTATCGAAATTTTGGAGATAGACGTCTGCAAACGCGATGGTGTCGCGGGGCACGGATCTGTCGGCCGAAATATCAACGATGCCGATATAGGCGAGCTCGTCCGATTTTGCAAGTACTTGGCAGATGCTGCTGCCGTTACGGCATCGCGCCGGCCCTGCTCGTCGTGCAACGTCAAGCCAGAAGGGTGCTATAGTGCGATGCTGCTGTGCCGTTTGAAGGAGGTCCCCATGAAAGCTGTCCTTATCGCCGCCTGCCTGACGCTGGTCGCAGCGGAGGCGCAGGCCATCTCGCGCTACAATTCGATGAGCATGAGCTGCACGCAGGCGCAGGCCGCGGTGCGTAACCAGGGTGCGGTGATCCTGCGCTGGACGTCGCCGAGGTCGGGTGTGCCGATCTACGACCGCTATGTCCGCAACGATCGTTTCTGCCCGTCCGGCCAGGAAGCGCGGCGCGCCTTCGTGCCGACCGCCGATGCCAGCTCCTGCCCTGTCTACAACTGCAAGCAGATCGAGCGCGATCGCTTCTTTTTCAAGCGCCGACTGTTCGCGCCGAACTGAGCTTTGCCTGCGTCGGTCATTGCGACAGGCATAGGCATGGCGACCAGGCATGGCGACGGAGATTGGGGGGATGCGCCGGCGTTTGAGACTGCGCATCCTGTTCCTGCGGAAGCCCTATCCTGATTTTCGGGCCGGGCGCCCGTCGCGCGTCAGAAGCCGAACGACGCCTGGGTCGATGGCGGCGGGCTGACGCGCACGCCCTCGAGTTCCAGCATCCTCTCCTTGGTAACCGAACCGCCGGTGGCCGAGAAGCCGCCGATCTTGCCGCCTGCGGCGAGGATGCGATGGCAGGGAATCACCAGCGGCACCGGATTGGCGCCGAGTGCAGCACCGGTCTCGCGGAACAGCCCCTTGTGACCGGATTTTTCGGCCAGGCCGCCATAAGTGGTCGTCTCGCCGTAGCGCAGCGCGCGCGCCGCCGCATAGATGTCGAGCCGGAAATCGTCGACGCCGCTGAGATCGACCGGAACCGAGGTGAAGTCGACGTCCTCGCCCGCGGCATAGCGGCGGATGTCGGCGATGAGCAAAGCCACCCACTCCGGCACGACGCGGCCGCCCGAAACGTCGACCTCGCCTGCGAGCCGCAAAAGGCGGCGTTCTGCCGCAGCATGGGTTTTCTCCGGCAGGCAGAGACGTTTCAACCCCGTCTCGCTCCAGGCCAGCGCCATGAAGCCGAGGGCCGTTTCGAAGACGGCATGACCGGGAAGAGGCAGGGAAATGGCGGTGTCCATGATTGCTCCTCTCATGCACGGCTGTCGCGACAAATTGGTACAAATCAGGAACATCTTCGCATGTTCCGCGGGCGCCTGCCACCCGAAAAGCATATTCGCCTGTGGATTGCCCGGGGCACGTTCCTTGTTGTAAGGAGGGACGGGCGGGACGACAACCATAACCAGAGCGTGGATTTGCCGGCAATCAAGACCCATCTGCTGATCTCGGCGGCATTCTCCGTGGCCCTGCTTTCGGGCTGCCAGACCAATACGGCCGCACTCAGCACCGATCTTTCGACCGGCGCCGACGTTGCGCTGAGCACTGACGCGAGCCTGGCGCCATCCTCCACGGAAGCCGATATTGCGCTGCCCGAGACGGTGGCCGTGGTGCCGACATCGTTCGCCGGAACCGAGGCCTCGCCGGCCACAGCCATTCTCGCTGCCGCAGCTGAAGTGCCGGCCGCACCAGTCGCCCCGACCTCCGAAAGCCAGCCCGCCGTGGCCGCTGCTTCTCCGGCCGCTCCTGCACAGGACGCCGGCCAGGCTGTTGCCTCGGCCGAGGTTGTGCCGGTTCCCCAGGCCGCTCCGGCAGCGGCTGCAGCCGCTGCGCCTGCTGCCGCCGCGAAAGCATCAGTCCCTGCAAAGCCGACGACGCCCGTCGATCCCGCTTTCGTGCCGATGGCCGGCGGCGATGTTATTGCTGCCGCCGATGCACCCAAGCTGGCCGGCGCCTTCCCGCCGGCGCCGATCATTCCCGACTACGCCCTGCCGGCGAGCGCTCCGGTGCCCGGCAGCTTCCAGGTCGCCTCGCTCGGCAATGTCGCGCCCGAAAGCTTCGCCACCTCGTCCTACGCCGCGCCCGATACGCCGGCACTTGCCTCGCGCGGCAAGATCGACGAGCTGATTACCAAATATGCGGCGCTCTACGAGGTGCCGGAACGGCTGGTGCGCCGCGTGGTCAACCGCGAAAGCACCTTCAATCCGATGGCCTACAACAGGGGTCATTGGGGGCTGATGCAGATCAAGCACGCAACCGCACGCGGCATGGGTTATGACGGTCCGGCCAACGGCCTGTTCGACGCCGAGACCAACCTCAAATTCGCCATCAAATATCTGCGCGGCGCCTGGCTGGTGGCCGACGGCGACGAGGACCAGGCCGACAAGCTCTACCAGAGCGGCTATTATTACCACGCCAAGCGCAAGGGCCTGCTCGACGAGACGGGCCTGGGACGCGACCGCGTCCGCCACCGCGGCTGAGCTTGCCGATGCCCGCGCCGCAGGGGGAGAACGACGTCCGCCTGCGCCGGGTCCTGCCGGGCGAGCTCAGGCCGCCGCATTGGCCCGACGGCTTTGCGATGCGGACGTTTCAGGCCACGGATGCGCCTGTTCTCCACGACCTTCTGGAACTCGTCTTCGACGACGGCATGAACGGGCCGTTCGACCAGTGGTGGTCGCGACTGGCTGGCGATTCCGAATTCGATCCCGAACTTTGCTTCCTGGTTTTCGACAGGGACGGCCGGCTGGCCGGGGCTGCCCTGTCGTGGACCTCCGGTTTCCTCAAGGACCTTGCCGTCCATCCCGACTGTCGCGGCAGGGGCATTGCCGAAGCTCTTCTGTGGCACGTCTTTGCCACTTTCGCCGCGCGCGGCACGAGCCATGTCGACCTCAAGACCAGCCTGGTCGCCAACGCCGCCGCAGTTAGGCTGTATCGCCGGCTCGGCATGGTCGAGGTGGACTGGGAGGGGTAGTGCTCACGCCATTGTCGTCCGGCCGCCTCGGCGCGTCGGGAGCTGTCGGCCAGTCATCGCCGGCGACGTACACCGGCTTTGTCAAACACGCCGCCCATGAGTTCAGGCCTGGCCGCGCCAGCCGGGGGCTAGGGAGGAAGGGAAGGCGGTCGTGCGATTGATGTTTCGTGCGGTCCCGAGGCCTGTTCGCCCGTGATGCAGACATAATCCCTGCAGAGCGGCGTCAGAGGACGGCGTTTATCCGCCCCTTCATCTCCAGCGCCCATGCGCGCCCTTCGTCGCCACCCCAGAGCAGCCAGGCGATGTGGCCGGCTGAGGGGTTCTGCTCATTGCCAAAATTCCTGCCGCGCTTGTCGACTTCGTGGCGGGCGAAGTAGCTGACCATGCGCTTGATGGTGTGGGGCGTAAGTTCCGTTCGGGCGACAAGCTCCTCGGCACGGCCGACGCCGATCTCGGTGCCGCCGCGGCCGAATTTTTTTCTCAGCGCAAGGCCCCTGGCGGCGTTGTCGGCCACCACCTGCGGCGGGATCAGGCTCGTGCCCGATGCCTCGCGGCGAATCTCGTCGAACGGGTCGTAGGCGTGGGGCATGCGGCGATTCCTGACTGACGGGGCAGGGTAGCCCGATGGGGGCGGGATGACGAGGGTGCGAGGCGGTGATGCCTTCTCCCTTGTTGGGAGGGCCAGGAAAAGCCACGCCCGGAGCCTTGGCGGAGGCCGGGGCGTTCCCTTCTCCCCTTGTGGGAGAAGGTGCCCCGAAGGGGCGGATAAGGGGTGTTGGAAGACGCGCTGCGTTTCAGGAGAGGCGCGCCAGCTTTGGTCCGCCTTACTCCCTCCAGCATCCCTCATCCGTCTCGGCGCTGCGCGCCGATCCACCTTCTCCTACAGGGGGAGAAGGGGCCTTTAGGCCGGTCCTTCGAAGAGGAGAAGGTTTGGCTGCCTGCTTCAGCGCCAGGGCTGCAAGCCGGTATCCCTGACATAGGCGAGGATGGTGGCGCAGACGCTGCGCATGTCACGGAGGACGCGTCGTTCCAGAAACGGAGGACGCGGAAGCCGAGCCGGTTGAGTTCGGCGGTGCGCTTGTCGTCTCGCATGGACCCTGCATGTTGGCTGCCGTCGACTTCGACGATCAGCATGGCATCGGAGCAGAGGAAATCGGCGACGAAACGGCCGACGGGCACCTGTCGGCGAAACTTGATGCCGTCGAGGCGTCGGCCGCGTAGTTCTTGCCACAGCCTGTCCTCGGCCTCCGTCGCCTCGCGGCGCAGGGTCCTGGCGAAGGCGCGTCTGCGGGCAGGGACGGATTGGTGCGGCATGTGCCTTGAGCGAGCGGCGATGGGAAGGAAGGGGGCGAGGCGGCGATCCCTTCTCCCCTTGTGGGAGAAGGGATCGGCACGCAGCGCCGAGACGGCGCTGGACGGAGTGCGCCGGACCGAGAGCCGGCGCCTCTCCTGAAGCGCCGCGCTTCTTCCAACACCCCTCATCCGCCCCTTCGGGGCACCTTCTCCCACAAGGGGAGAAGGGAAGACGGGGGACTCCCGGCCCTCTGCCAGGGCTCCGGGCGTTCGTGGTTGGAAAAGCCAAACCGTTGGCTTTTCCTGGCTTTTGGCCATCACTCATCACCCCGCAAGGGGAAAACGTATCAATGCCGGAGCGCCGCGCCTCTTACTTCGAAGCGTAGATGGCGCAGTTGCCGGTCGTTTTCATCTTGTACTTCTTGCCGACCGAGTTGCAGCGTTCCAGCGCCTGCTTTTCGGCTGCTGCCTGGGACGGCGCGTTGAGGGACGCGCCGCAGTAAAAGGCTTCAACGGCGCCCAGATGCGTCTGGGCATAGGCCGAGTGACCCGCTGCTGCGACATACTTCTTGTAGCCGTCCTGGCACGACCCCTTGGTCTGCTGGAACTGCAGCGGATAGCGCTTGTTGCCTTCCTGGCCGGCCAGCGAGCCCTTGTCCTTGGCCATCGCCGCGCCGGGCACGGCTGCAACCAGAAGTCCTGCCAGCACAGATGCCAGTGCCAGCCGCACAGTGTTCAACTTCATTGTCGAGTACTCCCCACCTGATGGTGAAGAATTATCTGCAATTAATGCGAGTGAAAAGGTGGAGGCCAAGAAAATCGTGCGACTTCGTTAAGACGAGGCCCTGGCATATTAGATTTTGCTTTTGCAATTTGCCGGGCGCGGGGGCTGCTGCGGCCCTTCTTCCGGGCTGTTGTGGTGTCTGCCGGGCGAGGGGGGCGAGCGCTGGCGTTGCCCTCATGCGCCTGCCGACATTCGATGCCCGAAAGCCAGGCAGCTGGCGTCTCATTCGCTGCGCGGCCGCATCTCACCTCGCCGTAGAACGGCAAGGTGAGATTTTGTGGCGATGTGCTGCCTTTACTTGAAGTAGTCCTGCAGCGGACGCACCTCGAGCGAGCCGGCCTTGAGCGCGGCGATGGCTTCGGCGACGGCGGCGGCACCTGACAGGGTGGTGTAGTAGGGCACCTTCTGCATCAGGGTGGCGCGGCGGATCGACTTGGAGTCCGACACAGCCTTCTGGCCGTCGGTGGTGTTGAAGACGATCTGGATCTGGCGGTTGCGGATGGCGTCCTCGATGTGAGGGCGGCCTTCGAGCACCTTGTTGATCTTTTCCGCCGGCACGCCGTTTTCAACGAGGAAGCGCGCGGTGCCCGACGTTGCCAGCACCTTGAAGCCGAGGCCGGACAGGCGCTGGACGGCACCCAGGATGCCGGCCTTGTCTTCGTCGCGGACCGAGACGAACAGCGTGCCCGAGCGCGGCAGGTCGACGCCGGCGCCGAGCTGGGCCTTGGCGAAGGCGAGCGCGTAGTCGCGGTCGAGGCCCATGACCTCGCCGGTCGACTTCATTTCCGGTCCGAGCAGGATGTCGACGCCGGGGAAGCGGGCAAACGGGAACACTGCTTCCTTGACGGCGATGTGGCCGGGATTGCGGGCATCGGGCTTGGCGCCGTAATGGGCGAAGGCCGCGTCGAGGCTCTCGCCCGACATGATGCGGGCGGCGATCTTGGCGATGGGCTTGCCGACGGTCTTGGCGACGAAGGGCACCGTGCGCGAGGCGCGCGGGTTCACTTCCAGCACGTAGATTACGCCATCCTTGATGGCGTATTGCACGTTCATCAGGCCGCCGACATTGAGGGCGCGCGCCATGGCCGAGGTCTGGCGCTCGAGCTCGTCGACGAGCTCGGTCGACAGCGAGTGAACCGGCAGCGAGCAGGCGCTGTCGCCCGAGTGGATGCCGGCTTCCTCGATGTGCTCCATGATGCCGGAGACGAAGGTCTCCTTGCCGTCGCAGAGGCAGTCGACGTCGACCTCGATGGCGCCCGACAGGTAGGTGTCGAACAGAAGCGGGTTCTTGCCGAGCAGGGTGTTGATCTGGCCGGTCTTGTCGTTGGGGTACTTCTGCTTGATGTCCTCGGGCACCAGGCCCGGCACGGTGTCGAGCAGATAGGACTGCAGCATGCCCTCATTGTGGATGATCTGCATGGCGCGGCCGCCGAGCACGTAGGACGGGCGCACGACCAGCGGGAAGCCGAGTTCGCCGGCCACGGTGCGGGCCTGCTCGACGGAATAGGCGATGCCGTTCTTGGGCTGCTTGAGGTCGAGCTTGTGCAGCAGCTTCTGGAAGCGGTCGCGGTCCTCGGCGAGGTCGATCGCGTCGGGCGAGGTGCCGAGGATCGGGATGCCGGCCTTTTCGAGCGCGTCGGCGAGTTTCAGCGGGGTCTGGCCGCCGAACTGGACGATGACGCCGTGCAGCGTGCCTGCCGCCTGCTCGGCGCGCAGGATCTCCAGCACGTCTTCCGCCGTCAACGGCTCGAAATAGAGCCGATCCGAGGTGTCGTAGTCGGTCGACACGGTCTCGGGGTTGCAGTTGACCATGATCGATTCATAACCGGCCTCGCGCAGCGCATAGGCGGCATGCACGCAGCAATAGTCGAACTCGATGCCCTGGCCGATGCGGTTGGGGCCTCCGCCGAGGATGACCACCTTCTTCCTGTCGGAGATCTGGGCCTCGTCGGCGAGCGCGCCGGCAAAGGGGACCTCGTAGGTCGAATACATGTAGGCGGTGGGCGAGGCGAACTCGGCAGCGCAGGTGTCGATGCGCTTGTAGACCGGGTGGACGCCGAGCTTTTGACGAGTCTTTTGAACGGCTTCGGCCTCGGACTTGGTGAGCGAGGCGAGGCGGGCATCGGAGAAGCCCATCGACTTCAGCATGCGCAGGTTTTCGGCATCCTCAGGCAGGCCGTGCTCGCGCACGCGGGCCTCCATCGAGATGATGCCCGCGATCTGCTCGAGGAACCACGGGTCGATCTTGCACATGGCGTGCACGTCTTCGAGCGAGGTGCCCATGCGGATCGCCTGGGCGACCATGCGCAGGCGGTCGGGCGTCGGCGTGCCCAGGGCGGCACGGATGGCGTTGCGGTCGTCGCCGCTGTCGCCGTCGGCGCCGATGCCGGGGATCTCGATCTCGTCGAGGCCGGTGAGGCCCGTTTCCAGTCCACGCAGCGCCTTCTGCAGCGATTCCTGGAAGGTGCGGCCGATGGCCATCACCTCGCCGACCGACTTCATCGCGGTGGTGAGCACGGGCGAGGCGCCGGGGAATTTTTCGAAGGCAAAGCGCGGGATCTTGGTGACGACATAGTCGATCGACGGCTCGAAGGAGGCAGGCGTCGCGCCGCCGGTGATGTCGTTCTCGAGCTCGTCGAGCGTGTAGCCGACGGCAAGCTTTGCGGCGATCTTGGCGATCGGGAAGCCGGTGGCCTTGGAGGCAAGTGCCGAGGAGCGCGAGACGCGCGGGTTCATCTCGATGACGACGAGACGGCCGTCGGCCGGATTGACGGCGAACTGGACGTTGGAGCCGCCGGTCTCGACGCCGATCTCGCGCAGCACCGCGATCGAGGCGTTGCGCATGATCTGGTATTCTTTGTCCGTCAGCGTCAGCGCCGGGGCGACGGTGATCGAGTCGCCGGTGTGGACGCCCATCGGGTCGATGTTTTCGATCGAGCAGATGATGATGCAGTTGTCGGCGCGGTCGCGCACGACCTCCATCTCATACTCCTTCCAGCCGAGCACCGATTCCTCGATAAGGACTTCGGTGGTGGGGGAGGCGTCGAGACCCGATTGGACGATGTCGAAGAATTCCTGGCGGTTGAAGGCGATGCCGCCGCCGGTGCCGCCCATGGTGAAGGACGGGCGGATGATGGCGGGCAGGCCGACATGGTCGAGCGCCTGGGCGCCGATGGCCATGCCGTGGTTGATGTAGCGCTGCTTGCGGTCGCCTTCGCCGAGGTTCCACTGGGTTTCGAGCGCGTCGAGCGCTGCGTCGAGATTTTCAGGGTTCTCGGCCTTCAGCGCGGCGCGCTCGGCCTCGTGGCGCTTGCGGTCGGCGTCCTTGACGTCGGAGGCGTTGGCCAGCATCGAGCGCGGCGTTTCCAGCCCGATCTTGGCCATGGCCTCGCGGAACAGCGAGCGGTCCTCGGCCTTGTCGATGGCGTGCGCGTCTGCGCCGATCATCTCGACATTGTAGCGCTCGAGCACGCCCATGCGGCGCAGCGAAAGTGCTGTGTTGAGCGCGGTCTGGCCGCCCATGGTCGGCAGCAGCGCGTCGGGGCGTTCCTTGGCGATGATCTTGGCGACGACCTCGGGCGTGATCGGCTCGATATAGGTGGCGTCGGCGAGCTCCGGGTCGGTCATAATGGTCGCCGGGTTGGAGTTGACCAGGATGACCCGGTACCCCTCTTCCTTCAGCGCCTTGCAGGCCTGGGTGCCGGAGTAGTCGAACTCGCAGGCCTGGCCGATGACAATGGGACCGGCGCCGATGATCAGGATGGACTTGATGTCGGTGCGTCTTGGCATGGCGTGCGTCCGTAAGTAGGCCTGCGCGAAGAACCGGGACGGGGCGTTCCCCGGCCGGTGCGCAAGTGAGATTCGAGTATCAGGCTAGGCGCGCCTTATAGGGGAAGGATGGGGAGGGGGGAACCCCGAAAAATGCTTTTCCTGTGCCGGGACGCGGGTTTGGCGCGCGTCGGACGGTCGCGTGGCAATCCGACAGGCTGGAGGCAGCCATCGTTTGCGGCGGCTGCCTGCGGATCGGGTTCGATTTAGGAGGCTTGCGCGATGCGGGCGCCGAACGCCTTGAAGCGCTCGACGGCATGGTCCGCCTCGATCAGGCTTTCGGCGAAGTAGAGGCCGGGTGCGGCAGGCCCCTTACCGTCGAGGCCGAGCAGCCGTTCGACCGCCAGCGCCACAGACAGCGCCGTGACAGGCGCCTGGCCTTCGGGATGGACGAATTCGTAGCGGCTGCGGCCCGAGGTGCCGTCTTTCCTTCTGCCGGAGATGGCGATGGTGATCTCGGTGGAGAAGGGCTCGCCGCGATGGCGGCTTGCGGTTTCGCCGAGCGCGAAATCGAACCGCACGGTCCTGGCGCCCGTGGTGACCGGCAGGCTGAAGACGTCGAATGGTGAATAGGTCATGCCGGGGACCTGCCTGCCGTCGATGCTGGTCACGGTGCGGCCCTGCTCGCCCGTTGCGGTCCAGTGCCATTTGCCGTCGGCGAGCGCCATGGTGTTGGGCACCATGGTCAGGCGGTTGAAGTCGGCCTCGGCGGCGGGGCCGCCCATGTCGTGCTCGTCGAGTAGGGCCGCGATCTCGATCGATTCCACCGTCTCGAAATGCCTGGCGAAATGGACGATGGCGAGGCTTGCCGCACCGCCGAGCCAGCTGCTGCCCATCAGGAACGGCGCGCTAGCCTTGTGGGCATAGATCGCAACCTCCGGCCCGATCTCATGGATGCCGGTGGAGAGGCTGAGATAGGGAACGGCGTTGTCCTGGGCGTAGTGCAGGGCATTGAGCGTGTCGTCGTAGACGAACATGGCGATGGCGCTGAAGGCCTTGCCGGCGGAGAGGCCCAGATCCCGGCGGGTTAGGTCGATGACGACGGCTTCGGCATTGCCGATCTCGCTGGCGATCGCTTCGGCCTTCTCGAGGTTGCGTCCGCCGATGGCGATGGGAACGGCGGGGTGAAGCTTGCGCAGGGTGCGGGCGGCGTAGGCGCCGACAAAACCTGAGCCGCCGATGATGAGGACGGGCTTGTGCTGTGACATTTGGGCAAAACTCCTCTGTGGCCGCGCGAGGGCGGCGCAATCTTTTTTGACTTGAAAGAAGGGCAGGAGGGCAGGCGGCGGCGCGTGTCGCTGCCGGGATCAGGCGAGCTTGACCAGCATCTTGCCGAGATTTTCGCCGGAGAAGAGACCGATGAAGGCCTGCGGCGCGTTTTCGAGGCCCGAAACGATGGTGTCGCGGGAGGTGACGCGACCGTCGGCGAGCCAGCCGGTCATATCGGCGATGAACTCAGGCAGGATGTCGAAATGATCGAGCACCAGAAAACCGCGCATGCTGATGCTCTTGGTGACGATGGCCGCGAGATTGTCGGGGCCGGGAACGGGCTTCTCGTCATTGTAGCCGGAGATCATGCCGCAGATGGCGAAGCGGGCGCGCGGCTTGGCGACTTCGAGCGCCGCCCTGAGATGGTCGCCGCCGACATTGTCGAAATAGACGTCGATGCCTTCGGGCGCCGCTTGTCTCAGCGCTTCGGTCAGGTCGGGGGCCGTGCGGTAGTTGATGACGGCGTCGGCGCCAAGTTCCTTGACCCAGCGGGCCTTCTCTTCCGAGCCGACTGAAGCGACCACCCTGGCGCCATTGAGCCTGGCGATCTGCACGACCATCGAGCCGACGGCGCCGGCGGCAGCCGAGACGAAGACGGTTTCGCCGGCCTTGAGCCCGGCGATCCTGGTCAGGCCGACATAGGCGGTGTGGCCGGGGATGCCCAACGGCCCGAGCCAGGCTTCGGCCGGAGCCTTGGCGGTGTCGATCCTGGTTGCGGTCGCGGCGTCGACAAGCACGCGGTCGCGCCAGCCGGAGAAGTGGCTGACCAGATCGCCGGCCTTGAAGTCGGGATGGGCTGAGAGCTCGACGATACCGACGGCGGAGCCTTCGAGCGGCTGGCCGATCTCGAAGGGGGCGATGTAGCTCGGCCGGTCGATCATGCGGCCGCGCATGTAGGGGTCGACCGACATGAACAGCGTCTTGACCAGCAACTGGCCGGCGGCGGGGGCCGGCAGGCTGCGTTCGACAAGCTGGAAATTGTCGGTCGCCGGCAAACCTGCCGGGCGGCTCTTCAGGTGGATTTCGCGGGCTGCAATGGACATTGAATTCCCCTATATGTGTGGTCATCTACCACGCGTAGCTTACTACTTGTAAGTTACTGATGGTAACATATGTGGCGCGCGGCGATGTTCAAGCCGCGGGCCGAAAAATTTCAGACCGGATGCGAAGGCCATGACGACTGCTAGCTCGACGAAAAAACTGCCCAAGGCCGAACGGCGCGCGCAGTTGCTGGAGGCCGCGCAGGAGTTGGTGCGCGAGGAAGGCACCGATGCGCTGACGCTCGCCCGGGTGGCCGAGCGGGCGGGGGTGAGCAAGCCGATCGCCTATGAGCATTTCGGCACGAGGGCGGGGCTGCTGATGGCGCTGTTCTCGTCCTACAATGACATGCAGTTCAAGACGCGGCGCGAGGCGCTTGCCAGTTGCGGCAAGACGCTGCGCGATGTCGCCGGCATCCTGGGCGAAGCCCATGTGCTCTGCGCCAGCCGGACCGGGCCCGAGGCCGGCGCGGTGTTTTCAGCGCTTTCGGGCACGGAGGAGATGGACGAGTTTCGCCAGACGCTGCGCGACGGCTATCTCGCCGAGTATCGGGACGCTGTTTCGCGCTTCGTCGATCTGCCCGCCGATATTGGCGAGACTGTGCTGTCGGGGCTCCTCGGGGCGGCGGAGGCCGTGTCGCGGGATGCGGCGGCGGGCCGTATTTCATATGACGATGCGGTTGCCGGCCTGGCCGAGCTGTTCACCGCGACGCTGGAGCGCTTCAAGCGCTGACGGCCGTCGCCGTCAGCGGTAGCGGAGATTGTCGCGCGACAGCTGGTCGAGGCGGCTGACGCCCATCAGCTTCATGTCGCGCTCGATCTCGCCGCGCAGATTGCCGAGCGCCTTTTCGACGCCCGTCTGGCCGCCGGGCGGCCAGCGCATAGAGATAGAAATGGCCGCCGGAGCAGGCGGTGGCGCCGGCGGAAATGGCTTTCAGGACATGGCTGCCACGGCGGATGCCGCCATCGCAGATGATGTCGATGCGGCCGCCGACGGCGTCCGCTATCTCGGAGATCTGGTCGAAGGGCGCGCGCGCGCCGTCGAGCTGGCGGCCGGCATGGTTGGAGACCATGATGGCGCCGGCGCCGATGTCGACGGCGCGCCTGGCGTCGGCGACGCTCATGATGCCCTTGAGGCAGAACGGGCCGCCCCAGCGCTTGCGCACCTCCTCGGCGTCGCTCCAGTCCATCGACTGGTCGAGCATCCTGGTGAAATAGTCGCCGATGGAAATGGCGATGTCGGTGCCTTCGCTGACATGGCCTTCGAGCTGCGGCAGGCTGAATTTTTCGCGCAGCAGATAATTCAAGGTCCATGACGGGTGCAGGGCGAAGCTGGCGAGACTGGCCAGCGTCAGCTGCGGCGGGGAGGTGAAGCCGGTGCGCAGGTCGCGTTCGCGGTTTCCGCCGGTGATGGAATCGACCGTCAGGGTGAGCACCTCGAACTTCGCCTCGCGGCAGCGTTCGACCATGCTCCAGTTCAGGCCCTGGTCCTTGTGGAAATAGAGCTGGAACATCTTGGGCGCCGAAATGGTGCGGCCGATCTCCTCGATGCCGACTGTGCCGAGTGCCGAGACGGCGAACATGGTGCCGAATTTCTGCGCTGCCCGGCCGACCGCACGCTCGCCGTCATGGTGAAACAGCCGCTGCAGGGCGGCGGGCGCGCAAAACAGGGGCATCGCCAGCTTTTGACCCATCATGGTGACCGACATGTCGACGTCCTTGACGCCGGCGAGCACGTTGGGCACGAGGTCGCAGGACTGGAAGGCCTCGGTGTTGCGGCGGTAGCTGGTTTCGTCCTCGGCCGCGCCGTCGATGTAGTGGAACACAGGCGAGGGCAGGCGGCTTTTGGCGAGGGCGCGGAAGTCCTCGACATTGCGGCAGCGATCGATGCGCGACATCAGCTGTCCCCCATCAGCTCTGTTGGCTCCCAGGCCGGGGCCAGAAAGCGAGATTAGGCCAAGTCGGCGCCGGCAAACAGCCGGTGCGGCGCGATCGTGCTTGTAGGGAACTGGACCGACCAGTACGTATTGTACGATCAGGTGGCTTGCGGGACAGGGCCGGATGGCGAAGATGACTTCATCGGGGCAGGGCACGTCGGGTCAGGGCACCGGTGTGAAACAAGACGGCCGCTCGGCGCGCAAGCGCCGCGCCATTCTGGAGGCCGCGACCGAAGTGTTCCTGCGCAGCGGCTATCTCGGCACCAATATGGACGAGATCGCAGCCCTGTCGGAGGTGTCGAAGCAGACCGTCTACAAGCACTTCTCCAGCAAGGAGGCGCTGTTCATCGAGATCGTGATGAGCATGACCAACCGCGCCGGCGACATGGTGCATGACGAAGCGCCGCGACTGCCGGAACGCGGCGAGGTCGAGGCCTATCTCTTCGACTACGCCCTGCGCCAGCTGACCGTGGTGGTGACGCCGCGCATCATGCAGCTGAGGCGGCTGGTCATCGGCGAGGTCTCGCGATTCCCCGACCTGGCGCGGGTGCTCTACGAACGCGGACCGGCACGCGCGCTCGGCATGCTCGCCGGCATCTTCAGGCAGCTGGACGAAAAGGGTGTGCTCGACGTCGACGACCCCGACACCGCGGCAACCCATTTCAACTGGCTGGTGATGTCGGCGCCGCTCAACCAGGCGATGCTCTTGGGCGACAGCGCCATCCCCGGACCGGATGAAATGCGCCACCATGCGAGAGAAGGCGTGCGCGTGTTTCTCGCCGCCTATGGCAGGAAGGACTGAGCGGCGAGGTTAGCCTTCGTCCTTGAGGCGTTCGAGCTGCGGAAGCTCCTGGGCGGCGGTGATGATCGAATCGAGCAGGCCGGGAAAACGGCCGTCGAGCTCGCCGCGCCGCAGCGTGATCAGCCGGCTGGTGCCGGAGACTTCCGTGCTGGTGATGCCGGCCTCGCGCAGCTTGGCCAGATGGTAGCTGAGATTGGTCTTGGAGCCGAATTCGAGGAACTGGCCGCAGCTCATCGCCACGCCTTCGTTGCGCGCCAGATAGCCGACGATGGCAAGGCGCGTCTGGTCGCCGAGCACCGAGAGCACGTTGGCGAGGCTGATCTGGTCGGGGTTGGGGTGCGGCAGTGACATGATCCGAAGGTAGACGTGGCAAGGACGGGCTTCAAGCGGCCCGTGCTGACATGAGGCTGGCAGGAGCCGACGAAAGCCACATTGACATGTCGTCGGGTTAAGTTCAATAGTTCAACGAATTTTGAACTAAGGACAGCGTCATGGACAAGCGCCTTATCTGGCTGGCGGTCGGCTCATTCGCCATGAGCACCGTCGGCTTCGTGTTTTCGAGCCTGCTTCCGGCGATTGCCGGCGACGCGCATGTCTCCATACCCTTTGCGGGTTACCTGATCATGGCGTTCTCGCTCGCCTATGCCATCGGCGCGCCGGTGCTGTCGGCGCTGGCCGGCGAGATCGACCGCCGGCGCATCCTGGCCGCCACCATGCTGGTTTTCGTCGCCGGCAACCTGGTGGCGGCGTCGAGCTCGTCGTTTTCAGGGCTGCTGCTGGCACAGATCATGATGGGCATGTCGGCCGGCCTCTACGCCGCCACCGCCCAGGCGACGGCGGTGTCGCTGGCCGGGCCCGAGCATCGGGCGCGCGCCATCGCCGTTGTCGTCGGCGGCACGACATTCGCCGTGGCGCTGGGCGCGCCGGTCGGTTCGCTGATCGCCACCATGTGGGGCTGGCGCGGCACATTCGTCGCCATCGCCTTCCTGGCGCTGGTCTGCGCCGCCATCCTGTGGGTGCGGCTGCCCCGGGGATCGCGCGGCATCAAGCTGACGCTCGGTGAGCGCTTCACCGCCGTTGCCCGGCCGGGCATCCTGCCGTCGCTTCTGGTGACGCTGCTCTATCTCGCCGGCGGCTTCACCGTCATCTCCTACATCGCGCCGCTGGCGTTGGAAGGGGCGGGCCTGCCCGTCATCGCCCTGCCGGGCATGCTGCTTGCCTTCGGTGCGGGTGCCGTCATCGGCAACCTGTCGAGCGGCTATCTCGCCGACCGGATCGGGGCGACGCGCATGGTGGTGATCTCGCTTCTGATGTCGTCGGGCTTCTGCATCGCCATTGCGCTGACGCTGAAGCTTCTGCCGCACCATCTGGCCGGGCCGGTGCTGATCGGCCTGATGGTGCCGTGGGGCATCATCGGCTGGGCCTTTCCGCCGGCGCAGGCGAGCCGCATCGTCGGTTTCGCGCCCGAGCTTGCACATCTGACCCTGTCGCTGAACGCCTCCGCACTCTATTTCGGCATCGCCTTCGGTACGGTCATCGGCGGGCGCGTGCTGGAATTCGCCCGGCCGTCCGATCTCGGCCTTGTGGCGGCGGCGTTCCCGCTGGTGGCGCTGGCGGTGCTGGCACTGTCGCGCCGGTCGGCGCGCGTTGCGGTGGCACGCTGATTTCCGTTGCCGTGGCAGTGGGGGAGATCGGAGCTCGATGGCATAGACCTCGCTTTGGAAATGCGCGAGGCGGCCATGCAGCAGGACGAGAAACACTGGAGCGATGTCGCCGCGCAATGGATCGCCTGGGCGCGTGCGCCGGGACATGACGCCTTCTGGGCCTATCGCAAGGGGCTCGTCGATTTCATCGGCAAGGGATCCGGCCGGGCGCTGGAGGTCGGCTGCGGCGAGGGCCGGGTTTCCCGCGAACTCAAGGCGCTCGGCTACCATGTGACGGCGACAGACGCCGTGGCGGCCATGGTCGAGGCGGCGCGTGAAGCCAGCTCGGCCGACGACTATCATGTCGCCGGCCTCAGTGACCTGCCTTTCGACGATGCCTCGTTCGACCTGGTCATGGCCTACAACGTGCTGATGGATGTCGAGGACGTGCCAAGTGCTGCGCACGAGATCCGCCGCGTCCTGAAGCCTGAAGGCACGCTGTTCGTCTCGCTGGTCCATCCGTTCCGCGACCGCGGCCGCTTTGCCGGGCGCGCACCCGATGCGCCGTTCGTGATCGACGGCAGCTATTATGGGCGCGACTATTTCGAGGGCGAGGAGGCCAGGGACGGGCTGACGATGCACTTCGCCGGCTGGTCGCAGCCGCTCGAGGACTATATGGCGGCGTTCGAGGCGGCGGGGCTGGCGATCACGGGCCTGCGCGAACCCATTCCCGACACTGCCGACACCGACCAGCTGCGTCAGTGGTCGCGCATCCCGCTGTTCCTGTGGCTGAAGGCGCGGATCCTCGCCTGAGGACCGGCGTCAAACCAGGACGAAATCGAGCAGCAGCTTGACGTTGAGGGCGGCGATCACGACCGCGATCAGCATGGCGATGGATACCAGCCAGCGCGGGGCGACGAGGTCGCCCATCTTCTTCCTGTTGGCGGTGAACAGCACCAGCGGGAAGACGGCGAAGGACAGCTGCAGGCTGAGCACCACCTGGGTGAGGATCAGGAGCTTGGCGGTGCCGACTTCGCCGAACCACAGCGTGACGGCTGCGGCCGGCACGATGGCGATGGCGCGGGTGACGAGGCGGCGCAGCCATGGTGGCAGCTTGATGCGGAGAAAACCCTCCATCACGATCTGCCCGGCAAGGGTGGCGGTGACGGTGGAGTTGATGCCGCAGCAGAGCAGGGCGATGCCGAACAGCGTCGGCGCGATGGCGATGCCGAGCAGCGGCGCGAGCAGCGCGTGGGCTTCGCCGATCTCGATCACGTCGGTGCGTCCCTGAGCGTAGAAGGTGGCCGCGGCCAGGATCAGGATCGAGGCGTTGATGAGCAGGGCGAACATCAGCGCGATGGTCGAATCCCACGTCGCGTAGCGCAGCGCCTGGCGCTTTTCGACCAGCGTTTCGCCATAGGCGCGCGTCTGCACGATGCCGGAATGCAAATAGAGATTGTGCGGCATGACGGTGGCGCCGAGAATGCCGAGCGCGAGATAGAGCATCTCGGGATTGGTGACGATCTCGGTCGTCGGCGCAAAGCCGGTGACGACGGCGCCCCAGTTCGGGTCGGCAAGCGCCACCTGGATGGCGAAGCAGACGGCGATGACGCCCAACAGCGTGATGATCAGCGCCTCGACCCAGCGGAAGCCGAGCTTCTGCAGATAGAGGATCAGGAACACGTCGAGGGCGGTGATGATCACGCCGAGTTCGAGGGGAATGCCGAAGATGAGGTTGAGGCCGATGGCCGTGCCGATGACCTCGGCGATGTCGGTGGCGATGATGGCGACTTCGGCCATGAACCACAGCACGAAGGCGACCGGGCGCGGGAAGGCATCGCGGCAGGCCTGGGCGAGGTCGCGGCCGGAGCCGATGGCGAGGCGGGCGCAGAGCGCCTGCAGGACGATCGCCATGACGTTGGAGACGAGCGCCACGAACAAAAGCGTGTAGCCGAACTTCGAACCGCCGGCGATCGACGTCGCCCAGTTGCCGGGATCCATGTAGCCGACGGCGACGAGATAGCCGGGGCCGATGAAGGCGGCGGCCTTGCGCCAGGTCGGGCCGTCGCTGCGGACGGCGACCGAACGGTGGACATCGGAGAGCGACCCTTCGCCTCGCGCCGTCCGCCAACCTTCAGTGTCTTCGGCCGGCCGGGTGTAGGAGTCCACCTGAGTTTCCTAGTCGCAGTTGCAATTCATTTGCAAGAATACCGCAAGGCGGCGGTTTGGCAAGCCCCCGGCCGCGGGGATTTGAACGGGCCGGTCTCCGGCGCGGCCGCGCCGGTTGACTCCGTTCGTCGTGCCAGTTAATAGATCGACTAGTCTATTAATTAATGATGAAAAAAAGATGCGGAAGGTCGATCCCGAAAAGCACGCGGCGAGGCGGCAAGCTATCCTCGACGCGGCCAAGGCGTGTTTTGCCAAGAAGGGCTTTCACCAGACGAGCACGGCCGAGATCTGCGCCGCCGTCGGCATGAGCCCGGGCAACCTGTTCCATTACTTTCCCAACAAGCAGGCGATCATCGGCGCCATCGTCGACCAGGAAGGGGAGGAGACGGCGGCCTTCTTCCGCGATCTCGGCGCGCGCGACGATCTTTATGGTGCGCTGGTCGAGTTCATGGATGTGGTGCTGGACCTGGCTGGCGACGTCGATTTCGCGTCACTGGCGCTGGAGATCTCGGCCGAGGCCGGCCGCGAGCCGACGATCGCCGCCCGGGTCGGACGCAACGACCGCGAGCTGAGGGCGGCACTGGAACAGCTTTTGACCGACGCTGGTGCGCGCGGCCAGGTCGATCCGACGCTCGACATCGCCGACACCGCGACCTGGATCGCGGCCCTTGTCGACGGCGTGTTCAACCGCGTCGCCGTCGATCCCGACTTCAAGCCTGAGAACCACCACAAGACCATGCGGACCTTGCTTGGCCGCTACCTGAGGCCACAGGCCTAGACCAAGAGCCCGAGGCCGCAGGCCGAGACCGAGAGCATGCGGCCGCAGGCCGAGACCGAGAACATGCGGCCGCAGGCCGAGACGGAGAGCACCAAATCATGAGTACGCTTGCCCTGAAGCCGACCAGGCAGGAGCGCATCGTCAATGTCGATGCGCTGCGCGGCTTCGCCTTGTTCGGCATTCTCGTCGTCAACATCACCGCATTCTCCTCGCCCTTCTACGGGCTGGGCGTCGCCGATCCCGCCTTTTCCGCACCGCTCGACAAGATGGTGCAGTTCGTGATCGCCTTGCTGTTCGAGACCAAGTTCTACCTGCTGTTCTCGTTCCTGTTCGGCTACAGCTTTACCTTGCAGATGCAGTCGGCCGAGCGCGCCGGCGAGGCCTTCGTGCCGAGGCTGCTGCGGCGGCAGGCCGGACTGTGGGCCATCGGGCTTTTGCATGCCATCCTGCTGTTCCACGGCGACATCCTGACCACCTATGCCGTGCTCGGCATGGTGCTGCTGGTGCTGCGCGATATCGAGGAGCGAACGGCGCTCCGGCTTGCCTTCTGGCTGGTCGCGGTGACGGCGCTGGCCTGGGCGGCGCTGAGCACGCTGGCAGCGCTCGATCCGGTGGCGATCGATCTGGCGTCCGCGCGGGCAGAAGGCGAAGCGGCAATGGCCGCCTATCGCGGCTCGCCGTCGACAGTCGTCGGCCAGCATCTCCAGGAGCTCGGCACCGTCTGGGTGGTGATCGGGCTGATGCAGGGACCATGCGCGCTGGCGATGTTTTTGGTTGGGCTGGTGGCCGGCAAGCGCGAGCTGTTCGTCAGGCTCGACGACTACAGGCCGCTGATGCGGCGTCTGCTGGTGGCCGGGCTGCTCGTCGGCCTGCCGGGTGCCGCCGCCTATGCCTTCTGCTCGATCTATTTGGTCGGCACCTTCTGGGAGCTGCCGGGGCTGGCGATCGGGCTCGCCACCGCGCCGCTGCTGACCGGCGCCTATGTGGCGCTGGCGATGCTTGTCTTCGAGCGCTTCAAGGCCGTGCCGCGGCTCCTGGCGCCGGCCGGGCGCATGGCGCTGTCCAACTATCTGCTGCAGTCGCTGGTCTGTTCGGTGCTGTTTTACGCCTATGGCTTCAGGCTGATGGGCGAGGTGTCGCCGCTGGGCGGCGCGGCGGTTGCGGTTGCGCTGTTCGGTTGCCAGCTGGTGCTGAGCCGCTGGTGGATGGGGCGCTTCGCCTATGGGCCTCTGGAATGGCTGCTGCGGGCCATCACCATCGCCGCATGGCCCAGATGGCGCAAGCCGGCGATGGCTTCGTGACGGCTGTCGGCAAGGGTCAGAAATCCTGTGACTTGCTGCAACCGTTGCGATAATCCTTGGGAACCGGAAGCACATTGCCGTCGTTTCCGCCGCAACGAAGCATCGAGGGATTGCCTATGCGCTGGAGAGGCCGCCGCCAGAGCGACAACATCGAAGACGTGCGCGGCCAGGATGGCGGCGGCGGCATGGGCGGCGGGTTCGGCGGGGGCGGCGGACGCCTGCCGATCGGACCGCGCGTCGGCGGCGGCGGACTGTCGGGCATCATCATCCTGGTGATCCTGTTCTTTGCGCTGCGCGCCTGCGGCATCGATCCGATGCAGGTGCTTGATGGCGGCGACGGCTCGATGTCGGGCGGCGGCGGCCAGGTCAGCCAGGGCGGCGCGCCTGCCAATGACGAGATGACCCAGTTCGTTCGCACCGTGCTGGCCGAGACCGAAGACACCTGGAACGGCATCTTCCAGGCCGAGGGCCTGAAATACCAGGAGCCCAGGCTGGTGCTGTTCTCCGGCCAGGTGCGGTCGGCCTGCGGCTTCGCCTCGGCGGCGTCGGGCCCGTTCTATTGCCCCGGCGACCAGAAGGTCTATCTCGACACCTCCTTCTTCAACCAGCTGGCCAAGCAGTTCGGCGCCGCCGGCGATTTCGCCCAGGCCTATGTGATCGCCCACGAGGTTGGCCACCACGTCCAGAACCTCACCGGCATCCTGCCCAAGTTCAACCAGATGCGGCAGCGCATGAGCGAGGCCGACGCCAACGCCATGTCGGTGCGCGTCGAGCTGCAGGCAGACTGCTTCGCCGGCGTCTGGGGCCATTTCACCGACCAGAAGGGCCTGCTCGAACAGGGCGACGTCGAAGAGGCGCTGAACGCCGCCCAGCAGATCGGCGACGACACGCTGCAGAAGCGCATGCAGGGCTATGTCGTGCCCGAAAGCTTCAACCACGGCACCTCGGCCCAGCGCCAGCGCTGGTTCGCCCGCGGTTTCCAGAGCGGCAAGCTGTCGGACTGCGACACGTTCAACAATCCGATCTGAGGCCGATCTGAGGCCCAAAGGCCCTGATTGCGACGACGTTGCGACGCCCCGGCCAACCGGGGCGTCATTTTCTTGGAAGAGGGGACGGCCCTTGGAAAAGGGGACGGCCATTGGAGGAGGTGACGGATGGCTATTGCACGGCAGATCGAACTCGCGGCCGGCGGACCCGTGCTGTCGCGGCTGGTCTTTGGCGCGTGGCGGCTGCTCGACGAGGGCAAGCCGTCGGCCGAGGACGTGGCCCGGCTTATCGGCACGGCCGCCGACCTCGGCCTGACCAGCTTCGACCATGCCGACATCTATGGCAATTACGAGGTGGAGGCTGCCTTCGGCGCCGGCCTGGCGCGCTGGAGCGGTCGCCGCGACGACATCCAGCTGATCAGCAAATGCGACATCATGCTGAAATCGGCCAACCGGCCGGACAACCGGCTGAAGTTCTACGACACAAGCGCTGCCCACATCGTGGCTTCCGCCGAGCGCTCGCTGAAGAACCTCGGCACCGACTATCTCGACCTTCTTTTGATCCACAGGCCGGATCCGCTGATGGATGCGGACGAGACGGCGGCAGCCCTTGAGAAGCTGGTGGCGGCGGGCAAGGTGCGTGCTGTCGGCGTTTCCAATTTTTCGCCCTCGCAGTTCGACCTCCTGGCCTCGCGCCTGTCCATTCCTCTTGTCACCAACCAGATCGAGCATTCGGTGCTGGAGACCTCAGCGTTGACCGACGGCCGCCTCGACCATGCGCAAAGGCTGCGTTATCAGCCGATGATCTGGTCGCCGCTGGGCGGTGGCTCGCTGTTTTCAGGCGACGGCGCGCGCGAGCACAAGGTGCGGGCGGCGCTGACCCAGGTTGCCGCCGAGACCGGCGTCAATGACATCGGGGCTGTCGCCATCGCCTGGCTGCTGCGCCATCCGGCGCGGTTGGTGCCGGTGCTCGGCACGATGAAGCCTGCCCGGCTGGCAACGCTCGCACGCGCCCTCGACGTCACGCTCGACCGCCAGCAATGGTTTGCGATCCTCGAGGCCAGCGAGGGCAGGGCGGTGCCGTAACGCACCGCCTTCGCGAGATCGCCGGCAGTTGGGATTTCGGCACGGGCCCGACGCGGCAGGGTTCTATCGGGGTGATGGGCGACCTGCAGCACGCCCGCACCCTGAACCGGCTATGGAGGTGCTGATCTCAGCGGTTGGACCGGCCTCCCTTACATGATCTCGAGCTATCTCGTCGGCCAGGTGCCCAACGCTCACCGGGGCCAGGCTCGTTCGCCTTGACGTGCTCGATGGCGGACACATGATGTATTTCCGCTTCGATCAGCGCGTCGCCCTGAAGGAGGCGCCAGCCGCGCTCTACAAGGCCGGACGATGATCCGCCCGCCGCCACAGGCACCGGTTTTCGGCAAAACATTCCACCTCGGCCGGTGCACGGAGGATGACGTTGCTTCGGTGCGGCCGGCCGCTCTGCTTTAATATACAAAATTAGTAGACATTAGAGTGCAGCCAGGGACGGCAAGCGGGACAGCAGCGGAAGGCGGGTTATTGAGCGGGAATTTGCGGCGTTCGTCGAAGCTGCCGACGCTGGCGCGGATGCCGCCGCTGACGTCGCTGCGCGCCTTCGTGGTGGCGGCGCGCTATCTCAGCTTTACCCGGGCGGCGGAGGAGCTGCATGTCAGCTCCGCCGCCATCGGCCAGCAGGTTCGCCTGCTCGAGGAGCATCTCGGCCAGCAGCTGTTCGTACGCAGCAACCGCCAGATGACCCTGACGACAGCGGGCAAGGCGTTGGAACCGGGGCTGACCGACGCCTTCGAGGCGATGCTGGAATCGATCGCGCGTCTTTCCGGCGGCGACGAGAAGGCGACGATCCGCATATCGGTGCCGCCGTCCTTCGCCACCAAGTGGCTGATCCCCAGGCTGGAGGGTTTCCGACAGGCGGTTCCGGGCGTCGAGATCGAGGTCAAGGCGACCAGCGAGATCGCCGATGTCGAACGCGACGAGACCGACTGCGCCATCCGCTTCGGTCGGGGCGCCTATCCCGGCCTGTTCGTGGTGACGCTGTTTCCCGAGGCGGTGGTGCCGGTGTGCAGCCCGGATTTCGCCGACGACTACGATCTCGGGCCGCGCACGCGTTCGCTGCAGGGGCTGCCGCTGCTGCACGAGGAGGGGGCCGAGTACGACCCCGATCATTCGGGCTGGAGCAGCTGGCTGCGTTCGCAGGGCATTCCCGTGCGCTATTCCGAGCGCGGGCTGAAACTCAACCTGTCGTCGATGGTGCTCGATGCCGCTGTCGCCGGGCAGGGGCTGGCGCTGGCGAAACTGCGCCTGGCCGAGGCCGACCTGCGTGCCGGGCGGCTGGTGGCGCCGCTGGGCAAGCCACAGCAATTGGAGCTCGCCTATCATTTCGTCGCCGCCGCCCATAAGGCGCGCCAGCCCAGGATCGAACTGCTGCTCGACTGGCTGCGTCGGGAAAGTGCGGAACTGCGCGGCGGCCTCGCCGCCAGCGCCATTCCCGGCGTGGCAGGCGAATTTCCCGAGTTTTCAGGCTAGAGGTCGCGGGTGCTGACCGCGTGCCTGAAGCGGTGCCGCCACAGCCGGGCGTCCAGTTCGCCGATCGATCCAGCGACGGGCCGACCGTCAGGTCCGTGATCTGCGTAAGCGTCAGCCCCGCGTCGAACAGGGCAAAGCACGCGGCGAACGCCAGTTTTCGCCTGCTGCCTTTCGTCCGACCCGGGGCTATGAGGGCGCTGGAGCGCCTATTTCAGCTTGAAGCCGAGCTGCAGCAGCGCGGCGCGGATGTTCTCGCGGTTCTTCAACGCCTTTGCCGTGCCGATGCGCCGGCTGACCAGTTCGGTCCAGTCGATCAGCGGCAGCGACTGCTCCTGCTGGAAGCCGCGCATCGTCGCGTCATAGGCGGCGAGGTCGCCGGCATTGGCGGCATTGTAGCGTCCACGATGCAGCACGGTGCGGCGTGGCAGGCGCGGCTTGATGTCGGTGGCGACCTTCGGATCGGGATAGCCGACTGTCATGCCGAACACCGGCAGCACCTCTGGCGGCAGGCCGAGCAGTTCAGCGACCTGTTCGGGGTGGTTGCGGATGGCGCCGATGTAGCAGGTGCCGAAGCCGAGCGACTCGAATGCCGTCAGCGCGTTCTGGGCGGCAAGGGCGGTGTCGATCACGCCCAGCAGCAGGCTTTCGGTATAGTCGAGCCCTTCGGAGGGGCGGCTGCGTTCGGTGGTCAGGGTGCGGATGCGGGCGAGATCAGCCAGCCAGACGAGCAGCAGGGGGGCCGCCTCGACATGCCGCTGGTCGCCGGAAATCGCGTTGAGCCGGGACTTGAGCCCGGGATCCTCGACGGCGATCACGCTCCAGGCCTGCAGGTTCGACGAGGTCGGCGCCGACTGCGCCGCGGTGACGGCGAGATCGACCACCGACGCGGGCACGGCGGTCGGCAGATAGGACCGCACGCTCCGGTGCGACAGCAGCGTCTCGACGGTCTCGTTCCAGTGCGCCGTACCCAGGTCCTGGTCCTGGTCCTGGCGGTAGCGCGCCTCGGCCAGCCTCGCCGCCTGGTTGGCGGTCTGGTCGTTCGCGGCGATGGACAGGGGGAAGGGCATGGGTGGTTCTCCTGATGGGCGGGCAGGCCCGCAATCTTACTTGCCGGCGCCGAGCAGGCGCTTGAGCTTTTCGACCTGCACCTCGTGGGGGGCGAGATATTCGATCCTGTCGACGTAACGGCCCTCGGCGTCCATCAGATAGACGATCGCCGTGTGGTCCATGGTGTAGTCGTCGCCTTCCAGCGGCACCTTGCGATAGGTGGCTTTGAAGGCCCGCGCCACCGTCGCAATCTCGTCGGGCGTACCGCGCAGGCCGATGAAGCGGTGGTCGAAGGTGCCGAGATAGGAGGCCAGATATTCCGGCGTGTCGCGTTCGGGGTCGACGGTGACGAACACGACGTTGAGGCCGTCGGCGGCGGGGCCGATTTCGGCGACCGCGCCGGCCAACTCGAACAGCGTCGTCGGACAGACTTCTGGGCAATGGGTGAAGCCGAAGAACAGCGCGTAAGGCTTGCCGCGAAGATCGGCGTCCGACAGGCGCGTCCCTTTCTGGGTGGTCAGCGCGAACGGACCTCCAATGGCGAGATCGGTCGACGCCTGCGCCGCACTTACGGCATGCGGCCATGTCGCCTGCGCCACGGCTGTGAGCAGGCCAAGGGTGAGGTAGAGGGATTTCAGCATGGGTGTCCGGGCTTTCAATGGCAGTCGGGGGCGTCCTGGTCGAGATAGACCTCGAAGGCGACGTTCTCGGCCCATTTGCGGCCGAGGCCGGGCCAGTTGGGGGATGTAACCGTTCGGGCAAGGGTCGACACCGCCTCGTCGCTCAGGCGGGGCTGGTCGGTGGCAAGCAGGGCCACCAGTTCCGTCTCCTCGAGCGGGGGAAGCGTGGCGGAGAACTTCTGCCAGCCGGTCTCACCGAACAGCGGCCGGAGCAGCACCTCGTCGTGGATGGCGGCGTCGCAGCCGCCGGTCCTGACCTGCACGAGGCCGCGCGCGGGCGCTTCGGTGAGGCGGATGTTGGCGTGGTAGGCTTCGGCCAGCCGCACGCCTTCCGCATTGCCGCGCGAGATGCACACGGTGCGGCCGGCAAGGTCGTCCCAGCCGTGGATGGTGGTGTCGGTGCGCATTGCCACCGTCGCAGCCGAGCGGAAGCCGCTCCTGATGATGCGGGTTTTCTCGGGCTGTGCGTCGTTGTCGCCGCGGCGGGCCAGCACGACATCGACCGCACCTGCGGCCAGCGCGTCGTCCTCGTTGGCATCGACTTCGACGAGCTCCAGCGGCCGATCCAGAGCCGCGGCGATCTTGCGGGCCAGAAGCACGTCGAAACCCTCGGGCGTATAGAGCCTGATGTCGCTCGGTCCGGGCGGCGGCGGGATATGGGTGACACCGATGCGCAAAGCGCCGTCGCCGGCGCTCGCCACCGCCTGCGGCACCGTCGCCATCGCGGCAAGCGCCATGACGCAGCCCAGGGCGGTGCGGACAAGTGCTGTGCGGGCACCTGCCTTGCCTGTGGGCGAAATGCGGATCTTCCGCCGGTCGGCGGGCGCGTCGGAGATGCCGGCAGGGTGAGGCATGGTCGCCACCTTCATGCAGCGGTTGATGATCTTCGATGCTGTTCTAGCCCAGGCTCTTTCCTGCTTTTGGAAACAATAGCTTCTCCGGCTGCAATAAATTCTTTAATGGTTATGTAAATTCCGCGATCTAATACGCAAAACGTATCGCATCTAGAATTCTTCAACGTGTTGATGCCGTGATAATGCGCTGAGTTTTCAAAATTCTCCGGATATTTGAAATGATTTTGCTTATCCTGTCGCCTCCCTGTGGTCAGATTGACTGAAATCGACAGCAAAATAGTCTCGCAATCACAGATTTCGGGCGGCCCCATCCGGGTTCGCCGGCTGGTGAAAAATGGAGACGACAATGTGTATTCGATCGAAACTGCTGGGGCTGGCGGGCGCGCTTGCCTTTACCGTGGCAGGCGCCCTGACCTTCCAGGCCGGCACGCAGCCGGCGCAGGCCAAGGAGACGCTCGACTTCATCAACCTGCCCAAGGCGGCGTGGACGGTGGTCGGCCTGAAGAAGGGCTTCATCCAGGAAGAGTTCGCCAAGATCGGCATCAAGGACATCAACCTGATCAATCCGGGCACGGCTGAACTGTCGGGCGCGGAGGCGGCGTTGCTCGACCGCGGCGGCCTCGCCATCGCCCAGCGCATGATGTACCCGGCGACCGTGCACAAGGCCAACGGCATCGATGCCGTCATCGTCTGGCAGTCGACGGCTTCCGACAAGTTCCGCACCCCGGTCCTGGCCAAGGCGGACGCGGCGATCAATACGGTCGCCGACCTCAAGGACAAGAAGTTTGGCGGCAGCCGCGTCGGCTGCGGCTGGACCTCGCCGACCGAGATCCTGCAAAAGGCCGGCGTGCCGCTCGACACCCGCATCCGCAAGGGCGCGGTGCGCTACGAGACCATCACCAACAGCGCCGCCACCTCGGCCGCCCTGCTGAGCGGGGCGATCGACGCCACCGCCACCCACATCGCCCTGCCGGCCTCGGCGGCATTGTGGCTGTCGGGCGAGGTCAAGGTGATCGGCCGCAGCCCCGACGACGGCGTCTATGTCAATTCCGCCGGCCGGGTGTCCTATTTCGCCATGAAGCCTTTCGTCGAGGCCTATCCGGAGGCCATCCAGGCATTCCTCGTTGCCCATGAGCGCACCAAGGCCTGGATCCAGGAGCATGTCGACGAGTCGGCCGACATCATCGCCGAGGAACTGCGCGTGCCGGTCAACATCGCCAAGTTCCAGATCACCGATCCGTCGTCCTTCGAATTCATGCACGGCGAGGAATCGGCCGACAACGCCCGCGAGGCGATCCGCAAGTTCCAGAAGTTCTACATCGATGCGGGCGACGAAATCCTCGCCGAGCGCCACCTCTCCGACGAGACGATCAACCAGTTCGTCGACGCGCGTTTCTTCAAGGGCGGTCAGTACTCCGTCTACAACTGATCCTCTTGCCTCGTCGGCCCCGAGCGGGCCGACGCCCTTCCTGAAATGACTGGAGAACCACCATGAGCGTCACCACCGTGAACGCACGGCCGGAGGCTGCGCGCGCCAGGCCGGCGGAAAAACGCCTCGAAGCAGGCGCGGCCCCCAACCGGCTGCGCAACATCGGCATCGGCCTGATCATTCCCCTTGCGGTGCTGGCGTTGTGGCAACTGGCCTCGCAGCGCGCATGGGTGTCGCCGATCTTCCTGCCGCTGCCGTCCACCACCTTGCTGTCGTTCTTCGACATGGTGAACAAGCAGAGCTTCCACCTCGATTTCCTGGCCAGCATCAACATCGTCACCCAGGCCTTCGTCTATGGCTCGGTGCTGGGCATCGGGCTTGGCATTGCCGCCGGCCTGTCGCGCACGGTCGAAAAGGTGCTCGGGCCGACGCTCGACGGCATCCGCCACATTCCCGGCATCGCCTGGCTGCCGCTGATCGTGCTGTGGGTCGGCATCGGCCCCGCGGCCAAGATCGTGGTCATCACCAAGACGGTGTTCTTCCCCGTCTTCCTCAACACGCTGCAGGGCATCCGCGGCGTCGAGAAGAACTACATCGAACTCGCCAACGTGCTGACGCTGACGCGCTGGCAGCTCATCCGCAAGGTCATCATTCCCGGCGCCATGCCCTCCATCCTGGTCGGCGTGCGCTACGGCGCCAGCCTTGCCTGGGCGCTGGTGGTGGTGGCCGAGGGCCTGAGCGGCATGGAAGGCGTCGGCTACCTGATCTTCCGCGCCCAGTCGCTGCTCATGACCGACCAGCTGCTGGTCTGCATGGTGGTGATCGGTGTCGTCGGCTTCTTCATCGACCGCTCCATGGCGCTTCTGCAGCGCCACCTCCTGCGCTGGAAGCAGGGCTTCGACGGCTGACCGGCAGCAGCGCCGCGCCAACACCACTCAATCATCGAGGAGACTGACATGGGAACCAACTTCAAGCCGTCCGCGACCGACGTCGCCAACGCCGCCTCGCGCGAACTGCTCTACACCATCTGCCCGGTTCTGGTGGCGTCGAACGTGGCCCTCGAACTCGGCTGGATCGACGACGAGCTGGCAAGGGTAGGGGCATCCGCCACCTATCTCCGGTCGCTCGCCGACGAGGACGCCTGGAAGCCGCATTACGACCATTCCTCCGACAGGCTGATCCGCGATGGCGGCAACAGCCCGGCGGTGTGGGCCCAGGCCGATCTCAGGCCCACCGTGCTGATCGGCCTGACCCAGGCCCAGCCGGCCGGCAAGATCATCGTCAGGGCAAATGACGACATCTATCGCGTCGCCGATCTCAAGGGCCGCGCCTTCGGCATCTACAAGAGCCTGCGCACCGAGAAGATCGATCACCGCCGCGCCACGTCAGAGCACGGCATCCTGGCGGCGCTGGCGCTGCACGGCCTTGGCCGCGCCGATGTGCAATGGGTCGATATCGAGGACCGCGACAGCCACAAGGAGGTACCGGCGCGCACGCCGGCCGGCATCTGGGCCCAGCGCCACACCGATCTCGACGCGCTGGTTTCGGGAACCCACAGCCGCGAGGCGCGCGCCCTGCTCGAAGGCCGGATCGACGCGATCTACGACTATTCGGTCGGCAACGCCAAGCGACTGGAGGCCAGCGGCCGGTTCAAGGTCATCGACGATCTCGACCTTTATCCAGACTGGACGCTGAAGATCGCCAACGCGCCGCGCACCATCACCATCTCCAAGGAGTTCGCCGACACCCACCGGGACGTCGTCGTGGCCTTCCTGCGCGCCGCCATCCGTGCCGGGCGCTGGATCAACGCCAATCCGGATGCCGCAGCCGAGGTGTTCCAGCGCACCACGATCTACCCCGACGCCTCCGAGATCGCCCGTGCCCTGCGCGCCTACGATCTGGTGCCGAACCTGTCGGCGCAGAACCTCGCCGGCCTCACCATCGAGAAGAACTTCCTGAAGGCCCACGGCTACATCCGCAACGACTTCGATGTCGCCGAATGGGCCGATGCATCCTTCCTCGAGGAAGCGCTGGCGTCTCTCTGATCCCCCACCAACCAAGCGAAAGGACAAATCATGGTCGAAGTTCTGGAACGAAATCCCGCAACCAAGAGCGTCGAGGTCGACGCCCGCGAGGCCTACTACACCATCTGCCCGACATTCGTGGCCTCCAACGTGGCCCAGGAGCTGGGCTGGATCGAGGAAGAGTTTCGCAAGGTCGGCGCCAAGCTATCCTACCTCCGCGCCCTGCCGCCGGAGCTGGGCTATCTCCCTCATTTCGGCCACCAGCTGGATCATCTCTTCCGCGACGGCGGCAATATTCCGTCGATCTGGGCCAAGGCCGATGTGACCGACACGACGCTGCTGGGCCTGACCGCCTCGCATCACGGCGGCCAGATCCTGGTCCGCGCGGATGCCGACATCGCGTCGGTCGCCGACCTCAAGGGCCGTCGCTTCGGCATCTCCAAGAGCCTGAACACGGGCAAGGTCGACTGGTGGCGCGCCACCTCCGAGCGCGGCATCCTGGTTGCGCTGCGGCTGGCCGGGCTCAGCCGCGCCGACGTCGAGCTGATCGACGTCACCCATGAGGACAAGGGCTTCGGCCACGCCAGCCGGCCTTCGGAGCTGTGGGCCCAGCGCCGCACCGACCTGTTCTACACGCCCGAGGTCAATGCGCTGAAGGAAGGCAAGGTCGATGCGGTCTACACCAGCCACGGCCGGGGCCAGGCGCTGGAACGCTCTGGCGCCTTCAAGGCCATCGAGGACTTCTCGCGTTATCCCGACTGGACGCTGCAGGTTGCCAACAGCCCCTATGCGCTGACCGTCAACACCGACTTCGCTAGGGAAAACCGCGACATCGTCGTTGCCTTCCTGCGCGCGGCGATCCGCGCGGCGCGCTGGATCAACCAGAACCGCGAGGCGGCGGCCGAGATCCTCAACCGGGTGACCTACCACCAGACGGTGGCCGACACGGCGGCAGCCATCTCGGGCACCGACTTCCTTTTGTCGCTGTCGCCGCAGAACCTGGCCGGCCTCGACATCCAGAAGAAGTTCCTGGTCGAGCACGGCTATGTCGAGAAGGATTTCGACAGCCGCAAATGGGCCGACAACAGCTACCTCGAAGAGGCGCTGCGGTCGTTCTGACTGTCTTCCAAGACCAACATCCAACGATCCGGCCGTCGCCATTGCTGCGGCCGGATCGGACACAGCAATCGAGGTTCATCATGACTGAGCGCGGCAGCCTGGAACTCAGGGACGTCTCCAAATCCTACGTGGTCGACAACCAGGAACTCAGGGTTCTCGACCACGTCAATCTCAAGGTCTCGCCGGGCGAGTTCATCAGCATCGTCGGTCCGAGCGGCTGCGGAAAATCGACACTGCTCAGGCTGGTCGTCGGCCTCGACGGCGACTACCAGGGCCAGATCCTGCTCGACGGCGAGCGCATCGCCGGTACCAGCCTGGGGCGTGGCATCGTCTTCCAGGACCACCGCCTGCTGCCGTGGCTGACGCTGGAACAGAATGTCGACCTGGCGCTGGAGAATTCCGGCTGGCCGGCCGAGCAGCGGCGCCAGTCGGTGCGCGAGCATATCGAACTGGTCGGGCTGAAGGGCTTCGAGACGGTCTATCCGCACCAGCTCTCGGGCGGCATGTCGCAACGCGCGGCCATTGCCCGCGGGCTCGTCTACCGGCCCGAGGTGCTACTGCTCGACGAGCCTCTCGGCGCGCTCGATGCGCTGACCAGGCTGCGCCTGCAGGAAGAGCTCCTGCGCATCTGGAAGGCCGAGAAGGTGACCATGCTTCTGGTGACGCACGACGTCGAGGAGGCGATCTATCTCTCCGACCGCATCATCGTCATGCATTCCGGCCCCGGCCGCATCGCCTCCGACATCCGCGTCGACCTGCCCTGGCCGCGCGACCGTGCCAGCCACGCCTTCGCCGACGTGCGCCGCCAGATCCTGCTCGACATGGACGCCTATGCCATGGAGAAAGCGGCGTGACGGGGTCGTGGCCGGGACTTCCTCTGGCTGCAATCGCGCTGGCGCTGGTGTTCCTGTCGCCGGCCGGTGCGGCCGACACGCCGCCTGCGAGCGAGCTGCCCGACCTCACCGCCATCCGCCGCGAGATCTACACCGAGCGCTACGATGCGGCGATCGCGGAGCTGACGACCTTGGTCGAGACGCACCAGCACGCCGATCTCTACAACCTTCTGGCCTTCAGCCTGCGCCATGTCGGCCGCACCGACGAGGCCGAGAAATGGTACCGCCAGGCGCTGTACTACGACCCCGACCACAAGGGCGCGCTCGAATATCAGGGCGAGCTGTTTCTCGCCCAGGGCAAGCTCGACCGGGCTCGCGCCAATCTCGACAAGCTCGCCTATCTCTGCCCCGACGGCTGCGACGAAGCCCGGGCGCTGGAATTCGCCATCGCCGAGGCCGAGGGCAAGGTCCAGGCGGCGGCGCCCAGACAATGACTGTTTTCCAGAAAGCTGAACCATGACCCTTGCCGCGCCTGAAATCATCGACTTCCACAGCCACTATGTCGACCCAAGCTGGGAGCTCACCAACACCAGCGGGCTGAGCGGTCCAAGGCTCGCCCAATGGCAGCGGATCAACAGCCTGATCGTCGACGAGCGCGCGCTGCTGCAGGAGATCGAGGCCGGCGATCTCGCGGGCAGGGTGGTCAATACGCCGGCGACCTTCCTCGCCGGTCCCGACGGCACGGTGCCCCATGACAGCTTCAGGCGCATCAACGACCAGCTGGCGGCGCTGGTCGCGCGCCATCCCGGCAAGCTGCATGGGCTGGCGAGCGTCGACGCTTATGATGGCGAGCGCGGTGCGGTCGAACTGGTCCGCGCCGTCAGACAACTCGGGCTGCGCGGCGTCTTCGTCGAAAGCGCCAAGGGCGACCTGCTGATCGATGCGCCGCAGGCGCGGCCGACACTTGCCGCCGCCGCCGAACTCGGCGTGCCGGTGTTCCTGCATCCGGTCAATCCCCAGCCGCTGACCAGCCAGCTTGCGCCGCTCGGCCGCGCCGGCGCGCTTCTGGCGCGCGGCACCATCAACTCGGCAGCACTTGCCGCGCTGGTCCGCTCGGGCGTGCTGCGCGAACTGCCTGGGCTCAAGGTGGTGGTGACGGCATTGGCCATCGGCGGCATCCTGCTGCTTTCGGGCTTCGGGGCTGAAGAAGACGAAGACGTTGCCGCGCTGCTGCGCCGCAATGTCTTCGTCGACACGATGGGCTTCGACCCGGCGATCATCCGCGCTGCCGTCGACGTGTTGGGCGTCGACAACGTGCTGGCCGGCAGCGACTGGCCGATCGTCAACGAGGGACCGGTGCGCGAGATCTTCGCCGCGGCGATCGAGCGCGCCGGGTTGGGGCAGGCGGCGGCCGCACAGATCGGCAGCCTGAATCTGCTGCGGCTGATCGGCTGACAGGCATCCGTGCCTGGGGGCGGGGCACCGCCCCAAATGACCCGGCAGCCCGGTGCATTTTGCCGCCGCCCCTTATGTGCTGGGCGGCATCTTCATCGCCATGGCGTTGGCGGTGTTCGTGTTCAGGGTCGAGCGCTGGCCCGCAACGACTGAAGGCGCTGAGGCCGGGCCGGCACAGCAGAGCCGCATTCGGCCAGAAATCTTTGCCCCCGAAGTTTATTCAACCAATTGGTTGACATCCGTTTCGACGTTTTGTATTCAACCAATAAGTTGATAACTTAGGAGTTGAATGAATGGCAACGGATGCCCTGTCCCTCACTTTCGCCGCCCTGGCCGATCCGACGCGGCGCGCCATCCTGGCGCGTCTCGCCCAGGGGCAGACCAGCGTCGGCGAGCTCGCCGCGCCGCATCAGATGAGCCTGGCGGCGGTGTCGAAGCACATCAAGGTGCTGGAGAATGCCGGCCTGATCGCCCGCGAGAAGGACGCGCAGTACCGCTACTGCAAGCTTCAGGCCGGCCCGCTTCAGGACATCGACGGCTGGGTCGGCGCCTATCGCGGGCTGTGGCGCGACAATCTCGACCAGCTCGATGCCTATCTCGCCGACATGCAGCGCGGCGACGACACCAAAAAGCAGTGATTTCACGAGACACGAAAGGGAAGTGACATGAACAAGATGCTTGTCGAGACGCCGGAAGGCGAGCCGGTCATCCGCATGAGCCGCACCTTCGATGCGCCGCGGACGCTGGTGTGGCGGGCCTGGACCCGGCCCGAACATGTGGCGCGCTGGTGGGGCTCGCGCGCCATGGGCGCGACCAGAGTGATCAAGCTCGACGTCCGCCCCGGCGGCGAATGGCGCTTCGAGCAGACCACGCCAGATGGCACCGTCTTTGCCTTCATCGGCAAATATATCGAGGTCGACGAGCCGGAGAAGCTGGTCAACACCTTCGCGCTCGAGGGTATGTTCGAAGACAAGACTGTCATCGAGACCCATCGTTTCGAGGAGAAGGACGGCAAGACCCACTACAGCGGCGTCACCCGCTTCGACAGCATCGAGGACCGCGACGGCATGGTCGCCTCGGGCATGGAAGCCGGCGCGCAGGAAAGCATGAACCAGCTCGAAGAGCTGCTCGGCGAGCTCGTCTCCGCCTGATCTTCGCCGGCTCCGGCCGGCATTCCCCTATCGCAATCGTGAGCCAGCCGGCCGCATGGCGGCCGGACGGCACCGCTCAACCTTCGCAATCGTGACCCAGCCGGCCGTTTGGCGGCCGGACGGGATCGCTCATCCCCAAGACACTATTCCCAGGACAGGAACCACAATGAACACAACGCTGGCACGTGCGGGCGCGGCCCTGCTCGCCCTTTTTTCCACCATGGCACCGGCAACGCTTTCGGCCCAGCAGGCAGCGCCGCTCGAACTGCATCATCAGATCCAGGGGGAGGGGCCGCCGCTGGTGCTGCTCCATGGCGCCTTCATGACCATCGAGACCAACTGGTCGAGCAGCCTCGGTGAACTCGCCAGGTCGAACAAGGTCATCGCCGTCGAGCTGCAGGGCCACGGCCGCACCGCCGACCGCGACAGCGGGCTCAGCTACGAGACGATGGCCGACGACGTTGCCGGCCTGCTCGACAGGCTCGGCGTGCAGAAGGCGTCGGTCATGGGCTATTCGATGGGCGGCAACGTCGCCCTGCAGATGGCGCTGCGCCATCCCGATCGCGTCGAGCGCATCGTCGCGGTGTCGGCGGCTGCCAGCGACAAGGGGCTGGCTGCGGGGCACAAGGAGATGGTGCAGCATCTGAGCGCCGACATGTTCACTGGCGCGCCTGTGGTGGCGGAGTACCAGAAGCTGTCGCCCAGGCCGGACTTTCCAGCCCTGGTCGACAAGGTCAAGCAGCTGGAGCTGACGCCGTTCGACTGGACCGCGGACCTCGCCAGGATCAAGGCGCCGGTGCTGCTTGTCGCGGGCGATGCCGACGTCGTGACGCTTGGCCATCTCGCCCAGATGCACGCCGCGCTCGGGGGCCATGCCAATGGCGACATCAACGGCCCGTCGCGCAGCCAGCTTCTGGTGCTGTCGGGCACCACTCACATGGGCATCCTCGCCGACCCGGCGAAAGCGCAGCAGGTGGCGCTGGCGGCCAATGTCTTCCTCGGCGCTCCCGCTGCGAAATAGGCGAGCATCCGGTCGGCTTCAGCGCAAAGGAAAAAGGCCCCGCATCGCGGGGCCTTTTGTCTGTTTGTCGGTGCCTGCCTGGTCTCAGCGCTCGGCGAGTGCGGGTTCGCCCTGGCGTTCGCGGATCAGGTTGGCGAAGCGGCGGAAGAGGTAGTGCGAATCCTGCGGGCCGGGCGAGGCCTCGGGGTGATGCTGGACCGAGAACACTGGACGGCCGGTCAGCGCGATGCCGCAGTTGGAGCCGTCGAACAGCGAGACGTGGGTTTCTTCCACGCCCTCGGGCAGCGAGTCGGAATCGACGGCGAAACCGTGGTTCATCGACACGATCTCGACCTTGCCCGTGGTGTGGTCCTTGACCGGGTGATTGGCGCCATGGTGGCCCTGGTGCATCTTGGCCGTCTTGCCGCCGAGGGCCAGCGCCAGCATCTGGTGGCCGAGGCAGATGCCGAAGACCGGCAATTCGGTCTTGAGCAGGTCCTTGATGACGGGCACGGCATATTCGCCCGTCGCCGCCGGATCGCCGGGGCCGTTGGACAGGAAGATGCCATCGGGCTTCATCGCCAGGATGTCTTCGGCAGAGGTCTTGGCCGGCACCACTGTCACCTTGGCGCCGAGGCCGGCGAGCAGGCGCAGGATGTTGCGCTTGACGCCGAAGTCGACGGCGACCACGTGCATGGTGGCTTCGTTGCGCTCGCCATACCCTTCGTTCCACACCCACGGCGTCTCGGTCCAGGACGACGACTGGCCCGAGGTGACCTCCTTGGCAAGGTCGAGGCCGATGAGGCCCGACCAGGCGCGGGCCTGCGCCTTCAGGTTGTCGATGTCGAACTTGCCGTCGGGCGCATGCGCGATGACGGCATTGGGCATGCCCTTTTCGCGGATCAGCGCGGTCAGCGCGCGGGTGTCGACGCCGGACATGGCGACGATGCCGCGACGCTTCAGCCACTGGTCGAGATGACCGGCGGCGCGATAGCTCGACGGGTTGGTGACATCGGCCTTGAACACCGCGCCGACCGCGCCGGAGCGCGCCGCCGGGTTCAGGTCCTCGATGTCCTCGTCATTGGTGCCGATGTTGCCGATATGCGGGAAGGTGAAGGTGACGATCTGGCCGGCATAGGAAGGGTCGGTGAGGACTTCCTGGTAGCCGGTCAGTGCGGTGTTGAAGCACACTTCGGCAACGGCCGTGCCGGTGGCGCCCAGGCCTCGGCCGGTGATGACCGTGCCGTCGGCCAGAACCAGAACGGCGGTCGGCACTTCGGTTGCCCAGGGGGCGGTCTCTGAGGCCATGGCGATGCTCCTGCGTAACGGGCGCCGCGACTTGAAGAATGGCTCGCAAGGGGCCATATCGCGCAGCGAAAAGCACGGACGACCACCGTCAGGCGGGCCCCGTGCACAAACCAAAAAAGTCCTTGCAAGGCGCGGACAATAAGCGAAGGCCTGATTGCGGTCAATGACTGCGGCGGCATTCGCGGCTAATTATTTTTCTGAATAGAATCAGGAAGTTGGCCGTTGTCATCGGGTTTGCCGCTGTGGCAGATCGGCGCTATTGTCTGCGACACGTTCAGGAGAAATGGTCATGCGTGCAACGCTCGCCGAGGCGCTAAAGACTGCATTGAAGGCTGGCGACAAGCGCCGCACCTCGACATTGAGGCTGATTCAGGCCGCGATCCAGGACCGCGACATCGCCCAGCGCGGCGCCGGCAAGGACGCCGTGACGGATGATGAAATCCTCCAGATCCTGACCAAGATGGTCAAGCAGCGGCAGGAATCGGCCAAGGCCTTCGAAGACGGCAACCGTCTGGAACTGGCAGCCCAGGAGCGCGACGAAAGCGCCATCATCTCCGAGTTCCTGCCCAGGCAGATGAGCGAGGACGAGGTGCGCGAGGCGGCGAAGGCGGCGATCGCCGAGATTGGCGCGGAGGGGCTGCGCGACATGGGCCGCGCCATGGCCGTGCTCAAGGAGCGTTATCCCGGCCAGATGGATTTCGGCAAGGCCAGCGCGATCATCAAGGCGCTGCTGCAGTAAATTCGAGGGCTTATGCCCCTGTGAACGCGACGCCCCGCCTGCGATGCAGCGGGGCGTTTTTCGTTTTTGGGCGCTTTTCCGGCATTAGGTTGCAAAGACCACCAGCCAGAATCCGACGCTGCGTGGCGACTGGTGACCTTTGGCAGCAAGCGACCTCAATTGAGACATAAGAGGTCGAACTACGACATCCCAAAAGCAGTCATACACCCTCGAGCCTGCGACAGCAGCTTTTAGTCCTCAAGTCGGCCGTTCGCCTACGCCGCAGATTTCCCGAAAGCGGATATCTGACAGCCTATGGCGCAGCGGCGCGACTGCCGGCGCGTCGGTGGCGCATGCCAGATCGTCTACCGTATTGCTTCCATAGCTTACCGGCCAGCCTTTGACCCAGAGTATGTCCTTGATCGTCGTTGGCACGCCGTCCGCCGGGGAAAGCGGTGCGATTCTTCTCCATCTTTGTTCCGAAAGGCGCGCTGCTTCCAGCGCGCCTTTCGGAATCCAGTCTGGTGAAGGCGTTGAACCGCGCCTGTACCAATTCCGCCCGTTTCAGGACGGAGTGGATCACTTCGACAGGCGAAAGCGATCCCGATGCGTAGGCTAGGCCAGTTGCCGGGCGTCGAGCCTGCACACTTCGTCCGCGTCAGCCAGCGAAGCAGCGCGCGGCCCATCAGCGCTTATCGTCTCGGCCATGCAGACTCCCTAGGCTGTTCCGATCAGGCAAGAGCGTCCTATGTCTCGGGATAGCCGATCCGCGGTCCGCTCAGGGTCGCGCGATAGGACGCGGCCATATGCCCGGGCGTCCAGTCGATCTCCGGCGAGATGGACACCTCGACCGAACCAATGCCCTGCAGGTTCATCAGCTTTTCCTTGGCTTGCGCCGTGAAGCTTGGGCCCATCATGCAGCAGGGCGATGTCACCCGCAGCTGCAGTTTCACGGCGATCGCATCGCCTTCCGTCTCGAGGTCGAGTCCCTTGATCAACCCCATTCGTACAAGTCCGACAGGCTTGCCGATTCCCGCGCTGCAGGGATCTATGATCTCATCTAGTGCGGCTTCCACCACGCTGCGCATATCCATCATGCTGTCCTCCTGCCGCTTGTCCAAGGCTCTGCCAGTCGGTCGCGATTGGCAAACTCATCGGTGGCGGCAACCCGCTTCAGCTTTTCCACGTCAAGGTTCAGGATGCGTGCCTGGGTCCCCCCGAGCATCATGCGCTTGATCTCGGGTGTCAGCGCCGGATAGGCATAGCCTTCCTGCATGCTGACCGGAATCTGGAAGTTCCAGAACGCCTCGAGGAACGGCTGGGGATGGATGACCGGAACGCCGGTTCCCCAGACAACACGGTCCGCCGCGCCCGCCTGAACCAGCGAGCCGAGTATGTGGGCAAGCCGTTCCGGTGCATAGAAGATCAGCGCGCTGGTGCCTTCCAGGTTGATCGTCACGTTCGAGTTGTAGGTCGCCTTGAGGACGGTGTCTTCGAGGAAGGCAAAACCGCCGTGGAAGATTTCGAAGTTCATTTCGGGGAAACTGGTCGCGGCATCGTTGACGTCATCGACCATGAAGTACTCGTGGCCGACATTGCCGAAGGGGATCGCCTTGTGCATCGCCACGGTCTTGATGCCACGCTTGAGCATCCGCTCGTACAGCGGGAACATCAGCTTCTCGTCGTCCATCCTGGTGCCGCGCACCGTGCCGCCCACCAGATCGAGGGGATAGAACTTGAAGGCCGATACCTGCTCCTCGTCGATGAAGCGGTCGATCTCGTCGAGCACGTTGTCGTGGTAGGGGCTGATGCCGCCATAAATCAGGACACGGCCGGGCCAACGGTCACGCATCTCCTTGCCGACGTAGAGCGGACCGCCGCCATCCCTGAAGAGATTGAAGATTGGCAGGTGATGATAGACGCATGCATCGACCTGGCTCTCGCCGAAGAGCGAATGGCCGATCAGGTCGGCGTCCTGCATTATCCGATGCTGCTGCGGCACAAGCCATTTGGGCACACCGCGCGGCGTATAGAATTCGTGGATGCCCCACAGCATCTGCGTCATCATGGGCGCATATGAACCGGGCACCAGATTTTCCGGGTCGTGATTATAGGTGTGCGCAACCCCGTCTATGACGAAGATGTCATCGGGAAGCGCCTCCCAGGCCTTCCCGTCGGAAATGCGGGCGGCAATCTTCTGGTCGATCCCGGTTCCTCCACCAAACTGCGCTGCTTGCTCCGACATCGTTTTTCTCCCTGGCTCTCTGGCTGGATATGGCCGCCCTACCTTCTTCATTCCTGCTGGTGGCGAAGCAGGAAGTTCAGGGCGGCTGCGTTGAAATCTACCGGGTTCTCGATGTTGAGAAGATGGCCAGCATCCGGCACCACGGTCAACGTAGCCTGCGGGATGAGCTGGGTGATCTCTCTGGACATGGAGAGCGGGGTGAGCGGATCGTCGGACCCGCACATGACATGGGCCGGCACTGCGATGTGGTCCAGGCTGACATGGGTGTCGAGATTCACCAGCGCCTCGATACTTTTGATGTAGCTGTGCTTGTGAAGCCTCGACATGCTGTCGACGAGCTGGGCCAGAGCTGCCGCTGACGCCTTCGGCCCCATGAGCGATTGCGCCACGGGCCCGGCGATGTCGACCGGCTCCTTTCCGTTCATCAGCGGTTCCCTGCGGGAGCGGATGAATTCCGCTCGGGCCTCCGGCGAGAAGCGCGAAAAGCCTGTGTTGGTCGCGCATAGGGTGATCGTGCGCAGCCGGTCGGGATAGGCGTAGGCGAAATCCATCGCGATGCGACCGCCCATCGACAGTCCGATGATGTGCGCGCGCTCTTCGCCGAAATGATCGAGCACCCTCGCCAAATCGTCGGCGAAATCCCGGAACCGCAGCTCCGTTTCGTAGTCGTCGCTGTCGCCGTACCCGCGAGCATCCCAGGCGACGGCGCAAAAATGCTCGCCGAAAACCGGGAGATTATCTCGCCAGTTTCGCCTGTTGCCGCCAATGCCGTGCATGAAGACGACAAGTTCTCCCTCGCCAACGCTCTCGACCGCGATGCGGGGAGATGCGCCGACGAAACTCGTTTGTATTGTGGCGTTTGGCATGGCGGGAGTCACTTGGCTGGCATCACTTGTGCAGGAGGTTGCGGACACGTGATCCGCCTGTCGCAGCGATAAGTACTGCACCTGCGAACAGCTGCTGCGAATAGGCCGGTGCGCCGATCAGGAGCAGGCCAAGGGTGCCGGTCCCGATGATATAGACGCCGATCACGGTGCCGAGAATGTGGAAGCGCTTGTTGGCCAGAGTCACATAGCCGAGGAAGGCTGCGGCATATGCCGGAAGCATCATCGATGTGCCGAATAGGGGCGTCAGCGAGCCCTGCCTGGCGGTATACATGAAGCCGGTGATGCTCGCCAGGACGGCGCAGGCAATGAACGCGAGAAGGACGTTGCGGTTGACCCGAATTCCAGCCATGCGGCTTGCTGCCCGGTTGCCGCCGGTCGCGTAGAGATGGCGTCCAGTAACCGTGTAGCGCAGTGCTACGGCGATCACGACGGACAGAACGAGAAGATAGAAGAATGGCGCCTGCAATCCGGCGATGCGCCACGAGCCGTACCGTATGAACGCATCGGTAAAGCCGGTGAAAATGACAGAGTTTCCTGTCACCCAGAGCGTCGCGCCGTCAAGCAGGCTTGCCGTACCGATCGTCGCGACCAGTGCTGGAATTTCAAGCACTGTGACGAGAATGCCGTTGAACGCACCGATCACCAGAGCGCTGATCAAAACGACCAGCAACGCCGTCGGAATAGGCCAGCCGAACTGCGTGATCAGGACTGTCGCAAGCGCGCCGGCGAAAGATGCCGTCGCGGCGATGGAAAGATCGAATTCGCCGACGATCAGCACCAGCGTCAGGCCGCAGGCGAGGAGCGCGAGCAGGGCTCCATCATTGAGGATGGTCACGAAGTTTTCGCGGGTCGGGAAATATGCGGGCTCGGCGATCGAGAAACCGATGATCAGCACAAAGAGAAAAATCACAGGCGCCGCGGACGCCAGGTCAAAACTGCCGGTCCAGGAAGAGCGCTCGGTGGGACTGGTTGTGGTGGTTTGGGCGGAAGTTTCCGGGATCGTCATACCGCGACCTTTGTGCTGTCAGAAGAGGATAGAAGACGATGCAGCATCGAATCCTTCGAGATATCGGCGCCGCTAAGTTCGTCGATGATCGTTCCATCCCTCAGCAACAGAACGCGATCGCAAAGGGCTTGGAGTTCCTCCAATTCTGATGACACCACCAGAACCCCGCGACCTTCGCCGGCAAGCGCGCGAATGGCGCCATAGATCTGGGTCTTGGATCCGATGTCGACGCCATGCGTCGGCTCATCGAGCAGGAGCAGGCGAACCGGACCCAGCACCCATCGCGAGAAGATGACCTTCTGTTGATTTCCGCCGGAGAGAGCCGACATGGAGGCGTGGATCGAAGGCATCCTCACGGAGAATCGCTTTGTCGCTTCCTCGGTCTTCTGTTGTTCGGCGCGAAGATTCAGAAGTCCCCCGGTTCGGAACCGGCTGGCCCATGGCAGGGTTACATTCTGCCAGATGGGCAGCGTGTCGACGAAGCCATCATGGCCCCGTTCTTCCGTCACAAGCGCAATCCCCGCCTTCAGGGCGTCCCGGACCGAGCCGGTTGCGACGGGCCTGCCTTCAATGAGCACGTCGCCGGCAGTGCTGGGTGACGCGCCTGCAAGCATGCGAAGTATTCGTGACCTGCCTGAGCCTCCGAGGCCGGCTATTCCAATGATCTCGCCCCTGGCTATGTCGAAGTTGATATCGCTGAGTCTGCTGTCGCCAAGCCCTTTCACCGAAACCAGCGTTTCGCGATCCTTGGCGACCGGACCGGCCTTGCGTACAAAAAGGTCCTGCATGTCGGACCCAACGATGTCGCGCACCAGTCCGCCCTCGGTCATTTCTGCAAGCGGCGTGGTCGATATCCGCCGCCCGTCGCGCAAGACCGTCACACGGTCGGCGATCCTGAAAACCTCTTCAAGGCGATGACTGACATAGATGACGCTTACACCGCGCTCCTTCAGTTTGCGGATGGTGTCGAGGAGAGTACGAACTTCCGGTTCGGACAGAGACGCCGTGACCTCGTCGAGAACCAGCAGCCTGGGCTTGCGCAGCAAGGCCCTTCCCAATGCGACCATCTGGCGCTGATGCGCGCTCAGGGAGGCGAGAGGAGTCCGCGGATCGACCGAGAGTCCCAGCGATGCCAGACTCGCTTCGCATTCGCCATGCTGGGTTTTCCAGTCGATCAGCCCTGCCTTCCGATGTTGATAGGGAAGGCCGAGGAGAAAGTTCTCCGTGATCGAAAGGTCGGGGATGAAAGGCGGTCTCTGATGGACGAAGCCAATTCCGGCAGCCAGCGCATCGCTTGGATGCAGGAGGCGCAGCGGGCTTCCGGCCAGAAGCATTAAACCGTGATCAGGCGAGAAGTCTCCCGCGAGTATGCGGATGAGTGTCGACTTTCCGGCGCCGTTCTCTCCGACGAGCGCGTGGATTTCGCCTTTGCGCACATCGAAATCCACTCCCTTCAGTGCGCGGGTCTCGCCGAAGGTCTTTGCGATGTTCGAGAATTGGAGAAGCGACATGTCGATGCTTTGTCCGCGAGCGTATGGAGCCTGCGGCGGGCGCTGTGCCTGCCGCGATGGCCCCGACACATGTGTTCCGCCGGCTAGTTCGCCGCCGCCCAGATCTCACGATATTTCGTCTTGAAGTCGAAGCCCGGATCGTAGCGCTTGCGGGGTGTTGCATTCGACTCGATGGTCAGCTGAAGTGGGAAATCCTTGTTCACGCCGACCTCAGCCTTGTTGATCGCGCGATTGCATTCGTCGATGCCAGCCCACGCCACCCATTCCAGGCCCCAGTTGATGGTCGCGACCTGGCCGCCTCCCGAAACGATGGAGTCTACCGCGACGGGTTCACCGTCAAAGCCCAGCGCCTTGATCTCGGTCCGGTCGCGCTGCCGTGCCGTCGCGAGAACCGGAACGAGCGATTCGTCATACGGTCCCAGCACCCACTGGATGCTGTCCTTGGGGTGCTTGGTCAGCAGCGCCTGTGTCTTGGTGATCAGGTCGGCGGCGCCCGCGCCTACATTGAACTCTACCTCTTCCACGACCGTGGCGACATCACCGCCATGCTCGGCGAGATAGTCCTTGAAGCCCTGAAGCCGTTCACCCAGCTGCGGGAAGGCGGGGGCCGTGAACATGACGACGTTGCCGCCGCCATTGGCAACCACATAGGCTGCGAGAAGCTTGCCGGCAGCGGTCTGGTCGATGCCGAAGCCGATATCGCCGCCAAACTCCCTCGGGTCGTCGGAGAAGCCCGTCACGAAAGCGATCCCCTTCTCCTTGCCCCGCTGGATCTGAGCGCGGATATCGCGCGATGGGGAGCCAAGGGTAAGCACGCAGCTTACATCGCGGTTTATTGCTGCCTCGACGGCTTTTTGGGTAACCGCGGGATCGCCCTTCGAATCGATCGGTATGACCTTCCAGCCCATAGCCTCGGCGGCCGCCGTGGCGTCCGCAAGTGTGGTCTGGCAAACGGAGAGAGCGAGAGGGCATGGAACCACCGCGATCGTCGCGTCCTTGACGGGTTTCGGCGAAGCTTCCGCGCCGGTCCAGCGCGATGAGCCTTCGCCCAGCGGATCGCGTGACATGACGGTGTTGGTAGCCTGGCCGACGACTTTCTTGGCGAAGTCGATGGCGGCCTGATTCGCGCTGGCCGGTAGCACTGCGGTCGCCGCCAATGCGAACGCTGTAAACGACACACCAGTCATTCTGCGTGAGATACGGTTCATCGTTGTTCCCCAGATTGTTGAATGCATGGTTGTGATCACCATCGCTTGATCCCAGTAAAGCTTCGACGGGGAAGGAAGTCTTGGTACGATCGTGCATGAAGAATGCCGCGATTGTGCACTCCGGCGGGTGGAGTTGTGCACTTGTGAGCGCTGGACCGCTGCGCTAACGTGCATGGGGTTGTTGGTGCCGATGATCACTGTCCTGTCCACTGATGCGGTCGATCCGACCGCCCGTTTCACGAGTTTCCAGGAGGCAATCTGCCAGATCGCCGATTTGTCGGCTCATCGGTTCGAAACCAACGCCTACCAGGCCAAGATTAGAAAGAGTCAGGTCGGTTTCCTCGACTGTTCCTTCGTCGACTGTGAACCGGTCGTCATCGAACGAAGCCTTGCCAATATCGGCCGTGACAATGGCAAGGACTATCTGCTGGCGCTGCAGGTAGTCGGAACCGGTGTCACGCGGCATATCGGCCGTGACGTGCGTCTGACGCCAGGCGACTTCAGCATCGTCGACAGCACTCTGCCCTATTCCATCGAGTTCGAAGGCCCGGTTCGGCGGGTCGTGGTCCGGTTCCCGCGCAACGAGTTCGTTCACCGTGGGCTGAGCACCGACAGGGTGTGCGGGCACATATTCCGCGGTGAGGGCGGCGCCAGCGGCCTGGCTTCCCGGATACTGCGATCGCTCGAAGCCGATCCCACGGATATGGGACCACAGGCTGGATATTCACTCGCTACCGCGATCCTGGATCTTATCGCCGATTCAGACCCGGACGACGATACGTCCCTGGGCGATGAACTCACGCAATCGCACGACCATATCATCCGACGCATCCGCAGCATCGTGATCGTCAATCTTTCGGACCCGGAGCTGTCGGTTTCCTTCGTGGCGGCAAAGGCGGGCATTTCCGTTCGCTACTTGCACAAGCTTTTCAGTGCCACGGGAACGACCTTGCACAAATGGATCGAGAGCGAGCGCCTCGACCGCTGCTACCGCACGCTCCAGCGCTCAAATCAGCGCAACCGGACGATACAGGACATTGCATTCGCCAACGGGTTCAATGACCCGGGCTATTTCAGCTACCGCTTTACCCGCAAATACGGAAAGAGTCCGCGTCAGGTGCGAATGAAAGCGCGTTAGCTGCTTGTCCGACCAGAAACTCGCGCTGCTTGAATAAATATGGTCTCCAGAAGCCGCCGATCCGATTTCGGCCCCTGGTTCGCTAACCCACCAATGTCTGCTTTTCTTGGAGGCTCTTCCAAAAGCCGACAGTTCACTAGCCACCCCTTATCAGCCATCGAAAATGCTATTTTCAATCAATGACTTGATATGGCGTTGGTGGCGTTTTCTACCTAATACCGCGCTTTTCCTTCTCCCCTTGTGGGAGAAGGTGGATCGGCGCGCAGCGCCGAGACGGAGGGGTGTTGGAAGGAATGAGGCGGGGCAGAATAGGGTGCTGTGAAGCGACAGGCCTTCGGATGCCGAAGCTCCGTCCAGCACCCCTCATCCGCCCCTTCGGGGCCGCCCGGCCTCCGCTATGGCTCCGGGCGTTCGTCGTTGGAAAAGCATCGTTGGCTTTTCCTGGCCTTCGGCCACCACTCCTTACCCCGCAAGGGGGGAAGGGGCGCTGCTCCGTCAGGCCGCGCGGCGGAGCCTGACGGGCGTCCTGTCGCGCAGGGCCCAGATGTGGCCGAACGGGTCAAAGACAGTGGCACCGCGCCGGCCGTCGGTGGCCGACGCGAGCTCTCCTCGTAGCCTTGCCCCTGCGTCGACTGCCCTCTGCAGGGCGGCCGCTGCGTTGGCGACCTCCAGTATGAAGACGACGCTGACGGCACCATCAGCCTTGGGGAAGAAGGGACCGCCGCGATGCGGCTCGAGTTCCCGCCGCGGATTGGCGCCGCCGACCTGGACGGCAACGTCGCCGATCCTGAGGTCTATCGAAATCGGCCTGCCCTCAAATCTGTAGACCCCGCCTCTGACGGCGCCGAAGGCACGCTGGTAGAAGGCTGCCGCTTCTTCCTCGCAACCGTGTTCGACCAATATTGAGACGCCGAGGCCCGTTCCGGCGTCGCAACTGGCCTTCAGCATGTTCCAGTCGGTGCAGCCGAGTTGCCGGGCAACGGTTTCGAGACAGGCGCTGTGGGAGAGGTGTATGCCCTGTTCGGCCAGGCTGTTGCGCAGGTCTCTGGCCATGGACTTCACGCGGTCAAGCGTTGGCATGGGTGTTTTCCCTATGGGGGCGACTTCAGGCGTCAGTGCTCGCGTTGCCGACGGTCGCCCGCGAGGGGAAAACCTGGTTCGTGGTGCATTCACCAATCCCAAGGGAGCGAGCGGCAGGCTGCACGGCCTTTTCAGAGTTTACGAACTCGGTCGATTCGCGCAAGCAGCGGCTCACCCGGCCGGCAGGCGCTGGCGCACGATGGCGGCGTGGAAGGCTGCGCCGTGGATCAGGGCTGCGTCGTTGAAGTCGAAGCGCGGATTGTGCAGCGGGGCCGAGGTCTCGCCATTGCCGATATAGGCAAAGCAGCCCGGCACGTGGTCGAGGAAGCGGGCGAAATCCTCCGAAGCCGTGACCAGTTCGCCCTTGCCGTTGATCGCGGCCGGCTCGAACACCGCTGCTGCGGCAGCAAGGGCGGAGGCGGTGGCGTCGGCATCGTTGACCAGCGGCACGAATTCCCTGCTGTAGGCCACTGACGCCGTGCAATTGTAGGCAAGTGCGGTGCCCTCGGCGATGATGCGCATCTGCCGTTCGATCTCGGCGCTGACCTCGGGGCGGAAGCTTCTGGCGTCGCCGAGGATGCGGGCGTGGCCGGGCAGGGCGTTGCGGGTGCCGTCGGTGATGAGCTCGGTGACGGAGACGACGGCGACATCGGCCGGATTGAGCCGGCGCGCGGCAATGGTCTGCAAATTGGTGACGACAGCGCAGGCCGCCACCAGCACCTCGCGGCCGACATGCGGGCGGGCGGCATGGCCGCCCAGGCCTTCGAGCACGATCTCGAAATTGTCCTCGGCCGACATCAGCGGGCCGGGCCGCGTCTCGAAATGGCCGAGCGGCAGGCCGGGCATGTTGTGCAGGCCATAGATCTCGTCGAAGGGGAAGCGGCTCATCAGGTGATCGTCGAGCATGGCGAGCGCGCCCTTGCCCCATTCCTCGGCCGGCTGGAAGACGAAGCGCACGGTGCCGTCGAAACCGCCGTCGGCGGCGAGCATCTTGGCGGCGCCCAACAGCATCGCGGTGTGGCCGTCATGGCCGCAGGCATGCATGACGCCTGGCGTCTGCGAGGCGTAGGCGTGGTTGCCTTGCTCGGCGATGCGCAGTGCGTCCATGTCGGCCCTCAGGGCAACGGCACGGTTGCCGCTGCCGCGCCGGAGCGTGCCGACCACGCCGGTTCCGCCTACGCCCTCGACCACCTCGTCGAGGCCGAACTCGCGCAGCTTCTGCGCGACGAAGGCGCTGGTGCGTTTCTCCTCGAAGCCGAATTCCGGGTGGGCATGCAGATCATGGCGCCAGGCGGTCATGTCCTGGATGAGGCTTTCCCGGTCGAGCGCGGCCATGTGCTGATCCCCTGAAGGTGGAAATGCAGCCTCGCCCGGATCGGGGCGGACAGGCAAGGGCCGTCGCTGGGGCCAGGATGGGCGCTTTTCGTCTCGGGACGAGGCCGGCGCAAACTTTCCTTCTCCCCTTGCGGGAGAAGGTGGATCGGCGCGCAGCGCCGAGACGGATGAGGGGTGTTGGAAGAAATGAGGTGGAGCAGAATAAGGTGCTGTGAAGTCTTGGGACGCCGCGTTCCGTCCAGCACCCCTCATCCGCCCCTTCGGGGCACCTTCTCCCACAAGGGGAGAAGGGGAGGTCGCGCTGGCCCGGCCCTCCGCCAGGGCTCCGGACGTTCGTCATTGGAAAGGCCAAATCGTTGGCTTTTCCTGGCCTTCGCCCACTCTTCACCCCGCAAGGGGAGAAGGGATCGACGCTGCTCAGCTTGCCTTCAGGCGCGAGCCCTGGAGCAGGCCGTGCTCTTCGAGGACCGGATAGGCCATGGAGGCGAGCATGGAGTTGATCTGCTTGAGGTCGCGGATGGTGTCGAGGTGGATGGAGCTGGTCTCGACGCTCTTGATGGTGCCGTCGCGCAGCCTGAGGAAATGACTCTGGCTGGTTTCCTTCTCGACGTCGCGCAGATGGTCCTTTTCGGCCACCAGCTGGCGCGCCGTCTTGAGGTCGCGTGAGACCAGCACGTTGAAGGACAGCCTGGCGTTGGCCAGCACCGCCTGGTGGAAGCTCAAAAGTTCGCGCCAGCCTTCGGAGGTGAATTCGAGGCCGCGGTCGAGCTTCTTCTGGACATGGGCGAGCATGTTGCGGACGATGATGTCGCCGACCTGCTCGAGCTTGACGCAGGCGCCGAGCAGCTCCTGGCAGCGCAGCGCCTCGTCCTCGGTCATCGGCCGGATGGTCGCCTTGGCGAGGTAGAGCTTGATCGCCGCATGCTTGCGGTCGACGCGGTCGTCGAGGGCGGCCAGCGCCTTGATCTTGTCGGCGTCGGCATCCTCGTAGAGCTCGATGATGCGCTGGAGCATGATCTCGACGGTTTCGCAGACGCGCACGACCTCACGGGTGGCGTTGGCGAGCGCCTGGGACGGGGTGTCGAGCGCTGCCTCGTTCAGCGCGCTGAGCTCGACCACCGCCATGTCCTTGGCGGCATCGGGCTTGGCGCCCATCGCCACGATTTTTTCCGAGGCGCTGTAGACCAGCCTGGCGAGCGGCAGGCCGGCCACCAGGATGATGCAGTTGAACAGGATGTGGGCGTTGATGATCTGGTCGGGCACCGATGTGCCGAGGAAGGCCACCGGCGGCTTGAACGACAAGAACAGCACCAGCATGACCAGCGAGCCTGCGCCGCGCATCAGCAGATTGCCCACCGGCACGACGCGCACCGCAGGCTCGGCGCTGCGGGTGAGCAGGGGGGCGATGACCGAGCTGCCGAGATTGACGCCGAGCACCAGCACGATTCCGAGTTCGGGCGGCACCAGCCCGCGGCCGGCCAGCGTGACGATGAGCAGCACCGCTGCGATCGACGAATGGAACAGCCAGGTGATCAGTGCCGCAAGCAGATAGGCGGTGACGGGATCGCCTTTGAAATAGTCGATGATGACGGGCAGGAGCTTGCTTTCGCGCAGCGGCTCGGAGGCCTGGCCGACCATCTCCAGCGACAGCACCAGAAGGCCGATGCCGACGAGGATGCGGCCGAACTGCTGCCAGGAGCGGCGCTCGGTGGCGAGGAACATGGCGGTGCCGGCGGCAAGGCAGACCGGCACCAGAAGCGACAGGTCGAAGGTCAGGATCTTGATGACCAGCGCCGAGCCGATCTCGGCGCCGCGCACGGCGAGCTGGCCGGCCATGCCGCTGACGATGCCCGCACCGGCAAAGGAGCCGACGAGCAGGGTGACGGCGGTGGAACTCTGCAGCGCGATCGCCAGCGCGGTGCCGGCAAGCACCGCCATCAGCGGGTTGCGCATGGTGTCGCGCAGCTTGTGGCGCAGCACGTCGCCATAGGCGCGCTCGACGCCGGTGCGCACCATGCGTGTGGCAAACAGCAAAAGTGCCACCGCGCCGGCGAGATGGAGGAGGACGACCGAACCGCTCACCGTGCGTACCTCGCTGGGGTGTTGGCCTGCTGTCCTGGCTTTTGGGCGCTGAGGCGAATCACTGTGTTGACCATGCCGATTAGATTAGCCGGATAATATCTTTCGTCCATATTGCACAGCTGTGCAAATGCAACAAGAGGCGACTGTCCATATGTAGTGCGGTTCGACATCGGGCGTGGTTCCGGCGCGACCGCGACGCGCCGCAATCTGAATGGCCTGGCTGAATGGCCTGGCTGGACGGTCGGGCTTGTGACCTGTGAAAACCGGGCATGGGTGCGAATAGGGGTCGCTGGCCGGCGTGGGCTTGCTTATATGAGGATGAAACAAGCAGGGCCCGATGCGCTTTTCCGACGGATTTTTGAGCGAGATACGCGACCGCGTGCCGATTTCGGCCGTGATCGGCCAGCGTGTGACCTGGGATCGCAAGAAGACCAACACCCAGAAGGGCGACTTCTGGGCCTGCTGCCCGTTCCATGGCGAAAAGTCGCCGTCGTTCCACTGCGAGGACCGCAAGGGCCGTTACCACTGCTTCGGCTGTGGCGTGACCGGCGACCATTTCCGCTTCCTCACCGAACTCGACGGAATGAGCTTTCCCGAAGCGGTCGAGCGTATCGCCGAGATGGCGGGTGTGCCGTTGCCGGCGCGCGACGCCCAGGAAGAGCGGCGCGAGCGCGAGAGGGCGTCGCTGCACGACGTCATGGAGCTGGCGACGCAGTTCTTCCAGGACCGGATGCAGGGGGCGGACGGGGCCAAGGCCCGCGCCTATCTGCGCGACCGCGGACTGACGCCTGCGACGCAGCAGTCGTTCCGGCTCGGCTATGCGCCTGAAAGCCGCAATGCGCTGAAGGAGTTCCTGGCCTCCAAGGGCGTCGAAAAGGTCCAGATGGAGGCCTGCGGGCTGACGGTGTTCGAGGACGTGCCGGTGTCCTATGACCGGTTCCGCGACCGCATCATGTTCCCGATCCCGGATTCGCGCGGGCGCATCATCGCCTTTGGCGGCCGCGCCATGTCGGCGGACGCGCCGGCCAAATATCTGAACTCGCCCGAGACCGAGCTCTTCCACAAGGGCAACGTGCTCTACAACTTCGCCCGGGCCCGCAAGGCGCTGCAGAAGGGCGGGGCGGTGATCGCCGTCGAAGGCTATATGGACGTGATCGCGCTGGCCCAGGCCGGGTTCGAGAATGCGGTGGCGCCGCTCGGCACGGCGCTGACCGAGAACCAGCTCGAGCTTCTGTGGCGCATGTCGGGCGAGCCTGTACTGTGTTTCGACGGCGACAAGGCCGGCCTGAAGGCCGCCTACCGCGCCGCCGACATGGTGCTGCCGCTGGTGGCGCCGGGCCATACGGCGCGCTTTGCGCTGCTGCCCGAGGGCAAGGACCCCGACGATCTGGTCAAGGCGGAGGGGCCGGAGGCGTTCCGCACGGTGCTCGACGCCGCAAGGCCCTTGTCCGACCTGATCTGGATGCGCGAGACCTCGAACGGCATCTTCGAGACGCCGGAGCGGCGGGCGGAGCTTGAAAAGACGCTGCGCGAGCTGACCAGCCGGATCAAGGACGAGAGCGTCCGCTACCACTACCAGCAGGAGATGCGCGAGCGGGTGCTGAATTTCTTCGGCAGCCAGCGCGGCCGCCAGCAAGGCGGCCAGGGCGAGCGCGGCAAAGGTTCGTTCAACAAGGGCGGCAAGGGCGGCGAGCGCGGCCAGTGGAACAAGGGCGGGCCAGGTGTCGCCGCCGGCAGGCTGGCGGTGTCCGACAGCCTGGCGCGTTCGGCCCTGGTCAAGCGCGCCGGCAGCATCCTGCCGCTGCGCGAAACCTGCCTTGTCGTGGCGCTGGTCAATCACCCCACGCTGGTCGACGAGAATTTCGACCATGTCGAAAGGCTCGATCTCAGCAATGCCGAGCTCAGGCAGCTGCATGTCGCGCTGATCGACGCGATGGCCCATGACGAGGCCAACAACCGCGACGAGGTGGTGGGCGCCATCGGCCGCGCCGGCTGCAACGAGATCTGGGAGCGGGCCGTGGCACTCGTGCGCAAGGCGCGCCAGTGGACGGCGCTGGAGGATGCGGCGCTCGAAGACGCCCGCGACGCCTTCGCGCAGACGTTGCACTTGCACCGAAGCGCTCGCACCTTACATAAGGAACTGAAACAGGCCGAAGCGGCACTCGCAACCGATCCGACGGACGAAAATTATCGGCATCTGGTGGAGATCCAGGCGCAGTTTCATGACGTGCAGGCCACCGAAGCGCTTATCGAAGGCTTTGGCGTGTCCTCTGGCCGAACCGGGCGGAATTGAGGCGGGGACGCTGTCCATCCAGCAATTGATTCGCCTTTTTGAGGCGAATCATGCGACAGGCGCTTGACCTTCCGCCAGAATGACGGAATCAGGTCGATTCGAAAAGTTAACCGGTAGCCAGGCTGCCGATCGAGTCACTGGCCTGAAAATGCGGGGTGGTGGTGCTTGTCACTGGACAGGAAGATATTCCGCCACAGATATCAGGGTTAATCTGGACTTAAGACAGGTGAAGCTACTGGCAGTTCAGGCGCAGGTTGGATGAGCGCATCTGATTTGCACTGTACGGAAGTTTAAGCGGCTGAAAGGCCGTCTGGAGAAAGCGAAGAATGGCGACAAAAGAAAAGGAAGAGGTCGAGACCGAACGCGAGGGCGCAACCGACGGCCCCTTGCTCGACCTTTCCGATGACGCTGTCAAGAAGATGATCAAAGTCGCGAAGAAGCGCGGCTATGTCACCATGGACGAGCTGAATTCGGTTCTGCCCTCGGAGGAAGTGACCTCCGAACAGATCGAGGACACGATGGCGATGCTGTCCGACATGGGCATCAACGTCGTCGAGGACGACGAGCAGGGCGAAGAGGCCGAAGCCGCTGAAGGCGACGCCGAGGAAGACGCCAACGAGCTTGCCGAACAGACCGGCACGGCCGTTGCCGCCACCACGACCAAGAAAGAGCCCACCGACCGTACCGACGACCCTGTGCGCATGTATCTGCGCGAGATGGGGTCGGTCGAGCTTCTGTCGCGTGAGGGCGAAATCGCCATCGCCAAGCGCATCGAGGCAGGCCGCGAGACGATGATCGCCGGCCTGTGCGAGAGCCCGCTGACCTTCCAGGCCATCATCATCTGGCGCGACGAGCTCAACGAAGCCAAGATTCTGCTGCGCGAGATCATCGATCTCGAAGCCACCTATGCCGGCCCCGAGGCCAAGCAGGCGCCGATCGTCGAGCGCGTCGACGAAGACGCCAAGCCGAAGGACGAGCCCAAGGCCGGCCGCCGGCGCGGCGGCGACGACGAGGACGACATCACCAATGTCGGCGGCGACAATCGCGGCGAGGAAGAGGAAGAAGACGAGGACGAGGCCAGCCTGTCGCTGGCGGCCATGGAAGCAGAGCTTCGGCCGCAGGTGATGGAGACGCTCGACGTCATCGCCGACACCTACAAGAAGCTGCGCAAGCTGCAGGACCAGCAGGTCGAGAACCGTCTCGCTGCCGCCGGCACGCTGTCGCCGAGCCAGGACCGTCGCCTCAAGGAGCTGAAGGACCAGCTGATCACGGCGGTGAAGTCGCTGTCGCTGAACCAGGCCCGCATCGAGGCCCTGGTCGAGCAGCTCTACGACATCAACAAGCGCCTGGTGCAGAACGAGGGCAAGCTTCTGCGCCTCGCCGAAAGCTATGGCGTGCGCCGCGAGGAGTTCCTCAGGGAATACCAGGGCTCCGAGCTCGACCCGAACTGGATCCGCTCGATCTCGAACCTGTCCAGCCGCGGCTGGAAGGAGTTCACCAAGAACGAGAAGGACACGATCCGCGACCTGCGCGCCGAGATCCAGAATCTCGCCACCGAAACGGCGATCTCGATCCTCGAGTTCCGCAAGATCGTCAACCAGGTCCAGAAGGGCGAACGCGAAGCCGCGATCGCCAAGAAGGAAATGGTCGAGGCAAACCTGCGCCTCGTGATCTCCATCGCCAAGAAATACACCAACCGCGGCCTGCAGTTCCTGGATCTGATCCAGGAAGGCAATATCGGCCTGATGAAGGCCGTCGACAAGTTCGAGTACCGCCGCGGCTACAAGTTCTCGACCTATGCCACATGGTGGATCAGGCAGGCGATCACCCGTTCGATTGCCGACCAGGCCCGCACCATCCGCATTCCGGTGCACATGATCGAGACGATCAACAAGATCGTCCGCACGTCGCGCCAGATGCTGCACGAGATCGGCCGCGAGCCGACGCCGGAAGAACTGGCCGAAAAGCTCGCCATGCCGCTCGAAAAGGTGCGCAAGGTGCTGAAGATCGCCAAGGAGCCGATCTCGCTCGAAACCCCCGTGGGCGACGAGGAGGATTCGCATCTCGGCGATTTCATCGAGGACAAGATGGCGATCCTGCCGATCGATGCGGCGATCCAGGCCAATCTGCGCGAAACGACCACGCGCGTGCTGGCCTCGCTCACCCCGCGTGAGGAACGCGTGCTGCGCATGCGCTTCGGCATCGGCATGAACACCGACCACACGCTGGAAGAAGTCGGCCAGCAGTTCTCGGTCACCCGCGAACGTATCCGTCAGATCGAGGCCAAGGCGCTGCGCAAGCTCAAGCACCCGAGCCGGTCGCGCAAGCTGCGCTCGTTCCTCGACAGCTGATCGCATCCGCATCGTTCAAAAAGCCCGGCTTCGGCCGGGCTTTTTTCGTTTGGGCTTCTCAATCCTCCGGGTCGCCGGAAACGAGATTGTATTCGGCCCATCTCGCCTCCGGGATCGCCTCGCCGACACTGAACTCGAAAGCCGTGACAGCGCCTTCGGCAACATCGCAAGAGAAGGTAACGCCGTACCAGCGCCCCCTTGAACGGAAGGCTCCGCCTTGCGCGTGGATCGCGCCGCCGTCGATGCCGAGATTGCCGGTTGCATAGGGGACGACGAGATCGGGGCGGAATTCTGCCTTCCAGCGACGGATCTGCTCCATGGCCTCGATGTTGCAGAGCTGGATGGCGCGTTCGTCGGGGGCAAAGGTCGTAAGCTCCTGCCGGGCGCGGCGGCTGCGCGGATCGGCGAGCACCTTGGTGGCGTAGAAGCTGTGTGCCTTGACCATGGCCGGTTTTGGCGCTGCCGGCGCTTCGGCTGCCTGGGTTTTGGGCGCCTGGGTTTCGGGCTCTTGAGTTGCGGGCTCTTGAGTTTCGGGCTTTTGGGTTGCGGGCGCTTCGGGCGCCTCGGGCCGTGGTGGGACTGCAGCGCTGGGTGACTGCGCACCGGTGGGAGCTTGCGGTTGGAGTTTCGCCTGATCGGGCGTGGGCGCCACCAGCTCGACCGGCACCGAATCCTCCGCAGGAAGCCTCAACTGATGCGGCCTCGGCAATGACAGGATGGCCGCCAGCAGCAGGCCATGCAGTGCCAGCGAGATGGGCCAGCTGGGATCCAGTTTCACGGCATGCGTCATGCGACCGGCTTTCTGATGCAGCCGGTTGGTTCGCCTGTCACTGTGGCGCGATTGCGGCGCGGGCTACGGCCGCTCGCCGGTCAGCCCGCCCGGTTGCGCTTGCGCCTGAAGACGTAGACGACCGCCGGCGGCAGGTTGCGCCAGACACGCGGCGAGCGCGTGAACTCCAGGCCGAGGCTTTCGGCGATGCTTTTGCGCAGCGGCGAGAACAGTCCGTAGGTGAACTGGATGTAGACGCCGTCCGGCCCGAGCCGCGAGAAGGCCGCGGACAGGATCGCCTGCTGCTGGCTGGTCGACATCGACAGCAGCGGCAGGCCCGAGACGACGGCATCGACATGTGCGGGGCCTGACGACGCCAGTTTCTCGGCCGGTTCGTCAAAGACGGACACGTCGGGATGGCGCTCGCGCAGCATGCGGCAGAAGACCGGGTTGACCTCGTAGAGGAGGAGATCGGCAGGCGCGATGCCGAGCTTGAGGATTTCACGGGTGATGTTGCCGGTGCCGGGCCCGAACTCGGCGACCCGCCGCGCCGAGCGCGGAATCTGCCCGGCCATGAGCTGGCACAAGGTCGGCGACGACGGCGCAAGGGCCGACATCTCACGGGGTTTCCGCAGCAACTGGGCTGCGAAGGTGTTGAATTCGGTCATCTCTGAGGTCCTGGCTGGGGGATAGACGGTCAGCGGTCGCGCATGATGCGGCAGGCGAGACCGGGCGAAAGCCGGTGGACGAGGCGCAGAAGCCTGGTCTTTTCGATCCAGATCTCGTCGAGCCCGCGTTCGACGCCTGCAATGACGTCGGCGGCGGCGCGTGCCGGGGGGTATTTGCGGAACGAACCGGCGCGCGACAGCGTGGTGTCGACGACGGTCATGACGGCCTCGGTGACCTGGACCGGCAGCCTCGCGGCGCGGCACTGGTCGCGCAGCGAACGGGTGAAGCTGCGCAGGGCGGCCTTGGTGGCGCAGTAGACGGCGGCCCCGCGCTTCGGCGCGATGGCGAGCCCTGACGTGATGTTGACGATGGCCGAGGCGGGGTGGGCCTTCAGCACGGGCAGCATGGCGACCGACAGCTGAAGCGGTGCGGCCAGGTTGACCGAAATCTCGGCCGCTATGGCGTCGAGCCTGGCCGGGCCGTCCGCTGTCAGGTCGTCGTGATGCATGATTGCGGCGTTGTTGATCAGGACGCTGCATTGTGGATGCGTTTCGCGCAGCCAGTGTGACAGGGCCTCGACGCCGCCGGGCGCGCCGAGGTCGGCCTGCATGACGGTGACCGAACCATTGAGCTCCATCGCCAGCGCGTTGAGCGAGGCTGCGTCGCGTCCGACCGCGATCACATGCGCGCCCCTGGCGACCAGCTGGCGGGAGAGCTCCAGGCCGATGCCGCGCGCGCCGCCGGTGATGAGCACGGTTCTGGTGTCGAAGTCGAAAGTCTTGCGCATTCCCTGACCCGGTCGGCTCCCTGTTCAGGCGACTTGCCTGTTGACCCGTGTTCGGGTGCGGGAAATATTGCGAATATTCGCTTCCCCCTCTACTCGCATCCGAGGAACGCCTTGCAGTCCAGGCTGACCCCCCGCAAGACGCCGCGGCAAGAGCGCAGTGCCGTCACTTGTGCTGCGATCCTGGAGGCAGCTGCTCGCATTCTGGAGACGTCGGGAAGCCGCGGACTCACCACCAATCATGTCGCTGTGCTGGCGGGCGTTTCTGTCGGCACGCTCTACCAATACTTCCCGGCGAAAGAGGCGATACTGGCCGAGCTGGTCCGCCAGATGCGCCAGGAGATGCTGGCCGACTTCGTCGGTGCAGCCCGCCAGGCCGAAGGCAAGGGGCTTGGCGATGCCGTCGATGCGATGGCGGCGGCGAGCCTGCGCCATCATCTCAGGCGCCCCGCACTTGCCCAGGCGCTGGAGCACGAGGAGCTCGAGCTCAAGCTCGACAAGGAGACGGTGCAGATGAAGGCCGACATGCGAGACCTGATCGTCGGCGTCCTGCGCGACCACGGCATCGACCAGCCGGAGCGGACGGCCTTCGACCTGATGGCGCTGTCCAGGGGCATCGTCGACGCCGCCGTCCGGGCCGGCGAGCGCGACTTCGACGATCTGCAGGCGCGGCTGCGCCGGGCGGTTTCAGGCTATCTTGGCGTCACTGGCTAAATTGTCTTCGCAATTCCTGATGGAAAACATTGCTCAGGAAGGCGGGGCCCAGAACGGTCATGTCCCAGGCCCCTGACGACTAGAGTTCCATCCCAATGGCCCTGCGGATGGCTATTTGCACTGCAGATGGAGGTAGCGACGGGTCAAACTCACCCTTCGGCAGGAGCGGAGGTTGGGCCATGAAACGGGGCCTGGCTCCCCGATGCGGTTGTGCGGAGTGGAAGAGGAAGGGGTGGCAGAGATAAACGGTCCCAGGCTCCCCGGTGGCCAGCACTTCGGCACAGTCGGCAGTCGATGCGAAGCCGTCAGCAGCCAGTTCGCCGAGTGTGAGACCTGCCTCTCCGGCTGGCAGCAACTGCTTTGCGATCGTGCTGTGCGACCCTTTCCTGATCTTTGTCGGCGCATCCAATTCACCGACATCGGAGAAGAGGAAAAGCATGAGCAAGGCGCGGCCGCTGCTTTTCACATTGACCCGCCACTGCATGAAGTCGGGGTTGTCGGTGCCGAAGCTTGCATCAACGTGCCATCCCGCGTCACCTGGATCGTTTGGTGACGGAAAACGCACCGGGAAAGTGCCCAGGCCATTGGGCCTCAACCACCGGCCTTCGCCGACCAGGGCATCGTATGATGCGTGCAGGAGCGGTGTGTTGGCGGCCTCCGCGAAAGGCTTGCCAGTCAAAAAGCCCAAGCGCACAACCGGCTGTTTCCACGTCTCCGGCGCGTCGGGGGAAAGGCCCATGGCCCTCCAAAGCTGCTCCTGCCCCTGTGAGGCAAGGCGGCCATCGAAGGCACCCTCCAGTTTGATATATCCATGTTCAATGAAGTGCGCGATCTGAGCCTCACTCAGACCGGAACGATTAGCTTCCGACATTCGACAATTCTCCGCACGGCCTCCACTCGGGACAGGCCGTTATGATCTTAAGCGGGCACCTGGGTGCTACGACGATACTGGAGCGTCAGATCAGCGGGAAGAGTGTGGACTTAAACATCATCATGGCGCGTGTTTAGCAGCCGTATATTTTCCAGGCAAGAATGTCAGCAATCTGGCTCAAAGTCAGATAACGATGTCCGCACTTCAGAATATGACGGAATGCATACTCTGGCCGAAATGGAGACGACAGCCGAATGGCCTAGACGCCCTTCGTCGGGTCGCCGATCTCGGCGTTCAGCCGCACGGCTTCGCGGACGAGCGTTTCGGCACGTGCTGCATCCACCGTGTCGCCCTCGAGAAATGTCATGGTGGCGAGCTCGTATTTGCCGCCGGCCTTCAGCCTCGGCTCGATGTGGCGCAGACGCTTGCCGCGCCAGAAGCCGAACAAGACGCGCGCTTGCTCGGCACGGATGAGCAGGACCGGGCCGTCGGCAAAGCAGACGATGTGGCCCCATTTGATGCGCGCTTCGGGATCGCCCGCCGCGTGCGTGGCCGCGCGCAGGGCTTCGACGATGTCGCGGCGCCAGCCGCTCAAGGCCTCGACATAGGCCTCCGGGCTCTCGGCCGGAATTTCCCTGCGCATCATCGGCTGTACTCCCCGGTCGGGAAGTCTATCCCGGTCGTAGCGGCTGTGAACCCCTTACATTCGGCGCAATGACGTTGCGAGATCGATGTTCGGAGGCCGGCCGATCAGTTCAGATGTTCCAGGTGGATGAGCGGATACGGCCGACCCTGTCCGTCGACAGGCGAGCGGCCTGTCTGCCTGAACCCCATTCGTTCATAGAAGCGAACAGCCTGATCGTTCTGCGCGTTGACATCGGTTGTCATTTTGGGATGAAGCGCGAGACCGTGCCGCACAAGGGCAGCACCGATGCCGGTTCCGCGATGGGCGGGGTCGACGAACAGCGCCTCCATATGCCCACCGTCGATCAGCATGAAGGCCAGCGGGCGGTCGTTTTCATCAACCGCTACCCAGAGAGGCGCTTGCGGAAGGAAACCGCACACCATGTCGTCGATGGCGAGACGATCCGCAGGCGTCAGAAAATCATGCGTGGCGTCAACCGCGCTTCGCCAGATTTCGATGTTGCGGTCTCCCTCGTCGGGGCGGGAACGTCGGATCGTGATCATGGTCCCGGGATACACCAGTTTTTCCAGTGCGCCAGAGGGCTCGCGAAAAGACCTGCCGCAAGGCATGCCACGCATTGGCGACAGCGGCCCGATCGCGCGCCCTTACGGTCCCCTTGGGCGTTTGCTCTCCACCCGATCTGCGATCATCCCGAGTTCACGACCTGGCTGCCGCCACGCCCCAGCGCGGGGCCGATATAGCGGGCGCGCGGGCGGATCAAAACGCCCGAGGTCAGCTGCTCGATGGCATGCGCGACCCAGCCGATGGAGCGGGCGATGGCGAAAAACGCCGTCTCATGGCCGATCGGCAGGCCGAAGGTGCGCACCATCACCGCCAGCGCATAGTCGATATTGGGGTGCAGGCCGGTGGCTTCGGTGATGAGCGCCGGCGCCTCGACGGCGAGGCGCCGGTCGGCGCCAGCCTCGGCCAGGGACGTGAGCAGGCTGTCGGCGCGCGGATCGCCGTCGCGGTAGACGGTATGGCCGAAGCCGGGGATGCGGTCGCCGATGGCGACACGCTCGCGGATGTTGGCGGCGACATCGGTGGCGGCGAAGTCGGCGACCATATGGGCGGCCAGCGGTCCGGCCCCGCCATGCCTGGGGCCCTTCAGCGCGACCAGCCCTGCGATCAGCGCATCATAGAGGTTGATCCCCGTCGAGGCCGCGCAGCGCACCGTCCAGGTCGAGGGGTTGAGTTCGTGGTCGGCGAGCAGCACCAGCGCGCGGCGGAAAATGGCCTGGGCGTGCGGATGACCAGGGGCCCAGGCGTCGGCGACCTGCAGATGGATCGGCGCGGGCGAGGGCGTGGTGCCGAGGATGCCCGAGGTGAGCAGGCGGATGGCGCGGGCGCCGACCTCGACGCGGCCCTGGCGCGAGCGGTTGAAGGCGCGTGAATCGTTGCCGCCGGCCAGCGCCAGCATGGCGATGGCGCGGGGAATGGGCGCTTCGCCCGTTGTGACGGAAGCCACCGACCGCATCGTGTCGCTGACGACAGGCATGTTGGCGGCGGCGAAGGGGTCGGCGTCGTTCATGTCCCACAGAAGCGTCGCCGCCTGTTCCAGCGTCGCATGTTCGGCCAGCGCCACCGCCTGGACGCCGCGATAGACCGAGCCTTCGCTGGTGATGGTCGAGATGGCGGAGTCGAGAACCGGCGCTTCGCTTTCGCCGGCACTTGCCAGACCCGCCGGGGCGCGCCGCGCCAACAGGGCACGGACGTCGTCGGCGCGGTAGCGCCGGGCGCGGGCATCGTCTGACGGTTCGGAGCGGATCAGGCCGCGGCTGACATAGGCATAAAGCGTAGCCGGCGACACGGCGAGTTCGCCTGCGGCCTCGCGGGCGGAGAGATAGAGCGGTTCGGAGGCTTTTTTCATATTGATCAAGCTAATCAAGATTGATCAATATGAAAAGCACCGCATCTTTGTTGCATCGCACCAAGGAGCAGAGCCCCATGACACTTCATCAGACCACCGCCGGGCTGGACGGCGTGACCGCGGCCTTAACAGCGCTTTCCCATGTCGATGGCGAGGGCGGCGAACTGATCATCGCCGGCAGCCGCGTGGCGCAGCTGGCCGCCGAGACCGATTTTGAAGGCGTGTCGGCCAGGCTGCTTTCGGCGGCGGGCAAGGAAACCGACGCTGGCGAGCTGAGGGCGAAGCTCGGCGAGGCGCGTGTCCAGGCCTTTGCGCGCCTCGACAAGATCCTGCCTGCCACCGAAGGCCTGGCGCTCGGCGCCGGCTTCCGCGCCGCGATCGCGGCGATCGACAAGGAGGAGGGGCTGGACGACGAAGTCGCGCTTCTGGGCGCGATGCCGGTGCTGGCGGCGGCGCTGGCGCGCCGCGCCGACGGCCTTGCCCCGGTGGCGCCCGATGCGACGCTCGGCCAGGCGGCCGACATGCTCAGGATGATGCGTGGCCAGGCTGCGCGCGAGGCGGAAGCGGCAGCCCTCGATGCCTATCTGGTCACCGTCAGCGACCACGGCATGAACGCCTCGACCTTTGCCGCGCGTGTCGTCGCCTCGACCCAGGCCGATCTGTTCATGGCAATCACGGCGGGCTATTGCGCGCTTTCGGGCCCGCTGCATGGCGGCGCACCTGCCCCTGTGCTCGACATGCTGGAGGCGATCGGCACGGCCGGCAACATCGCGCCCTGGATCGACGCCGCCCTCGGGCGCGGCGAGCGCCTGATGGGCTTCGGCCATCGTATCTACAAGGTGCGCGACCCGCGCGCCGACGTGCTGAAGCGCGCGGTGGGCACGCTGGGCTCCGAAGGCATGGATCTCGGGCTCGCCGCCGAGGTCGAGGCTTATGCCCGCGAGGCTCTCGCCCGCGCCAAGCCGGGCCGGCGGCTCGACACCAATGTCGAGTTCTACACGGCGATCCTGCTCGGCGCGCTCGACATTCCGCGCGAGGCCTTCACGCCGGTCTTTGCCGTCGGCCGCACCGCGGGCTGGGTTGCACATGCGCTGGAACAGCAGCGCACCGGCCGCCTGCTGCGCCCGGCGTCGGTCTATACCGGGCCGATGCCGGCCTGAGGCTGGCAACGCGGCATTTTCCAAAAGCCCGGGCACGCTCCGGGCTTTTTCATTTGGCAATTGCCTTTGCCTTGAACAACTCTAGTTGCAGCGATGGACAGGAAGCTTCAGGGAGAGCGCGATGCGGCAGCTTGCGGCACGTTCGGCGGGACTGGCGGCGATGTCGCTTGTCATCATGGGGGCGGCGGCGGCGCCGGCGCAGAAGCCGGTCGGCCTCGCCAACCCGGCCTCGGTGCATTGCGGCAAGATCGGCGGACGGCTGGAGATCCGCAAGGATGCGTCCGGCAACGAAACCGGCTATTGCCGCCTGCCCGACGGAAACCTGTGCGAGGAATGGGCGCTGTTCCGCGACCAGCAATGCGTGGCGCCGAAAGACTGATCTCGCCGGGCCGGGCGGTGCAAATGTATATTCAATTGTGCTAATATTTATGTGCTGATATTTTTGCCGGGCCGTGCTGTCGGCGGCCTGCATTTGCATGCAGCGCGACCTTTGAACTCGGTCTTTTTGGAAGCTGGAACCATGGCGGCGCGCCTCGTTGGATGTGGCGCGGTTTGCCGTTGCGGCTCAATCGTGGAGGCTGGTCGATGAAATACATGATCAACTGGTTCGAACGCTCGCAAGGTTCGGCGGCGGAATATGAACAGGCCCAGAAGCGCATACTCGACGTGTTCACCCAGTGGACGCCGCCGGCCAATTTCAAGATCGAGATGTTCGTGGTGCGGGTGGGGGAGTGGGGCGGGCATATGCTTGTCGATTGCGACGACCCGGTGGCCGTCCACAAGGCGTGCTCGACCTTCGCGGCGTTCGAATTCGAAGCGCGGCCGGTGATCCCGGTAGAGGAGGCGGTGCGCGTCGAACTCGAGGCCATTGCCTGGCGCGACGGGCTGAGACGCCACTGATTGCGCGCGGCGCGGATGCCGCTTCAATACAGCCCGGGGATGAGCCGCTAGGTGCGGCTGAAATAGGCCTCGTAAGGTGCGCCGAAATGCTGGCGCAACAGGCGTTCTTCGGAACGGATGCGCGCCACCAGCGGCACCAAAGTGAGTGCGGTCAGCATCAGGCCTGCACCTGAACGGAAGACCAGCGCCCAGCCGAGCGAATTGACCAGCAGGCCGAGATAGCTGGGATTGCGGATGACGGAATAGATGCCCGAGGTGACCAGCCTGTGCCCGGGCTGGATGGCGACCAGTCCGCTGAACCTGTTGCCGAGCACGAACACCGGCCACAATCTGAGCGCGCCGCCCGCGGCAAACAGGGTGACGCCGATCCAGCGCAGGGTTTCGCCGCCGAAGGTCCAGACGTCGAGCCGGTCGGTATAGGCAGGCAGGAAGGCATTGAGCAGGCCGATGACGCCGAAGGCCACGAGCACCCAGCGGTCGGAGCGGTCCTCGCGCTCGCCGCGGCTGAGATTTGCGTCGCTGAACAAGGCAGCAAGCCACAAAGCGATGGTGAGGAGGGCTGCTGCGCTGCGCGCCGGATTGGAAAAATAGGCTGTCATGCCGCCCGCGCCGACAAAGGCGAGGCCCAAGGCGACAAGCATGCTTGCCATGGCAAACAGCAGCATTCTGGGCGAGGTCATCGTCATTGCCGCCCGAGGTCCAACTGCAAGCCTTGATAGCAGAAAATGCCGCCGGCAGCGAATGACGGCAAAGGCCCGCGCGGCGTGTGCCGCGCGGGCCTTTCAAGATAGTCATTCCTTGCCGACATACTCGCTGAGCAGCTTTTCGTTGCCGGCCTTTTCGATCTTTGCCGTCTGCTCTGCGGCCAGGCGATCGTCCATGCGGTACTTGACCAGGTTGACCAGCGCGCCGGTGAGCAGCAGCACGCCCATGCCCCAATAGCCCTTGGTCGAGAGATCGACAGGCGCCAGCCACAAGGACAGTGACAGCATGAAATAGGCGACGGCGACGGAAGCGGCGTTGAACAGGATGTAGGTCTGGTTCGGGCTCATGATTTCCTCCTTGGTTGCTGAGATCTGGGGTTGCTGAGTTGGAATTGCTGAAAGTTGGGGTTGCTGCGACTTGAGATCAGTTGGTCGGCGGGCTTTCGGTGCTGGCTGCGAGACGCTGAAGAACCTGGGCCGCGTCGACCCTGACCGGCCGGCCGTGGCCGGCATTGGCCAGTCTGGTGCGAACGGCATCGCCGTTCAGTTCGTCGTCGATGGCATCGATGACGAAGGCTTCCTCGAGCGGATCGCTGCGGTCATGGATGCGGGCGATGAGCGCTTCCGCCTCCTTGAAGCCGGTGGAACCACCGAGCGAGCGGTTGAGACCGCGCTGGGCGCGATGCTCGGCGTCGAGCGCCCTGGCCGAGATCAGGCCCTGGTTGAGGTCGACGATCCTGGCATGGGCCTTTTCGATGGACAGCCGCATGCGGGTGATGCGCTGCTCGAGTGCTGCAAGCGTCGCCTGGCGAACCGCGCGCTCATTCTCCAGTTCGGCGATGACGGTCGCCCCGTCATGGGCCAGTTCGTTCGAGCCGGCCTGCAGGGCGCTGGCGGTCCGCTGTTCGAGGTCGCCGATGCGATAAGCGAGGCGCGACAGTGCCGCCTGTTCGCCCCGGTGCCGGATGACGATTGCCGCAAGCGTCTGCTTGGCGGCGGCGAGGCCTGACTGGGCATTCCTGATGTGCTGTTCGAGCAGGTCGATGGCAAAGCGGTTTTCAAGACCGGTTTCAGCCTTGGCTCCCGCCACTGCCAGCAACGACCTGAAGACGTTCCGTATCATGCTTTCCTCCCATGAACATTGTTCATATTTGCAGGCTACCATAAAATGAACATTGTTCAAGAAGAATTTTGAACGATGTTCATTTTAGGTCATCCGTGCTATCAGGATGGCAAGGGCAGGGCTTCGACACAGGCCCTAGAGACAGGAATCACATGGCGCTGGATCGCAACGAAACCAAGGAACGGGTGCTCGGCATCGCCGAGCGGCTGCTCAACGAGGGCGGGGCTGCCAGGCTGCAGGCGCGCACCATCGCCGGCGAGGCCGGGATCGCCGTCGGCTCGATCTACAATCTGTTCGGCGACCTGACCGGCATCCTGCGGGCGGTCAACACCAGGCTCCTGGAAAAGCTCGATGCTGCCGGCAAGCAGGTGCTCGGCGAGCTGGAGCGTCAAGGCGTGAGCGATCCGGTGCAGCTGCTTCTGGCGCTGGCCGGGGTCTATCAGCGTTTCGTCGGCGAAAATCCCGGCAGCTGGCAGTCGCTTCTGGCCACCGGCCTTGCCGGGGAGCCCTCTGATGAAACCAGGGCTTACGAGGATCGGCTGTCCAGCAGCTTCATGCTCATTGCCGACATTCTGGAAAAGAGCGGCCTGATAACCGACCCGCGCCTGAGGGGGACGGCAGCCCATGCCTTGTGGTCGAGCGTCCATGGCATCGTCAGCGTCGGTTATGCGACCGAGGCCATCGAGGGCAGGCGAGGGGACGTGTCGGAGCAGATAACGCTTCTGGTGACGACCTTCGTTGCCGGCCTCAGGCAAAAGGCGAGCGCCTGACGGGGCAGGCGTAAGACCCGCGCAGTTTGCGCCGTGCGGATCCTTGGAGGTGACAAGCCATCGAGGGCGCAAACTTCCTTCTCCCCTTTTGGGAGAAGGTGGATCGGCGCGCAGCGCCGAGACGGATGAGGGGTGTTGGAAGAAATGAGAGGGCAGAGGCTGGTGCCCTCCTGAAACGCCGCGTTCCGTCCAACACCCCTCATCCGCCCCTTCGGGGCACCTGCTCCCACAGGGGGAGAAGGAAGGTCGCGGCGCCCGGCCCTCCGCTACGGCGCCGCGCGTTTGTCGTTGGAAAAGCCAAACCGTTGGCTTTTCCTGGCCTTCGGCCACCATTCCTCACCCCACAAGGCGAGAAGGAACCGCACCACCGAAAACCGCTGCGCAGTTTTCCTGGAGGTCAGCGGCAGGTGGTCTTGAGCCTGCTTGCCTCGAGTTCGCTGCCGTTGAGCCTGAGCACCGCGCCGCCGGTCTGGGTCAGCGCGGTGCCTGACCACGCGCCCTGGTCGGCGAGGCAGTCGAGCGGCGTGCCGACGACTGAGACGTCGCCGCGGATGTTTTCCGCCGGGCCGGAGAAATAGAGGCCCGCGGTGCGTGCGCCTTCGACGCGGAAGTTCTCCAAGGTGATGTCCTTCACCGGGCCGCCGAGGAATTCCCACTCGCTGCCATAGATATAGGCGCCATAGGTGCCGGCATTGGTGACGGTGACGTTCTTCAGGTGAATGTCGGACACCGGATTGAAGAAGACGCCGGCATTGCGCGTGCCGTCGATCCTGAGCCCGTCGACACGCACATTGGTGGTTTTCGCCTCCTCCGGCAGGGTCGAGGCCGAGACCAGCATCAGACCGTTGATGCCACCCAAAAGCGTCATGTCGCTGATCGTCACGTTCGAGGTGCCGTGCAGCACCACCAGGTCCATGTCGAGGCCCTGCTCGGAATTGTCGACCGTCACCTTGTTCATCTTCACGTCGTCGGCTGCGACCAGAAGGATGCCCTCGCGGCGCGACCTGGAGATGGTGACGTTGTCGATGACGATGTCGTGCGCGGCATTGGCGATGACGGGCGGCCAGTCGCTGTCGTCGATCCGGCTGCCGGCGAAGATGCCGTAGGTGACGCTGTCGATGACGGTGTCGCGGACCGTAAGCCCGCTGGTGCCGAGCGCGGCGATCGCGGCATGGGGGGCGAGGTTGGGCCGGCCGACGGCGAATTCGCACGCTGTGTTGCTGCTGCAGATGAAGAGGTCGTGGATATTGGCCCCCTCGATGGTGGCGCCGACGACATTGTCGAGACGGATTCCGTCGCCGGCCGTCCTGGAAATGTCGACATCGCGGATCGAAATGCCGGACGCGCCGTTCGCGGCGATGCCGGCCAGGCCGCCGGTGATGGCGAGGCTCGATATCTCGCTGCCCGATGCCATGGTGACGACATTGGCGGCGGCATTGGTGCCGTTCAGCGTCGTCGCCTGGCCGGCGTTGCGGAAGGCGGTCTCGATGCGGCTGTTCTGGCCGCGCACGCCGATGACGCCGCCGCCGCCGAGCATGTGCTGGCCGGCGCCGAGCTGCAGGGTCTGGGCCAGCGTCATCGTGCCATTGGCGAGCACGAGCGCGTTCTGGCCGGCAGCGGCGAGGGCTGCGTTGATCGCCGCAGCATCGCCCGATGCGGCGTCGACGGTGATCACCTGACCGACCGCCTGGCCGCCATGGACGAACTCGGCTGCCTCGACCGTACCGTTGCCGTCGGCGTAAGTGCGGACGAAGTCGCTGCGCTCGATACGCTGGAACAGCGGATCGAAGGCCGCCTTGCCGGTGCGGTTCGAGCCGCCGAGCGGCACGCGCAGGCGCGCGGTCAGGCCGAATTCGGTCTTCTTCTCGTTGTCGTGGGACACAGAGGCGCCGAGCGTGAAGGTCGAGCCGGAGACGCCGGGCAGGCCGGCGAAGCTGACTTCGGTGCGCGCCTTGATGCCAAGCGTGTCGTCGAGGCCGCGCGCGCCGTCATACCAGTAGGCGCCGCCAAACACCTTCATCTCGGCATTCATGTCTTGAGGGAAGACGAGCAGGCGCATGCCTGCTTCGGCGTCGGCGCCGGTGCGGGCGAATTCGCGTCCGGCCTGGAATTTGAGCTCGCTGCCGGAAACGAAGGCATGGCTCAGCTCGGCTGCGACCTTGTCGCCGCCGAGCGGCAGGTAGATGTTGGCGCGCCCTTCATAGACAGGCCCGAGCACCTCCGCGCCGAAGGACAGCTGGTTGAAGCTGTTGCCGTGGTCGCTGTTGAAGACGTCGAAATAGCCATAGCCACCCAGCAGCCATCCGTTTTCGATGCGATGGCGATAGCCCATGCCGAACGAGGCCTGCCGGGCCGAGCCCTCGACGAAGCTGCCGCTGGCGTTGAAGAACAGCGCATCGCCGCCGTCGAGCAGGAAGGGCAGGAACACGCCGATGCCGCCGGTGCCCTGTCCGTAGGCGAGATTGCCGTCGAATTCGAGGATGGGCTGCTGGGCTTGCGCGAGGGCATGGCTGGAGAGGGCGGTGCCGGAAACCAGCGCCGCTGCAAACAGGCTCGAAAATTTCATGATCTTTATGTGGGCTTCCGGTTGAACGGCGTTCGAATATTATACCTGAGTAGAATAGTCCAGTTTGAATCTGGACCAGATGTCGACGGAGCTTGTTGTGCCAATTCAATGGGTTGGCGCGCGGGGATGGTTTTGCCGCGCGCGCCGTTGCGGACGCTGGGGCAGGTCGGCGCAGGCAAAGCCTGTGGAAAAGAGCCGTGTCGGCCGGGTGGAGGCAGGGCGGCAGGCGCCGTCCTGACTGAGGTCACGATGTCCTGGGAGCCTCGACGACCAGCGCCACGATGCGGCGGACGAGCGGCAGCACGAGGAGCAGGGTGGGGAACGCCACCAGCCACGACAATGCCCAGGCGGACGGCCAGGTGGCGAGGAAGGCCGGCGTCGGGCCGAGGCTCTTCAGCGTCGAGATGGCAGAGACCATCGAGGTCATCAGCACCGACAGGACGAGTGGCATGACGAGGGCGGCATAACGCGCCGGCAGCTTGCGGCGCGGCTTCGAATGGAAGGTCATTGGGGATATTTCCTGGAATCGGCATCGATCACGAGAGCGCAAGACATGGCATTCCTCCCGGTCGGGCCGGTTGAATGCGTTGCTTGACGTGAGACGCTTACGGCGTGCGCGTGGCGCAGCGGCCCGTTCCTAGTGGGCCTTTCCGGAAAAGGCAAGGCGCGCGAAATCGGGTGGCTTCCGCCACGTGACGGCTTCAACTAAGTTCGTCGCATTCCAAGGGGAGAGAGCCGTGTCGATCGAATTCCTGCTGACTACGCTGATCATCGTCGCTTCGCCGGGTACCGGCGTGGTCTACACGCTGGCCGCGGGGCTTTCGCGCGGCGGCAAGGCAAGCGTGCTTGCCGCCTTCGCCTGCACGCTCGGCATCGTGCCGCATCTGGTGGCCGCCCTTACCGGCCTCGCCGCGTTGCTGCATGCCAGCGCGCTTGCCTTCGAAATCGTCAAATATGCCGGTGTCGCCTATCTGCTCTACATGGCCTGGCAGAGCCTGCGCGAGAACGGCGCGCTCAAGATCGACGACCAGCCCGATGCCCGCAGCGCCCGCCAGGTGCTGGTCGACGGCGTGCTGATCAACCTGCTCAATCCCAAGCTGTCGATCTTCTTCGTCGCCTTCCTGCCGCAGTTCATCCGGCCGGGCGAGCCGAGCGTGCTGCTGCGCATGCTGGAGCTGTCGGGTGTGTTCATGCTGGCGACCTTCGTCATCTTCGCCATCTACGGCCTGTGCGCGGCTGCCGTGCGCGACAAGGTCACCGGCAGCCCGCGCGTCATGGCCTGGATGCGCCGCACCTTCGCCGCAGCCTTCGTGGCGCTCGGCGCCAAGCTGGCCCTGACCGAGCGCTGAGGTCCCCATCATGGCGTTCCGTATCGACCGCGAAGATCCGGCGACGCCGGAGGTGATTGCACTGCTCGAGGATGGCGATGCCTATGGCGCCTCGCTCTATCCAGCCGAAAGCAACCACTTCCTGCCGCTGGACGCACTCAGGGCCGACAATGTGCATTTCGTCGTCGCGCGCGACGAACAGAATGCGGCCGTCGGCACCGGCGCGATCGCGCTTGCCGATGACGGGGCCGAAGCGTGGGCCGAACTCAAGCGCATGTGGGTGGTGCCCGAGGCCAGGGGCAAGGGCCTGTCGAAGGCGATCCTCGGCGACCTGGAAGTGCGCGCCCGGGGGGCCGGGTTTGCGCTGCTGCGGCTGGAGACCGGCATCGCCAATCACGAGGCGCTGGCGCTTTATGAACGTACCGGCTTCATCCGGCGCGGACCCTTCGGCGACTATCGCGAAGACCCGCTCAGCGTGTTCATGGAAAAGCGCCTCGACTGATCCGGAGAGACGCCTCCACGGAGGGCGGGCAGGGCGCAGCGTCTGCGCCCTGCCTGTCGTTATCTGGCGCTCGCCGGGAAGGCCGGCAGCTTTGCGATGTCTGAGGCGTCGTGCTGGACGACGAGCGTTGCCTTCAGCGCCTTTGCCATGTCCTCGAGGCGGCCCATCGAAGCCAGGCTTTCGGCGCGGTCGAAATTGAACGGCGGCACGCCGTGGTTTGCGAACTGCTCCTCGAAATGGACGGTGTCGCCGCTGAGCAGCACCGGCCCGGTCGCGGCCAGCCGGACCATCAGCGAGTAGCTCGACGGCGTATGCCCCGGCGTCGCCAGCATCACCACCGAGCCGTCGCCGAAGACATCCCTGTCGCCGGTCACCGTCTCGACCCTGGCGCTGCCGTCGAGCCATGGCTTGACCAGCGCCGGATCGACCCCGAAACCAGGCTGCTCGTCGCGGAAGCCTTCGAGATCGGCCTTGCCGATCAGCATGCGGGCATGGGTGAAATCGGTTGCCTGGCCGACATGGTCGAAATGATTGTGGCTGATGCCGACCGTCTCGATCTTGTCGGGTTCTATGCCGATCTCGGCCAGCTGGTCCCTGATCGTCCTGGCGAGCGTCGGGGCCATGGGGCTGGCCTCCTGGGCGGCGCCGAGCAGGGCCGCCGGCAGGCCGGTGTCCCACAGCATGTAGGCGCTGTCGTGCCGGATCAGGTAGCAGCTGTCGGTCAGCGTGCGCGCCTCGCCCTGGTAGCGGAAGGTGTCGGAAAAGGCCGAGAGATCGCTGACCTTGATCGAACCGCAGTCGAGCCGCCAGAGCTCGACATTGGCGGCCTGTGCCGCGCCGAGGGCCGGGAACGCCATCAGGGCGGCGAAGACGATCTGACTTTTTCTCACGTGACGTGGTCTCACTGGATATCTCCTTGCTTGCGGGGCCGGCCGGCCTGAAAGCCGTGGCACCGCGATCTGTGCGGCGCGAAGATGCTGGAACGCCGCCGGCGAGATGTGCCGCGATGTCGCTTCCGATGTGCCCGAAACGCTCGAACTGCGGTCGACATGGTCGCCGGCGGCGCTAGACTGCCGGTATGACGTCGCTGATCGAAATCCCCGGGCAAACCCATGCGCAGCGCCTGCTGCACCTGTTGAAGCCGCTCGCCATGGCCAGCCGCAATGCGCGCGGTCCGGGCCTGCACAGTCATGCGAGCCAGCTGTTCAGCTATTGCTGCGTCGAGCGCGAGCGGCTCGCAAGCGTGGTGTCGGAGACCAGCCGGATCGGTATCGTGCTGTCGGGCGAAAAGGAGTTCTGGCTGGGCGATGCCGGCCAGCGTTTCGTCGCCGGCGACGTCTTCGTGCTGCCGAAGGGGCAGGCCTTCGATGCGGTCAACATCCCGTCCGAGGCGAATGGGCTCTATGAATCGCTGCTGGTCGACGTTACCGAGGTGCCGCGCTGGGTGATGGAGATGAGAGGGGCGCGGGCGCCCTCCGGCTTCGACCTCAGGGTGCCGCTCGGCGGCGAGCTCGTCGATGCGCTCGGCCATGCCGCCATTTCGCTCAGCGCCTCCGACCATGCCGACGCGCTTGCCGGCCACAGGCTGGCCGAGGTCCTGATGCTGCTGCGCAAGGTGCCGGCGGCTGCCTGCCTGTTCGAGCAATCGCTGGCCGAGCGCGCCGCCTGGCTGGTGGCGGCGGCGCCGTCGAAGCGCTGGACGGCGGCTGGTATCGGCCGGGAGCTTGGCCTGGGCGCATCGACGCTGAGGCGCAAGCTCGGCGAGGAGGGGACGTCGCTGCGCCAGGTTCTGGCTGCGGCGCGCATGCGGCTGGCGCACGACATCCTGGTGCGGGGCGAGGGCAACATTTCGGACGCCGCCGGCATTGCCGGCTACGCCTCGCGCTCGCATTTCGCCAGGCGCTTTGCCAGCGTCTACGGCACCACGCCGGCGGCGGTGCGGCTGGGCCAACGCGCCTGAAAAAGCGCCTGAATTCGGCTGCTTGCGCAGTCCCGCCCGGGGGAGGATAATTCGGCGTCGGACGCATTTTGAGGGCAATGACCCGGTGCCTGCCCCGGCCTTCCGCCGTGCGCCGTGGCACCGGAGGGAGGTTGCCATGACGACTTACATCATGCTGATCAACTGGACGGACCAGGGCATGCGCGATGTCAGGTCCTCGCCGAAGCGGCTGGACGCCGCCAAGAAGCTGCTCGGCGAAATGGGCGGCTCGTTCAGGCAGTTCTACCTCACCATGGGCGAATGCGACATGGTGGCGGTCGCCGAGGCCCCCGACGATGCGGTGGTGGCGCGCTTTGCGATGATGCTCGGCCAGGGCGGCAATGTCAGGACGCGCACCATGAAGGCGTTCCCCGAGCTCGCCTATCGCGAGATCATCGCCTCGATGGGATGAGCACATGATGTCAGGCCAGGTCACGGCCAGTCCAAAACGCCTCGACTGAATCAAGACAAGCGTCTAAGCTTCGGAAAACAAAGGGAAGAACCGATGTCGTTTCTGAAGAGGCTTTTTGGCGGTGGCGGTGCGAGCACTGAGCCGGCTGCAACGGCGGTCGCCAAGGAGATCGAATATAAGGGCTTTTCGATCAAGGCCACGCCCTACAAGGAAGGCGGCCAGTTCCAGACCTGCGGCCTGGTCGTCAAGGAGGTCGACGGCGTGATCAAGGAGCACAAGTTCATTCGCGCCGACCGTTTCGCCGGGCTCGACGACGCCGTCGAGGTGTCGCTGACCAAGGGCCGGCAGCTCGTCGACGAGCAGGGCGACGGCATTTTCGGCTGACGCCCGGAGACATCTCCGACAACATGTTCGGCAAGGGCCCGGCCATGCGCCGGGCTTTTGCCATCCAGAAGGCTCTGATCCGGTCGCGATTTCCGGGCGGAAAACCGCGTTCACGCCGTTGCTGGACCGGCATTTGCAGGCACAATCAGGCCGTCTATGACGGCCGATATCACCTCCAGCTGCTCGCCGGCATCAGCACCGGCATCGATGGCGAGCGCGGCGCGGTCGAAGGCAGCGGCCAGTTGCCCGGTGAGCGCCGAAAGCGGCAGCTTCTTCATCGCCCCCAAACGCATGGCGATCGCCAGGCCCTCGCGCAGGGTGCGGTTGCCGTGGCGGGCGTCGATCTCGTCCATGCCGGCGCGGCCGAGCACGGCCGGGCCGTCGAGCAGAAGCAGCCGCGTGCGGCCGGGCGCCTGCATGGCCTCGAGATAGGCCCGGCTGCCCGACATCAGCGCCTGGCGTGCGTCCAGCGCCTCGGGCGCGGCATGCTCGATCTCGGCGGCGACGGTTGCCGCTTCCTCCTCCGCCACGGCGCGGAACAGCGCCTGCTTGTCTGTGAAGTGATGGTAGAGCGCGCCGCGCGTCACGCCGGCGGCGGCGACGATCTCGGGCGTGCTCGTCTCGGCATAGGATTTTTCAGCAAATAGCCGGCGCGCGGCGGCGATCAGCTGGGCCCGCGTCGTCTCTGTGCGGTCGCGGTTGGAGCGGCGTTCCGTTCTCTCTTGCATACATGCAGCCTGTATGTTAATTGCATCTACATACAGACAGTATGTTTTTTGAGAGGAGAAGGAAAGCCATGAAAACGACGAGCTACTATCCCGTGCTGATGACCGGTGACGTCGCCGGCACCGCGGCCTTCTACATCGAGCATTTCCGCTTCGAGTCGCTGTTCGATTGCGGCTGGTACGTCCATCTGCGCTCGACCGAGGACAAGCGGGTCAATCTCGCCATCGTCGACGGCGACCACGAGACCATCCCGGCCGAGGGCAGGGGGCGCGCCGCCGGCCTGTTGATCAATTTCGAGGTCAAGGACGTGGATGGCGTGCATGACCGGCTCGTTGCCGCCGGCCTGCCCATCCTGCGCTCGCTGCGCGACGAAGCCTTCGGCCAGCGCCATTTCATCGTCGCCGATCCCAACGGCGTTTTGATCGACGTCATCAAGCCGATCCCGCCGACCGGCGAGTTCGTGGCGCTGTATTCACCCGATGTGGTGCCGGCGTGACGTGGCTGGCAGGCATGGAGGCGCCGCAGGGCGCCTCCATGCCATGTCGTTTGAGGGTTAGAGGGCGCAACCTTTCCTTCTCCCCCTGCGGGAGAAGGTGGATCGGCGCGCAGCGCCGAGACGGATGAGGGGTGTTGGCGGGTCGCACCTCCCGGCCCTCCGCTACGGCTCCGGGCGTTCGTCGTTGGAAAAGCCAAATCGTTGGCTTTTCCTGGCCTTCGGCCACTACTCCTCACCCCACAAGGGGAGAAGGAAAGATCGCGCCGTCTGGCTTCTCCAATTCCCATTAGCCTTCGGTCGCCGGCCCGGGCAGCCTAGCGGCGCCTGTCGCTGAAGAGCAGCGTGGCGCCCGTCGCGGCCAGGGCGACGCCGATGACCAAGGGCGGGACGAAATAGGCCAGGGCCTCGGTGTCGTGCCAGGCAAGGCGGAAGCCGTTGCACCCCGTCGGCGACATGCCGCAGGCGAAGGCATTGAGCCAGATCCAGCCGGCAAAGGTGGCCGCGCAGAGCAGGGCTCCGACAACGACCAGTGCATAGCTCAGCAGGCGCAGTGGAGCCTCCCTGACAAGGCGTGGCAACAGGAACGGAGACGGCTTCCGTTCGATATCTGTCTGCCGGAAAAGATTGAACAAATTCAGCCTTGTCGACGCATCTGCTGCGAAACTGAATCCGTCCGAGCCTAGAGCGTTTCCGCTTTTCTTCGAATTGCGGAAACCCTCTATCTCTTTGTTTTGCGCACTTCCGGACGGAAAACCGCTGCGCACTTTTCCTGGAATTGCTCTAGATGCTCGGGCCGTCGTCGCCCTTCTTGGCGCCCTTGGTCAGGCCGGTGAGGCGGTCGATATAGGCAAGCAGCAGGGCCGACAGCACGAAGGTGAGGTGGATCAGCGTCAGCCACATCAGCTGTTCGGAGGTGTATTGCTGGTGGTTGAGGAACACCTGCAGCAGATGGATCGACGAGATCGCAACGATCGTCGAGGCGACCTTGATCTTGAGCGAGCTGATGTCGATGGTGCCGAGCCAGTGGACCTCGCCGTCATGGTCGTCGAAGCGGCTGACGAAGTTCTCGTAGCCGGAGATGATGACCATCACCACGAGCGAGGCGACAAGTGCCGCATCGATCAGCCCCAGCACCTTCAGGATGGTGTCGGTGTCGTCGAGCACCATCACCTTGACGGTGAAGTCGTAGAGCTTCTTGACGAAGGACAGGGCGTAGATGCCGAGCGCTACGGCAAGGCCGAGATAGAACACCACGAGCAGCCAGCGCGAGGCGAGAATGACGGATTCGATGGCGAGTTCGAGGCGTTTCATCAGACGTCCGAAGTTTTGCGGTTTGGGGAAAACTGGCGATTGGGTGAGGAATTGTGCCGCACGAATGCAACAGGCGGCCGGATAAAACAAGGCCCGGCCGCTGGAGGGGGGATTCGGCCGGGCCTGTGTCTCCTAATGGTGCCGGAGACGGACGGGGCAGGGAACCACGTCACGTTCAAGGTGGCATCAAAATCCAGCGAATCAATGGCGAAAGCCTGTTGCTCGCGTGATTGTTACCGGCGGCATCAGGTCAAATGTGGCAGCCCCGACCGGTGCGAAACCCTGCCGGGGCTGGTCTTTACAGGCACGGGCACGATGACGAACTGAATCATTGTGCCCGTGCAACCCTTTGTTTCCGCGCGGAAACCTCCGCGCGGACGCGCTGTCAGTTGGCGTTGGCGCTGGCGACGGGCGCCACAAGCGGCGTGATGCGGCGGATGGCGACGCGGCGGTTTTCGCGCTCGCGGGCCTCCGTCTTCACCTTGAGGTAACGCTCGCCATAGCCTTGCGTCGTCAGGTTCTCCGGCGGGATGCCGAAGACATTGGTCAGCGCATCGGCGACGGACTCGGCGCGACGATCCGACAGCGCCAGGTTGGCGACATCGGAGCCGACGGCGTCGGTGTGGCCCTCGATCAGGAAGGTCTCGGCCGGGTTCTTCTTCAACAGCTTCTCGATCGCGTTGGCGACGCCCTCGAGCTTGGCGACCTCGTCCTCGGAGATCGAGGCCGAGCCGAACTCGAAGTTCAGCGTGTCGAGATCGACGCGCCGGGCGATGTCGCGGACACGGGCCGAACGCTTGACCTCGTCGACCGAGTAGAGGCGCTTGACGCGTTCCACCGGCGGACGCTCGAGGAAGTCATAATAGGCCTCGGGATCGTCAACATATTGCGCATCGAGGATGTATTGCTGGCGCGGGATGCGCAGCTGGAGCGGGGGCAGGTCGAGGCCCGGATCGCGCCATTCGTCCATGTCCTGGTAATACTGGTCGTCGACGTAGTTCAGCACATATTCGCGGCCGTCCGGCGTGATGCGCGAGCGGCGGACGATGTCGCCGTAGCGGTTGCGCACGGTGATGATCTGGTTGCCGTTGTCGCGGACGATGACCTCGCGGGTGCGTCCGCCCGGCAGCTCGTCATAATAGACCTCCTGGGCGTCGCGCGTCATGCGCGGACGGTCGTTGCTCTCGACGATCACCTGGTTGTTGATCTGGATGATGATGCGGTCGCCGATCTCGCGCAGCACTTCGGTGCCTTCCGGCCGCGGACGGCGGCGGATGTCGAAATCGGGAGCCTTGTCGAGGCGGGTGCCCTGTTCGGCGATGACCGGCTTGATCTCGACCGGCTGGGCCGCTTCCTGGGCGGTCTTGTCGTCGGTGGGCGGCGGTCCGAGATCGACAGGCTGCGGCTGCTGGGCAGGCTGTTCGCCCGTCTGGCCCTGTTCGCCTGATTTGCCGGGCTTGCCGCGCGCCGGCTTCTGGCCGGCCTCGACGGGGGCGACCTCTTCCTTCTGGCTGTCGAGGATCGGCGCATCGTTCGGATTGGCCGGCTGCTCGCGCTGCATGGTCGGACGTTCTTCGACCTGCTTGGCCGGCTGTTCGCCCGTTGCGGGCTGCTCGGCGGTCGCAGGCTTTTCGCCCGTAGCCGGCTGTTCGGCAGTTGCAGGCTTCTCGCCTGTTGCTGGCTGTTCCGCCGTGGCCGGCTTTTCTGCCGGCTGGCCAGACGACTGTTCGCCGGCCGGCTTTTCGCCCTCGGCAGGCTTTTCGGCCGGCTGTGCGCCCTCGGCAGGCTTTTCGCCCGTTGCAGGCTGTTCCGTCGCCGGCTGCTCGGCAGGCTTGTGCTTGCCGGGCTTCTTGCCCTCGACTGGGGTTTCGCCCGACGGGGTCGGGGTGGGAACCTGCTCAGGCGTTATTTCTGCCGGCTTTTCCGCCGGCTTCTCGGCCTGCGGCTGCGGTTCTGGCTGAGGCGCCACCTCGGGCGTCTCGACCGGCTTGGTTTCCTCGGCCGGAGCCTTTTCCTTCTTGTTGTGCTTGGGCGCCGGCTGCTCGGCCTGCGGTTCAGGCTGGGGCGCTACCTCAGGTGTCTGGGCCGGCTGTTCGACAGGGGCCTCGGCTGCCGGCTGGCGCTTTTTGTGCTTGGGCTGCTCAGCCTGGGGCTGTTCGGCCTGCGGCTCGGGGGCCGCCTCCTGAGGAGCGGCTTCCTCGACCGGCTGACGCTTCTTGTGCTTGGGTTGTTCGGCCTGCGGCTCGGGAGCGGCCTCCTGCGGGGCTGCTTCCTCGACCGGCTGGCGCTTCTTGCGCTGCGGCTGTTCGGCCTGCGGCTCTGGGGCAGCTTCCTGCGGGGCTGCTTCCTCGACCGGCTGGCGCTTCTTGCGCTGCGGCTGTTCGGCCTGCGGCTCGGGGGCAGCTTCCTGCGGGGCTGCTTCCTCGACCGGCTGACGCTTCTTGCGCTGCGGCTGCTCGGCCTGCGGTTCGGGCGCCGGCTGTTCGGCCTGCGGCTGCTGGCGGGGCTCGGGCGCCTGCTGGCCGCCGCCCTGGCGCGCGGCGCAGGCCTCGGCCGATTCGCCTTCCTGGCATTCGGCCTGCACGCGCACCAGCGGCAGTGCCTGACTGTTCGTCGATGCCATGCCCGATGGCAGCGGCATGGCGCCCAACGGCGCGGACGCCATGAACAGGCCGATAGCCGTGCCTGCGAGAATCCGTGGTTGGCGTTTCATTGCTGGAAGTCTCCTCAAAAGGTGTCCCGTCCCCGCCCAAACAGGTGGAACCGGTAATGGTTCCGCCCGCCAGTCGCATCGTTTAGGGGCATTTGCCCGACAGCAACATGGCAATATCGTGACTTCACTGAACTGGCGATGAACACAAAACCTGCATTCGCCCGGCGTGAGGCCCGCATGCGCTTGACGCGGGATGCGATGCGCGCCACATGCCAGACCATGGATGAGCCGTACTGGAAAACCACGCCCCTGGAGGCGATGAGCCCCGCCCAATGGGAGGCGCTGTGCGACGGCTGCGGCAAATGCTGCCTGTCCAAGCTCGAGGACGAGGACACCGGCGAGATCTACTGGACGAGCGTCGGCTGCCGCCTGTTCGACGGCGCCACCTGCCGCTGTTCCGATTATGCCAATCGCCTCGCGCGCGTGCCTGACTGTGTCGGGCTGACGCCCGCCAATGTGCGCACCATCTCCTGGCTGCCCGGCACCTGCGCCTATCGCCTGGTCGGCGAGGGCCGCGATCTCTACTGGTGGCACCATCTCGTCTCGGGCAGCCGCGAGACCGTGCATGAGGCCGGTATCTCGGTGCGCGGCAAGCTGACCGCGCATGAGGACGAGCTCGCCGAGCCCGAGGACTATTTCGATCACATGCTCGACCAAGAGCCCTGATCTTTTTTCCTTATCTTGCCGACATTGCCCTGACTTTTGCCCTGCCGGAGCGCAGCGTCCGCGCCCGAGCCTACGCCTGTGTTCTCCAAAAGAATCAAAAAAATCAAAAACATGGCGGATGAACCGAAAATGAACGTGCGGTTCGACATCGGTTCAGATGGCCAGGTGCATTGTCTGGTCATCGCTAGGCAACAACGGCCTGACGCCCCCGAATTCAAGGAGAAGACCTCATGAACAAGTTCACGACCGCCGCTCTTTCGGCTCTCATTGGTCTCGGCACGCTGGCCGCCATCCCGGCCTCGGCCCAGGCAGACGGGCTTTACCTCAATCTCGGCCAGGGCGAGCCGCGCGTCGGCGTGTTCGTTCAGGACAACAACCGCTGGGACAACCGCCGCGACAATCGCTGGGGCAACCGTTGGGACAATCGTCGCCCCGACCAGGGCCGCTGGGATCGCCGCTGCACGCCCGACCGGGCGCTGGACAAGGCCGACCGCATGGGCCTGCGCCGCGCCCGCATCGCCGATGTCGGCCCGCGCACCATCACGGTCGCCGGCCGCAAATATGGCGAACGCGTCGCCGTCACCTTCGGCCGCGCCCCGAACTGCCCCGTGGTTCGCTGGTAAGCCGTTGCCGGTAAGCCGGGCGCTGGCAACCGAGCGCCGGTAGCAAGATCGTCGCCCGCGGACGCGGGCGCCGGATAGTGGGGAGCCCCCGGGACAGCGGGTGCGGCTCCAGGCAAAAACCCTGGAGGCTCGGCCTCCGGGGTTTTTCGCGTCTTGGGACTTCACTGCTCCGATGCAATGGACTCGGAAAAGGGGCGGGCTCGGAAAAAAGGGCGGCGCCCGGAAAGCAGAAGGGCCCCGCGCGATGCACGGGGCCCTGTCCAGGATATCACCAGGGCAACCGTGCGCTGCACGAGCCCCCGGGGAAAAAGAATCAGTTCTTCATTTCGAAGGTGACGTTGACCTGCACGCGGTAGGCGTTCTCGCCGGCCTGAACAGGGGCTGCCGCACCGGCTGCGCGGTCGAAGGCCTTGGCTTCGATCGGCATCGGCGGCGGCGCATAGGACTGGTCGGTGATCTCGACGACGCGGCCGAGGCTGACGCCGGCGGCTTCGGCCAGGACCTTGGCCTTGTCGATGGCGTCGGCAACCGCAAGCTTGCGCGCCTCGGTGATGGTCTTGGACGGATTGTCGTTGGTGAAGGTGATGCCGCCGCCCTGGTTGACGCCGAGCGACACGGCCTTGTCGAGCACTTCGCCTGTCTTGGCGACGTCGCGGACGCGCACGGCGAGCGTGTTGGTGACCTGGTAGCCGATCAGTTCGGCGGTCTGGGTGCCGTCGGGCTTGTTGGTGTAGTTGTAGCGCGGCGAGATCTGGATGCCCGAGGTCTGCAGGTCGCGTTCAGCGATGCTTGCCGCCTTCATTGCGGCGATGACCGCGGCCATGGCGTCGTTGTTGGCGTCGAGCGCTTCCCGGGCGGTCTTGGCCTCGCGCATCACCGACAGCGACAGCAGCGCCAGGTCGGGGGCCACGGTGGCCTGGCCTTCGCCCATCACGATGATGCGCGGCGAGGGCTGGTTGTCGGCATGGGCGACAGCTGCCGGAAGCGCGAGCGTTGCGGCAAGCAGTGCTGCCATGTATTTGCGATTCATAATATTCTCCATTCTGGAAGGCCCTTCCGGGAAGGTGAACTACTGTTGGATTATGGGTGCATTGCGGCAACGTGCAAGCTTGCTGAGAAGATGTCTTGTGCCCGCCCGAAAAAGCCACTATCCAGCCCGCGTGGGGCCTGTAGCTCAATGGTTAGAGCCGGCGGCTCATAACCGCTTGGTTGGGGGTTCGAGTCCCTCCGGGCCCACCAGAACCATCGCTTTGTCCCTGTGCGTTTTTGCCTACTTCTGTCGAAGCAAGGGCGCCTTGGGCCGCAACGGCATTTCATCTGCGGACCGAATTAGGCCTCTTTTCAGGCCTCGCCACCAATCCGTTCTGCCGAGATAAGGTGCCCTGGCGGCTCGCGTCGCCAGGGACGGACTCGCTATTAGCGGGGGCGGCTCCCCTCAGGACGTAAGATTGCTAGCCTTCTCCGCATTGCAAGTTTCCTGAGGGCCTGATGCTTGCGGAGGTGGCCGTCCATGCACCTTACGGTCCAGAGATGTGTCCGCCGGCCCATGACAGTTGGTTCGGGGAAGAGACCTTTGCGGATCAGTCTCCACATGTGGGCCTTTGACCAAGGGCAGTAGCCTAAACGTTTGAGATCGCTGTAGCGGAGCGTCGGAATCTCATCAAAAATGGATACCTTAGTCAGGGTTCATTTTTCCGGGTGTTCGACTTGAGCTCTTCCTCCGTTGGTTGTCCAAACTACTGATAGCGTTTGTCTAGGGGCGCTTGCATCCCTGCTGTTCTTACCCGAAGCTTGGAAGCGGTCTCTCCGCGATCAACTCGTATTCGGCCCTGAAGAGTTCCAGTTGGCTACGGATGCTTCCGCGGATCTTGAGGTGCTGGCTCAAATTCGTGATGCTGCAGGTCGACGGGCTTCTTCAACACAAACTGATTGTCAGCGACGATGTAGTTGTCGGCATGCAGGCGGGCGATCGGCTGATAGGCCTCGGGCCGCACATAGCGGCCTCGTTCGTCCAGGCATTCGTCGCGCACATACATCTGAATGACTTCGCCGATGACAATGATGCGGCGGCCGTAGTCGAGGATTTGGGACACCCTGCATTCCATGGCGCAGGGCGACTCGGCGATGCGGGGGGCGGCGACCTTGACTGCGGCTACGCTTGTCAGTCCGGCGAACTCGATCTCATCCACGTCGCTCGCGAAGTTGATGCCTGTGATGATCATCTCCCTGGCAATGGCCATGTCGACCATATGGACCACGAACTCTCCCGAACGCCTGATGTTGGCGACCGTGTCCTTGGCAGTCCCGTCAGGACGGGACTGCATGCCAAGGATCAGCAGCGGTGGTTCGTGCGAGAACACGTTGAAGAAGCTCATCGGGGCGGCATTGTTACAGCCGTGCTCGTCGACCGTCGTCACGAGTGCGATCGGGCGCGGGCCGACGAAGTTGCTGAGCAGGCGGTAGCGGTGCTGCTCCGGAAGTTCGGCGAAATCGAAATCCATCTGCCTATCCTAAAATCGCGAGGCGTTCTGTCTGTTGCGGGGCGGTGGCCGGAAACAGCCGGGCTGGAGCATAGGCCGAGAGCTTGCCCAGGTATGGCTTCGGCAACGGATAGGCGAGGTCGCCGATCTTGGATGTGCGAAGCCTCATGCCGACGAGGGCTTCTGCGAACTTCACCGATGCGGCAACGCCGTCGATGACGGGTACGCCAAGACGCTCTTCGAGATATTTCGCCAGGTCCGCCATGCCGGCACAGCCAAGGACGATGGCTTCCGACTTGTCGGTGCGAAGGGCCTCTTCACACTCGCCCAGGATGATGGCGCGGGCGCAGGATTCCGGCTCCTCGAGATCGAGGACTGCTACATCGGTAGCCCTGACCCGGCGACAATGGCGTTCCATGCCGTAGTTTCGCACCAGCTGCTCCGAGATTATTCGGGTCCTTTCAAGCGTGGTGACGATCGAAAAACTCGTGGCGACGAAGGTCGCGGCATGCATTGCGCACTCGGCGATGCCAAGGACCGGTGCCGCCGTGATCTCTCGTGCCGCGAGCAGCCCAGGGTCGCCGAAGCAGCCGATCACATAGGCATCGGCGGGGTTCCCCTCCAGTATTTGATCGATCGTGCCGAGAACGCTCAGCGCCTCGTCATAATGTCCTTCAATCGACACAGCGCCTGATCTGGATGTCGCGAGAACTATCTCCGTGCCCTGTGCTGCAACCGCTCTCGCTGCCGAACCCATGAGTTCTGTCATCGATGCCGTGGTGTTCGGATTGATCAGCTTGATCTGCATTTCTTCCCCTTCCTTGAGGCGCTTTTGGATCCCGCGTTTGTCGGTCGGCAGCGAGCTCGAAAGGTCGAATTCGCTCGCCTCAGATGCACGTTGAATCCTTCCTGCACACGGACTGTCGGCAAGATTGTCGACATAAAATTTCAAAATTGTCGCCCGTATTGACACATTATTGTACACATGCCATTTCTAATATGTCTATACAAAATAGCGCGGCTGCCGTAGCGGCAGCAACGACGTTCCGGGAACTTTAGAAGACGAGAGGAGTCTCTTATGTCATTGAATAGGCGTGCGTTTTTGCAGGCATCGTCCGCAGCTGTCGGATTGGCCGTGGCCCAGGCTGCCCTTACCAAGATCGCGTACGCAGAGGGTGCAAAGGGCACTCTGCGCGTGGCGATCGCCAAGCCTGCGGGCAATCTCGATCCGCAGAGCCATTTCGCCATCTGGGCGATCCAGGATCTCATGTTCGAACCGCTGGTGAAATACGGCAAAGGCGGCAAGATCGAACCGTGCCTTGCCACCGACTGGAAGCTCGAGGACGGGGGCAAGACGCTCAAGCTGACACTGCGCCAGGGTGTCACCTTCCAGGACGGCACCGTCTTCGACGCAACGTCCTGCAAGTGGAATCTCGATCGCTGGATGGGGAAGGATCAGTTCAGCTGGATGAACTGCTCCAAGTACTTCCAGTCGGCCGAGGTGGTTGACGACAATCATATCACCCTGCGGTTCAAGGAAGCTCCGCTCGCCTTGATGCAGGAACTCTCCTACACGCGGCCGACCCGCTTCCTGAGCCCCAAGTCAGTCGGTGCCGATGGCAAGTTCGTCGACCCTGTGGGCACCGGACCATGGCGCCAGGTCAGCGCCGACGACACCCAGAGCGTCTTCGAGCGCTACGACGGTTACTGGGGCGACAAGCCGTCCTATGAACGCCTAGAGGCAAAGGTCATTCCCGATCCGCGCTCGCGTGTCGCGGCCTTGCGCTCCGGCGAAATCGACCTGATTGGCGGCTTCTGGGTTGCGGGCCTGACACCCGTGGAAGCCAAGCAGCTCGATGCGGCCGGCGTGCCTGTCGTCATCGATCCCGGCAATGTCACGCTGGTGATGGCCTTCAATCCCGACCGGGCGGAAGCCCTCAAGGACCCGCTGGTGCGCAAGGCCATCAGCACCGGTATCGACCGTGCCGCCATCGCCAAGGCCCTATACCTCGGCTACGCCAGGCCGGCCGGCAACCTGTTCTCCGACGCACTTCCCTTGGCGGGCAAACAGTATGACGCTCCGGTCCGCGATGCGGCCGCGGCTTCCGCACTGCTCGATAAAGCCGGCTGGACCGGTGGTCCTGTCCGCTCCAAGGAAGGCAAGCCGCTGACCTTGGAAATGGTCGTCAGCCCGGAAGCCATTCCCGGCGCGCGGGTGGTGGCTGAGGTCATCCAGGCTGAACTCAAGGAGATCGGCATCGACCTGGTTATCCGTTCGGTCGACCATGCCTCGAAGCACACCGACATGCTCGAGAAGAAGTACGATCTCGGCTTCTTCCTCACCTACGGTGCTCCCTTCGAGCCGTTCGGCACCATCGTCGGCCTCTTCCTGTCGACGTTCAAGAACGACGTTGAAGGCAAGCTGGTAACCGATCCGGTCAATCTCGATCCGCTGATCAATGCTGCCGCATCGGCTTCGGAGGACAAGGTCGAAGGCGAACTGCAGAAATTCTACGACTGGCTGCGGGACAACGACGCGATCGCGCCGCTGATCTACGTCCCGACTATCTGGGCCCACTCCAAGCGGGTTCAGGGCTTCAGCACTGCGCCCACGGAATACGACATGCCGTACGAAAACATCGTGCTGGCCGACTAGGGGAGGTTGCGTTGATCCACTTCATCAGCAAGCGGCTGAAGCATTCCCTGGTCCTGCTCTTCATGGCTTCCCTGGTCTGCTTCACGCTCGTGGTTTCTGCCCCGGGCAATGTCGCCGTCCTGATTGCCGAGCTTCGGGGCGCGGTCGCGACCCCGGGCTACGTCGAACAAGTCGCCGAAGAGATCGGACTGAACAAGCCACTGCTGGTGCGCTATGTGGATTGGCTTGGCGACGCGGTCCGCGGAGATTTCGGCATCTCCTACCGGACGGGCCAGGCTGTCAGCGCAGACCTTCCGAAGCGCATGTTCGTGACTGGAGTCCTTGTCGCCGGCAGCGCGGTAATTGCCACCCTGCTCAGCCTGCTCCTCGGGTTTCTGGGTGCCTTCTGGCCCTACAAACTGCCAGACCGCGTTTCGCGCGGTCTGGCTCTCATCGGCGCGTCGACCCCGACGTTCTTCGTCGGCGCGCTGATGATCTATGGCTTCTCCGTCAGCTTTCAGCTGTTCCCGTCCTTCGGCTTCAACGGCCCCGAAAGCTGGATACTTCCGTGGCTGACGGTCGCGGTCCTGCCGGCAGCGGTGCTGAGCCGCATCGTGCGTGTCGGCCTGGAAGAGGCCATGACCAGCCCGTACGTGCTGACGGCGAAGAGCAAGGGGCTGGGCCGTACGGCCATCCTGTTTCGCGAGGCGTTGCCCAACATCACGCCCATCTTCATCAATGCGCTTGGCACCCAGGTGGGGCTGATGACGGCCACCGGCATCATCGTCGAGCCGCTCTTCGCCTGGCAGGGGGTCGGCGACTACTTTCTCGCCGGCGTGCGCTTCCGCGACTTCATGGTCGTGCAGGCCTGCCTGCTGATCTTCCTCACCTTCTTCATCGTGGTGAACCTGATCGTGGATCTTGCGGTCCTCATGACCGATCCCCGCATCCGGCGCCAATGGAGCTGATTATGACCAAACTCAAGCCTCTCTTCGCAGCACTGAACAAGATGCCTCGCGTGGCATTGATCGTCATCGGCCTGTTCGTCGCCCTGGGTACGTTTGCGCCCTGGCTCGCTCCACAGGATCCCAGCGCCCAGAACCTGCTTGCCGCCGGCGAGGGACCAAGCTTCGCCCATTGGCTCGGCACGGACCACCTCGGCCGCGATACACTCAGCCGCCTGATCATCGCCGCCAATACCTCGCTCGTCAGCGTTGGTTCGGTCCTCATCATAGCTATGACGGTCGGCATCCTGATGGGCACGATCGCTGGCTACCACCGGGGTTGGGTCGATGACCTCCTGATGCGTATCGTCGACGTGGGCCTGTCGATCCCGAGCCTGATCACCGCCCTTGCCGTCATCGGCATCGTCGGTCCCGGTTACTGGACTATGGTGCTAGCGCTTGCCTTGGCATGGTGGCCGATGAGCGGCCGCATCAGCCGTGGCGTTGCGGTCAGCATCATGAGCAAGCCGCATATCGAGGCCCTTCGGGTCCTGGGTGCCAGCCCATGGCGCATCTATTTCGGCCACCTGCTGCCCGGTACCATAGGTGCGGTCATGGTGTATGCGACAGCTGATGCGGGAACCGCAGCACTTGCAGTGGCCACGCTGAGCTTCCTCGGCCTCGGCATCCAGCCGCCCACGCCGGAATGGGGGCAGATGCTGGTCGACGCGCTGCCTTATCTCGAATCCGATCCCCGCCAGGTCATCCTGCCGGGCCTGGCACTGACGGCAGCTGTCATCGGCTTCAACACGCTCGGCGAAGCGATTGCACTCAACCGCATACCGAAGCCGCTCACCCGGCGGATGCTCGCCATGCGGCGCATCGAGGTCGCGGGCTGGGCCAAGGAGAATTCCGATGCATGACCAACCCCTTCTCAGCGTCAGCAACCTCACGGTCGATCTCCTGACTGCCAAGTCGGCCGTGCGCCCCGTCGACGGGGTCAGCTACACAGTCCGCCAAGGCGAATGCCTCGCCATCGTCGGCGAGAGCGGCAGCGGCAAAACGGTGATGAACTTCGCTCCGCTTGGGCTGATGCCCATGGGGGTGACGACCAATCTATCGGGCTCAGTGCGGTTCGATGGGCGCGAGTTAGTCGGACTTCCCGAGCCTGAGCTCCGCAAGGTCCGCGGCAAGTCCATCGGGTTCATCTTCCAGGACCCGATGAGTGCGCTCAATCCGGTTCGGCGCATCGGGCGCCAGATCGCCGAAATGGCGGAGCTCCACCTCGACATGACCCCGCGCGCTGCAGAGGCGCGGGCACTCGAACTGGTCAAGCTGGTGGGCATCTCGGACCCGGCTGCACGTCTTCGGCAATTCCCGCACGAACTTTCGGGCGGCCTGCGTCAGCGTATCGTGATCGCCATCGCCTTGGCGGGAGAGCCAAAGCTGCTGATTGCCGACGAACCGACGACGGCCCTCGATGTGACCGTGCAGGCCCAGATCCTGCGCCTGCTCAAGGACCTGCAACAGCGGCTCAACATGGCGATGGTTCTGATCACGCATGACATGGGCGTGGTTGCGGGCGCTGCCGACAACATCGTCGTCATGTATGCAGCGAGGGCTGCGGAACGTGGCCCTGTGGACAAGGTTCTGGTCACGCCGCGACACCCCTACACGAGGGGGCTGATCAACGCGATCCCGCGCAGAGAAGACCCGATTGGCTCGGAGTTCCGCGGGCTTCCCGGCATCCCGCCGACGCTCGGAGCGCCCATCAGGGGCTGTGCCTTTGCGCCGCGCTGCGATCTCGCGATCCCAGCATGCACGGCAGCCCGTCCTCCACTCGTGCAGTCAGTCGACAGCGCCGTCGTCGTTGCCTGCCCGGTCGTCAACCAAGGAAAGGCAGCAGCGTGATGCACGGGCCTGTTCTGAAAGTCGAAAACCTGCAGACGCGGTTCAAGAGCGTGCAGCGGGGCAAGTTCGTCCATGCCGTCGATGACGTTTCCATCGAACTGTATCCGGGTGAGATTGTTGGTCTGGTCGGCGAATCCGGCTGCGGGAAATCCACGCTGGGGCGCACGATCGTCGGCCTTGAAAAGGCAAACTCTGGTCGCGTCCTTCTCGATGGTGTCGACCTGAGCACGCTTTCCGGCTCGGCGCTGCGCGCCAGCCGCAGGGCACTCCAATACGTGTTCCAGGATCCGTACTCGTCGCTGAACGATCGACAGACGGTCGGCGAGGCCATCGATGAAGCCTTGTTGATCGATGGTGTGAAGTCGCAGGCAGATCGTGATCGGCGGACCAAGGAACTCCTCGATCAAGTCGGCCTCGCTGAAGCGGTCAAGGGTCGCCATACGCGAGAACTGTCAGGCGGTCAGCGCCAGCGTGTCGCCATCGCTCGTTCCCTGGCCGTCAATCCGAGAGTGCTGATCTGCGACGAACCCGTCAGCGCTTTGGACCTGTCGATCCGTGCCCAGGTCATGAATCTGTTCCTTCGGCTGCAGAAGGATTTGGGCGTGGCCTGTCTGTTCATCGCCCACGACCTCGAACTCGTCAGGCAGGCGGCTTCGCGCGTCTATGTCATGTATCTCGGCAAGATTGTCGAGCATGGGCCATCGCAGGAACTCTACGATCATCCAAGCCATCCGTACTCGCAGATGTTGTTGGCTTCGGTTCCCGAGGCTGACCCGATCGCCGAACGGCAGCGCAAGGCTCCGCTGATGATCGGCGAGGTGCCAAGCCCAACCAATCCGCCGTCCGGTTGCAGGTTCCGAACCCGGTGTCCCATGGCCGTCGGCGACTGTGCCCAGCAGGTTCCGCCGGCGTTCAAGCTATCGCCGGGGCATGACGCGGCATGCGTGTTTGCCAAGGATCTCCACCGCGGCAAGCGCTCAGCACTGCGGGAAGCCGAAGCCAATGCTGAACGCGTCGGTGCCCTGATCCCCTCCTGATCAGGCCCCGCGCGGCCATCCGGTGCGATGACCCAAGCGTGAGGCGCTATCGGCAGAATAGCGTCTCATGCCAGGCCCCTTGGCGAGCACCGGATGGCCTGCATTTCTAGGTGCTTCGCATCGCCTCTATTTCTCCGCCAGCGCATGTTTGAATGCACTACGGCCCAGCCGATGAGCTGGGCCGTTTGGCGAATGCCTGGTTGCTAGCGTTGGAAGATCACGGGAAACCAATCGTTGCGCAGCTTCTCGCCGGGCTTCATGCCATGGCCGGGAAATGGCGGAGACGTGCGGCCGGGCCGTTCCACGTAGTGAGCGTCGTCGCCGAGAAGCCGCAGCGAGAAGGCCCTGCGTCGCGATTTGCTCTCGTTGCCGCGGGCACCATGCAGGGTTTTGTAGTTGAAGGCGACCGCGTCGCCGGGCTCCATGGCCCATTCCAGGACTGTCATGCCTTCGGCATCGGGATCGGGCACTGGCATGTAAGCTTCGGCATCGGGATAGAAGTTCTGCTCTGACAGCCAGCGGGTCGGAAGTACCGGCTTCTCCCAAAGGTGGGAGCCGGCGACGCAGCGAAGGGAAGCCTCTTTGACCGGGTCGAGCGGCGACCAGAAGCTGACTGTCTGTTCGCCCTCGACAAAATAGTAGGGAGAATCCTGGTGCCAGGGAGTTGGCTTCGACGTTCCCGGTTCCTTGACCAGTACATGGTCGTGGAAGACCTGCACAGCGTTTGACTGCATCAGGTCGGCGGCGACTTCGGCTGCGGCCGACGTGCGGATGACATGTTCGAATTCTGGAATGCGCTGCCAGTTGCAGTAGTCATCGAAGAAGCGGCCGCCTTCGCCTGCCTTGAGGTTCTCAGCGGCATATTCTCCAGGCTCGGCCATGTTGGTCTCGACCCCCTTACGGAGAGCCTCAACGTGGTCGCGAAACAACCCCTTGATCAGCACAACGCCGTCGCGCCGATAACTGTCGATGTGGTCCTGAGTGATGAGCGGATGAGGCATTGCAGTCTCCCTGTTGATCCGGCCGGGATCATGCTGTGAGCCGCTTTTAAGTTCCAATAATCAATTCGGAAGCATAATATAATCTGATGCTATATCTGTCGCTTCGCCAACTGGAATACGTGGTGGCGGTCGCGCGTGCTGGCAGTCTCACCGTCGCTGCCCAGCAGGTGAACGTATCCCAGCCCGCACTTTCGGTCGCCATCACACAGGTCGAAAGGCATCTGCAACAGAAGCTGTTCCTGCGTCGGAAAGGTGTGCCTGTCACACTCACGGCCTACGGGCGGCTGTTCCTGTCGGATGCGGAAACCCTGCTGGCCGATGCGGCGCGGCTTGAAGACCCCAAGGGCCTCGGGCGAAGGCGGCTGGAGCGCGTCGTCTTGGGCATCTTCGACGACCTGGCACCAAGCCATCTTGCGCCTCTGCTCCGGTTGATGCGAGAGCAATTTCCAGAGGTAGAGGTCAGGACGAGGGTTGTCACATTTGAAGTGCTCGCGGAGGCCCTCCTGGCTGGCGATATCGATTTGGCGCTGACTTACGATCTCGGCCTGGATAGCAGTTTTCAGCGAGAACTCATCGCCCAGGTTTCGCCCCAGGCCTGGCTTCGACCGGACGATCCCTTGGCTATGATCAAGGAGATCAAGCTTGTCGACATAGCTGACCGCCCGCTGATCCTTTCCGATCAGGGCCTGTCCATCCGCCATATGGTCGGTCTGTTTCGGTCGCTCGGGCTGATGCCTCATGTGGCCCACAGGGCTGCCTCGGTCGAGGTGCTGCGCAGTCTGGCGGCAAACGGAGAAGGTGTAGGCATCAGCTACACGAATCCGGCAGGCGCGATCAGCTATGACGGCAAGGAACTGGTGCGGTTGCCGATCGTGGATGCGGAAGCACTAGAACCTATCGTGCTTGTTCATTGCGGACCGCAGCCTGAGCCTTTGCCTGATATCCGATCTGCCGTTCGAGCCGCCGCGTTAGTTGGGACGGGTCGCCCGGATCCAGGCGGCTCTGCCTGACCCGCTAACTGCGATCATTCATAGTCGGAGGAGCGCTTCCCTCGACACGGATGTGATTGAAGCTCAACGCGAACACGGTGACGACGAAGACGGCCAGTACCGCGAAAATGACCCAGTTCGAGCGCTTCCTTCTCTGTTGGATCGCCTGGGACTCCTTGGCACTCATTTCATTCAGTGATCCGTGCACGGCCAACCTCGACGTTAATCCTCTGTACTTGGGTCTATCCCAAGAGGCCGGCACTGTGCCGTCTATTTGCTGCGGTTCTTTGCCGCTCGCAAAGATGCTGGCGGAAACAATGCCTTAACCATGATCATTGGACACTAAGCGCACTGAGCGGAGATGCCGCATATCAGGGAGTGGTTCTTGCAGATGTTGAATGCCCTGAGAATGGGTTCGATTGCCGTACTCGCCGTCCTTTTGAGCAGCTGCGTTTCCAGCGTTCTTGAGGTCGATGGCAATGCGACGCAGCCTGTTCCTGCCGCTCTCAAGGCCGAGATGTCACGAAAGGCTATGTCGCCGTCGGCACCTATTCTCGTTCGCATCTTCAAGCAGGAAAGCGAACTGGAAGTATGGAAACGCGACCGGAACGGCAAGTTCGCGCTGTTGAAGACCTATCCGATGTGCAGATGGTCGGGCAAGCTCGGGCCCAAGACCCGCAACGGCGACCGCCAGGCGCCGGAGGGCTTCTATCACGTGTCCGCGGGGATGTTGAATCCTACCTCGCAGTACTATCTTTCCTTCAATTTAGGCTATCCCAACAGGCTCGAAGCCGCGCTGGGCTATACAGGCGAAGCGCTGATGGTGCATGGCGCCTGCTCCTCGTCCGGATGTTATGCGCTTACCGACCAGGGTGTTGCCGAGATCTACGCAGTCGCGCGTGAGGCCCTGGGTGGAGGGCAAGGGTCCTTCCAGGTCCAAGCGTTCCCCTTTCGCATGACACCTGAAAACATGGCGAAGAACCGGTCCGATCCAAATTTTGCGTTCTGGACGGATCTCAAGCAGGGCTACGATATATTCCAGGTGACCCGTCGACAGCCGAAGGTCTCGTATTGCGGTGGGCGATATGTGTTCGATCAGGAGTTTGACGGAGGCGACCCGAGCGATGTTCTTGCCTCATGTCCGCCCGCATCAAATGGGGCAGATTCCGTGGTTGCGGCCAGGACGCAGGCCGATCGCGTCGCCATGGAGAACCTCGTGTCGGCTGGCGTTGCGCTTTCCGCCCACTCATATGCCGACGGCGGAATGCACCCGAGCTTTCGCAAGTTGCTCGAGCGCAATGGGCAGGCAGACCTGGCGAAGCGTACGTCCTTGACCGCTGTGCCGATCAGTCGCCCAGAAGCAGCCCTTGCCGATCCGCACTCGCCGGGAGATTGACCCAGCGTTCGACTTGGACGGCTTCGTGCTCCAGCAAAGTGGACGCACGTGGATGCGCCTCAAGGCCTTTGTCGACAGATGCGATATCGCCTGCGCTGGTGGCCCAGGCCAGGATTGCGTGATCTTCAAAGACTTGGCGCATGAAACCGGTTGCCGCGGCTGTTGAACTCGTCGGCTGTGACGGTGTCCCGGGGCGGCTTTCGAGCCCGCACTTACGGGCTTCGTGATGCTGACCGCCTGGAAGATACCGCCCTGGATCGTAGTTCTCCTATTGGCGACAGGTGGCGCTGGTTTGCAGGTCTGTTGAGGGACATGAGGAATGCCCGCGTCATGGCAACTTGGGACTATTCTTCGCCAATTGCCGCTGTTTCCTGTGGAACGAGCGCATAGATGGCCGCGAAGCCCACGATGGCAAGAGTGCCGGCCGTAGCGGTGAATCCGAGTGATAGGGATGTCCCGAACAGGGCCATGCCATATGCAAGGGCGAAGGGGGCCGTTGCAGATACGATCAGGCGTGCGGCCGTGACGCGTCCCTGAAGCCCTCCATAACCTTCGCTTCCGAACAGCATGAGCGGCAGCGTTCCAGACACGATGCTGAAGAGCCCGTTCCCCAGGCCGAACAGCACCGCAAACGCGATTGCTCCCGCGACGGCCGGGGCCGAAGCCACCAAGGTCACGATGGCGAGCGTCATCAGGCCTGCTGCCGTCAAGGCGAGGACTACGGGTGACAGCTTGCCGCCGAACACCATGTTCGTCAGGCGGCTGAGCACCTGCGCCGGGCCGAACAGCGTGCCCACGATCGCTGCCGACGCGCCCAGACCTAAACCCGAAAGCAGTGGCACCATGTGGACAAGGATGGCAGCTCCGACGAGCGACTGAAGGGAGAAAGCCGTCACCAACAGAACGAAGCCCAAGCGTCGGGTGCGGGCCTCGAGACGACCGCGAACCGGGACGGAGACACTCTGGGTTTTCATCCGACTTTGCGTCAGTTCGCGTGCCAGCCATGCGTGAAGGGGCAGGCAAACAACGAGGTTGAGGGCGGCGAAGCTCAGATAGACATGCTGCCACGGCATCTGGGCGTGTAGGGCTGCCGTGATCGGCCAGAAGATCGTCGATGCAAACCCGCCAATCAGGGTCAGGTACGTGATGCTCCGCTGGGCCACCTGGGGTCGGATTTGAACCAGCAACGCAAATGCCGCACCATACTGGACGAGGTTCGCGGCGATCTCGACGACGATCAGTGCAAGGACGAATGTGGTTCTTGTGGGAGCCAAGGCACAGGCAACGAGGCCCGCAGAAGCCAACACCGAGCCGACTGTCATCAGTCTGCCGGCACCAAATCGATCGATCCAGGCGCCGAGCAAGGGGGCTAGCAGACCGCCCGCCAACAAGGCGACGGACAGGGCACCGAAGACCCACTCCACGGACCAGTCGAAATCCCGGGCGATATCCGCTGCGAGAATGCTGAATGCGTAATAGAGCGTCCCGTAACCGATGATCTGCGTAACGCCGAGGGCGACGATGGCGGCGGTCGGCGTACGCTCGGCAGTCATATGGATTTCAGGCTCACTCGCTTCTCCAGCTTGGCAAGGCTTTCCTTGCGCTCGCTGTAGCGGTCGGTGAGATGGTCCGAAATGCCACGGGTCAACAAGGTGAACTTCATCAGTTCTTCCATCACGTCGACGACCCGGTCATAGAAGGAGGAGGGTTTCATGCGCCCGCCTTCGTCGAATTCCTGCCATGCCTTGGCGACGGAGGACTGGTTCGGGATGGTCACCATGCGCATCCACCGACCGAGGATTCGCATCTGGTTCACGGCGTTGAAGGACTGCGAGCCGCCTGAAACCTGCATGAGCGCCAGGGTCCGCCCCTGTGTTGGCCGGATGGCCCCGCCCGGCAAAGGTATCCAGTCTATTTGAGACTTCATGACTGCACTCATGGCACCATGCCGTTCAGGGCTGGTCCACACCTGGCCCTCCGACCAGAGCATTGCTTTCCGCAATTCCTGAACCTTGAAATGCTCGGCCGGCGCATCGTCGGGAAGGGGCAGGCCATTCGGATGATAGATGCGCGTTTCCGCGCCCATCGCATCCAGGATGCGCTGGGCCTCAAGCGTCAGGAGCCGACTGTAGGAGGGCTCCCGATTTGAACCGTAGAGCAGGAGAATACGGGGCTTATGGGGCGGGAAGGCCGCCTTCAGCGCATCGGCATCAGGCATGCGGAACGCATGGCGCTCCAGATTGGGCAATTCCATTTCAGCGGCGGTCTTTATCATATGCGACGACTTCGCCGTCTTCCTTGGTGAAGGTAGTAACCGGATTGTCGAGGAGGTCGAGGACTGCTTCGGACGGCCGACAAAGTCGGGTGCCTTTGGGCGTTTCCACAATCGGACGGTTGATCAGGATCGGGTGTGCCATCATGAAGCCGATCAGCTGGTCATCCGTCCACATGGGGTCGGACAGTCCGAGCTCGCCATAGGGCGTGCCCTTTTCCCGCAACAGGGCCCGTGGCGACATGTTCATCGCCGCCAGCAAGGCCACCAGCTTTTCACGGGTTGGTGGCGACTTCAGGTATTCGATGACCGCCGGGTCCTCACCACTGGCGCGGAGCAGTTCGAGCGTGTTGCGTGAGGTGCCGCAGCCTGGGTTGTGATAGATCGTGACGGTCATTGGACGCTCCCGGTTTCGATGGGTTGCTTGTGGGCGATGCCGCGCTCGTACCAGCCCTTCGACCGGTTCACGATCCAGACGACCGACAGCATGACAGGCACTTCGACCAGCACGCCGACGACGGTGGCGAGGGCAGCACCTGAGCTGAAGCCAAACAGGCTGATGGCAGCGGCGACGGCCAGTTCGAAGAAGTTGGATGCACCGATCAGGGCGGACGGCCCGGCCACGCAGTGCTGCTCTCCGGAAATCCGATTGAGCAGGTAGGCGAGCCCCGAATTGAAGTAGACCTGGATCAGGATCGGCACCGCCAATATCGCGATGACCAGCGGCTGGGCGATGATCTGTTCGCCCTGGAAGCCGAACAACAGGACCAGTGTTGTGAGGAGCGAGACGAGCGACATCGGCTGCAGGACGTGGAGCACGCGGTCGAGTGCTTTCTGTCCGCCGCGGCCGAGCAGGCTGCGCCTGACGAACTGGGCGATGACGACAGGGATGACGATGTAGAGAACAACCGACAGGACCAGCGTGGCCCACGGAACGGTGATCGCAGAGAGGCCGAGCAGCAGGCCGACGATTGGAGCGAAGGCCACGACCATGATCGCATCGTTCAGGGCCACCTGGGACAAGGTGAAATGCGGCTCGCCTTTGGTCAGGTTCGACCAGACGAAGACCATGGCCGTACATGGTGCCGCTGCCAGGATGATCAGGCCGGCAATGTAGGAGTCGATCTGGTCGGCAGGCAGATGAGGGCGAAACAGCCAGCCGATGAAGAACCAGCCGAGCAGCGCCATGGAAAATGGCTTCACTGCCCAGTTGATGAACAGGGTCACGCCAATCCCGCGCCAATGCTGGCCGACTTCGCGCATGGCCGAGAAGTCGATCCTGAGCAGCATCGGAATGATCATCAGCCAGATCAGCAAGGCCACCGGTATGTTGACCTTGGCAATCTCGGCCGCCCCGATCGCGTGGAAGATGCCGGGGAAGAGGTGGCCGAGCGCAACGCCAGCGACAATACATAGCGCGACCCAAAGGGTCAGATAACGTTCGAATATGGACATTGGATCAGACCTGGAGCTGCTTGGTCAGGATAGTTGCCGAGGCCGGGCACAGGGATGCTGCTTGCCTGGTTCTGAGGATCGCCTCCGGCACGGAACTCCGATCGACGGGAGCAAAACCCAGCCGTTCGAAGAAGCGAGCAGCCGATGTCGTGAGAAGATAGACTTGCCGTGCGCCGCCCTGCTTGGCCTTGTCCATGAGTAGGCTGGTGGCGCTCTCGCCTATTCCATGGCCTTTCAGCGACGGCAGCACGACGATCGAGCGCAGCAGAACGTTGCTGCCAACGGTCTCATATCCGCAGAAGCCAACGGTCGAGTCACCTCTCACGACACGGAAGAAGCTGCGTCCGTCCTCCGTCAGGTCATCGATGGGCAGACCTTCAACCGACAAGGCCGTCGCCAGGTCTGCAGACGATCCTTCGACGGGCTGCAGCCGAATGCCGGCAGCACCTTCAATGGTGCCGATCTTTCGCAGCTGGCGCTCCAGCGCCATGCGGTCGATCGATGACATTGGCAGGCTGAGAAACGCACTGATGCGGTTCTTCATGAAGCGGGCTGCCGTCGAGAAAGCCCGCTCCTTATCGATGTCGCTGCCTTCCACGGCTGCGGGATCTTCTATACCCCAATGAGCCGTCATGGGCTGTCCCGGCCAGACAGGGCAGGCCTCGCCAGCTGCGCTGTCGCAGACGGTGAAGACGAAGTCCATTTGCGGTGCGCCCGGGGCCGCGAACTCATCCCAAGACTTCGACCTGAATGCTTCGGTCGAATAGTCCATGGCCGCAAGCACCTTCAGCGCATACGGGTTCACCGTCCCTTTGGGGTGGCTGCCCGCTGAGAATGCATTGAACCGTCCAGCGCCTTCCTTGCGCAGTACTCCGTCTGCCAGGATGGAACGGGCGGTATTGCCCGTGCAAAGGAATAGGACGTTGTAGGTGCGCTCGCTCATTGAGTGCGTTCCTTCGCCGGAGTGCAGCAAGCGGCAGCGTTGACGACTGGCGAGCAGATCTCGGGGCGGCCGGAGCAGCAGTCTTCCATCAGGAAGCGGATCAGGCCGCTGATTGCGTCATACTCGGCGTTGTAGATCATTGAGCGGGAATCCCGCCGGCCGGCAACGAGCCCAGCCCGTTCCAACTCCTTCAGGTGAAAGCTGACGTTCGAGGCAGAGACCTCTGCGTTCTCCGCGATCGTGCCGGCTGCAAGTCCGTCTGGGCCGGCGACGACCAGCATGCGCAGGATGCGGAGCCTGGTTTGTTGAGACAGTGCCCCGAAGGCGGTGAGGGCTTGACGCTCATCCATATTTCAATAATCCTAGAAATGTCAAAATGAGGAGTAGCCGACATGAACGCGCTTGGCAAGGATGATGTTGTAGCCACAGTTTTGCCGGACCCGGGCGAGGCGACGATCGGGAGCCTTCTGGGCTTCTTTGCCTGCCATCCGAAGCATCGCGTGACCTTCAGGTATGACGGCAGGACTGCCCGGCCCGGCTATCACGTGACCGAAGTCAAGGCCGGCGCGTTTGCCGCGCTCGACTGCGGGGCAAACCCCGAATCCTGGGACGAGATCTTCGTTCAACTCTGGGATGTCGACGACTCGCCCGAACAAATGACCGCGGGCAAGTTCTCAGCGATCGTCCGGAAGGTGACCGAACACGTCGCCCTCGACATGGATGCGAGGCTGACATTCGAGGTCAGTGATGGAATCCTGCCAATGCAGCTTCATCGGGCTGCCGCGCCAGAGGCAGTGGAAGACGAAATCGTCGTCGAGCTTTCCCCGCGCCCGGCGAGCTGCAAGCCCAGGGACCGGTGGCTTGCTGAGCAGAGCAAGTCGGCATCGGGATGCTGCGGTTCCGTCAGCGCGAAATGCTGCCAATAGGCGTTCAGTTGATGGCTATGCCCGTTGCTGGTACCAATAGTCGATCAGGAGATATCGGCTAGAAACGGATGCCCAGACCTCCAAGAAGACCCGGTTACGACCGCTGTGACGCGGAATGCGGCGCTGAACGCTAGGCCGTTCGCCGCATTCGCTGTCGTAACCACTTCTGGAGTTTGCCATCATGCGCCGTTCGCTGCGCTTACCTCCTGCTGCCCTCTTGGTTGTTGCTTGCGCCCTTTGGGGGGCGGCAACCGTCTTGAACAAGGCGCTTCTCGGGTCGATCAACCCTGTTACGCTTCTCGTCCTTCAATTGGCTCCAAGCGCCCTCGTGCTCTGGCTGGCCGTTCGCTGGATGAGCTGCCCATTCCCCAGGCGGTCTCTTCTGCTGCCGCTGATCGCACTTGGCGTTCTCAATCCAGGCATTTCCTACACGCTGAGCTTGATGGGACTTGCACGGACTTCGGCGAGCGTGTCGTCGCTGCTGTGGGCTGCCGAACCTTTGATGATCCTTGGACTGGCTGCCCTGATCCTAGGAGAAAAGGTCACCAGGAGCCTGGTGCTGGTGATGTTGCTTGGCGCATTCGGGGTTGTCCTTGTGGCCAACGTCGGTGGGGGAGGCGGAGCCCTTCTCGATCTCGGTGGGACCCTTCTGCTGTTGGGAGGAGTACTGTGCTGTGCGTTCTACACGGTGTTCTCTCGCAGAATAGGCGAGCATGTCGATCCAGTACTTGTTGTCGCCGTGCAGCAATCCGCCGGGCTGGCTTGGGCTCTGGCGGTTTTGGTCGCCGATACGCCGTTTGGTTCGATTGAAGATATCCTCGCCATTCCTGGAGGCCTTCTGGTGGCTTCGGCAATTTCGGGGCTTCTTTACTACGCCGCTGCCTACTGGCTCTACATATCAGCATTGCGCTCGGTCCCCGCTGCGGTAGCGGGTAGCTACTTCAACGTAATTCCGATATTCGGCATTGCGCTTGCCTACGCCTTCCTTGGCGAAACGTTGGAGCCCATCCAATGGCTTGGTGCGGGCGCAATTCTCGTGTCGGCCTACATGCTGGTCCGGCTCACCAACGGCATCGGAGCCGAACGACCAGCAGAATGACGTGAGGCGGTCGTCGACGCGGGCAGGAAGGAGGTGTCCGCGTCTGGTCGCCTATTGAACTTCAGCGTGCCAGGGCGCGAGATGCTTCATGAAGTAGACGGAGGCCTTCGGAGCTCCGAAAGGGTCGACGAAGTGGTTCGGAACGACACCGATTTCGTCCCAGCCCAGCCGGCGGTAGAGCCGTTCGCTCGTCCCACCTTGAACCGTGTCAAGGATCAGCAGCGAGCGGCCCCGCCGGCGAGCTTCCAATTCGAGCGCCTCCATCAAGGCCGAGCCGACACCACGCCTTTGCGCCCGTCGGTGGACCAAAAGCTTGTAGACTTCTGCCCGGTGCCGCGCATTGGGTTCAGGTGAGAGGTAGAGCTGCACGGTGCCTATGACCTGACCTTCGTCCATTGCACAAATCAGCAGTCGCTCGCCATCCGCGACTGACCCAAGTGTGCTTGTCCAATATGCCCGTGCCTGATCGCCGGAGAATGGGAGAACGAAGCTGATGAGTGCGCCGTCTTCGACGCTTCCGATCAATATCTCCTCGAGCCTGGGCAGATGCATCTCCGCTCCGGCCGCCGTGAGAATTTGAATCGTGAAATCCGATTTCATGGATAGTGTTTCGCCAATCCAGCCCATCGTTGGCGCACCTGTCGTTTTGTCCCCGCACACATTGAGTGCATGTGCACTAGCGTGCCCGTCAAGGCACCCTATGCTTCGCCGGCAAGTGCGTTGCGGGCTGCGTAGAGTTCGGTCGTGAAATCGCCGACCAGGGTCGAGTTGACACCGTCTGGCGGTCGCAGGATCAGTGCCCGGAAATGGACCGCCGGCTCTTCGTCAAGCCGACCCTGGCTGATTGGTGCGTGGCTTCAGCTTCGTGGACCTGCTGCGTTGACCGGCCTCAGCGGCAGCTTCCCGCGCTGCAGCGGCGCGCCGCCGCCATCCGATCATCGTGCAGGACGAGGCGGTGAGAGGCAGCGCGATGTTCACCAGTTGCCGGTCCCGCGAGCTGGACAAGGCTGCTGCCACCGTCGTGCTCGCCGAGCGTTTGCAGCATGCAGAGGCGTCGCTGGCGACTTGTGTGGCGCAGGTTGATGGCGTCGGCAAGGCTCTATGGGCGGTCGGGAGGCTGCTCTTGGCTGCCGCAGCCGGCAGCGGCTGCCTGATATGCAATCACCAGCCGTCCGCCACCCTGACCATTCTACCTGGGTCGAAAGTGCCTGTTGTGTTTCAGCAACGCGCCAAAGTGAGTTCAGGATGGGACTATAAATTTCCCGACCACGTGGTAATTTCTACTGGGGGGTAAGTCCGGAGAACTGCTGTGAAAAAGTTTTTGCTAGCGAACGTTTTCGTGCTCGGGCTGTCAGGCATTGCCTCCGCGGCCGATGCGGTCGTGCTTGAGCCAACTCCCGAAGTTTTGCCGGCAGGTTTTGTTTGGACAGGCGGATACGTCGGTCTTCAGGCAGGATATGGCTGGGGCGATGGTGACCTGTCGACCAATCCCGTCGGACCTACGGCGCCTGCGGATATCGATGGTTGGTTGGGTGGCGTCTATGCCGGCTACAATCACCAACTGGCCAACAACATCGTGGTCGGCATTGATGCCGATATTGCGTGGTCAGGCATTGATGGCTTTGGCCAAGGGTTGACCTCGGGCGTTCCAGTGGCTGGCGCGGGCATAGACTACGAGTTGAATTGGACCGGCGCTGTGCGCGCGAAACTCGGATATGCGGTCGATCGGTTCTTGCCGTACATCTCAGGCGGCGTGGCATTTGCCGGAGCTGACGCAACCGTCTTCACCGGCGGTTCGCCAACTGTGAAATTCAGTGACACGCTTGTCGGATGGACGGTGGGTGTAGGTGTTGAATATGCCTTCACCGATAGTCTGATTGGTCGGGCCGAGTACAGATACACGGATTATGGTGATCTGGACTTCACCGATGTGGGCGGAAGCGGCAGCTTCGGCTTCAAGACGAGCGATGTTCGTGTCGGGTTGGCATACAAGTTCTAAACCATAATGTGAGCGCTTGTGCCCCGTTGCCGAAAGGTGGCGGGGCTTTTGTATCAATAGTTGCACCAGAACACCCAAATGAGTGGGCGTTCGGAGTGAGATCATACCCCGGCCAGGCAGTTCCTGTTGATCGAAATGCTCACCAAGCTCATAACTATTCGCTGTGCGTCGACCCTGGCAATTCCGCCAATATCAAACCCGCACTCTGTCAATGACTCGTAGCGGTTTTCTGGGTCTCGAAAGTTGTAATAGACTTTGCATACCTGATCGTCGCAATACGTGTAATTTTGTCTCAGTCTCGACAGACGCACGTTGAAGTAGCGGCCGATGAAACGCTGGGTGCAAGCCTCCGGCGTGTCAGCGCAAGGCGTGGTCGACGCTATCGGTATCTCGATATACAGACTGCAGAAGTTGCCTGCGGCGACAATGCTTGTTCCTGGCATGCTGCTCTCTGCCCCAGACAGACAGAGTTCGCGCAGATGTTGGGAGTAGCCGGCGGCATCTGTCGGAAGCTCAGCTGCATGTGCAGTTGGCAACGGCAGGCCGAGCAAAAACGAACCAGCAAGGACGTTACGAAGGATTGTTCGCCCCGACATTCTTCTTGCCCCCAATGGATTCAGTCACTGCCTTCGTGGCAGCGGCGTGCCGCTGCCCATCGCGATGTCCATGCTTGCAGTGAAGGCGGCCGCAACCTTCTCTGTGATCTCGTCTCGCCGTGGCGAGGACTTTGGCAAGATATCTGACGATCTTCAGGAGGTCGTCTTGATCCCGCTTTCGCGTACTGGAGAGCGTGCCTTGAGCCGCGGAGATGGTCAAACAAAAACCCCGGCCGGAGCCGGGGTCTCTTTGGTCTGACTGTCGAGGTCAGAATTTGTAGCTGGCGCCGAGCCGCACGACATGGACGTTGTTGTCGAAGTCGTATCTGAAGCCATCGAACGAGCCTTGGCTGTCCTTGAGATCGACATACAGATATTCGGCGCGAAGGGACCAGTTGTCGGTGAGCGCATATTGCGCGCCTGCGCCGATGGTCCAGCCGGCCACGACGTCGTCGGCGACGGCATGGTTGCCTGGGACGAAATCATTGTCGTCGTAGCTGCTCTTGATGTGGCCAAAGGCGACGCCGCCGGTGACATATGGCAGGAAACGGTCGACCGAATATCCCAGGCGTGCGCGGGCCGTGCCGAACCAGTCGATCCTGGTGGAAAAGCTCTCATTGGCGCCAGGGATCATGGAGTTGGCGACGGTGTTGCTGATGTCGGCGCCGGTGATGTCAAGTTCAAGGCCATAGACCAATTGGCCCGACTGCCAGTTGTACCCGGCGTGCACGCCGCCAAGGAAGCCGTTCGAGTTGAACTTGAACTGCGTGTCGCCAAACTCCGAGAACGAATAATCGTCCAACTCGGTGACCGTGGTTCGGCCGGCGCCGTAGCCGAGATGCACGCCGACATAGCCGCCGGTCCAGACAAAGCCGGCCGGTGGGACGCTCACGGCATCCGCAGCATTTGCTGCACCGATCGACATGACGAGAGCCGTTGCGGCCCAAAGCACTGACTTCATGATTATCCCCTTGCCATTGGTCGGCAAATTACGCACGAAAAGATGAATTGCAATATCCTAATGCTCTAATAGGTTGTGGAAATTGGAGCGGGTGTTGCTGCATTGCCACGAGGTGGCCACGAGGAGGCCTGGGCATTGCCAAGCCTTCCGTCAGGCGGCAGAGTTGCGCCATGTGCGGTCGCGTCTTCGTCAAGTCGACCCTTGCCGAGCTGGTGCGTGGCTTCAGCTTCGCCGACCCTTCAGGCGTGGCCGGCCTCGGCAATGCCTTCCCACGCTACAATGGTGCGCCGACGCTGATCTATCCGATCATCGTGCCGGACGAGGCCCTAAAGGGCAGCGCGATGTTCGTCTCGGCCAAATGGGGCCTGATCCCGTCCTGGCAGAAAGAGGCGAGTTCCGGGCGGCCGCCGCCGATCAACGCACGTTCGGAGAGCATCGCCACCAACGGCATGTTCAAGCGGGCCTATGCGTCCAGGCGCTGCCTGGTACCGATCGACGGCTATTTTGAGTGGCGCGACATCAATGGCACCGGCAAGGACAGGCAGCCCTACGCCATCGCCATGAAAGATGGCTCGCCCTTCGCGCTGGCCGGCGTCTACGACGACTGGCGCAATCCCGCGACCGGCGAGCTGTTGCGGACGTTTTGCCTTGTCACCTGTGCGCCCAAGGCCGAAGATGTTCCGGTCGAAGGTCGGGCGCTTTTCGTGCGCGACGCTGCCGTGCAAGGTAAGATCATCGCTGACGTTCCAGGAGATGCCGGCAAAGGTCGTCTGGGTGCCGACCAGGCTGCCCTCCGAAATCTCGGGCGCATCGCTGTAGCCGACGAACAGGCCGATATGGGATGTCGGCGCAAGATCGGCGCGCAGGGCATAGCCGTCCGACTTCGTTCCGGCGTCATCGAAGGCATGGATCCAGCGCGCCGACAGGCCCAGCTTGCCGTCGAAAAGATAGGTCTGCAGCCAGGGCGACAGGGTGGTGACCTCGCTGTCGGAAAACACGTCGTATCGTGCGTCGATATTGAGCAGCAGGGGACCGAAATCGCCTTCCTTGCCCAGCGCCTGCCAGGACGCGCCGCCGCCGACCGACACTTGCGCCAGGAAGTCGGCATCGGGTGTCGCCGCGACCAGTCCATAACCGGAGAAGACAGGGGAAAACACATGCTCGAGGCGCGCCTCGAGCTGTATGTCAGTCGCGCCATTTCTGGTTGCGACACGCGTCCGCCCGCCGAGCGTGGTGTCCGGCGTCAGGCGATATGAAAGGCCGATCGAACTGTCGGTCCAGCTGCCCAAACCCGACGTCAGCGCGCTGACTTCGGTGCCGAGATCGAGGCGCCACTTTCTGGGGGCGGGCGCGGCAAGCCGCTGCTCGATGTCGCGGGAGCCGGGCTCAAGCGCAAGTGCTTGCCGAAAGGCAGCCCTTGCGCCTTCTTCGTCTCCCTGTGCCCTGCGAACGTCGCCAAGCCCGACGATGGCCTCGGCATTGTCGGGGGCGGATGCATGTATCCGGGTAAAGATCTGGCCGGCGCGTTCGTAATCCTTTTGGTCGAGCGCCACGCGCGCGCTCAACGCAAGCGCCTCGACATTGCCGGGCGATGACGCCAGCACCCGGTCGACAAGGCTCGACGCCTGCTTCAGGTCTCCCTGCCACAGCGCGAGACGCGCCTGTCCAAGGCGGGCGTCGACGAGATCGGGGCGAATGGCCAGCGCGGCGTCGAAGTAGCGGGCGGCGGCGTCGAATTTCTGCTGGTTGCCGCTGACCAGGCCCAGCGCCACCAGCAGGTCGGTGTTGCGCGGCTCGATTTTCAGGGCGCGCAGATAGGCCTGTTCGGCACCGGCAAAGTCCCCCTGCAGGCGCAGCCGCCGGCCCTCCGCCATTGGCCCGGCGACGGGGTCGGGCTTCGCTGCCGCCGGTCTCTTCCTGGCCGTGGCGGCTGCGGGCGGCTGCCTGGCCGCAACTTCGGCCGCCGCGCGCGCCTTCGTTATGTTGGCGATGAGACCGGCGATGTCGGCATTGCCCGGCTGCTGGGCCGCAAGCGGCTCGACCAGGGACTGTGCGGCATCGAGGTTTCCGGACCGAAACTCGACCTCGGCCAGGCCGAATCTTGCATCGGAGTAGGCGGGGGCCACGACCAGCGCCCTCGAGAATGCGCTTCGGGCCTCGGCAAGGTCGTTGCGCCCAAGCTGGGCGAAGCCCATCTGCACCAGGGCATCCGAATCGTCGGGCTTGATGGTGAGCAGGCGGTTGAGAACATCGACCGCGTCGTCGAAACGCTGCTCTTGCCTGGCCTTGACCGCCGATGCGTAGAGATCGTCCGGCGTCTGGGCGAGGGCGGCAGGCGAAAGACCGGAAGCAGCCAGCAACGTCAAGGCGAAGGCGATGCTCCGGCGGCCGCGCATCAACGGCCTCCGCCCTTGCGGGCAATGAGGCGGGACAACCGCGCCAGCAGCTCTTCAGGGATAAATGGCTTGACCAGGTAGTCGTCCGCTCCCGTCTCCAGCGCCGAGACGATGTCGCTCTGGCCCTTGCGGGCCGTGAGCATGATCACCGGCGTGGCGCTCAAGGCCGGATCGCCCTTGATGCGGGCCAGAACCTCGAACCCGTCGGCGCGCGGCATCATGGCGTCGAGCACGACCAGGTCGGGTCTTTCCGACTGCGCCTTGGCCAACGCTTCGTGTCCGTCTTCCGCGGTGACGACGTCATAACCTCGCGCCTGCAGCCGGAACTGGATGAGTTCCAGAAGCAGGGGGTCGTCGTCGCAGATCAATACTTTAGCTCTGGCCTCGTCCACACGTCCTCTCCGGCAATTCCTGCGCTCAGCCCCCCGGAGTGATCAGATCGTGAACCAGCATTCCGCCAAATGTGGCCCACGCACCCAAATGTCCCTCGAGCCTCGCCAGCGCCGCATCGATCGCATCCCGATTTCCGAGAAAGCTGATTCGTGATGGCTCGACCTGAAACTCATGGTTAAATGAGTAAACGGGCTTCGCATAGCTGTCGGCGACAATAGTGCTTAACAGTATCGCTTCAACCTGCCGCCCCGATCGGTCCAGCACCAGCTCTCCGCTCGCGCTGCGATTGTAAATCCGGTGTATTTCTTCCGGCAACGGGCCGCTTTCCAGGGCAATGTCGATCGGGATACCCATTTCGCTGCCCCAGTCGAGCCAGCCGATTGCAATCTGTTCGACGACCTCGACATCCGTCCTGTAGGCCATCACCGTGATGCTGGAGACCGCGCTTTTGACCTGCCGCAGGGCCATCTTGCCGGATGGCTCGTCGAGCATCCAGAAGGGCACGACCACGGCGACGTTTTCGCCGAGAACCCCGGAGAGCTCCTGGACCGTCACTGCCCATTCCCGCCAGCCGGAAGCGGGATCCGATCGGTATGTCTGCTGCAGATACGGCTCGATGTCATATTGGAACGAGCGCACAGGCGCTCCCGCGCGTTTGAATTGACGCAGCACGGCTGCACGCCGCAGCGCATTGGCCCGGCCTGCGGCGCTCGCCATGTCGGGGTCGCCCTCGACCGCATGCGGGGCGATGCCGGCCGCCGCCAGCGTCGCCATGAGGTTCCGGACCCTGGCAGGGGCGACCACGCCGGCGTCGTCGACGCCAAGCTGGAGAAACAGGTCGCGGACACCGGATGTCCGAGCCGCCGCCACCAGCAATTCGGGTCGGTCGAGCCAGGGCGTCAGGTCCCAGAGCCATGTCCCGATCCCCCGGGATTGCCTGATGGGATGCGGCACGATGCGGATGGCGGATATCGACACTGCCGCAGCTTCGGCCGGGCAGACGACGACCAGTTCCGCCTTGCCGCTGCCCGGCCATGCAGCCGACGGGATGGCCGCCAGCTTCGCCCCGGCCGATTTCGTCTCCGCCGGTCTCGACGGGAAGGTCGTCTCCGCGTCGCGACCAGCCTCGACCATGGCAAAGGCGACGTTCTCGCCGACACCCTCGATTTCGAGCGTGCCCGTCATGGCGCGTGGAAACCGCAAGCCGGCGTTGCAAGAACGACGCCGGCAGGCCTGGAGCCGGCAGCGCAGGAGATCGTGGTTCTGCCGCGGGCCGTTGTCGCGCTGGCCCGCTCCTCGACGCCGAAGGGGCGGACGCTCATCTGCGCCAGGAGGTTTGTCGAGAGCGGGAAGGGGCGTGGTGCCGCCGCCGCTGGCTCGTGCGATGGCAACAAGGCCTCGTTGGGAACGAATGTCGCGCCAACCATGCGCCCCACCAGTTCGATGCGATCGGGCACGGCATCGACTTTGCCCAGGCTGTAGATCCAGATGGGATCGCGCTGGTCAGCCATGGCCGTTCCGCCTCCCGTCAGAACCTGCAGATGGAGGGCAAGGCCCAGGACGATCGGCGACCACCTGCCTTTGCGTTGGGCTGCGCTATGTCCTGCCGTCATGAGCATTGAGCAGCTGCTTGACCTCGGCTGCCAGTTTCATCGGATCGAAAGGCTTGGCCACGACGCCGATGGCGCCCATCGACCGGTAGCGCTCGACTTCGTGCAGCTGCGTCTTGGCCGTGATGAAGATGACCGGAATTGCAGCCGTCGAGGGCTGCTCGGCCAATCGCCTCAACGTTTCCGGGCCATCCATTTCCGGCATCATGACGTCGAGCAGTATCAGGTCGGGTTGCCATCCGGCTGCCTCGCCGAGCGCCTCGCTGCCCGACGAACATTGACGCACGCTGAAGCCGGGCTCGAGTTCGAGCGACATCTGGGCGATTTCGCGGATATCGTCTTCGTCGTCGACGTAAAGAATTCTGGCGGACATCATTTCACCTTGCTTGCGAGGGGGCTTGCGAGGGGGCGCGCGGCGGCAACATGCCTTGCGGGAAGATGGCTCCTCACCAGCCGGGCGACGTCGACCTCCGACGCCTTGGTCTTGGTCATCACCGCCTTGACGCGTCCGCTCAAGGTCTGGTCGAACTCGGCCGCCGAAAACACCACGACAGCCGTTTCGGGAGGCAGGTTCGACAACAGGTCGAGGCCCGATCCATCGGGCAATGCGATGTCGAGAATCATCAGGTCGAAGCTGTCGCGGGCAATCTCCTGCTGCGCCTCGCCGAGCGTCCTTGCCGAGGTGATCGAGACGTCGGGCCCGAGCCCCTCGGACATCACCGCAAGCACGCCTTCGTCGTCCTCGACATGGAGGATCCTGGGCTTGTCAGTCCGGCGCATCACGATCTTGCCGAGCGCCGAATGGAGACGGTTGGGGTCGACGGGCTTTTCGAGCCAGTCGATGATGCCGACCGCCGAGCCGTTGATCGAACGCCTGGCCTCGTCGGCAACTGCCGAAACGACGATCACCGGGATGTCGGCGTTGACCTCGGAGGCCCTGATGTCGTGGAACAGCTTGATTCCGGATTCGCCGGCAAGCTTGATGTCCAGCGTCATCGCCGCATAGTTGCGCGACCGCAGCAGCATCTTCGCCGAGGCGATGTCGGGCGCGACGTCGCAGGAGAAACCCTCCGCATCGAGCAGGGCGGCGATGACGGTCGAGACATCGGCCTCGTCTTCGCAGACCAGTACCCGGGTTCGATGGTCGTCTAGCCCCATGGTCGCGATCGGCTTCGGCGCGGCATGTGACGGCCTGGCCTCAGGCAGGTCGACGTGGAACGACGTTCCCTTGCCTTCCTCCGTTTCAAAGGTCAGCGTGCCGTCGAGCCTTTCGACGATGGTCTTGGCAATGCTGAGGCCCAGCCCGGTTCCGCCCTTTTCCCGCGTGTTGGATCCGTCGGCCTGCTCGAACTTGCCGAAAATACGGCCCCTGAACGCCTCGGGAATACCGCTGCCATTGTCGATCACCGAGATGCGAAGCGTACCTTCCCTCAGGCGGGCCAGCCTGACGGTGACAGTCTCGCCGGCGGGCGAGAACTTGATCGCATTGGACAGCAGATTTGCCAGCACCTGGTGAAGGCGATCGGGATCGACCCGGACTTCGGCACGCGGGGCATCGTCGATCAGCACCAGCCTGATCTGCATGTCGGTGCGATAGTTCGCACTCGCCGCAACAACCTGCTCGAGCACCTGCCGGACCGCCATCTGCCTGATGTCGAACGTCATCTTGCCCGACTCGATCTTCTCCATGTCGAGGATGTCGTTGATGAGATGGACCAGCCGCTCGCTGTTGGTGTGCGCGATCTTGACGAGGTTTGCCGCCTTGGGCGGCAGTTCGCCGGCCACGCCCGCCGCTATCAGCCCCAGCGAGCCGCGGATCGAGGTCAGCGGCGTGCGCAACTCGTGGCTGACGGTCGAGATGAACTCGTTCTTCAACTGGGCGCTGCGCTTCTGTTCGGTCACGTCGCGGTTGTAGGTGATGATCCCGACCACACGGCCGGCCTCGTCCTTGAACGGCGCCTTCAGCGTCGACAGCCAGCCGGGCGCGCCGTCGGCGAGCAGGGCCTGCTGGTCGACCCGCACGCTTTCATCGTTCTCCAGGGCCGCGACCTCGTCCTTGCGGAACTGGGCGGCCATCTCAGGCGGGAAGAAATCGAAATCCGTCTTGCCGATCAGTTCCTCGACGGAGCCGACGCGCATCAGGGCCGCCGTGGCCGGATTGGCGGCAACGAAGCGCCCGTCCACGTCCTTGACGTTGAGACAGTCCGGCAATTCGCGGACCATGGCGCTGAAAATCCTGTTGGCCTCGGCCAGTTCGCGCCGCCTCAATTGCCGGTCGAGAAGCACGCCGATGATGACCGGGCTGATGAAGGCGAACAAAACCAGCGGAATGCCGGTGCGGGCAATGAGATCGCCCCTCGCTCCCGACGGAAAGGCAAACAGGCTGATCAGGCTGCCGATGGCGACGGCGACCGCCAGGCCGAAGATATCCATCGTCGTCCGCTGGCGCGACCTGACCGCCCGGTGGCAGGCCAGGCCGACGACCGTGGCAATGAGGATGCCCGCCAGGCCGGGCACCGCGCCCTGTCCGCCAAGATGGACGCGAAAGGCGATTGCCGCGCCCGTCGTCACCACCATTGCCGGCAATCCGCCGAAAAAGACTGCCGATGCGATGAAGGCTGAGCGCAGGTCGAGGATAAAGCCCGATGCGATGGGCAGCGCCAGCATCATCGAAATGATGGCGCCGCCTCCCATCACCGCGCCGAGAGCCAGCGACTGGGCCGTCTTCGAAAGCTTGCCGGTCACATCCGAAATCAGGTCCCATGCGACCATCAGGATCGAGACAAGGGCGAGATTGGCCAAAAGCGATTGCCAGATTGGGCTCATGGTTCGGTCGACCCCCGTTCATGCATGCGAGTCGCCTCGCGGCAAAAGTCGCCCGAGTATGGAGCGCGACAGCTGACTTCACCATATCCCGAACGCACCGGCGGCGGGTTTTGCTCAGGTCGGTGAATGACGGACCGCACGACCATGCTCGATGGCTCGGCGGCTTCGGCTCGGCCCTATGCCCACGATCTCCACCTTGGACGGGGAAAAGACTGGGGGACGCCGGAAAAGGCCGAGCGCATCGGCGCCTGCCGACACCTTTATCGCAAATGCCGCCTGCCTGCAGCTGTCAGGCATCGTCGCGTTGCCGTCAGAACAGCCAGATGCCTATGGCGAGCAGCGCTGCAAGGCCTGCGCTCGGCAGGATCAGGGAGGTCAACTCGAAGCTGCCGGATTCGCCATGCTCGGAGGCGTGGGCATGGTCGCCGGCCGTGTGCCCCGCGGCTGTCTGGTCGCCGGAGAAGGCGTCAGGCTGGAGCGCTGCGATGACGAGCGTGGGCACGCCATCGACAGCCGGCCGGGAAAGGCGATGCGCGTGCCTATGCGCATCCCGGCAGCTCCGGCGATGCAATGGCGAAGAGTTCGGTGCTGCCGTGAATGAACAGCCCGGCGCCGAATTCGTATGCAAGACCTTTCGCCCAGAAGACATAGAACATCGCGCCGAGGATGCACCCGTTCATCAGCATGAGCAGGGCCGTGGGTACGGCGAGCGCGCAGCCCAGTGCAAAGGCGAGGATCGACACCTGGACGTTGTGGTGAAAAGGTAGGCGGCGAAAGTGGACAGGTGGCCGTCGCCGCCATCGTAGAGCCCTTGTCGCCATTTGGAAGAGCAGCCAGCCGCCCGTAAAAATAGGAGGGGATTCTGCCATGACCAGAGAACAGATGATCGCCCATATCCGTGAAGCCAATGATGTTGCTCGCGCCACCGCTGCCCATGGTCATCATCCCTTCGGTGCGGTGCTGGTCGGGCCCGACGACGGGATCCTCATGCGCCAAGGCAACATCGATACGGTGCATCATGCGGAGAGCGAGCTGGCGCGGCGGGCGGCGGCGGCCTATTCGCCGGAATTTCTCTGGACCTGCACGCTGGTATCGACGGGGGAGCCCTGTGCGATGTGCGCAGGCACACTCTACTGGGCAAACATAGGCCGGCTTGTCTACGGCTATGAGGAGACCAAACTCCTTGCACTGACTGGCGACCATCCCGAAAACCCCACGATGAGCCTTCCCTCCCGCACGGTGCTTGCCTCCGGCCAGAAGGACGTCGAAGTATTCGGTCCGTTCCCCGAGATCGAGGACGAGCTGCTTGCGCCTCACCGCGATTTCTGGAAGCGCTGACGCGGCGGCCGTCAGTCCGGCGGCCGTCAGGGCGGCGGAGGCTGCGCGGCGGGTAGCCTGTAAATGTTCGTTCGGCCTCTTGATCGGTCATCGTGGAGAAGGGGCCGGCCTTGTACAGCAGCAGGGCCTGTTTCAGTTGCCGGCGCCGGGCTTCTTGCCGGAAGGCGTGCCGTCGGGGTTCATGCCATAGCGTCGGTAGAGAGCCTGCTCATCGCGGGCCAGTTGGGCATCCATGCGCGCATCGGCACTTCTGGCCAATGCGTTTCGTGCAGCAAGTCCAGCTGGAGCCTTGATAAAACTGGATATGCCGGTCGGATCGGCGGATGCGGCGAGGCTTGTCGCGCCCTGGGCTGCGCCAAATGCCGCAGCTTCCGCATTGAGCTGTTTTTCCAAGGCTCTCGTTTCATCAGAAAAGTTCGAGCCCTGGAAACTGGATTGGGAACTCTGACATGCAGATAGCTGAAATACTGCCAGTGATGCGAGAACAACGCAGGCGATGCGACCGTTGCAATACATGACGACAAACACCTCAAATCCGATATCGCCTAGTAGCAGGCCACGCTGTAGTTGCCCTGGCCGCGTATCGCCATGCTGTTCACCGGCCCCATGGCGCGAGCGGCCAGTGCGCCACCTGGTCCGGCGACGCTGACGGCTGCTGTTGCGCCCCTGACCGCCATTTCCTGTGCCTGCACGGCGCGCGAATGCGCCTGAAGCTGGTCGATGCACGATTGCGCGGAGGCAAAACCCCTGGCGCGTTCAATATCTTGTGGCGTGGCACCGGGACGGCGGGCCGCCATTTCGGCGCTCGCCTGGCGACTGGCCATGTCGGTCCGCAACGCAGTCATGCGGGCATCGCTGCTGGTGCAACCCATCACAGGCAGGCACAGCGCAGCAGCAAAAAGCCATCTGGTCTTCATTACAACTCTTCCCACGGTTTGGTTTGAAGCATCCGACGATGTTCGTCGTCCTGCCCTGTCGTCAGGTGCAGATGTGCCGGATGCTCCTTTGACGGCTCGTCTTCCGAGCCGCAGCAAGCCTGGCAACGACGACTGATCCCATCAGGCTATAGCGGGCCCCGTGGAGAGGCCGAAGGGCCAATCAATTACAATTCTTCTGCTAATTTGGGAGAGACCAGGCCGATACTGCGGCAGCGAGATGGGGCCAGGCAGCTGACCACGGGGACCGCGTTTTTCATTGTGCCACATGGCTGGCGAAGCGCATGGAAGGGCGGTTGCCATGCCCGGCTTTTGAAGAATAGACACAGTTCCAAGCGGTAACGGGGAAAATCGTCTTATGGGGAACAGGAAAGCACCACTGCCACCGAAAGAAGTCTTTGATGAAGTGCTGTCGATCGACCGGCATTCGGAGGTAGCGCTCGATCAGGAGCATCGTGCCGTGCTCGCTTCGGATGTGTCATGGCTCGAATACCGGGCAGAATTTCGCAGGCAGATGATCAAGAGCGGCTTCCTCAAGCATCCATGGCGCAGCATCTTCGAGGCGGACATGATCTTCACCCTTATCGGTCACAAATGGCTGCAGGGCGAAATATTGACGGTGAAGGAGGTGGCGACCTATTTCGAGGCCTTCACCAGCAATGTCACCATTACCCGGCACATCGACGACATGGTTGCATCCGGCACGCTGGTGCGCACGCCGGACACCAGGGATCGCCGACGGTTGCTGTTGATGCCGACCCAGCGCCTTTTCGAGATCGGCCGGATCTTTCTGGAGGCGCGCAAGGAAATCGGCCGCAGACATGGCTTCGTCTATGATCCCGACCGCGCCGAGGCGGAACGGGAATTGTCCCGATTGACCACCTCGCCATGACCGGCGATGGTTTGGCCTGATCGCCAGGCGTTCGAAGCCCGCAGCTTCCTAACTGACGCTCCATTGCGGCATCGGCAGCACGTCGCGCAACAGCGTCTGCGTGTATGAATGGGATGGCTGCGACAGGACCGTGTCGACCTTGCCGTCTTCCACAACCTGGCCCCGATCCAGGACGACGATCTTCTGGCAGATGTCTGCAACCACCCCGAAGTCGTGGGTAACGAGCAGATAGCTGATGCCAGACGTGCGATGGAGGTCGAGGAGCAAGTCGATCAGTCTCGCCTGAACCGAGACGTCGAGCGCAGAGAGAGGCTCATCCAGCACCAGCAGCTCAGGCTCCGGGGCAAGCGCCCGGGCCATGCAGACACGCTGGCACTGGCCTGTGCTGAGCTCGTGCGGATGGCGATCGAGCAGGTCGGCGGTGAGCGCGACACGCTCGAGCAGGCGGCAAAGGCGTTCGTTCCGTGCCTCGGCTCCTTCCCGGGGAAGCCAGTTGACCAGCGGCTCGGACAGGATCCTGCGGATGGTCCAGCGCGGGTTGAGGCTGGACCTCGGATCCTGAAATACAGCCTGCATGCTGCGGCGGGCCCTGCGGCGCACCATGCCGTCGGCAAGCGATTGGCCATGCCATCGCAGGTGACCGCTGTCCGGCCGCTCAAGGCCGAGGATGCACCTGGCAATCGTGCTCTTGCCTGAACCGGACTGTCCGACGAGCCCCACGATCTCGGCGCGGCCTATTGCGAAGGAGACATCGGTCAGAACCCTGTTGTCCTTATAGCGTTTGGAAAGCTGCTCTACCGACAGCATGGTCATGTCTCGCTCAAAGATGCGGAGCGGAGCCGGCGGCCCGGCACCGCCGTCAGCAGCTCACGCGTATATGGATGGGACGCGTCTGCGAACACCTTTGCGGTCGGGCCGCTGTCCACGATTGTGCCGTTTCGCATGATCGCCACGCGATCGACCACGCGCGAGACCACACGCAAATCGTGCGACACGAAAACCAGGGCAAGCCCGTAACGGGCCTGCAGGTCGCGAAGCAGGTCCAGGATACGGAGTTGGGTCGACACATCGAGCGCCGTCGTCGGTTCGTCGGCAATGAGCAGCCTTGGCCTGTTGACGACTGCCATCGCGATGACGACACGCTGCCGCATGCCGCCGCTGAGCTCGTGCGGAAACTGCCTTAGGACGCGCGCGGGCAGCTGAACCTCGTCCAGTACCTCGCTCAGCCTGTGTTCGATCGCTGCTGGGGAGGGGGCAAGGTGAACCTGCATCACCTCGCGGATCTGGTCACCGATGCGCAGCACGGGGTTGAGGGCGGCCAGAGGATCCTGGTTGACCAGCGTGGCCATCCGCCCGCGCACCTGTTGCCAATCGTCCCAGGACCAGGGAGCCGTATCCTGGCCAAACAGGGCGGCACGGCCGCTCACAAGGCCCAGCGGGGGCCTTGTCAGGCCGAGCGCCAGGGCAGCGACCGTGCTCTTGCCGGAGCCGCTTTCGCCGATCAGCCCGATGCTTTCGCCGCGCCCGACACGCAGGCTCACCTCATTGAGGATGGGCCGGCCGAAATAAGGCGACCGAGGGTCGACGACCTCGACCCGGACAGCCTGCAGATCAAGGGCAGGGGAGGCCGCATCCGGGGACGCCTCGTATGAGGCGACGATGGCCTGCGCATGCAGGGGACGGCTGGCGCCCCAGCGCGGGAGACGCAGCCAGTTGCGCGGGCCATGGACGGGGCGGCCCTCGACGCTGTCGCGCACGATGTCGCCGAAATAGTTGGCAGCCAATACGACGATGAAGATTGCCATGCCCGGTGCGAGCACCAGCCAGGGCGCGATCTCCATGCTGCCACGACCCTCGTTCAGCATGGCGCCCCATTCAGGCGCAGGAGGCGGCACCCCGAGGCCGAGGAACGAGAGTGCGGAGACCGCAAGGATCAGGTTTCCGATGTCGAGCATCGCCAGAACGAGGATCGGCCCGGTCAGGTTCAGGGCGATGTGGCCGGTCAGGATTTTCCAGGTCGGTGTTCCCAGGCATCGTGCGGCCGACACATATCCCTCCTGCGCCAGCTGAAGTGTGAAGCCACGGATGATGCGGGCATAGGCCGGCCACGCGACGACCGAAATGGCGATGGTGAGCGGTACCATGCCGCCGCCCATGAGCGCGGCGACGGCGATCGCCAGCACCAGCCGTGGGAAGGCGAGCAGCACATCGATGATCTTGGTCAGGACGAGGTCGACCACGCCTCCGAAATAGCCGGCCACGATGCCGACAGTGACCCCGATCGACATGACAATCAGCACGGCAATGGCCGCCACCGTCAGCGAGGTGCGGCCGCCGTGGAGAAGCCGCGTGAAGACGTCGCGACCGAAATCGTCCGTTCCGAGCCAGTTGACGGCATTCGGCGGCACGAGGACCCGCTTGAAGTCGGTGTCGACAGGGCTCAGGCCGGAGATGAGAGGTGCGGCGAGCACTGCGGCCAGCATTGCAACGACGATGGCCAGCAAAAGCATGCCGACCGGGTCGCGGCGCAGGCCGCTCGCAAAGCGACGCAGAACGCGGTCAGACATTGCCGTGCTCTTCGATGCGGACCCGCGGATCCATGAAGCGGTAGAGAATGTCAACGGCGAAATTGATGATCACGAACAGGCTCGCCATCAGCAGCGTGAAGCCCTGGATGACGGGATAGTCGCGGCCGCCGATCGCCTCGACCATGTATCGACCGACTCCGGGCCAGGCAAAGACCGTCTCGATCACGGCGGTGCCGCCGAGCAGGCCGCCGGCGACAAGCGAGGCAGCGGTGATCACCGGTATCAGCGCCGGCCGCAGGGCGTGACGGAAAAGCAACGTGCGCCGCTTCATGCCCTTTGCTTCGGCCATCAGCATGTAGGGCTGCGACAGGGTGTCGAGCAGGCTGGCGCGAAGAAGCCGTGAGGTCGCCGCGGCGATGCCGACGCCGAGCGTGACGGCAGGCAGGATGATGCTTTCCGGCCGCCTGCCGCCCATGGCCGGCAGCCAGCCCAGCGTGATGGCGAAGAGATAGATGAGCAGGACCCCAAGAAAGAAACTCGGCAGGGACTCGCCGACCAGGCTCAGCACCCGGGTCACGTGATCGGTGGTGCGCCCGGCATAGAGGCCGCCGAGGATTCCACTTGGAATGGCGATGACGAACATCACCACAAGTGCGGCACCTCCGAGTTTCAGCGTTGCTGGAAGGCGAGCCGCCAGCTCGTCGGCAATGGGCTGGCGACTGCGCAGCGAGGTTCCGAGATTGCCCGTTGCCACGCGTCCGAGCCACGTCACATATTGCTGCGGCAGAGGGGCGTTCAGGCCCATCTGGTCGCGCAGCTCATCGATATCGCGCTGGGTGATCTGTGCGGAATCGAGGCCGGGCTCGACCATGGTCAGCAGCACCGCCGTGGCTGGATCGCCCGGGATGAACCGCAGCATCAGGAAGACGACCACGGTTATCCCGAACAGGACCGAAAGCCCGGCCAGGGCGCGTCGGAGCGCGTAGCCGAGCATTCGTCACTCCGCCGCGATATACATCGAAGGCGTGATGTCGCGCGGACGCTCGACGTCGACGCCTGCGACGCGCCTGTTGTGCGCGATGCCGATCAGTTCGGCGTTGGCGACGTAGATCAGCGCGGTGTCGGCCATCACTTTTTCCTGAATCTGCCTTGCCAAGGCAAAACGAGCGTCGGTGTCGGCCTCCGTGCGCAGCTGGTCGATGAGCGCGTCGACCTCAGGGTTCGCGTAGCGCTGCCAGTTCTGCACGGCGTCCGAACGGTAGAAGCTGGAGAGCTGGCCGTTGAGGTCGCCGGTGGCTGTGCCGCACGAGCAGTAGGTTGCGATGTCGAATGCCCCGTCGAGCATGATCTGGTTGGAGGCCGTCGGCTCGACCACGTGAAGCTTGGCGGAAACGCCGATCTTGCGCCACTGCGCCTCAAGAGCGACGGCGACGGTCTGCCACCAGCCATAGGTCAACACGGTGAATTCGAGCTTCTTGCCGTCACGCTCGCGGATGCCGTCTGCGCCAGGCTTCCAGCCGAGTTCGTCCAGCAGCGCCCTTGCGCGGTCAGGGTCGGTGACCTGCTTCGTCTCGATCGCGTAGGGCAGGCCGGCGGGAAAGTGCCCGGTCGAGTGCGTCGCAAATGGCGCCATCACGCCGTCGACGATCTCGTTGCGATCGGTGCCGAGGCTGAGTGCTTCCCGCAGCTTCACATCCTGAAGCAGAGGGTTGCGGTAGTTCATCCAGATGTTCCAGTTGCTCGCGTTGACGACAGGGAACTTGTAGTCTTTGGAGCGGACATAGGCGCGGCGCTGCTCGAACTGGACGTTGGCATCCATGTCGGCCTCGCCCGACTGCATGGCCAGATAGCGGGTCTGCGGATCGACGACGAAACGGGCTTCGAGCCGCTGGAGCTTGGGCTGCTCGCCCCAGTAGCCCTCGAACGGCTTGGCCACCACGAGCTCGCCGGGGACAAACTCGGCAGGCTTGAAGTAGCCGGAGAGGTCGGCCTCCAGCGCGTATCGATCGCCGAGTTCTTCGGCGCGCGCGGCGTTGTGCACAGCGATCGTGACCGTCTTGAACAGGAATGCCGGGTCCGGCCTCTCGGTGCGGATTTCAAGCGTGGTTGGACCCACGGCCTTGAACGTCGCGCCACGCAGGATCGAGGCCGCGCGGGTGTTCTTGGCCTGGTGTCGCTCGAAGGATGCCTGGACGGCCGCCGCATCGACGGGCGCGCCGCTCCAGAACCTGGCGTTCGGCTGCAACTCGATCCGCCACAAGGTCGGTTCAACCCGCTCCCAGCTTTTGGCGAGCGCCGGGATGAGGTTGGCGCCGTCGAGCGTGGCATGAACCAGCGGCTCGGCGAAGCCGTTGTTGATGATCCGCTGGGCATCGATGTTGATGGGGTCGAGCGAGCGCGGCATGTTTGCCGTAACGAGCCGCAAGACCTGCTCGTCCGCAGGCGCCGCTTCCTGGGCGAAAGCAGGCAAGGCGAAGGTCGACCAGGTGGCGGCAAGCGCGGCCAATGCGGTCCGCGAAAGATAGTTCATCTTACTCTCCTGTAGATGTGGAATTCTTGGCCACGAGACGCAGCCGCTGTTTGCGGCCCGTCGGCTGGTAGGCGAAATCTTCGACGACCCGGCCGCCGAGCAGGTGTTCCTCGACGATACGGTCGACCGCCGTCTCGGTGACGCCGCCGTAATAGGTGCCTTCGGGAAAGACCTGGAGCACGGGCGCGAGATTGCAGGGCCCGAGGCATGTCGCCTTGGCGGTCATCGTGCCGTCGCCGGTCGTGCGCAGCTTGCGGTTTTCCTGCACGTTGCGCAGGTGGCCCCAAATCGCGTGTGCGCCGGCCGCGTTGCAGGCGCCGCCTTCGCAGACAAGGACTCGTCGCTTCTGCGCCGGCACCAGCGATCCTTCCTGCTTGACGGGATCGTCGGTTGGAATTGCAGGCTCGGCAGAAGCACCGTTGATGAGAGCCCCGAGCAAGGGCTCGAAATGGAGGCTCTGGGCGATATCGCGGGATATCCGGATCGGCGGCCACCCACCTGGATGTTCGGACTGCCAGCGCTTCAGCGAGCGTGTGATCCAGTTGAGGAATCCTGGCTCCAGCGGAAGAACCAGCGGCACCACGATGATGGTTTCATAAGGCCCGCCGCGCAATGACAGGAGCGCGTCGCGCAGCGAGGGCTGACCCTGCTCGGAATAGCAGGCAACCGCCGTAGCTACCCCCTGTAACAATGCAGCCATTGCCGCCATGCGTTGCATTTCGGCATGCGGAGCCGCTGCAAATGCCGACTTTGCGACCAGCAATACGGCCCGCCCGGACGCCACTTTGCCCGGCTTGAGTTTGGAGTTCGAAAAAGGAAAATCTGTTTCCAACGAAAAAATCCCCGACCTGATGCGAGCGGGGATATGGAAACGTGGCCGCGCAGACATGCCGGAGGCAGCCGCGACAGCGCGCGCTCCTGTGGCACACCCCGACCACGGAACCTAAGCAGTCAGGCAGGTCTCCTGGCTCGCGGTTCATCGCTGTTTCGCCTGTCTTCCCAGCACCGAAGTGCCAGTGACGTCGTTGGCGTAACAACTCGCCGCTTACAGTTGCGGGTCAGCTCCGGTTTCGCACCGGATTCCCTCTTAGCTGTCACGTTGGCGCAGGCCGTCGTGACAGAACCTTGACGGGCGCAACCTATCGCTATCGACCTTCAAGTCAATCCCCGTTCGTCAGCCAATTCGCGGAAGACCAAAAAAGCAGATTAGCTATATTGTGAGCACGAACATGCCATGGCTGGCTGTTCTTCTTGGTGTGACGTCATTCGACTTGCGCACGGCATAGTCAGCGTCAGCAGCTTGTTGTCCGCACCTGCCGGACGTCTGTTTGTGGCGCGAGCAAGAGCATTCACCCTCCTGGCGGAGAACAGGAATTGGCTAGCCTGCCAATGCCAGTTTGCCATAGCGGCTGACCTCGGTCTCAATCTCGGAGATCAGGCTTTCGAGGGCGGGATTCCTCGTCTTTTTCGCCCGTCGCACCACGTAGACAAGCTGTGGGGGCGCGGGAAGGCTGTTGTCGAGGATCTCCATGTCCGGACGCAGATGGCGGTCACTCAGGAGTGCGACGCCCAGTCCGGCATTGACCGCAGCGACAATGCCTGCGGCGCTTGAGCATTCGAACACGGTTTCCAGCTCCGCACCGCCATCCTGTCCAATGTCGATTGCCCAGCGTCGGTAGAAACAGTCGTCGTCGAAGGACAGGAACGGGATCGCTCCTTCAGGATCCAGCAGCAGCTCGCGGGATTTGACCCAGTGCAGGTTTTCGCGAAACAGCACCAGGTCGGTCGGGCGCACCTCATGGGCGAAAACCTGCACGATGGCCACATCCATCTCGCCGCGCTCGAGCATCGCGCGCAGAACCAGGCTCATTCGAACCTTCGTTCTCACCGCGACATGGGGATGCTGGCGCCGGAAGCGCCCGAGGATGCGCGACAGGTCCGAGCATGTGGTGTCCTCGGTGAGACCCAGCAGGATCCGACCGGCCAGATCCGACCTGGCGAAGCTGATCAGCGCCTCGTCGTGCAGGTCGAGGATCTTTGCGGCGTAGTCGAGCAGCGCCGTTCCTTCTGAGGTAAACATGCCGCCGCCGGGCCGTCTGTCCAGCAACTGGCAGCCAAGGCTCGTTTCCATGCGCTTGATCTTGTGGCTCACGGCCGATTGCGTCAGGCCGAGTGCCTCGGCAGCCCGGGTGACGCCGCCGTGGAGCCTGACCGCCCGAAGCGCGCGCAGCGCGTCGATGTCCAGTCGCCTCGCATTGATCTCGTTCATTCCGGGCCTCGACGCCAATTCACCTCTGACGGGGATTACATTCATCTTCGGACGGTATTTTTGCAAGAAACGATTATCGTTCGGCAATGAATGTCATCGCCTGATCGAAATTTGTCATGTGCGCGCCATCAAGGGAACGGCTAACCCGGGATGATATCCATCTGGGCTTCCCATGACCGATCTTTCCCTGTCTTCCACGGACCCGACACGGTCCCGCTTTCTCTGGCCCCTGATGGCAACGCTGCTGGTGATCGGCTGGAGTTCGGGGTTCGTCGGCGTCCGCTATGCCAGCGAACAGGCGAGCGTGGCCGTGCTGCTGTTCTGGCGCACGCTGCTGTCGGGGGTGTTGCTGCTGCCGTTTGCCCTGGCTTTCGGGCCGAGGATGCGTCTGCGCGCCGTGATGTCCCAGGTCGGGTTCGGCGTCATGGCCGTTTTCATCTATCTGGGCGGTTTTGCGGTGGCGATCGAGCAGCGCGTGCCGACCGGGCTGGTCGCGCTGATCTCCGATCTCGTGCCTTTGGCGATCACGGTCATGGCTCAACCGCTCCTGGGCGAGCGGCTTACCGGACGGCAGTGGCTGGGCACCGCCATCGCCGTTGCGGGCGTGCTGATCGTGTCCTTCGACAGCTTGAGTTTCGGCACCGCTCCCTTGTGGGCCTACGGCTTGACCATCGCTTCGATGATGGTGTTCGCCTTTGCGTCGGTTCTGCGCAGGGGGCGCGAAACGCTGAACATGCCGGTGCACCAAAGCCTGTGCATCCACACGCTGACAGGCGCTGTGCTGTTCGGCATCTGCGCGCTCGCCCAAGGAGAGATCGCCCCGCCCATGACGCGCGAGTTCGCCATCGGCATGGTCTGGCTCGTGCTGATCTCTACCTTTGCCGCCTATTCGGTGTATTACACCATGCTGCGCATGTTCCCGGTGGCGAAGGTCAGCGCGGCCATATATCTGAGCCCGCCGGTGACGATGCTGTGGGCCTGGGCGCTGTTTGCAGAACCGCTGACCCCGGCCATGTTTCTGGGGCTGGCTGTGACGCTGGTGGGGGTGTGGCTGACCTCGCGCGGATAAATCAGGTCGTTGCCGCGGCGCGGATCGTGTTGCCGTCCTCGTCGCTCCGGGTGGTGACGCGGGCTGCCGGCCATCAGACCTTCAGAGGCGAGGGGGCCGCCACCAGCTGGCCGCTTCCGAAGCTTGAACGCCTGAAGCTGCCGGACCGCATCCGGCCTGCCAGCTGCCCCGCGCCCTGAGGACCGGTCATGACTTGCGGGCGGTGAGGCGCTCCAGCGCGTCGACGATCAGGTCGCAGAATTTGGCATGGTCGAGCTGCATCGCGACCGTGTGGCGGAAGTTGACCTGCTCGCTGGCGGTGCCGCCGAAATGGCGCATGCCGCCCATTTTCTCGAAGTTGCAGACGGTCATGCCCTTTGTCCACCGGCCGGCGGTTTCGACGCGGATGTCCGCTTTTTCGGTGGTGAAGACGGAGGCGTCGATCATGGCGGCGACGCAACAGGCATCATGGACGGCAGGATATTCGATCTGCAGGAGGCCGCCATGCGTGGTGGCAATGAACGCCCAGATATCGAGGATGAACTTGCTGATGGGGCCGCCGACGGCGCGCACCCTGTCTTGAAGCTGCGGGGTGGCCAGCGCCTGGTGGGTGAGGTCGAGCCCGACCATGGTGACGTCCCAGTTGGCGCGGAACACGATGTCGGCGGCTTCCGGATCGCCATAGATGTTGAACTCGGCGGCGGGCGTGATGTTGCCGCGCGTATAGCTGCCGCCCATGGCGACGACCCGTTTCACCCGCTCGACGATGCGCGGCTCCTTGCGGGCAGCAAGAGCGATGTTGGTGTATGGCCCCACCGGCACGAGCGTGACCGTCTTTGGCTCATGCGCCATGACGGTGTCGATGATGAAATCCACCGCATGACGCTTGTCGAGCTCGAAGGAGGCAGGTGGCAGCACCGGCCCGTCCAGCCCGCTGTCGCCGTGGATCTCGATGGCCAGGACCTGATCGCTGATAACAGGACCTGGCGATCCCTTCGCAACCGGCACCTTGATGCCATAGGCGGTGCACACCGACAGTGCATTGCGCGTGGTGTTTTCGACAGTGTGGTTGCCCGACACGGTGGTGATGCCGAGAAGGTCGATGGCTGGATTGCCCGCCGCCAAAAGGATGGCGATGGCGTCGTCGTGCCCGGGATCGCAGTCGAGGATGATCTTTTCCATCAGAGCGCCTTTCTGTCAGCCGAGCGTGCCTTGACTAGAGACTGCCACGCCCGGCGCCGTCAAGGTTGCCGGCCTCTCGACCAATGTCAGGCGCGCACCCCTGAGGCGAAATCATGGAAAACCGCTGCGCAGTTTTCCTGGAATTGCTTCAGGCGTTCATCTTCCAGGCAGCCGGGCTGCGGCCACGGGCGCGAACCCGGCCAGCAGCGTCACGGCGATCATCGCGCCGGTGACCACGAAAAGGGCGCCGGACAGCGAGATGACCGTCATGACGGCACTGGCGAAAATGACGCCGGTCGCGTTTGCGGTGCGCAAAAGGGCAAAGACCTCGGGCCGCTTTCGTGGCGGCGCCAGGTGATCGAGCACAAGGGCATAATGCGTTCCAAGCGGCGCCAGCACGAAACCGACGAGCATTGCTCCCACCACTGTCGTCACGATGGAGGGCCCAAACGCGGCAAGGGCCGCCCCCAGCGTCATCACCGACAGTTGGACGATGACGGCGCGTCTGCTCGCCATCCGGTTGCGGACGCTCACCCAGATTCCGCCGGCGACCGAGGCCAGGCACAGCGGCACGGTAAAGAGGATGGCGAGGGCCGGCTCGTAGCCGAACTGCATTGCCAGGGCGACGGCGCCGATCTCGATGGCAGCAACCGTCGAGGCGCCGGCTGCAGCGCAGCAGAGCCACAGCAATATGGACGGGTTCAAGACGGAGCCGTCGGCGCGCGAAACCTCTGCGACATCTGCCATGTCTGCCTGCGGGACCAGAAGGACCGGTATCGCGCCAAGTGCGGTGATCGCCAGCAGCGCGAACACCGGCGATATGGAGCCCAGGCCCGATGCCACGACAGGCCCCAGCACGAAGGTCAGCTCGTTGAGCGTGGAGGCGATGCCCAGGGCACGCGGCAGGCGCGAGGCGGGCGTGAAGTGGTTGAGCAGCGACCTCAGATAGCCGAATGCGGCCCCGTTCACCGATCCGGCAAGCGCTGCCAGCACCACGAGCCAGACGAAGGAGGCCTGATAGTAGGCGCATAGCGCGATGCCGGCGAGGGCAATGCTGCGAAATCCCACCAGCAGCCTGAGGAAGGTGGCGCTCGGCAGGTTCCTGCCCAGTCGCGTGATCGGAATTGCGCCGGCCACCTGCGCCAGCGTCATCGCCAGGATGATGGCGGCTCCGCCCTTGGCGTCGCCGAGCATGGCCAGTGCCAGCAGCGAAAAGGCCACAGGTCCGGCAGCTTGCGGCACCGACATGGTTGCAGACGAGGCAAACCAGCGGACGAGCGGCCAGCGGCTCGAGGGCCCGTTGCTCGAGGAATTGTCTGCCTGAAGATGAGGATCGTGAGTGTCGGTCATGGCGAGCAGGTTCGGCCGGCGGCGCACCGTTGGCGGGTCCGGATGTCGCGAACACCAGGACAAGCGGCGGCGGATCCGTGGCGGCTGTCTCCGAAGCGGAGCCTTTTGGCGGCACGTTGGAAGAACAAGCGAAACATGCCTCGACCCTTGAGTGGGCCGGGCCGTTCCCGGACATTCTTTCCCGCTGTGGGGGAGGACGTTACCTCGCTGCGCGGAACTTATCTCCGCGCCTTGCCGAGTCAACCCTGGGGCAATCGAGATTTTGGCCCTGCCGGGAAGCGGAACGAGGTCGCAGAGCTTCCACGATGCTTCCTTTGCGTGACAGTGCGAAAGCGGATCCCGCCTGGTTGCGAGCGCAGAGGGGACGCCATTATCGAAATATTAAGCATAAAGCTCTCAGAACTTGCTTAGTATTTGAATCATCTGCGGTTTTTTATGCCAAAGCATCGCCATTCGCCTTGGATTTCCCAGTCATCCTGCCGCCGCCTGCCCATGGCCGTGGCGCCTTTGGCCCTGATGCTGGCCAGCGCGCCAGCGCTGGCCCAGCAGGTGGTCGTGGGGGGCGATGTCGACCCTTCGGATCCCGCAGCCATCAACAGCAATGTGGATCTGGAGATCGGCCGCACCGGCACCGGCAGCTTGACCATCCAGAACGGCGGCACGCTGACCAACAGGCAGGGCTCGGTCGGCAGCGATATCGGCGGCGATGGCACAGTCATCGTCACCGGGCGCGACGGGGCAGGCAACGCCTCCACCTGGACCAACACGGATTTTCTCTATGTCGGCGGCCAGGGCACCGGCACCCTCGACATTCTCGATGGCGGGGTGGTGACGGATAGCGGCGGTTATGTCGGAAATGACGCCGGCAGCACCGGTTCGGTGACGGTTTCCGGCCAGGGCTCATGGTGGAACAATCTTGGCAACGTCGTCATCGGGCAGGGCGGCGATGGAACGCTCGATGTCCTTGCCGGCGGGCGCGTCAGCAGCGAGACCGGCTATATCGGCGCCAGCCTCGATGGCGTCGGCGTCGTCACCGTGTCGGGCGTCGATGGACAGGGCAATGCCTCGACCTGGACCCAGCAGAACGACCTTTTCATCGGCGACGAGGGGAACGGCACATTGAACGTTGCCCATGGCGGCCGGGTCGCGACCAACGGCCGGATCAACATCGGCAATTTCGGTCAGGGCCAGATCGCCATCTCGGACGGCGCCACTGTGTCGGGCAACGACGCGATCATCGGCATCGGCGCATATGGAGAGGCGCTGCTGACATCGGCCGGGTCGTGGACCTTGGCCGAGCAGCTTACGGTCGGCCTGGGCGCCCAGGGCGTCCTGCGGATCGAGGACGGCGCCCGCGTGACCAGCAACCAGGGCTATGTGGGCGCCAATGCCGGCGGCGACGGCAGCGTCACGGTGACGGGGGTGGGGTCGAGCTGGGAGATGACCCGCTACAATCTCACCCTGGGCAATTACGGCGTCGGCGCCATGACCATCGAAGACGGCGCCCGGGTTCTTGCGCGCGGCGGTGTCTCTCTCGGCATGTCGGACGCGGCGGCAAGCGGCACGCTCGATGTGCTGGGCACCCCAGGCGCCCGCGGGGTTCTGGAAACCAGCGGGATCCTGGCAGGCATCGGCACGGCGCATGTCACCCTCGATGGCGGCATCATTCGCGCCATCGACGACAACGAGACCTTCTTCCGCAACTATGGCGCTCGGCAGATCGTCCTCGGCAGCGCCGGCGGCATCATCGATACCAATGGCTACGATATCGGCATCGCCCCCGAAATGACCGGCGCGGGCGGCCTGACCAAGGATGGTCTGGGGACGCTGACCCTGAACGGCGTCAACAGCTATGCCGGCGACACGACCGTGGCATCGGGGGTGCTGGCCGCGGGGGCTGCGAACGTCTTCAGCGCCGGGTCGGCGCATATGGTTCTGAGTGGCGGCACGCTTGCGCTCGACGGCTTCGATCAGCTTGTCGCGTCGCTGAACAATGCCGGCCGCGTGACGCTCGGCCGCGTTCCCGGCACTACGCTGACGGTGGCCGGCGACTATACCGGCAATGGCGGCGCGCTCGAGATCGCGACCGAACTCGGCAGCGACAACTCGCCGACGGACCTGGTCGTCATCACCGGCAACAGCATTCTCGGCAGCGGCACCACGCTGGTCAGCGTCATCGATGTCGGCGGCGCCGGCGGGGCGACCACCGCCGACGGCATCCGCATCATCAAGGTCGATGGCATCTCCGATGCCGGCGCCTTTGCGCTTGCCGGACCGGCCATTGCGGGCGCCTGGCGCTACGACCTTTACCAGAATGGCATTGCCGACCCCGCCGACGGCGACTGGTATCTGCGCTCGTCGGGCCTGGCGCCTACCTTGCCTGTCTACGAGACCTATCCGCAGGTGCTGCTCGGCATGGTCGAGCTGCCCACCCTCAAGCAGCGCGTCGGCGCTCGCTACTGGACAGAGCTGGACGGCGCCGCGCCGGGCAATGCCGCTCCAAGCGCCATCTGGGCGCGCATTGAGGGCGCGCATGGCCGCGTCAAATCAGGCGGGGCGACCAGCGGCGACGCCGGCTTCGACACCAATGGCTTGCTGCTGCAGGCTGGCCTCGACGGCCAACTGGCAAGCAATGCCCAGGGCATGTGGATAGGCGGGCTGACCGCGCAATATGGCCGCGCCAGCGCCGACATCTTCTCGGGCCTCGGCGAGGGGGCCAACGCCACGACCAGCTATGGTTTCGGCGCGACGCTGAGCTGGTATGGCGAGAGCGGATTCTATGTCGACGGCCAGGCGCAGATCGCCACCTTGCGCAGCGACCTGGATGCCGCCGGCATCGGCAGGGTCGGCGACGGCATTCACGGCAGCGGCTATTCGCTCAGCCTTGAGGCCGGCCGGAAAATCGCGCTTGGTGACGGCTGGTCGCTGACGCCGCAGGCGCAGCTTGCCTGGTCGTCCGTCGACTTCGACAGCTTCACCGACCGCTTCGGCGCTGTCGTCTCGCTGAAGGACGGCGACAGCCTGAAGGGCCGGCTCGGCATCGCCGCCGATTACGAACTCGGCGCCGGCAAACATGTCTACGGCGTCGGCAATCTGACCTACGCGTTTGTCGACGGCACGGCGGTGGCGGTGTCGGGCGTCGACGTGGCGCTCAGGCCGCAGCGCCTCGGTGCCGAGCTTGGCTTCGGCGGCAGCTATGGCTGGGCCGGCGGCAAATATGCCCTGCATGGCGAAGCGCTTGCCGCCACCAGCTTTGAGGGCAGCCACAGCCTCAAGGGCACCGTCGGTTTCACCATGGGCTTCTGACCGGCGAGGTCGGCCGATTCCGGGGGGCTATGGAAGGGGGACGGCCGATGCGGAGCATGGCAGTTCCAGGAGCTGCCAAGCCCTGGCGTCTCCCTCTTTCGGGGGGCGATGAGCGAAGATGCCAACGCCATGCTGCCGATCATCCGCCAGATGCACGACGCCGAGAGCGACGAGGCGCGTGCCGGCGTGCTGCTTCAGTTGCCTGACGTCGTGTTGGTGCGACACGTGGCGGTGTTCGCCAAGGCGTGCCGGCAGGGCGGTTTGGAATTGGGCGATCTGTTCATCGACATGCGTCGGGCCGAATGGCTGGAGGCGGCGGAATGAAGCAGCTTTCAAACCGGCAAGCTGCCTTTGCCCTTCGGCGCGACCATCCACGGCTCGATCGACATCGACTGGTGCTGGAGGATATTGGCCGAGCGCGCGAAGCTCGCAAACGCATTGCTTGCGACATCGACAGGTACGCGGCCTTCGCGGGCGAACAGGCAGGCACGGTGGGCCGCACCGAAGATCGGCCCGCGTCTGCCGTGCGGCCAACGGTCCAGAAACTCGATGGCAGTTTCGACGCAGTCGATCTCGCGGATGATGTGGGCTTCGTCCTTGACCAGGACTGTGTGGGCAAAAGTCTTGTTCGACATCACTTCCTCCGGTTTCTTGGACGGCTTCTTGAGCAAGCGAAGTCCGCCTCTATGCGTGGCGGGCACCTGAGCACATGGCGCGTCGATGCCTCGTCATCAAGCTTGGAAGGGCTGCTTCCGCAGAATTCCAGCCTCGTCGCAAAAGGTCTGGAACGTGTCGCGCGCCTCGTCCACCGAAATGGAGCCGTTGATGGCCGCCTGCATGGCGTTGTCGGCCAGATACCAGAACGGGCTGCGCGCGTTAAGCGGCCATTCCTCAAGGAATTCAACAGCTTCGGGCACAGTGCGAATCTCCTGAAATGAGACGCCCGGGCGTTTGATCAGTATCGACGGAACGATTTCCATGCCCACCAACGCATTCGGCAAGGGGTGGTTGCATGACGCTTTCCCCCGACGCGATGAAACTGCGCGTGTATCGCGGAAGCCTGGCGGCGGCTGCGGAACGACTTCAAGGCATGGGAAAGGGCGGGGTGTTGGGACACCTGGTGGCAACGCTCGTTGCCACCGAACCCACCGCCGGAGGTCCATGGCGCCCGGATGGCAAAGGCTGCGGAATGACGCCGGTGGCACTATCCACCGAAACCGCCGGCGCTGCGCCAAGGAGACTTGATGGCGAAGGCCTCGGGATAGCGGCGCATTGCTGCCTCGGCCAGCTGAGTGGTTTTTGTTGCCTTGAGATTGACGGTGCCGGCCAGGCCCCCGTTGGACCCAGTGGTGTACGTGCCGTCATATTTGACTTCGCCAACATCCATCCCTGCAATGATGCCGTTGCCTGCAAAGAGAACTGCGCCGCCCTCGTCGAAGCGTCCACGGAACGTCACTTGATACAATGCTGCTGGTGAGGTCTGTCGACTACGACCGGCAGGAAGCAATGTCGCTAACTGACAACTGGCAGCGCTTCGTCGCCGAATACCTCGTCGATCTGAATGCAACCCAGGCTGCGATACGCGCCGGGCACAGCGAGAGGCCGCAAGGCAGCTTAGAGATCAGCTGCTGTAGGCTACATGGTCGACGATTTCGCCGCCTCGCAAGTATCAGGAGACAGGCGCTCACCTTTTCGGATCAGCCCTGCGAAGTGCGTCATGCCCCAGGCGAGAGCAGCAGTTTAGCAAGATCAATCACGATGGCGGAGAACACACCGCCGGTGGTCAGGATCACCCCGATTACAAACCTTCGATTGGCCTTTTCGAAGACGTTCTTTTTGAGAGCAGCCTGATCTAGCAGCCCAACCAGAGCGGCGATTTGCCAGATGATGCCGGCGCACAGAAGCAAGACTGATGGTGCATCGATCAAGTTCCACGGCAGCGGGTTATTCGCCCATTGGGTCAGGAACCCAAGCGAAAACGAGAGCACGATACCGACAACCGTCAACGTGCCGTTGCGGAAGATTGTTTCGACCAACTGCTCATTGTCGTCATTGAGATTCATAGCAGGCCACCTTCCAGGCAAACCTAGCGCAGGTAAGCACCAATGGCATCTTACCCTGCCTACTTTGAAAACAATCAAAGGTAATCAAACGTGGCGCGTGGTGGCAAGAGAACGGGCGCTGGCCGCAAGCCAGGGGCCGCTACAAAGCGAACGCGGGCAATCGCGGACAAGGCTTCCGCCGAAGGTCTGTCGCCTCTGGAGGTCATGCTGAAGGCGATGCATACCCATGCCGACAACAACAAGGCTTGAAGGGTCGGTTGCCTACGGCGCCGGCCTCGCTCCGAGCCCGTTGCGTCTGTCAGAATTGAATCTCGATCAACTCGGGAGGCTCCTTGTTGAAATCGGAATATCGAATCCACCGCGGCGTTGCTTTGAACATCACTGCTCCTCTCTCGATGAACACCCTGTCGGCCGGAACGCTGTTGAGGAAAATCTCCTGGTATTGTTCGATATCCGCGGCAGGAACCCTTGTTGCCTCACCCTCGTATTGAACCGTGATATTGTCGTCCCATCCGACTACGAACGCGACGCCCGGACGCTCCGCAAGATTGCCGAACTTTCGCGTCTCCTTGAAAGCGCTGAACACGATCTCAAAATTGTCGCGCACCGTGAAATCGATCGTAGCCGCCTCCGGCGTTCCATTGCGATGGCTTGTCGCAATGACCGCCAAGGTGTGGTTTCTCAGGAATTCAAGGATCATGCGTTTCGGATGATCTGTCATCGCATTCCCTCCCATCTAAAACAGACCGAAAGTAGAACAGAGCAGATGGTCGTCGGCAAGAAGACGGGCGGGCGATCCAAGGGCACCATGGCGGTCTAATCCCGATATGGTCGACCTGACGAAACTGAGTTGTGATGAGCCCGATCAGCTCAAACGGATCTTCGGTGCGCTGCCGGATTTGGCGACGACGATGCGCCGGATCAGGCAGGAGAGGGTGCGGCTCAAGGCTGACGAAGGCCTGACAGGCAGAGTGTCGAACAGGGCAGGGCAGGGCGTTAAAGGGGGGCGCTCCTGCTCCGCCACTCGAGCCATTCGGCGTGTGTCTGGCTTTCGCTCCCGTTGGCCTGATGCCATGCGACCCATTGCGCGTGCGTCGGCAGCTTGTCGATATCAGGCAGGTAACCCCGGGCCACGTAGTCCTCATTGACCATGAGCATGGAGTTGTGGTCGTAGAGCACCATCACTTGATCGGCGCCGTCGCGGTAAAGGCCTCTTGGCATCGATCTCTCCGTCATGGCTTCGGGCCATGGCCAGCGGCGAGCCGGGAGGGTAGCCCGGTGTCAGGTTATGTAAGTGGGGGCGGAAAAGTCGGCAGTGGATGTGAAAGTCACCAGATGCCAAACATCCGGCCAGCCATTGCAACCGTAAATACGGCGCTAACGATCCCTGCAAAGTAGGCTGCGGCTTCAAGAGTCATGCGGGCATCTCCTTTTGAAGGAGGAAATACCGCCGCAATGGTTTCAGCCGCCAGCTCGGGTGGGGCGATGGTAGTCAAGACTGCCAGAAGGGCGCTCGCTTCATGCGGTATCCCGGCTGCTCGCTGCCGCCGGGTTTGTTTTTCGGGCGACCTGGCGGGTGCTTTCCTGCCTTCTCGACCAAGGATTGTTCAGTGCGTTTTTCCTTGTCGTTCGGGTCGCGGTAGTTTCGCGCCGGTTTACGAGCTCGGATCTCCTGATTGTTGTACGGCATGTGAATCCTGTCTCTTCAATCCAAATGTACGATGGAAGATGTCGGCGAGACGGGCGATGCCTCATCTCGCCGAGATCCTGCGGCTAGTTCATGATGTAGACGACCTTGCGCGTCTGCGGGTCAATCAGGACCGTGCGGCCGTCCATCTCCACATACTGGTACTGGTGTGGCAGCATGTTATCGGCCAAGGCGCCTGGCTTGAGGATGTCAGGAATGATAGCCCCCACGACCAGTTCGAAGTTGGACGGACGTTCGACGACCACTGGGTTGGCCTTCACGTATTCGCGGACCACAACTTCTTGCTCTGGGGTCACAACGACCGTCTGAGCGGCTGCAAATGCTGTACCTGCGAGCAAGATAGTAGCTGCAAGAGTGCTTCGAAAAATCATCTCGATACCTCCTCAGTTGGTGAGGACCAACCCGCGCCAACTGAATCGGTTCCGAAAACGTGATCGGCGGTCGCGCTCCCGACAGTGGCGCGGTCAACAGATTTTCGGAGCACGCCGGCGGAGTGGAAAGGCAAGCCACCTCGGCTCATACGCCATTGGGATTGATGCTTTTGGCTTCAAGACCGATCGCAAACGCTAACACCAGCGCTGCCAATGTCGCCAAGAGGAACGCAGCACCAAAAGCACCGATTGCTCTTAGGTTTCCGATTTCCAGATTCTGCTTGAACCAGCGGACTTGCGCCTGCGCATACCAGACTGTGGCAGAGGCCATTGTTACTAAGCCAAACAGCAGGCCCTGTTGATGAGGCATCGATACGAAATCGAGACCAAGCACGAGCATGAAGACGAACGGGGCGGCGACATAACACTGGCCGAAGAACGGCGAGCGAAGCGTATGCCGCGTAATTCTGACCTTCTTCCAGCGCAACAGCGCGACAGCCATGCACAGGGGATAGATCCCAAAAATCATGCCACGCGCGATCAGCAGGTTGGAAACTGATCCGAGTTCCTTGGATCCAATTCCGGGATCGTAAACAGACGGCAATGCACCGGACACCCCCTGAGACAGTAGCAAGGTGATCAGGAGAAATAGAGGAGGGCTAAGAGTATCGTCGTATTGGTCTTCGGGCCGATCGGCGAGCTCGGTGTCCGCGTAGCGCATCATCGTCAGCGGCGCAGCAACACAGCGCCACATCGTTATGGGGTAAAACACCAACCAGGACACCAACTCATAGAGAAGTTCCTCAAGCGACTTCAGCAGTTTCATAAAGTCCAAGCGCCATCTCCATGCTGCCTGGGTCGCGCCGGCCCGCTCCGCCTCTGTGGATCAAGTCTAAACTGCCAGCCTCGCAATCCTCAAGCACCATGCAGCCCGTCAAGAAGCGAGACGAGTAGTCGTTGTGCGTTGGAAAAATATCTGATCTGGTTGCTTCAGGAGATGACCATCGGCAGGGAGGGACGGCAGGATGGGAAAGCTATTAGCACTAGTTTCGATCTTGGTCGTAGCGCAGCCCGCCTATGCTCAAGTCAAGTGCGGCAACGATGCAATCAGGGATTTTCAGAGTATCTGCGGCCGGAATATTGATGAGGGGCCATGCAATGTCGATGAGGCGAAAGAGGCCGTAGACTGGGTGCTATTTAAGGATACGGGTGCTCAAGGAACTTTTAGGGAGAGTATGAAGGCTTGCAAATATAGCAACGCCTTTGGATACGTATTTCTCTCCATCACGCATGCGCAGCGGCACAATCAGAATGCGATGTGCAATTTGCTAGCCTGCTATGGTCCGATCGCACAGCACCCCGTCAATTACTTGAGCACCATCGACTACAGATCGCTCCTCAATTAGCGGCAATGACAATCCAGGAAAGCGTTCGCCCTTCTTTTCGATGATTGCGACATGTTCATGAGGAGAGGACGGCGGCCATAAGGTTGTGCGCTACCGGGCATCTCTCATTTGCCGGCCGCTACCTGGGTAGCTTCCATGGTGGGACCGGGACTTTGCGCCAGGTCCACTATTCCCAATGTGAACATCGCGATGACCGCGAAAGCCAGGGCGGCAAGGGCCAAGTACACGCCCGTTTTGCTGTTCATCGGACTATCTCCCTTAGATGCCGGAATCAACAGTCGGCACGCCAGAGAGTTCCTTCCGGCCAATCGAGACAATCACAAGGCCATCAGTGCTGCTTAGGCGGCGACTTCTCTAGCTGTCGCTCAATGGCGAGGAGCAGCGCTGTCCCTATGCGGAGGGCCAGATTGTTGTCGTGCAGTGCCTCGGCCTTGTGTTGGGCCTGCGCGAGGAGCGCAGTTATCTCATCCATTTCGCGCATCATGCACTCTCCCGACGCCGTGCGCAGTTCTAGAGACCGACCTCAAAATATCAATAACGAGCGGCCGGATACAGCGCGCCGCCGATGCCAAGCCCCGGCACCTCCCTGAACTTCTGGATCAAAGGGCACCCGAGTAAATCGGGCGGGGAGACGGTCTCAGTATCTGGATTTGCGCCAGCCAGCGGCACGAGCTTCGATTTCGGAGCAGAACCACTGTTCGCCGAACTCGGGCCTGATGATCGTCTCATCATAGCGCCTCTGGCCGGGCACGTGAAAGATGCGCTCGCCAGTGTCTATGCTGATGTTGCCCTTGATGTCGCAACTTCCCGACGCCTTGCTGACGACGGCCTTAGGGGAAAGCGAGACAATATCGTCAAGGTAGTATCCTGCAGCCGCAGACCCTGCCAACGCAGCCACGATAGGTGCACTGATGGTTCGGGTGCGTCTCATGGTTGCAGAATAGCTCGCCAGGATTGTCAAACTGGCAAAACCAGGCGCGCAATTTTAACAAACCATTCGGAGATCAGGATGAAGGATGGACAACGCTAAGGCTTAGGTCGTGAACATCATAAATGTGGGATGACCGAAGTGGGTGGAAAGCGACGCTAACTAGCGTCCTTGAATCTTGAGGCGGTAGCCACTGCACGTTCATATTCCGAACGCTCAAATGTGAACGGCCCAAAGCCGCTGTAGTCTCGTTGCGGACGATAAGGCTGGGAAAAATCGTGCCAGACCACAAGCTGGTTATCAGCCCGAACATGGGTAACCAGCGGCCAGCAGCCTGCCTCCCCGCACTGGCAAAACAGAGCGTATATCTCGCCTGGCTGACCACCTTCGATGGCCCCCATCTCTCCTAGAAAATAGGCGGCGAGCGGACCAAGCTCGTAATGCGAAGGCACAATGCCGCCATATCCTCCGGCGGGATCATTGTATCCGCTCTGGCGCTCGAAAGCGGCCACGAGGTCTGCCAGTTCTACACTGTCAATGCAGGGCATCAGCAACGCTGTGCCGCCGTTGATGTATTCGCACTTAAACGTCAGGACGTGGTTCATGGCGCTATTCAAGCGGGCGGTGAGCCCCAAGGTTTGAAAACAATCAAAGGTAACCAGACGTGGCGCTAACTGACAAGCAGCCGCAGTAACTGAGCCTTTCGGCGTCATTGACTTTTTGAATTTGCCTCGATGCCATCGCAACGATACATCATTCAGTTCTCCTGAATTCTCCTCGGCCAAGCGCCAAATAGCCGTCATCTATGGAGAGTTGTACTGGGTTGCTGCCACCGCCAGCGGCCAGCAGTTTTTCCCTCGGCCAACTCAACCACGCCAGCACACTATCGACCCGGCCCTCGGTCACTTTTTTGTCGGTTACGCCGAGAGAGATACCTTTCAGTGTCACTCCTGGGCCAAAGCTGGCGGCGAGATCGTCCGGATCGACCTTGCGAACGGTCTTCGGGTCGGTGATGTCTGTGAAAGTTACCAGCAGGGGATAAAATTTGCGTGGGACGCTGCGAACACCGCGTGCTCGGCTCATGGCTGCAAAGCCTGACGGGCTGACACTGAAGCCGCCGATCTCCTTGTCGAACGTCCGCATGGCGATGTATCTCGTATCCTCGCCCATCAGCGCGAACAGGTATCGGCCCGGCAAGACTTCCACCACCGTCGCCTCGCCGCTGAAGGTAGTCGGATAATTGCTCACCGAGTTGGCCTCCTGCCAACTGACATGCGTCACCGCTGATCCGCGGGCCAGACCTTGAGGGGTTTGCACTTCGATCGTCAGTTCTTGGTTCCACTCCCAAGTCTCGGGGAATGGGTTGCAGGCGGCCGCTAGCAGCGTGACTGCGACCAAGATCATTGCCCATTTGACTATGGTACTCGCCCCTTTGAAAAACAATCAAACCCCGATGCAGGAAATCAAACAAGTATCGCTGCGGCAATAGGCCTAGTGTGAGCAGTTCCAGGATAGGCAGCATAGCCCGCCATGAACTCCGAAGCATAAGTGACAGCCTCATGCCGCGTGGCAACGCGTGCCGCCACCTTGTTGGCGTAAGGCGTCCTTACCGCAACCAGCCAAATCGATTTGCGCCCTTCGGCGCCGATAGACCCTATGTGAGCGTAGACATCCATGCTTCTCGTCTCCGTTGTAATCGCGGAAACCTAGTCAGCAATGGTTTCGGTCCCAACTAGGCGGCATGCAGCGTTGGGATGTTGCTCACATCAACTTCGCGCTCGGCATGCCAGGCATCGTAATCAGAAGCCTAAGCCGGCTTGGTATCCGGCACCAGCGGCCAGCCGGGAGGGTAGCCCGGCATTCGTGCAATTTACTCTTGGGCGGATCTTTGCCGAATTCTGAAGATTGTCCATCCGGTGAAGACGATGCCTATCACGCCCAGCATCACGACGAACATGACAATCGGCTCATGTTGTTCGTTCGGGTCGCCGCTCGCCGTCGCTGCGGTAAACAAGAAGGCCGCCACCGACAGCGGCACCGCGATGATGGAGATGATTACGGCAATTGCTATGCCAAGGTTGGCGAACAGGTCGATGAAGAACCGTCGAGCACGCGCCATTCGCACCTCCTGATGAGGAGACATCCTCCCATCAAGCTCGGCACATGTCGAGATGAGTTCCCGGCCGGGCGGGTGATCCCGGCAATCAACCCCGAAAGGAACCCTGATGGTTCGAATGTTCCGAAGTCTCTTCTTCGGTGGCCTCGCCATGTTCGCGGCTGCCCTGCTTGTTCTCGCGTGGCCGGCCATTGTCGTGCTGGCCATCGCGGCACCTGCATTCGGCCTCCGTCGCTACAGCATGGCCGGCGTGGCGTCAGCACAGATCCAGGCAGTCGGGCTCAGCCTCCAGATTGGCAGCAGGATCTGGGGTGCTGCCCCCAAAAGCTGGTGGTCGCCTGGCCGAGGCATAGACAAACGCTCCTTGTGGCCGTCTTGCCTACAGATCCGGCTCCTCGCAGCAGACTACAGTTGCGGAGCAAGAACGGCGTTCGGCGTCAGTCTGGGCTCGCTTCGTTTGTCGCTTCGAACAACGGGCGTCTTTGGCGCGTCGGTCTCGGACCCGAGCGAACTCGGCTGGATGCTCTGGCGGCGCTCACTGCGTTGCTAGACGGCAGCCTGCTCAAATTTGATTGTAAGCGAGCCAGGCTTGAATGCCGATGGCGATCGAAGCGAACAGCGCGCCCCCACCATTGAGAAGTGAGCCGATTTGGGCCCGCCTTTTCACGCTCGGGGGAGGACCGCCCCAGTACGAGTCGGTCAGATCAGGCGTAACTACGGCCGAGCCGAACCAACAGGCAGCCGACAATGCCCCTGTAACGACAATTGCCCATTGCATGCTGCGTCTCCTTCGCACGAGGGGAATTGAAAAGGCAGCCCGTATCTGATCACTCGGCCAGCGCGTCCTCAACCGGCTTCGCTGTCACCTCCATGTTGAGCGCTTTCATCACGCCTAGGAAGGTCGACAGTCTAGGATCGCCGGTAGGACTGAGCGCCTTGTACAGAGCTTCGGGTTACGCCCGCGTCTCTGGCAACCTGGGTCATTCCTCGGGCGCGAGCGGCCAGCCGGGAGGGTAGCCTGCATCACCCCTGGTAACGCAGGTGCGGGGGAAGAAGCTGCGCCAACGGGTAATCAAAGTACCAAAGCAAGAAGAACCCGATGCGGCATACAGGAACCACGATGGCGCATTGCGTCGATTGAGGGCTGCTTCAGCGGCCCTTTTTACGTTTCTGGCAGTGCAGATCGAAGGGCGCGCCTTAGCCACTTCATCGACAACACGCTACCGTTCGGTGACGACGCACATGCGCCGCCGGTGTGGGGCGAGGGCGCAGCGTCGACCCTCAGGGTCGTATCGCCGCGTTGAAAATGCCGATGGCGAGAATTGCAAACAGGGTCAGGGCCCCGATCCCGCCGGCGATGATGCACCACCAGGCGCGGCCCTGTCCTTCGAGCGCTGGATTTGCCCTGAGCATCCGGCGCGCCATGATGCCCTGGTAAAGGGCATAGCAGGATCCGAGACCGGCGAGCCAGATAATCGAATACACGACGCCACGCGTGAGCATTCTGTCGAGCCTGATCTGCTCGGCCGTCAAACTTGAAGTCTCGTCAGCCATAGATCGCCCCCCAAGCAGCAGCGCTTCATCGCCCTGAACGCAGCCCAGCCAACGATACGCTGGGAGCACGCCAAATCAGCTTTGGACCTGCCTCACATGAATTCATTTCGGAATCAAAGGCCCTTTAGGCGATCAAGCTTCGCGATGAGCTCACGCACGGCAGCGGTGTTTTCTCGAACGGCTTCAGTGTTGGCCACACCGACCTCGATCATCTGCGATGCTTTGCGTTGGTTCAATCTGCCGATGAACCAGAATATCGCGCCAAACAAAAGCGCACTCAGACCGATGGCAACGACCTTCGACATATCCATTTGAAAAATGTTCGTCCTCTGAACAACAAGAAAAATCCAGCGCAACAAAGCAAAGCTGGCTCGCCACGGCAATAGGCGAAGTACAACCGCATAGGGGCATCCCGGCAGTATCCACCACGGGATGGCCGTCCCCGATCCACCGCCCCGAAAGGTCCCCCCATGCCCGCACCATCAGGTAACCAGTTCTGGAAGGTGCGCAGCTCTCATGGCCGTGCCCCGATCTTCGCCAACTCCGACGAACTTTGGCAGGCATGCACCGAATATTTCGAATGGGTCGAGGCGAACCCGCTCCATGAAGCCAGGCCCTTTGCCTATCAGGGCGAGGTCAAGGTCGAGATGATCGAAAGGATGCGGGCGATGACCATTTCGGGTCTCTGCATCTTCCTCGGCATCGCCCGCAGGACATGGGACAATTACGGCGAGCGTGACGGCTTCGACGACGTCACCGCGCGCGTCGAGGCGATCATCCGGACGCAGAAATTCGAAGGTGCGGCGGCCGATCTATTGAACACCAGCATCATCGCCCGCGAGCTCGGCCTTGCCGACAAGGCGGAGGTGACGGGCAAGGATGGTGCTGGCCTCGCAGCTCCCATGGACGAGCTGTCCAAGAACGACATTGCCCGCCGCGTCGCCTTCCTCCTGGCGCAGGGACTGAACAGTGCAGCTCAGTGAGGTGCTGGCCGCCCTCGACGCGCTGCCCCAGCAGGCGCGCCAGGAAGTGATCGACGAGGCGGTGAAGGCGTCGGCCGGCCGCTACATGATCCCCAATCCCGGGCCGCAGACCGAGGCCTGGCTCTCCAAGGCCGATGAAACCTTCTATGGCGGTGCGGCCGGCGGCGGCAAGACGACGCTGATCTGCGGCCTGGCGCTCGAGGAATACCAGCCGGCGCTGATCCTGCGCCGGCAGGCGACCCAGCTCAAGGGCATCGAGGACGAGCTTACCCGGATGCTCGGCGGCCGCGACGGCTACAACAGCCAGTCGCATGTCTGGCGCCTGGCCAATGGCGGCAAGATCGAGCTCGGCGGCGTGCCGCATGAGGCCGACAAGGAAAAATACCAGGGCCGCGCCCACCGGCTGAAGGCCTTCGACGAGATCACCCAGTTCACCGAGAGCCAGTATCGCTACATTATCGGCTGGCTGCGCGATGCGCAGGGACGGCGCTGCCGTGTCGTTGCCACCGGTAACCCGCCGACCTCGGCCGAGGGCATGTGGGTCGTCAGATACTGGGCGCCATGGCTCGACAGGAGCCATCCAAACCCGGCCGCGTCAGGCGAACTGAGATGGTTCACGACCATCGGCGGCGAGGACCGCGAAGTCGAGGCCGATTATGTCGGGCCCAAGGGTGAACGCCCCAGGTCCCGAACCTTCATCCGCTCGCATCTCGAGGACAATCCCGACCTGATGGCGACCGGCTACGCCGCGCAGCTCGAAGGCCTGCCCGACGACATCCGCGAGCGCCTGCGCTACGGCTCGTTCGAGCCCGACGGCAAGGACGATCCCTGGCAAGTCATCCCGACCGACTGGATCAGGCAGGCGCAGGCACGCTGGACCGACAACCCGCCCGACATGCCGATGACGGCGGTCGCCGCCGACATCGCCCAGGGCGGACCCGACAAGACGCAGATCCAGAGCCGGCGCGACTGGTGGTATTCGCGCTTCGCCAGCTATCCCGGCAAGGACACACCCGACGGGCCGACGGTCGCCGGCCTCATCATCAAGCACATGCGCGACCGCTGCCGCGTCGTCGTCGATGCCGGCGGCGGGTATGGCGGCGACACGCTGACCCAGCTTGCCCATGCCGACATCGACTGTTTCGGCTTCAAGGGCGGCAATGGCTCGGTCTCGTCGACGCGCGAGGGGCTTTACGGCTTCGCCAATCTCAGGGCGCAGGCCGTGTGGCAGTTCCGCGAACAGCTCGATCCGGCCTATGGCTCGCGGATCGCGCTGCCGCCCGATCCCGAGCTCGAGGCCGACCTGGCCGCCTTCCGCTTCGAAATCCGCTCCGGCGGCGGTGCTGAGCAAATTCTCGTCCTGCCCAAGGAGCTGATGCGCGAACAGCTCGGCCGCTCGCCCGACAAGGGCGACACCACGATCATGCTGTCGGCATCAGGCCTCAGCGGTCTCAAGCGCCCCAAGGCAGCGCAGGAGCGGCGGGAGCAATCGAGGATGCGGCTCCAGTCGGTGACATCGAACAGTACCCTGAAGGCCAAACTGCGAGGAAAACGCCCATGAGCGGACTTTTCGGAAGCAAGAAGCAGTCCTATCCCGAGCCGGAGCCGCCGGCGACGATGCCGGACCCAGAGGACCCGTTGGCCAAGCGCCAGCGCAGCCGGACGCGCTCGCTGGCGCCGGCGGCCAAGAGCAGTGCCGCCACAGACCGCCTGGCGCCCGTGCCCGGCACCATCGGACGCGAGTTCTCGCGCGGAACGCTCGGGGCTGTCTGATGAGCGATCAGGCAGGCCGCGACCTGATGGAGATCGATGCGCGCCTTTTCGCCGCGAAGGGCTCGCTCGACAGCCTGTACCAGGAAATCGCCGAGTTCCTGTATCCCGAGCGGGCCGATTTCACGACCGATATCGTGCTGGGCCAGGAGTTTGCCGCGCATCTGACCGACGCCACGCCTGTCTTGATGCGGCGCGAGCTTGGCGACCAGATCGGCTCGATGGTGCGGCCCGACGGCCGCCAGTGGTTCAAGGCGGCGGCGTCCAACAAGAGCGTCGGGCGCGATCGCGCGGCGGCGTCGTTCCTCGAATTCATGACCGACGTCAACAGCGCCATCCTGAACTCGCGCGACAGCGGCTTTCGCCGCGCCGCCCAGCAGGTCGAACATGACTTCGCCACCTTCGGCATGGGCTGGCTGCAGGTCAGCTACAACAAAAACCGCGACAACCTGCTCTACCGCTGCCATCACCCCAAGCACATGGCCGGGCAGGAGGGGCCCGACGGCCAGGTCAACCATGTCCACCGCAAATGCGACATGACGGCCGCGGCCATGGCCCACCTTTTTGGCGAGGCGAAACTTCCCCAGGCGGTGAAGAACGCGCTGCGCGACAAGGACCTCAAGACGACCTTCAAGGTCCGCCACATCTTCATTCCGCTGGAACTTTACGAGCCGCACCGCAAATTCCCCAGGGGCGCCAGATGGGCTGACGTCTATGTCAGCGAAGACGGCACCATTCTCCAGGAGCTGCCGGCCTTCACTTTCGACTACGTGGTGCCGCGCTGGTGGCTCTTGTCGGGCAAGTTTTATGCGGTTTCGACGGCAGCCTCGATCGGGCTGACCGAAAGCCGCATGTTGCAGCGCATGAAGATGACGATCATCGAGGCCGGCGAAAAGCAGGTCGACCCGCCGCTGATCGCCACGCAGGACGCCGTCCTGTCGCCCATCGACCTCGGCGCCAATGGCGTGACCTTCATCGACAGCGAATATGACGAACGCCTGGGCGCTGCACTGCGCGTGCTCGACCTCGGCAAGAATGTCGGCCTGGGCATCGATCTGATCAACGACCAGCGCAACCAGCTCGGCGATGCGTTCTTCCTGAGCAAGCTCCAGCCGATCGCGCAGGCCGACAAGACCATGACGGCCTATGAGGCGGCGCAGCGCGTCCAGGAATGGATCCGCAACGCCATGCCGCTGTTCGGCCCCATCGAGCATGAATGGACAGGTGCGGTACTCGACCTGACCACCGAAAAGGTGATGCGGGCCGGCGGCTATGGCCCGGTCGACCGCAACGGCGTTCCCTTGGACATGCCCGACATCCTGCTTGGCCAGACCATTCAGTACGAGTTCAACAATGTGCTGAAGGAAGCCCGTGACCGCCAGGTGCTGAACGCCTTCCAGGAAAGTGCCGGCGTGTTGCAGGCGGGTGTGGCGCTCGATCCGTCGCTTGCCGGCGAGGTCGACGCCCGCACCATGTTCCGCGACGCCTTTGCTGCGGTGCCCGGCGGCCGCGCCGACTGGCTGATCGACGCCGAGCAGGCGGCGGCCAACCGCCAGCAGGCGCAGCAGGCCATGGCCGAGCAGCAGCAGATGCAGCAGGTCGGCGATGGTGCTGCGGTCGCCACCCAGGTCGGGGACGCAGCGCAGTCGATCCGGGCTGCACTTGGACAATGACCCACAAACATTATCGCCCCTGGCATCCTCTCACTGTTCGCCCCGACAATGAGATGCCGCGCAACGACCTGGAAATCCGCAAGGCCGATTGCGCAGCACTGCAGGCGCTCGCCGCCGGCATCGCCAATGAGGACCAGCAAAAGCGCGCACTCGGTGCGATCCTGCACATTTGCGGCCTGCACCAGCCGGCCTGGATGCCGGCCGAGCATGGCGGCGAGCGCGACAGCTCTTTTGCCGCCGGAAAGCAGCATGTCGGCTTCCAGATCAGGAAGCTGATCACCCATTCCCTTTCCATTTTGACAGGTGAGAGCAATGACCGACCAGCCCATGACCACCGCAGCGGCAAACCAGCCGACGAGCGCAACGCCTGTCGCGCCAAACCCTGATCCGGCGGCAACACCCGCGTCGGCCCAGGCTCCGGCCCCGGGCGCTGCTCCGGACGCGGCGCTTCAGTCGCTGCGCGAACAGCTCGCCGGCGGCGACGCCGCCATGATGAAGCAGCTCGAGCGCTACAGGTCGACCGACGAGATTTCGAAGGCGTTCCGCGAGGGCTACAAAAACGCCAAGAACGGCGGCCGGCAAATCGAGCTGACCGACGCTTCGACATCAGAAGAGGTCATGGCCTATCGCGAGGCCAACGGCATCCCGCAAGACGCAACTGAGTATCCGGGCGCGTTCCGCGACGGCTTCGAGGTCACCGACGCCGACAAGGCGATCCTGTCCGACTTCAAGGCGGCGATGCATGAACGCAACGTCCCGCCGAAGATGGCAGCCGCCGCACTCGACTGGTATCAGGATTTCGCCGCCGCCCAGGCCCAGGACCTCAATGCCCAGCTCGCCAGGGTCGCCGGCGAAACGCAGAAGACCCTTCGCGCCGAATGGGGCGGCGACTATGACGGCCAGATCGGCGCGGCACAGGAGCTGATGAAGGCGCATCTCGGCCAGGACGGTTTCGGCGAGATGATGAGCCTGCGCCTCATGGACGGCTCGCGCCTGCAGGACAGCCTGCCATTCGTCAAGATGATGGCGACCATCGGCGCCGACTATTACGGCTCGACGGCCATCCTCACCGGCGACATCGAGGCGACGGGCAAGACGCTGGAAGCGCAGAAGCAGGAGCTTCTGGCGCTGCGCGTCGCAAACCCCGAAAAGTTCAAGAGCGACGACGTCCAGGGCAAGCTGACGAAGATCTACGCCCAGCTCGAAAAGGTCAGCGCCCGCACGTGATCCGGGCGCCTTCATAACAACGCGGCATCCCGGTTTCCGGCCCCGCACCCTGCCTCAATGCAAGCTGATGTGATGCCCCGCGCCAGGCGCGAGTAGCGGCCCCGTGCTTCGGCGCGGCATCCCGCGAAAGCCCTGATGCGGCACCCTGATCACGGCTGGAAGACCCCCTCCAATCATCATCGAAGGAATTCAAAAATGGCCTATGCCATCACGAAAACCCAGTACCGTGATGAGTGGGTCGTCGCCTTTCAGCGCGGCGAAACCTACCTCAAGGACTGCGTCACCAAGGAACTCATGATCAGTGGCCTGACGGCGTCGTTTGCGCTCCAGGGCGCTGCCGGCCGCATGACCAGGCGCGGCACCAACGGGCTCATCCCGTCGCGCAACCGCGCCGACACGCAGCCGACGGTGACGCTGGAAGAAAAGCACACCAAGGAGACCCGCACCGGCTTCGACGTGTTCACCGCACCGGCGAACCTGCGCGAGGCGATGCAGAACGCCAGCGCGCTCACGGCCTCGCGTGAAATCGACCACACCATCATCGACGCGCTGGCTGCCGCCACCAACTCTTATGCCGGCGGCGCGGCCCAGACCCTGACCTATGGCAAGACCGTCGATGCGCTGACCGAGCTTTTCGAGCTCGACGTCATGGTCGGCAACGAGATCACCTGCCTGTGGACCCCCAAGGCATGGGCTCGCCTCCTGACCTTCCAGGAGTTCAAGTCGGCCGACTACATCGATGCCAAGCCACTCGTCGGCCTGGCGCTCGACAAGCCGAAAATCTGGCTCGGCGCCAAGCACATCATGCACAACGGCCTGCCCGGCAAGGGCACGGCAACGGCGTCCAACTTCATCTTCGCAAAGCCTGCCGTGGGTCATGCCATCGCCGGCGATGTCAAGGTCGATGCGGGCTACAACGGCGAGGACGATTACTCCTTCGACCGCGCCACCATCTACGACGGCGCCACCATCCTGCAGCAGGCCGGCGTGATCAAGGTCGTCACCGACGACACCGCTGCATTCTCGTAAGGAGGCTTGCACATGGCTTATGATACCAACGGCTTCAAGCTCCTGAGCGATGGCCTTTCGGGCCCCAGCACCATGAAACAGTGGCTGCTGGACACCGTGGACGCCATCGCGACGGTCAACACCAACAACTTCATCAGCGACGGTTTCGCCAGGGGCGCACGCCAGGGCGACATCGTCATCGTGCGCACCCGCACGACCACGCTGTCCGGCCCGGTGACGGCGATCAACCATTGCTGGGTGATCGACGAAAAGACCGGCGCCGACGGTCTCGGCATCGACCTGACCGACGGCCTCGCCATCACGGCGACCGACACCGACTAACGCCGGCCAAGGCAACGGGGGAGGCTTTCGGGCCTCCCTTTTCCATTTCCCTTTGATCCACGGTGAGCCGTTTCTACTCGCTAAGCCCTACATTCGAATGGGATTTTTCGACATGGTCCGATTATGACGGCTGGCCGTGGGGCATCGAGGCTTTCGGCGGCCGTCTCTACTGGGGCAAGGGCGACTTCGTGCATGGCTCGGTGCCTGACGCCTTCCACAGCTTCGACGACAATGTCGAGGGCGACAGCGCCCCGATCTACCGCTCGATCGGCGCCAGCACCGACAGGGGCATCCTCTGGCTGCTCGGCCTGCAGCGCCTCATCGCCGGCACCGACAATTCCGAGATTTCGATCAAGTCGTCGAGCTTCGACGAGCCGCTGACGGCGTCGAGCTGGTTTCCGGTCGATGGATCGACGCAAGGCAGCTACGACCTGCGCTCGGTCAAATGCGACAAGGACGGCATCTTCGTGCAGAGCACCGGGCTCAGCGTTTTCGCGCTGATCGCCGAGCAGGGCACGCTGGACTACAGCGCGATGGACTTGACGGAAATGCACGAGGAGATCTGCGATGGCTCTCCTGTCGTCAGCGTCGCCGTGCAGCGCCAACCCGATACGGTCGTGTGGTTCATTCTCGAAAACGGCGAAGCGCGCGCCCTGACATACCGTCCCTCGCAGAAGGTAGTTGCCTGGTCGCGCGTGGTCACCGACGGCCAGTTCAGGCAGGTCATCGCCTGCCGGGGCAAGGGCCAGGACAATGTCTATTTCGCCATCGTGCGCAACGGCACGCAGCGGCTCGAACGGCTGGCCGACCTGAAGGACTGCCGCGGCGGCAAGACCAACTGCCTCGCCGACGGCTTCACGCGCTTCACCACGACAGCGGGGCAGACGACATTTGCCGTGCCGCATCTGCAAGGCAAGGGCGTGACCGTGTGGGTCGATGGCGCAGCACTCCATGACCAGGACAATCTTTATCCCGTGACCGCGGGCCAGGTGATCCTGCCGGCGCAACCGGCCGGCAAGGCGGTCGTCATCGGGCTGCCTTATGTCGGGCGCTGGAAGTCGACGAAGCTGGCTTATGGGGCTGCCAACGGCACGGCGCTGTTCAAGAAGAAGCGGGTGGCGCAGCTCGGCCTGTATCTTGTGAAAACGATGCTGGACGGCCTGCGCGTCGGCAAGGACTTCGACAGCCTCCGCCGCCTGACGGTGACCAAGGGCGACAAGCCGATCGCTGCGAACACGCTGTTCAACAGCTTCGACGCCGACATGATGTCGGTGTCCAGCGACTGGAGCACCGACAGCCGCCTGTGCCTCGAACATCGCTCGCCATACCCGTTCACGGCCGGCTCGCTGGTCATGGATGTGCAGACCAATGGCTGACATCAGGCCGGCCGACGACATCGACTTCGCGCGTTTCTACGGTGGCGTGCGGGTGACGGGGCAGTGGATCGGCCGCGCGCTCTGGCGTCGTCGGCTCCTGGCTGGTTTCGGCTGTGTGATCGAGACCGCCGAGGGCGAATGGATGGCCTTCCTGGAAGTGCCGGCCGAAGCGCGCAAGCCCTTCATCTTCCGCCACATCCTCAAGGTGATGGTCGAGGTGAAGAAGCGCGGCGCTCACACGATCAAGGCGACCTGCGACACGTCCATCCCGCGGGCCGAGGCGCTGATGACGAAGCTTGGCTTCAAGCCGACAGACGAAACACTGGACGGAAAGGCGATCTGGAAATGGGGTTCCTAGCACCTGTCCTTGGCGCAATCGGGACCATCGTGTCGGTTGCCGGGACGATGGAAGAGGGTCGCGAACAGAAGGCGCGATACCAGTACGAACAGAAGGTCGCTGCCCAGCAGGCCGACGAAGCGACCGCGGCAAGCCAGCGTGACGCGATGGCCCGCTACCGTGAGGGCCGATACCTGCTCTCCCAGCAGCAGGCCGCCATTGCCGGCTCTGGCGGGAACATGACCGATCCGTCGGTCATGCGCATCATGGACGACACAACCGAGCAAGTGACGCTCGCGGCAGAAACGGACATCTACAAGGGCGACCAGCAGGCGCGCGGCTACAACGACGCTGCCAAGGTGGCCGGCTACAACGCCAACAGCGCGATGCGAGCGGCGCGCATCAAGGCCGCAAGCACGCTCTTCTCCGGCATGTCGACGATGTTCAGCCGCTTCGGCGAAAGCAACACGAAGACCGCGACCTCGTCGACGGTCACGCCTCCCTATCCCTCCTAAGGGTGAATAGCACATGGTAAACATCCCTACCGCTCGTGACGTGGGTTACAACAACCCGCGCTCGGGCCGCATCGCGAATTCCGGGCCGACGCCCATGGTCGGCGCTGCCATGCAGGACGCTGGCCAGTCCATCGTGCAGGCAAGCTACAGCCTGCTCGAGCTGGCCGAGCGCGAGAAGATCGACGTCGCCAACGACCGCTCGAATGCCGTGTCGACCAGCCTGACGCGATTTCTCGCCGATGAGGAACAGCGTTTCCTCAAGGCGCGCGAGGAGAGTTCGGAAAGCGGCATCGGCTTCACGCGCCAGTTCATGGAGGGCCACCAGCAGCGCGCCAACGACTTCGCCAAGGCCAATTTCGAGGGCCTGACCAAGGACGCGCAGACCACCTATCTCAACAACATCCTGGCGCGCGGCAACGTGCTCTATGAGAAGGCCGACGAATACGAGCGCAACGCCAAGGGCGCCTATTACGACCGCACCACCAACACCAACCTCGACACCTACCGCACCCAGATCCGCAACAATGCGGCGAACTTCGAGGATCTGAAGCGCCAGGGCCTGGAAGCGATCAACTCGGCAAACATGCCAGAGCCGTGGAAGGCGGCGCGCCGGCAGCAGTGGGAAGCGGACGCGGCCGAAAGCAAATGGCGCTGGAAATTCAGTCAGAACCCGACGCAGGCGCTTGCCGACCTCAAACCGAGCGGCACGAAAAGCCTGATCCGCGCGGAAGAGGGGTTCCGCGACGAACCGTACCGGGACGTCAATGCCTGGCGCATCGGCTATGGCTCCGACACGGTGACGCTTGCCGATGGCTCGCATGTTCCCGTGAAGCCGGGAATGAAGATTACGCGTGAAGACGCCGAACGTGATCTGCAGTACCGCCTTGCCGAGCGCGAAGGAAAAAGGGCCCGCGAGCAGATCGGCGCGAAGTGGGATAGCCTTCCGCTCAACACTCGGGCGGCGCTGGAGTCCGTTGCCTACAACTATGGGTCACTGCCCGGTGAGGTCGTCGATGCGGTGAAGACGGGAGACACCGAAGCCGTCGCCAGTGCGGTTGAGGGTCTGTCAGCCAACCCAAATCGGCGCAAGCGCGAAGCCGCGCTTATCCGCGGTGGCGGCAGCGTCGAACCTGATGACGAGTATGCTGCCATCCCACACGACCGCCGCGAAGTCCTGGCTGCCTGGGGCGAGACGGAACACAGCCAGCAGGTGACGAAAGACCGCGTCACGACGAAGCATCACTATGATGACCTGATTGCCACCGAGCCAGACACGGTTCGGGAAAGCGTGATCCTCGATGACCCGAAGCTCGACAACGGCGACAAGGCCGTTCTGGTGAATGCTCTCCGCACTGCGCAGAAGGACAGCGGCGCAGTGAATGCCATGATCGGCGCCATGGCAAAAGGCGACGTGTCGGTGAATTCTTTCGACAACGACCAGACGAAGGTCGCCAACAATGCCTACGACAAGCTCATCGGCGCAGCTAAGGATGCTGACGAGCAGCGAGCCATCACGTCCGATTTTGTGGCACGCACCCGCTACATTCCGAAGCGGGTTCAGGCAGAACTGCGGAATGGTGCCGCGTCAACGGATGCGGCGACAATGGCGCAGGCCATGGAGGCGAGCCTTAGCCTGTCGAAGACGGCCCCCGCATCCTTTGACGCCTTCGAGGGTTCGGCTGCCGTCCGCAAGAAAATGGACGTGTACCGGGCCTTTACCCAAGACATGGGTTTCACTCCGGAGGAAGCGGCAAAGAAGCTGATCAAGGCGAATGATCCGGCCTATGCCGGTCCACGTGAAGCGCTCTTCAAATCGAAGACGGTTGCCGACGAACTGAAGAAGGTAGATGCGGCCTCGATTGCGGCGACGTTCGACAACAGTTTCCTTGGCATTGCTTCAAACCCGTCACTGGGACCGAACGAGATGGCCGCCGCGGCCATGGTCGAGAATTTTCGCTCGATCTACGAGGAAGCCATCGTGGATGCGGGCGGCGATCTGGTCGCAGCCAAGAAAGCAGCGACCGAGCGGTTTCATCGCACCTATGGCGTGTCCGCGCTTTCCACCATGGGTAGCAAGGTGGTCGTCAAAAACCCACCCGAAAAGCGGTACCCGGTGGGGCCAGACGGCTCGCACGACTACATACGCAACCAGCTTGCCGCCGATCTGAAGAAAAATGGCATAGAGGCCGATGAGGTTTTCCTGAACCCCAATATCGACACGGACCAAGATATCCGTGCGGGCCGACCGGCTAGCTATCATGTGTTCTACGAAAAGAACGGTCAGCTTCAGATGTTCAATTTCCCCTTCTATCCGGACCCTGAGGCGGCCAAAGCTGAAGCCCTCAAGGCTTCCGAAGCGATCAACAAGAAAAACAAGGCGGCAATCATCGAAGACACCGCCGCAGGCAAGGACGCGCTCGCGGCGACTGAAGGTAGCCCAGCCTCGATACAGGCGCAGGCAGTCGAGGCGGCGCGCTACAAGTCGCGGCTTGAGCGAGCGCGTCGCGAAGAGCGCGTCGCCAATCCTGGCCCTCTGGGCGGGAGCAACAACGCAGATGAACTTCAACCCACGCCATGGAATGCCATGTGATGCCGTTCCTCTTTGATCGCCCCATCGATGATGCAGGGACAATTGGCGTGTCGGAGTTCGACAAGCCAGACCCGACTTTCCTTGAGACGCTTTTCGCCGCCTATCGCAACGGCAACATGGTAGGTTCTACCTTCACGCGGGTTCGCAACAACATGGCGGCCGGCGACGTCGTTACTCCCGACCCCGACTACAATGTCTATCAAGACCCCGAAATGAAGCCGTATCTCGACGAGGATCCGACCATCGGCGAAGACATTTTCAACAGGGCTGCCGCCAGCGCAAGGCGAGCGCAGATCGACCAGGAGAAGAGGGACCAACAGACGCTTGCTGCCAGCGGCTGGACCGGTAAGGGCCTGTCAATGTTGGCAGGCTTCACCGATCTGCCCACCCTGCTGCCTGGCGGGTCACTGGTGCGTTCTGGTCGCGTAGGCTACTCGGTGTTGCGGTCGGCGGCGGCTAAAGGTGTGGCGGATGGGGTAGGCACAGCGTTGCAAGAAGCCGTGTTGCACGCCACGCAGGAGACACGCACAGGGCGTGAAAGCGCGGTTAACATTGGCGGCTCCGTGATCCTGGGCGGCCTTCTCGGTGCCGGTGCCTCTCGGCTCTTATCTCATGGCGAATGGTCGCGCGTTTCGAAACAGCTTGAAGCTGATCTCGCCGATGACGTCCCGAACCCGGCCGCTGTCTCCGAAACCATCGTCAAGCGCATGCAGTCGGCTGGTGCCGCGGCTACCGATGATCTGGACTTATCCGACCTCGGAATCGGCGGATCGCGGACAGCCGAAGTTGTCGCAAGGGCCACGGCTGCGGCGCGCATCAATCCCGGTATCCAGACGATGCTGTCGCTTTCGGCAAAGGTCCGCGAAATCTATCGCAGGCTGGTCGACAACCCGATCGACACGACCATGAACATGGAAGGTCGCAGCTTGGGCGCTGACGTAGAAAACTCTGTGAAGCTCTATGAGCGCGGGGCCGTGGCTGACTGGAGGGTGGGTGCGAAGAAACTCTATCGTGATGCCCGAAAGACTGGATATTTGGGAACTTGGGGAGAGTTCTTAGAGGCCGCGGCGAAAGCCGGCCGGCGCAACGATATCGACCCAAACGGCAATGAGTTTGTAACCCGTATCGCGCAGGAGGCGCGCGCCAAGGTCGTCGACCCGCTTCTTGCTCGCGCGAAGGAGCTCGAGCTCTTGCCGCGGGACGTCAAAACGACGACCGCAGCCAGCTACGTCACACGCCTGTGGAACCGCCCGCGCCTGATCGGCGAGGAAACGCGGTTCCGGGAGATTTCCCGGAGATACTTCAACCGGATGATGGATCAGGCTGTGGTCCGGCAAGAGGAAATCCCTGAGTTCCTCAGCACAAGCGACCGCGCCGACTATGTCGAGGAAATCGTCTCGGCTGTCTTCAACAACCTGACGGGCCGAGGCGTAACTGATGTTCCCGAATGGCTGGTGCCGGCGAAACGCGGACCGCTCAAAGAAAGGGTGTTCAACATCGCCGACGAGGAAGTTGAGGACTTCCTCGAAAACGATATGGAACGGATACTTCGCCGCTATGCCCGAACGATGGCGGCGGAAGTCGAGCTTACCCAGAAGTTCGGCCGTGCTGACATGAAAGAGCAATTCGACGAAATCATCCGCGAATACGATGGGTTGCGCAAAGCAGCCACGACACCAGAAGAACGCCAAAAGCTGGTGGACGCTGAAAAGCGCGACATGACCAATCTTCAGGCGTTCCGCGACATGATCCGCGGCACGTATCGCGCGGCTGAAGAGGGGAGCGCCTGGAGTGCGATCACGCGCGCGGCGCTGACCTGGAACCGTGTGCGCCTCATGGAGGGCGTAGCGATGCCCAGCCTTGTCGATGCTGCCAACGTCGTCGGCAAATTTGGAATGCAAGCGTTCATGTCCGATGCGCTGCCGGCACTCGTCAGCGGCACCAAGGCGGCTCGCATCGCTCGACAGGACGCCCGTGAACTGGGCTTGGTGACTGAGCGGGTGCTTCAGGCGCGCCTGGCATCGCTGGCCGACCTTCAAGACCCGTATCGTTATGGATCCAGGTACGAGAAATTCCTGTCGAACGCCTCAAATCTGTTTTCCAAGGCGACGGCGCTTTCTCTGTGGAACGACACCATGCGCACCGTCGTTTCGGTGATGTCGCAGAACCGCCTGTTGCAGAACATCGAGAAGGCTACGACCGGGGGGGCGCTCGACTTCAACCGCATTGACAAGGCTGGAGCCGCCTACATGGCAATGCTCGGCATTGACGAGCATATGGCCCAGCGCATCGGCGACCAGTTCCGCCGGCACGGCCTCCAGGAAGAGGGCATCTACGGCGCCAATGCTTCGCGCTGGGATGATGAGGTCGCGAGGCGCGTATGGGCTGCCGCCCTGAACAAGGATGCCGACCGAACCATCATCATCAAGGGCGTTGCAGACAATCCGCTCTGGATGAAGTCGAACCTCGGGAAGCTGGTTTTTCAGTTCAAGTCGTTCGCCTTGGCATCGCACCAGCGCATTCTGATCGCCGGGCTTCAGGAGCGCCCGCACCGCCTGGCCGAAGCGATGGTCTTTGCGACCGGCATCGGGATGATGATCAGCTATCTGAAGCATGCCGAGCGTGGCGACTTCGACGAGGCTGACCGGCTGATGAGCAATCCAGGGCTCTGGATAGCGAACGGACTCGACCGCTCCGGCATTCTCGCGATCCCCTTTGAGATCAGCACTGTCGAAAAGCTTGGTGGTAAGGGGGGCGTCTCGGCCGCGCAGGCTATCGCCGGCGACAAAGACCGCGGCGGAAGCTCGTCGCGGTATGCCAGTCGAGGGCTGCGGAGGGCTGTCGGCGGCCCGTCAGTCGGCCTGTTTGAGGATCTGCATACGCTTGCACTGCAGGCATCTGGGGGTGACTTCAACAAGGCCGGAACGAATGCCCTGTTGCAGCAAATTCCTGGCGATACCCTGCCAGAAGTCCGTTCAGCGATCCACTTTGGGATTAAGCCGGCGTTGGTCGATGCCGTCGAAAACTGACGCTCAATCTACGGAAAGGGCGCTGTATGAGTGAACCTTGCTGGCGGCAGTTTTGGCTATCCTATTGAGTGTGTCAAAGTCTGGGTTCCGCGTTGGTTTCGCCGTACCAATGATGGTCTCGAAGTAGGCGCTCTTACGGCGCTCTAACTCGATTTCCATCTGCTCAAACTGGCTATCTGATATCTCCCCCCGGACCGATTTCACGAACAGGCCGGCCTTCTCCGCATAGAACCTTGCCAATTCGTCCGTCGACAACTCGCCAGCGAGCGTTTCCAAGCCAGCGTAGTGGCGGGCTATGACTTTCCTCGCCCACATAAACCCGTCCTTGGCGTTCTCTGGGTCGTTGAACATTCTCTTTGCTTTCTCGGTCAGCAGGTTTTCTGCGGTCTTGACCACAAACAGTCGCTCAACCTCAGGTGCTGTTTTCAGGTTCTGGGCATCATCCGGCAAGAACTGCGCTTGAGCGGAGCAGATCAAGAGCAGCAGTCCGGCTACGGCTGCAGTCATCAGGCTCAATGCCCTAGCGTTCGTACACATTGAAAGCCCACCCCCGCACCTGAACAGCTCGCGCAGGCGAGCCGTTTCCCGCTAAGGATAAATCATGGCTACAGAATTCGACAACTCTCTGCATCGGGGTCTTTTTCTCGCCGGCACGACGCTCACCAGCGAAACCGGCAAACATGTCCGGGTGTCCGAGCTGGTGCTGTCGGCGCTCAGGGCGACCGGCGTCTTCAGCAACATGGGCGACGGTATCGTCGCGCAGAATCAACCATGATCCGAACCTGTCGCTGGACGAAAAGGTCAGTAGATGAAGGGGCTGGCCGCGGAAGCCGGCGCACTGCGCAATGCCATGGATGTAGCCACCGACCTGGTCTCGCGGCCGGTCAATGCCACAGCGGCGAAGATCAGCAACGATTTCCGCGCTTGGCAGTCGATGGTGAAGTTTGGCGGCGTGGTGGCTGCTGCGGCGCGCCGAAGCAGCCAGCGCCGAATTTGACCAGACGATTGCAAGCGTTTTGGCCGGCGATGATGCAGCCTTGCTACCGGACGGCATCGGGTTGGAAATGCCCAAGGGATAGTCTTGCCGTAGTGCCCGACGGCAAGATGATCGCAATCAATGCCAGAAACGGCTTGCTGTCAGGCGTCATTGCCGAGGGCGATTTTCGGAAAAGGCGCGCAATACCCATCACAATGGATAGCCAGATCGCTGCTGCCAGTACCGAATAGAATGATCGAGTGATGTGGTCCTCGATCTGGTCCCCAGGGAAGGAAAATGCACCAGTAGCAAACGCAACGAAAAAAACGAGGCAGATGAGGGCCGGAAACTTAACGCCAAAGCCTTTTCCTTTGAAGTAAAAGTGAACTGCAATCGCGCCACCCCATAGAAGTGGATCGATCATCGTCCCGAGCAACCTGCCGGTAAACGCCGCCAATTCTAACATTGTGTTGCCCCCTCTGACATGGTGACGGATACAAACCCAGTTTCCCCAATCACGCAAGAGTCCAGGGCGACCGGGACGTGGAAGCCATGGCAGGGCGATGTATTTCATTCGGGGCGTAGGTGAAGCAAATGGATGCAGTCGCAGTCGGGCGAGCCGCGACGGGTTCCTCATCCCGGCGCCAACGCACTATCTTCAATCATGTCTCGCGTATAACGTGTATTGAGCCCGAAATAACCCTCGCTTTCAAGGTTTGCCCTAGTCACAGACCAAAGAGTTCAAACTTCCATCCAAAACGGTATGGCAACGGCCGCTGTCTATGGCTTTCATGCGCCAGCTGATGCCGGGGATGTCGTCGGTGAGCATGGCCAGGCCAAGGCACAGCACAGCAAACGTCACGATGCCGATCATCCAGCCCAGCCAATCCTTGCTGGACGCCCTTGCCATTTTGATGCCGATCCAGGCACCGGCTGCCATTGCGGCAATCGGGCAGCCAGAGTGCAGCAGATAGGCAACAAAGGTCTCGGCGACCCCAACCACGAAATCGCGCTCGCCCCATGCGGCGCGAACGGAGTCGAGCAGCACCATGTTGGCGATGCCGGATGTCCACCTCGCCCAGGCCGGCCATTCCGACCATCGGTCAAACAAGCGAACAAGCATTGGCGCCCCTAAGGTCGCTGCGGTCCGAGGCCGCATGCGCGACCGGTTTTATGCTGATTTCACCCAGGACGATCAAGATTAGCGCAGATCATCTTGACGTGCCGTGTCTCTACATCTGCGTCGGCGGTGCCTGTCGTCATTAAGTCAGAACAGTTCGCCGCCGGTTCCGTAACCATTGATGAAACGGTCCAGCAGGCCCACGGAAACCATGATGGCGGTAAACGCTCCGGCGAATATCCAGAGTATGGCCGTCGGATTCTTGCGCAGAAAACGGATGTTCTCCTCTCTGTTTTCTGCACGAAAGAATGACCGGTACAGGATGAAAAGCGTGATCGCCACGGCGCCGATGGCGGCGTGGATCCATGAGAACCAGACAAGGAATGTGTCGAGCATCGGCGCAGAATCCTGGGTCACGGCAGATGGAAGGAGAAATCGTGGCGCCGTTCAACGTTCCGCCAACTGATCCCGTCCTGCATGGAAGAGGGCGTTTCGGATCTCCGCAGCGCGGGGCGTGATCTTCCGGCCCCCGGTTGTGATCGGGCCCATCCGGCAGACCATGGCAGCCGGCTCAACAGCGCAACCTCTCGAGGGCCGGCCCGTGTCGGGTTTCCCGGCTTGTTGCGCTGGTTGGCAATAGTTGCTCCTGAACAAACGTCGATCGACGTCGAGCCGCGCCTGTGCACCGTTGACGCCAAGCGCAAAGAACATCGGCATTTCCTTTGACATCACCACCCTGAACAGCTCGCCTCGGCGAGCCGCTTTGCTTTGAGGATAAGACATGGCGACAGAATTCGACAACGCGCTGCATTGGGGTCTTTTCCTCACCGGCACCACGCTCACCGGCGAAACCGGCAAATATGTCCGGGTGTCCGAGCTGGTGCTGTCGGCGCTCAGGGCGACCGGCGTCTTCAGCAACATGGTCGACGGCATCGTTGCGCCTGACATCGACAGGCTGTGGCTCGACAAGAATTTCGATCCTGCGATCCTGAAGGAATGGGACGCAACCGGCGCCTCATGGGTGCCGATGACCTATGGCCGGCTGTTTGGCCGTGCTGCCGTGGACAAGCTTGCGGTGACGGGCGGGACGGGCAACGCGGTCGTCGTTTCCCAGCCCGCGGGTTTCCAGGCGGCCAGGCTCTATCTGATGACGCCTTTGGCCGACAACAGCGGTGCTGCGACGATCAACGTGTCTGGCGTCGGGACTTATCCGGTCAAGTACGGCGATGGCTCGGACCTCGGGGCTGTCGAGTTCAAGGCGGGACGGCAGGCGGTGCTGTTCTTTACCGGCACTCGGTTTGAGGTGCTTTTCCCCCTGGCCCTGATGTCCGCCGCTGTTGTCGCCGCGCAGGCATCAGCCGACGCTGCAGCAGCCAGCGCTTTGCTGAGCCAGAAGTATGCGGCGAACCCTGAGGACGTCGAGGTCGGGCCCGGGCTGTACTCATCGCGGCACTATCTCGCGAAGGTGATCGCCTACTGGAGCCTCATCACCAACACGCTTGGCGGCTGGATACATGGTGCTACCGACAAGCCGACACCGACCGGAGCAGACGAAATCGGCATTGCCGACAGCGCGGGCGGCCTGTGGGGGCTCAAGAAGCTCTCTTTGGCAAATCTAGCCGGGTGGCTGAGTTCGCTGACGCAGACGCTGACGAATAAGACGCTTGATGCGGCAAGGCTCATCGGCACCATCACTCATGACAAGACCGATCCCGTTCCGGTGTTCGGACCCATACTCGACGTGTTCTGGGACAGGATCGGTGCGGCAACGAACGTCGTCTATCAGGTTGCGATCTCGACCCGTAGCAGCACCAACGTCAAACGCCTGGTTGCTGCGTGGGGTGCGGCAGTTAGCAGTGTCACCAACGGTGCTGAAAACGTTACTTTCTATTGGCAAACGATCACCGGGGGTACTCTTGCCACCCGAATGCAGCTTGGCGCGGGCCTGTTCACAGCAAATGCCACGGGAGGTGACAAGGGTTCGGACACTATCAATGCCAAGGGCTTTTACGTCGATGGCGTTTTGATCCCGTTTCAGAAAGAGTTTGTCAGTGGTCTGCAAACGGTTACAGCAGCAGGTCGCCTTACCATCGCCCACGGATTGGGCTTCACTCCGAAACTCATTATCGCAGAGCTTGTTCTAACGGCAGCGGTGGGGGGATATGCTAACGGCGACGTGATAGAGTACACGGGCGCTCCGGTAGCGTTCGCTTCGTTCGGATATGGTCAAACCATCAGAAAAACGACGGTCAACATCGAGGTGCAGTACGGCGACTACACGTCAGGAATATATTGGCTCCATGTCAGAAACACCGGTGCTCCTGGCGGAATTCCGAACAATCAAGTTCAGATCAGATTCAAGGCATACGGATGATGGAGCAGACAGCGAAATTCTATGTCGACATTCGTGGCAGCTACATCGGTTCTTTTGACGGAGGTTGGCTTCGGTCTCTGGTTCCCGACGAGAATGGCAACGAAGCACCGCCGGTTTGGATATCTCCAGAGATTCCGGTCGGTGCGATTGAGGTTCCGATACCACCTGAGCATGGGGGGCAGACCTGGGACCATGGAACCATGACATGGAGTGTCCCCCCAGTTCCCGTCACCACCCTGTATGCCGTGGATCTCTGGTCGCGACTGACGAACGCCGAAGCCGAACAGGTCGAAGGAGCCATGGCGACGCAGCCGGTACGCGTCCAAAGCATCTTTAAGGCGGCGACGTCATATCGCAGCGATCATGAACTCTGGCCGCTTCTCCAGGTGATCGCGGTTGACCTGTTCGGCCAAGCAAGAGCCGCCGAAATCCTAGCTTCTTCCTAGCCGGCGCATAAACCATCGCTGCCTAAGTCTCAGAGGCAATTGCGCCCCCACCGCAATCTGAGGCGGTCTCTGAGCAGTTCTACGCGTGTTCGGAAGGTCGCTTTCGCCAAAGCGGTACTATCGGCTTGTCGAGCGGCGGTTTTGTCGGCATGGCCGCAGTCATTGCAAATTCAAGATCGTAACCATTGTCGGTCACAACACACTAACCGGTCGCACTATCGTAAGCTGGAGGACTTCAAAATTGAAAAAGCTCGGCAACCTGTTGGCGCTCTTCCTCGCTGCAATGCTCGGCGCCCTTGCCGCGCCTGTCATCCCGACCATCGCCAATGTCTTCACGGGCTTCGAAATCACAGACCGAGGCATCCTGACCTATGGTGTGCCATTCGTCCGATCTGGGGCGGAGTATGGTAACAACCAGCCGACAGCGTTTGATATCGGGCCGCGCGGTACCCCGGCTGACAATGGTGGCAGCGGCAAGGCGTGGATCGACGTCTGCAACGCGGACTTGATTGCCAACCAGAATGCTCCGGTGACCTGTGTCTACTCGGGTGCCTGGGGCGGCCAGATGCAGCTAGGCACGCGGAGCTTTAACGGCGCGGCCGAGATGCCGCTAAAGCTGCGGATTGGCGTCGGTGAGTTGAACGCGAATGGCCTAGTTATTTACGGCACTGTCACGGCGAACGCCTTCGCGGGCGCTCAGCCTCCGGACGAGGGCGTTGAGAATTTCGCTGGTGGCGGCCAGTTCCGGGCGATCCCGCCCACTCCATTCGGTGCAGGCGATTTCTCCTATGCCTCCTGGGTGAATACTGCCCAAACCAGCTGGGCCGACATCCTCACCCAGGCCAACAGCTATTCGGACTCGAACTGGCATGGCCTGCTGCTCAACGTCAGCGGCCCCGGGCAGATGCAGTGGTATGAGAACACGACCGCGAAAGTCTCGACGTCAACGACCGGGTTCAATGATGGTCAGTGGCACCACGTCGCCATCACGCGCCGCTGGCAACCTCCGCCTGTTCCTTGACGGCCAGCAGAAGGGAGCCACTGTCGCGTCAACATTCTCGTATGGGAACGCCTCAACCGGCCTTCTTCTCGGTGCTCCGAGCTATGCCGGGGGTGGCTCGTTTGTCGGCAAGGTAGACAATTTCACCATTGCCAATACAGCGATGTGGGCCGCTAATTTCACACCACCGGCGAGGTCAAGCTAGCGGAAGGGAACGATCCGCTGGACGGCTTGGCGAGCCCATGTCTTAGCGATCCGGAAGGGATCTCTGGATTTTTCACCCACTGGTAGGAATGGGTCGTGAATGTGCCTGTCATCGCCGATGTGATGGCAAAATCCGGGGACGAGGTAGGCTGTCGTCAGTCCCTTCGCCCTATATCGCAGGTCGATGGAGTGTTCGTCATTAAGGGAGTTGAAGCCGCCAATCGACTGCCAAGTGGCTCGACGTGTCAGTGACGGGTTGAAGGTGAAGGATGCCCACGCCTCGAGATCGTCGATCTTGAGTTGCATCGCCGTTGTACCGCCGACATCGATAACTGTTGGCTCTCCAAGATGTTCGTAAGGGCTGTTACTGAAGTGGCGATATAGGCAGGCCGAACTCCTGACCGAAACGACGCTGACATTTTCCAACGCGTGTAGTGCGTCGAAGCATCGATTGAGAAAGGGAACCCTGTCGAATTCCCAATCATCCTCGCAGTGAAAGATGTACTGGGTCTCTACGAGGGAATACATTTCGTCGACGGTTGCTAGTTGACCTTTTCTCCATTTGTGATGGATTATCGTGGCATCCGGACAAAGTCGCTTTGCTATAGCCGTCGATGCCTCATCACCAAAATCATTCGCAATGATTATCTTCGCGAAGCTATTTGCCGCAAGCAGGGAGCGCAATGTCTTTTCCAGCAGATCGGGTCGGCCGCCGGCAGTTAGGCATAGCGTGATGTTGTTGTCATACTTCATGCTTTGCGTGAAGCCACTAGCGGTTAAGACTCGTCTTTGATTTGGTGCGGAAGTGGAGTGCTGTCCCGCCTGCCGCTTAGGAAGCCGGCGGTGAAGCCGGCTGCAAAGATCAGTAAGCCTATGCCTGTGTAGAGCAGGGCGGTCATATCAGGCGACACCACTTGGACGGCTCTTCATGCCGAACATCTTGCGGACGCGGTTTCGAAGCTTCTTCGCTTCAAGATCGCTAATCTTGCTGGTCTTGTGACCGAACAGTTCGGGGTGAACCAGATCGACGGCAGCCGCCGGGACGGGTGAAAGTCCAAGACGCTCCCCAATCTCTTCCTTGGCGATGAAAAGCAGGTTTTGCTTGTACCAAAAGGGAACCACGGGGTTGCCCCAAATCTTCGGGCGGATGGCATCGTAAATCTTAAAGCCATGGGCTTCGAACCGTGCAGCCCATGAGCTGGGCCACCGTTCGTTGATGTGCGACTGGCCGTCCTGACCTGGGATTGCAGCCGAAAAAAGAATGGCTGGCGCCTGGCGTGTCAGCCAAGCAACTGCCCGTTCGCCGGCAGAATCGGAGATATGTTCGAGCACCTCAGTTGAGATTGCGAGGTCAAACGTTGCGTCAAGATCCGGAAGTTGGCCTTCCAAATCTGCGCGAACAAACTCGTTAATTTCGATCAAAAGTTGATCAGCGGGAACCCATGGCCCATCTATGCCGACGACCTTCGTGGCCCCGAACTTCTTTGCGGAGGCAAGCCATGTGCCTACGGCAGTGCCCAGGTCGACTACTGATTTCGGCTGGAGGGCTGGAAAGATAGTGCTCAGGATCGCATCAGCGACCGGCGTCTCTTGCGAGCGTAGTTCAAAGAACTTTGTATCGTATTGCGCCAAGATGGTCCCCAAAGAAATCGGCGATTGCCTACGCTTAAGGCGTCAAACATTCAATGGGGGATTTGGCGATTTGTGCATGATATTTTCTTATGCCAGGTGGCGAAAAACTTTGGATGCAAAAAATTACGCTGCGTCAGGGGCGTATTTCTCTTTCTGCGGTTGTTTGAGAAAGTCATCATAGCGATGACGCACCTACGCAGGGCGCTCCGCGCTCCGGTCCTTACAGGACGGGACGCCGCAGTTTAGTCGAACCGCACAATCGTTCGCTCGATGCCAGCCAATTTCCACCTGATTTGCCGAAAGGGCCGCAACAATTCATCCGCGAACTTCCGATGAATCGGGCGCTTGGGCTTGGGCTTTGACGCCCCGTCTCCATGCCCGAGAAGACTTGTGAACGCCCCATCGTCTCCGATGTCGTCAAAGATGCTGCGTTGCAACACCGGCGCAGGCGAAATCTGGTAGACGACGCCTTCCGACAGATACGGCTCGGTAAACATATAGTGGTCAACCGGAGCTTGAAATGTTGCGGTCAAGGATAGCAAACGCTCTGCCTGATCCCGGCGAATGATGTATCCGGCGGTACCGAGGTGATTGGAGACAAGGCGCTTCAAAACGCGGGATTTCGCAGCGATCGGACGGCCAGCAAGGCGGATCTTGAAAAGAACTGTCTCCAGTTTGACAATTCCCGCCTTTGGCGGGATCCATCCGCGGTCTTTCAGCAACGGCGAAATGCCGCGGCTCAACCTGGCATCGTCCTCAAAAACCGCAGCGAACTTGTCCTGTGATGCCACCAACCGGCGCCAAGCCTCTCGATGGCTTAGTAGGCACCCGATTTCACCCAGGCCCAGAGGGCTGCCCGAGTACTCGCTACGAGCAAGCGTCGCCCCGTCCACCGCAGGGATCCTGACAAAGTCAACGCCAATCGTTTCAAACTGCCCTCGCATGAAATCGAGCCGAGCAGGGGACCGGTCAAGGTTAATGAGAAATGTCTTCACAGTGCTCACACAAGTATGACGGGTAAGCAAGTCATTCCCATATACAGGCGCGCGAAGCTGGGCTCAAGGACACATCCAATCCGGACGTCGCGAGGCGGGTTCTAGCCCCTGACGATGACGAAACCGAACCTTCGCAACTGTCTCTGAATTTGCCGCCCATGGCTTGCGCCCTGCCGGAATGACGGCGGCTGACATTCCCACAACATAAGGAAATCCCACGGACCGTAGCGAGTTTAACACGGCCTTGTGCGCGCTCGTCTGGCGTGTTTGGATCTGTCGCAAGACGGCACGTGGCTGATAATCGTAGCGATCATGATCTTTGGCCACCATTGGAGATGGTCGCTGTGCACCTGTTCGATCAGGTACGAGCTACCAAGATACTGGCCCTCTCTCAGGCCTGATCATTCCGCCGCCATCGGCGGTGTGCGCCAACCCGGCAGATGCCGATCAAGAAGCGCCTCGGGCCGACCCATAAGAACGTCCCTGTTGGCCCTTAGCTGTTCGTGGCTCCAGTCCCACCAGCGAACTTCCAGAAGCCCACGCACGACCTCGGCAGGAAACCTGAGCTTGATGAGTGTTGCCGGGACGCCACCAACGACAGCGTACGGAGCAACATCCTTGGTTACGACGCTCCCCGCGCTGATGACAGCGCCGTCCCCAATACGGACGTTGGGCATGATCATGGATCGCTGACCAATCCAGACGTCGTTACCTAAGATTATCGGTCCCTTGAAGATAATGCCTTCAGATTTGCTCGCGCCGAAGAAGTGCGGCGGGGCAGTCGTGGTCCTGCCGATACTATGATCGGTGTGGGCAAAGAAGGCGACGTCCGGGCCGATGGAGCAAAACGAACCGATGGTTAGTGGTTCGTCCTCGGCCCGATAATGGTTCATGCGTTCAAGGTGGGCGCCATAGCTGTATCGGCCGATCTCTATGCCAAGAAGCGGCGCCTGATCACGGCGTTTCTTCTCGGGCCAATAGTCACGAAGTCTGGGCTCTCGCAGTCCAATCCGGGTTCGGAATTCTCTAAGAAAACCTATCGTTGCCTCCTAGTCCGGCTTGGTGGCTTCCACTTCGGAAGCTCCCCCTTCTTCACCGATACCACGTTCTGGGTCGGAAATTGAACCGGCGTATCGACGCCTGTCACAGGTGGATGACAACTGTGCGTTCATCCAGCGCATGTGCCACTTCGGCATGTATGACGACAGTCTCGGCGTTCTCGATTTCGGCCATGCCCAGGATCCGTGAGCGGTCAAGATCGCCAAGGCGATGACTGGACCCCGTAGTCGGGTGGTTTTCCCGTATCCGGTCATCCGCAGGCCGCCAGAAGGCCGACAACGCGCCATTTTCCGCCATTTTTCAAACAACATGAGGAACCCCATGGACCGTAGCAAGTTCTACGCGGCCTTGCGCGCGCGTTCGTCCGGCGTGTTCGCAACGTCGCTTTCGCAAGGCCAGGTGGCCGGCCTCGAAGCGCTGCTGAGCGAGATACAGGCAGCCGGCCTGCCGCTTCGACAGGCAGCCTATGTGCTGGCCACACCTTATCATGAAGTCGGCTCGAGCATGGCGCCGAAGACCGAGAACCTGGTCTATTCGTCGGCCGAGCGCATCCGGGCCGTCTGGCCGAAGCGCTTTCCCGGGCTTGGCGATGCGCTGCCCTATGTCCGCAACCCGCAGGTCCTTGCCAACAAGGTCTATGGCGGGCGCATGGGCAACAGCGGTCCGAACGATGGCTGGCTCTTCAGAGGCCGCGGTTTTCCGCAGATGACCGGCCGCGAGAATTATGCGCAATTCGGCGAACTGCTCGGGCTCGATCTCTTGGGCAATCCCGACCTTGCCGGCGAGATCGACGTGTCGGCCCGCATTCTCGTCGCCGGAATGCAGCGCGGCCTGTTCACGGGCAAGAAGCTGGCCGACTTCATCTGTGGCGACAAGGCCGACTATCGCGGCGCCAGGGCGATCATCAATCCCGATGTCGAGGCCAATGGCGACAAGGTCGCCGGTTACGCCAGCGCCTTCGAAGCAGCTCTGCGCGCCGGCTTCTATCTCGGCCTCGCACACCGGCCGCGTCCGACGATCCCGGCGGAGAACGACGAAATGCCGGGCGATGTCCCCGGGCCGATGGTCGTTCTGCGGCCTGCCAAAACAGCGCCGGAGCCGCCCGCCGCCGGGGGCGTCCGCTTCTTCTTCCAGCTCATCGCCAGGGCGCTGGCCGCGCTCTTCCTGCGAAAGGGTCACTGATCATGTGGAGCCGCATCAAACACTTCTTCAAGGACAGCGAAACCATCTTCTGGGCCCGTCTTCAGGCCGCTGTTGGCGCGGGTGCCGTGGCGGTCACATATGTTGATCCGTCGGTGCTTCAGCCCGTCATCCCGGCCGACTGGTTCCCCTGGGTGCTGGTGGCCAATGGCGTCATGACCGAGTATCTGCGCCGGCGCCGGGAGCCGAGCCGATGACCATCCTCGGCTTCATCCTCTCCAATCCCGTCCTCATCGCGATCATGGGCGGCCTGCTGGCTGCCCTGGTGGCCTTCCTGAAGGGCAACAGCCGTGGCGCTCGCCTGGAGCGCGACAGGCAGGCCAGGGCCGAACAGAAGGCGAGGGACGTTGCCGATCAGGTCGACAACGACATCGGCGCGCTGCCGCCGAACAGAGCGCGTGAGGAGCTGAAGAGATGGTGAAGCGGATGATCGGCTGGATTGTCTGGCTGTTGATGCTGATCGCGTTCGTCTCGGGAATGGCGGCATGCACCAGGGCCACGGGCTCATTCTGCGACATCGCCAAGCCGATCCGTCTGGCCGATGTGGCGCAGGACGCATTGTCGGACCAGGAGGTCGCCGACGTGCTGGCCCACAATCGAAAGGGGGCCGCGCTGTGCGGATGGCGTCCGTGACCGCCAGCAACATCGAAATCGAAATTGGCAAGCTCATTGGCGCAGTTGCCGCACTGAGCGACAGCCACAAGGATGCCTCCGAAAGCCGCCGCAGGATGCACGAGGAACTGCAGGCCCTGACCTTGGAAATCCACACTCTGCGGACAGAGGTGAAGGGCCTCAATGAACGGTTGGATGCCATCGAGCCGGGCGTGAAGGACTATCTTGGCATGCAGCAGCAAGTGGCAGGCGCGGGCAAGCTCGGCAGGGCGCTGTGGTGGCTTGGCGGCGTGCTCCTGGCTGCAGCGTCGTCAGCTGCAGCGATGTGGTGCCAGATGACTGGCCGGCCGCCGCCGTAGTCGCGGCCACCATGACCGGCTGTTCCCCGCCCCCCGCCGCCGCAAAGTGGCGGGGCTTTTTTCATTCTTGCCTCGGGCTCCGTGCCCGGCGAGTGTGGAGGAAAAGCCGATTTAACATGGTGCAACGTTCGACCCCGTGACCTTAGGGCGCCTCGTCGAAAGAAGGATGAACAGTCCCACGCTACTTCAATCTGGAGAACCGAAATGCCGAGTGAAGCCAACGGATTGGATCGACGCGATTTCATGATCCTTGCCACCGCCAGCGCAACCGCCCTGATATCGACCGTTGCTGCGGCATCCGCGCAGGATACAGCGACTGCAACGCAGGCGCAGGCCGGAAAAGGCACGCTCTACACAGGCGACGTGATCGAAGGCAAAAAGGTCATCGGGGCCCTCGACGTGAACGACCTCGAACCCGGCAGGCACCACTTCTACTTCGAAGGTGTCCAAAGGGTGGCTGGTCAGCATTGGTACAATGCCGTCGTTGTGGTGAAGGGGGCGAGCCCCGGAAAATGCGTCGCTCTGACCAGTGGTGTTCATGGCGACGAAATGAACCCGATACACTGCATCCAAACAGTGCTGGATCAGCTTGATCCATCAGCCATGGCTGGCACGGTTCTCGCAGTTCTCGACATCTCTCGGCCGGCCATTGAAGGAATGACGCGCCGCTGGCCAGACACGGGACGCGGCTTCGAACTTATCGACATGAATCGCTGGTGGCCGGGAAGCGAGAATGGGCCAAATGCCGTTTCGCGGCATGCGTGGTTGGTATTCAATAAGCTGCTTCGTCCCAATGCGAACTATGCCCTCGACTTTCATACCGCCGCCACCGGCATGGACGCGACGGCATTTCACTTGGCCGACATGACCAATCCAGAGGTCAAGGCGATGGCGGAACTCTTCCCCATCGACCAGATTTTCGACGACCCACAATATCCGACGCTTCTTGCTAACGCATTGATCGCGGAGGGCATACCAGCCTTGACCCCGGAGATTGGCAATCCGCGCAGACTGGACCTCGATATGATCGCGCTATTCGTCGAAGGCACGATGAACGTGCTCCGTCTGCACGGGCTGATTTCCGGTCCCATGGGTCGGACCGGCAGGGACAGTGAGGTCTTTGTCGGCAATACGATGGGCGCCTCGATCGCGACCCATGGCGGCTTCCTCCAACTGCTCGTCAATCTGAACGACAGGGTAGAAGTCGGGCAGAAGGTGGCCATCCAGAGAAACGCCTTTGGCGAGGTCGTGGCTGAATACACAAGCCCAGTGGCAGGGGAAGTGGGTGCGCGACGTACAGATGCGTCAGTGGAGCCTGGCACGCCATTCCTGTTCTATCTCATTCAGGGCAGCAGCACTCCGGTCGAAGACTATCCGGAGTAGGGTTTGTCAGTCGACAAACTCCAGTCCGACTTGCTTCGTTATGATCGCCCCACTGCCGAAAGGTGGTGGGGCTTTTTTCGTTATTCGAGGCTACTGACCCTTCTTAGCCCATTTGGCGATGTGCCCAAGACCAAAGCATCCAGCATCTCATCAGACATAGCGTTGTCCGGACACATGTCTTGCACGAGTTGCCGTGCGCGGGTCTTCGGATCGGCTCCGGGCTCGAATTGCATGAGCTTTCGGAGCGCGGCCTGGATGACGACGAAATCAAAGGCAGACGGTTCTCTCTGGGAAGCGGACATGGCTTCCTCCCTTCGTTGGGGCGGAAGCTCGATGTACGCTCACAGCCGACGGTGCCCGGATCAGTTGCCGTCGATACAATCAAACATAGGGTAGCTTCATGAAAAGACGAGTCTTTCGCTGCCGCGGTTTGGCATCCAGTGGACCTTGATATGATTTCACTGCGAAAAATAGCGGAGTATCTTTAACCCAAATGGGTTACCGCATTTGGCGTATTCTGTTTTGTGACTGCGTTTTGTAGCGTCCCCTCACAGGTAACGATGGGGGCATCAGTTGAAGTTGGGTGAAGTTAAGCGCGGCCGACCGCGGGTGGGCGGAAGCGTTGCGATACATCTGCGCGTTTCGGAGGATCTTGCGGACGCAATCGATACCTATGTCAGCAAGCATTTGTCCGGTGTAAACCGCCAGGAGGCGGTAAGAGAGTTGGTCAGGATGCAGCTCGCCGCATTGGGGCTGCCATATGACGGCGATCCTGTGCACGATAGTTCCCGCGAGGCTGCCGGCTAACCCAAAAAGGGCTCCATGGCGGGGTGGGCTGGCGCAACTTGGCTACGCCCCCCCCTATTGCACCAGCCCCGGCAGGCCCGCTTTGGGGACGGCCTGCGCCCCACAACTTCCGATGACGTTGGGATGCTGTCACTCCTCCAAATGGGGGAGGCCACTGCTCTCATCCATATTCTTGCGCTACTGGGAGGCGCGTTTTCATCATCTGACGCACGGAAATCAAGGAAAGGGCTGCGCTGCGATAATCTTGTCGAGCTTGGCCCGGCCAGGGCCGTGGATTCTGATGAGGGGCCGCACTCCAAGCGCTAACCATCACCTCGGGCGCGCCCGCTTTGGTTGCGGCCCAAGCCCCTCACTCCATGCATGGCACATTGCCGGCTCGGCGGAGTTGTTTGCGAGCGCCTGCACCTGGCTATCAGGCTGACCCCCGCCGTAGCGACTCATGATACCGTGCCGACGCTCCTCCTCTGAAAGACGATGAAGATTTAACTCGAACAGAAGAAGTCGACCCAAGCGGTCGCCATGATTTGGGTATCTCGTATTAGCTGGGTTAAACTCTCAACTGTTTCGGATGATGATCCGTTGTACCGGGGAACGTTGTTTCGATTCAAGCGAGTGGGTAGAAAGGACGAAATCGTCGATTGGATGTTATTTGCAACGTGGCAAGGATCTGGCCTAGGGCTTGTACGAGATTCCGGGCACGACGCGGGGATTGTTTCAGTTGTCCTTCCGATAGAAGCTAAGGTGGAAGGCGAGGTAGCCATCTCCCCCACGTGGTTATGTCGTCATTGGCAAGAATGGATTGACAGTCGTTCCGCCGCCGGTTCCGTGTGGGTATTGAGAGATGGTCGCGGCGAACCAGACAAACTACCAGACGAATAATCTGCGGCGAGCGCAGCAGCAAATATCCTCCGGTCCCGAAAGAAGCCATTTCGAGCGATGACCGGTCCCCTTGGCGTCGCTTTCGCGGCAGTCTCCTCGCCATGTCCGGCCGCGTCTTCGTCAAGTCGCCCCTTGCCGAGCTGATGCGTGGCTGGGCTCGGTAACGCCTTCCTGCGGTCAATGGTGCGCCGACGCTATCCAATCGTCGCGCAAGATGAGGCCCAGAAGGACAGTGCAACGTTCGTCTCGGCCCAATGATCGTCCTGGCGGAAAGAGCGAACTCGGGCCGCCGGTCGCCTGTCGATGCCTGTTCCGAGAGCATCGCAGGCCTAGCGATGAGGTTTTTCGGCCCGCATCGCTCACTCGTTCAGTCGAACGGGTTTGCCGCGGCACTGCAATCCCTTGTCCTGTCCCACGGGAACTTTGACGTTTCTGATTTTTCGCAGGCAACGGCGCCGATGTAAGCGAGGCCGAACCAGACCGAGCCGAGCAACAGCAGGCAGGCGATGAACATCAGCTTCATGGGGCCTCGAGCGGACTGACAGGCACTGGAACACAGGAGTTGCCGGCGACAAGCAAAGCGGCGGGTGGACGATGATCATGCCACATCATGGCGACGGCATCCAAATGGAGCGGCAGGCCTGCCCAGTCCTCATTGATCGTCGTGGCCGTCGTCGAACTTCCTGTCGACGCCCGTCGGTGCGACAGGAAGTTGAACGATCCTTTGCGGACATTGCCTGTCGTTTCGTCATTGACCGAAGCGCTGGAAAAGAAGGCCCGGGCGTGATCCAGGCCATGCCGTCCGTTGTCTATCGGCAGGTTGTCGCAGCAGGGCATGCGCCCTGCCGGCTGCGGCCGGCGGGGACATCTGCTCCCTGAAGCTGCTTATTGAAGCGCGGCGCCCAGGCCGTACCCGGGCGTCTCGTCTCCGGCCCGGGCCGCGGCAATCAGGAAGTGAGCCCTGACAAGATAGTCTTCCAGGCCCCAGAGCTCGATCGGGTTGCCGGCCAGAATGTAGAGTTCCAGGGCCCGCGCCACGACGACGTGTCCTTCGTCCGGCCCTCTGGCAATCCTGGCGGATGCGACTTTGCTCATGTCCCTGATCTTGCCACGCATGGGCTCGCGCCGCAAGATGTTCGCATTCTGTTCCTGGGCTCGGAGCAAGTTCCATCGGCCCGGGAACCCCGGGCCGTCGCCCCGTCAATTCGTGATGATGACGTCGGTCTTCTCGAACCTGGTGACGTCGATCAGCCCCTTGTCCGAGATGCGCAGTTCCGGAATGACGACGAGCGCCAGCAGCGAGTGCTGCATGTAGGCGTTGTTGAGGTTGCAGCCGCATTCGCGCATGGCTTCGACCAGCCTGCCGGCCTTGACGGCAACCACTTCGGCCCGCTCGTCCGACATCAGGCCGGCGACCGGGAGTTCGACCAGCGCCAGCTCCTTGCCCTCGCTGATCATCACGATGCCGCCGCCGACCTCCTGCAGCCGGTTGGCGGCCTTGGCCATGTCGGCCTTGTTGGTGCCGACGACGATGATGTGGTGGCTGTCATGGGCAACGGTGGAGGCCATGGCGCAATCCCTGGCGTAGCCGAAGCCCGAGACGAAGGCATTGACCACCTCGCCGGTGGCCCGGTGGCGCTCGACCAGCGCGATCTGGCAGACGTCGCTGGCGCGGTCCATCGCAACGATGCCGTCCTTGACCGGCAGATCCCGCACCAGCGCCTTGGTCGGCGCCTGGTTCTCGACCACGCCGATGACCCGCACCTGCACTTCGGCAGCGCCTGATGCGGCAATGTCGAAGTCAGAGGCAGCGAGCTTCCTGCCGAGCTTCACCGTGTTCTTGGCATTGTCGGGATACCGGTAGGCGGGCATGTCGGCGGCAAGCGCGCCGTCCCTGGCCAAAAGCTTGCCGCGCGCAAACACCATCTCGATCGGCAACGACGCCAGGTCCGAAGTGATGACGAGGTCGGCGCGCCGGCCTGGCGCGATGGAGCCCAGTTCGCGCTCCATGCCGAAATGCTGGGCGGTGTTGAGCGTCGCCATCTGGATCGCCGTGACCGGTTTCAGCCCTTGTGCGATGGCGTGGCGAACCACCCGGTTCATGTGCCCGTCATTGACCAGCGTGCCCGAGTGGCTGTCGTCGGTGCAGAGAATGAAGTTGCGCGGGTCGATGCCGCGTTCGGTGATCGCCTTGACCTGGGCGGCGACGTCGTACCAGGCCGAGCCCAGCCGCAGCATGGCGCGCATGCCCTGGCGGACGCGGGCGATGGCGTCCTCGACGGTCGTCCCCTCATGGTCGTCGGCAGGGCCGCCCGCCACATAGGCGTGGAAGGCATGGCCGAGATCGGGCGAGGCGTAATGTCCGCCGACCGTCAGGCGCGCGGCCTGCGTAGCGGCAATCTCGGCCACCATCTTGGGGTCGTTGGCCGCGACGCCGGGGAAATTCATCATCTCGCCAAGACCGATGATGTTTTGCCAGGCCAGCGCCTCCCTGACGTCGTCGGAGCTGAGCTGCGCACCCGCGGTCTCCAGTCCCGGTGCGCTCGGCACGCAGCTCGGCACCTGCACCAGCACGTTGATCGGCAGGCTCTGCGCTTCCTCGTTCATCAGCCGCACGCCGAACAGGCCGAGCACGTTGGCGATCTCATGCGGGTCGATGAACATCGTGGTCGTGCCGTGGGGTATGACGGCGCGGGCGAACTCGGTCACCGTCACCAGGCCGCTTTCGACATGCATGTGGCCGTCGCACAGGCCAGGCACGAGATAGCGGCCTTCGGCGTCCACGACCGTCGTGGTCTCGCCGATCGTATGACCGGCATCGGGTCCGACATAGGCAAAGCGTCCGGCCGAGACCGCGACATCCGTGCCCGGCACGATCTCGCCGGAATAGACATTGACCCATCTGCCGTTGCGGATCACCAGATCGGCTGGTGTCCGCCCCATCGCCACGTCGACAAGGCGCGGGGCGGTTTCAGACCAGGGTTGAAGCATGGCGGGGGATTTCCTTTGAAAGGTGAGGGGCTGGCGGGCGCCGGAACGCCCGCCAGGGGTGCTACTGGATCTGGGCGACGAGAGCGGCCGCGAGCAGTGCGACGAACCACATGATCGGCCTCACTTCGCCGGCCTTGCCGACGACCAGCTTGAGCAGCACATAGGCGATGATCGCCAGGGACAGGCCGAGCGTGATCGAAAAGGTCAGCGGGATCAGCACGATGGCGAGAAAGGCTGGAATGGCTTCCTCGGCATCCGTCCAGCGGATGCGGCCCATCGGCTCCGACATGAACAGTCCGGTCAGGATCAGCACCGGTGCGGTGGCGATGGCTGGCACCAGCGACAGCAACGGCGACAAAAACAGGAAGGGCAAAAACAGCAGGCCGGCGACAAGGGCGACGAGGCCAGAGCGGCCGCCCTGCGCGATGCCGGCGCCCGATTCCAGGTAGACGGTCGCCGGGCTTGTGCCGAGTGGGGCGGAGATCAGAGCAGCCACGGCGTCGACATGCATCGATTCCTTGATGTTGCGCGGCATGCCGTTCTCGTCCTTGAGGTTGGCGGCTTCGGCCAGCCCGAGAAAGGTCGACAGCGCCTCGACGAAATTGGTGAACAGGAACACGAAGATGAACGGGATGTAGGCGACCTGCAGCGCGCCGAGCAGGTCGACCTGCCAGAGGAAGCTGAAATCAGGCGCTGCCGACAGGCCGCTCCAGTTGACGAGCGTGGTCACGTCGGGCGTCTCTGGCGAAAACGCGCTGCCATTGCCCCACCAGCGGCCGATCGGGATCGAGATCAGCGTCGTCAGGATCATGCCGGCCATCATGGCGCCGGGCACGCGCCTGATGACCAGCCCGACCGTCGCGATGAAGCCGGCGATGAAGGTCAGGGTGACGGGGTTGAAGGTGGTCAGGCCGACGATGGTGTCGGGGTTGGAGACGATGAACTTGGCGTTGACCAGGCCGATCAGGGCGATGAACAGGCCGATGCCGCAGGCAATGCCGTAGCGCAGGTCGGTCGGGATCGCCTCGATGACGGCGCTTCTGAGATTGAGCACCGCCATGATGGTGAACAGCACGCCGGCCCACAGTACGCAGCCGAGCGCGATTTCCAGCGGCACCTTGGCGCCGATGACCATGGTGTAGGCAAACAGCGCGTTGATGCCCATGCCCGGCGCGACGAGGATCGGGCTGCGCGCATAAAGCCCCATCGCGCAGCTGCCGATGAAGCTGACCAGGACGGTTGCGGTGACGCCGGCCGAGAACGGAATGCCAGCATGGGCGAGGATCGAAGGATTGACGACGATGACATAGGACGCGGCCAGAAACGTCGTCAGGCCGGCCAGAATCTCGGTCCGCATGGTGGAGCCGAGCCTGGTGAACTGAAAATGGCGGTCGAGGACGGCGTGCAGCCAGGATGGCTGCACGCTCGCACTCGCCGGGATGTGCGGCTGGTAGTTCATGTATTCCTCCCCTTATTGTTGGTTCCGACGCGGCCGATTGGCCAAAGCCGGGCAGCGCTCCTCACTCCGCTGCCACAGCCCTTTCCTGGTCGAGGATCGGCGACGTCACCGTCAGGTTGACGCAGTCGATCACGCCCAAATCGGTGATGGCGTAGTCGGGAATCGCCGTGATCTGAAGCACGAACATGTACATGAAAGGCCAGGGCAGATCGCAGCCGAGGCTGCGCGCCGCATCGTCCAGCCTCCCTTCAATGGCGGCCATTTCCTGCGGTTCCATGTCGGAGACGATGCCGCCGATGGGAAGATGGAGGAATTCGAGGATTTCTCCGTCCTTGACCACCACCTGTCCGCCATTGTTGGCGATGAGATGGTTGATGGCGACCGTCATGTCCTCGGGATTGGTGCCGACGCAGATGATGTTGTTGTCGTCGGGCGCGGTCGAACTGGCGATGGCGCCTGACGTGAGGCCGAAGCCCGAGGTGAAGGCGACCGGCCGGTGTTGGGTCTTGCCATAACGCTCGACGACGGTGACGTACTGGATGTTCTGGCCGGGATCGGCGAGCACGCGGCCATTGCGAACCGGAAGCGTCACTTCGCGCCGCGTGCGCACGAAGACCTTTTCAGGCGTGACCGCAATCGCCATGGCGCGCGCGGTGCTTCCCGTACCCTGGTAAGGCACGGCAATGTCGTCGACGGAGACCGGCGCGACCTTGATCGAACGCAGCAGCGCTTCGCTGCGCGGCGGCGGCGACAGCTCCACAGCCATCTCGCCGTCGCGGGCGGCCACCGCGCCATTGGCGATCACCGCCTCGATGCGGAATTCGCGCAGGTCGCTGACAACAAGGATGTCGGCCGAGCGGCCGGGCGAAATCGATCCGACCTTCTCGTCGATCCTCAGCGCGTCGGCGCCGTTGATCGTCGCCATCTGGATCGCCGCCATCGGCGAGATGCCCATCGAGATCGCCATGCGCACCATGTTGTCGAGATGGCCGCGGACAAGGATGTCGCTCGCCACCACATCGTCGGTGCAGAAGCTGATGCGGCGCAGCGCCTTCACGCCCATCTCGGTGACGATGCGCAGATTGTCGGACAGGAAGTGCGAGATCGACGATTCCCTGACCACGACATGCATGCCGGCGCGCAGCTTCTCCAGCATTTCCTCGGGCGTGTAGCTTTCATGATCGGCGCGCACACGCGCCTGCTGGTAGCCGTTGAGCCGTGCGCCGCGCGTCATCGGGCAGCAGCCGAGCACCGGAAGCCGGCTCTTCTCGGCGATCTCAAGCGCCTTCAGCACATCGGGGTCTTCTTCCTGGATGAACTCGCGCACCGTCTCCCAGACGCCGACGCATTCCGGCCAGTGATGGGTCGCGGCATGGTCGGCCGGCCCGAAATAGTGGCCGACGGTCGAGCGCGGCATCGTGTATGGCGTCTTGCACGGCGCGCCCCAGAATACCTTCAGTGGCGTCTGCTTGGCCTCGTCGAGGAATTCCCGCGCCGCCGCAGGACCCCCGACCACGATGATCTGGTCGAGCCCGGTGACGATCGAGGTCGTGCCCAACGGCACCACGGCCTTGGCGAAGCTGGTGATCGACAGCTTCGAGCATTCGACATGAAGGTGCCCGTCGATCATGCCGGGGCAGAGATATTTGCCCGTCGCGTCGACGATCTCGGTGTCGGGACCGATATGGTCCGAGATGTCGCCGATGGCGATGATGCGGTTGCCGTAGACGGCGATGTCGGCCTGGTAGATTTCCTCCGACACCACGTTGACCAGCTTGCCGCCGCAAACGGCCAATGTCGCCTTGGCTTCCCGCCCCGACGCCGCACGTATGAATTCCCTGATATCAGTCAAACGAACCTCCCTGGTTGAGGGGAGTATTTCGAGCCGGCGGCGTTTACACAATTGGCCGAAGTGGGCTATTTCTTGGACAGATCATCCAATGGATTGGACGAAATATGGACCTGTCGGTCATCGACTGTTTCGTGAAAGTTGCCGACGCAAGGTCGATCTCGGCTGCCTCGCGGCTGCATCGGCTGCCCAAATCGACGCTCAGCCATCGCATCCGGCAGTTGGAGGACGAGTTTGGCATGGAGCTGTTCGTTCGCGAGGGCCATCATCTCCACGTTACCGATGCCGGATCCGAGCTGCTCCGCCACGCCCGACGCATCCAGGCAAGCTGCGAGGACGCGGCGACCGCACTTGCTGAGATGCGCCAGGAGGTGGCCGGCACGTTGCGCGTCGGCTCGACCGGGGAGTTCGGCACGACCATCACGTCGGAACTGCTCTATGCCTTCCGCCAGCAATATCCGCAGGTCAATCTGGACGTGGTCTTTTTGACCTCGAGGCAACCGTTTTCCGACGTGACCGAACAGGCGCTTGACGGCATCTTCCATTGGGGCGAGCCGTCCGACGTCGACTACATCAGCCGCCGCCTGTCGACGGCATCCTACGGCCTCTACGCCAGCCCCGATTATCTCGCCCGCCATGGAACGCCCGAGACGACAGAGGAACTCAGCGCCCATCGCGGGCTGATCTTCCGCCAGCCGACCAGGCCGCAATCCTGGTATCTGGCGCAGAACGGCCGAAACGAGATCGATATCCTGCCGGCCGCCAATTGCACCGCCAATGACTACTGGACGCTCAAATATTTCGCCGTCGCGGGCGAGGGGCTTGCCTATCTGCCGGGCTTTTTCGTCGAGACCGAATGTGAGAACGGCATCCTCGTTCCGGTGCTGCCGCAGTGGCGTTCGCCGGAAACCGCAATCAACCTCATCTACTCGCGCCGCCGCCACGTCTCGCGCCGCTTCAAGGCCTTCGTCGAATTCTGCATCGAATTCTACCGGGGCCGCGAAGGTAGGCGCATCCCGCGCTATTACGTCGAGAAGGTTGGATGATGGCCGGAATTGCCCGGGCCTGATCGAGGCCGTTGCAATTGGCCAGGTCGGGCGAGAGCGCGCCTGGATCTGGCCGATCCGTGGCCGAAACCGGCGAGTGCGACACGCCGGCCAGGACCGTTCATGGGGCTCCGGCGGAAGCCGTGGGGTCGATGGCCATGCTGATTTCAGTCACCAGCTTTCGCCGGAGGGCTGCTGCGTAGTCGCCCGAATCCTTCAGCGCGACCACGAATGCCTGCGGACCGCCGATGACCGCGTCGGCGAAATAGGATGCCAGGTCGGGTGTCTCGCCTTTTGTCGGAATGGCGATCGCGTTGATCGTGTATCCCTTGGCGACCGCCCTCAGCCTGCTCGACTGAACCGGAAGTCCGTCATTGTTTTCGCCATTGCTGGAGATGTCGATTACCTTCCTGACGGCCTGTCCGGGAAACTGGTCGAGCAGCAGGCTTCCCATGTCGATGGCCGAGGAAACGGAGGTTCTGCCGCGCCCGCCACGGCTGGAACCGGTGTCGCCCTTGTCGTCGATCACCGATGCCGCCGCCTCGGCATCTTTCAACGAGCAGATCCTCGTCCACGGCAGCACGATGCGCGAGCGCCCGGCACTCGACCATTCGAAATAGGCGATGCCGATACAGCCGAGATAGTTGCGCGTGATGGCGGCAATGATCTCGGGCGAGGTGAGGGCTGCGGCATGTCCCTCGCGTTGCAGCCTGGCGATATCGGGGTCGATCGAGGACGAGAAGTCGACCGCGAATACGACGGCGACGTCGACGTCGGCTGAATGCGCCGGCAGGCTCCAGGCCATCGAAAGCGTGAGCGCGCCGGCCAGTCTCGACGACACTCCGGGTCGCCTGGTCGGCCTCGAGACTGGCTGACTTGCGGGATCATGTGTCGCCCGAGGCCGATGACCGGCTTGCCGGCGCGCAATTCCGAACATGGCACTCTCCCTTTCCACGCCGGCTGGCGATCAATCTTGATGTTCGGAGATCCGGCGAGGGACCTTGGTCCCGGCGTCGAACAGCAGCAGGTCGGCCTTGGCCCACAGGACGTAGCAGCCGAGCAGGGCTACCGGCATGGCCAGCATCGTGGCGGATTCGCCCGACCAGACCTGCGGCAAGGCCGCGCCGAGGGCGAGGGTCGTTGCCAGCATTGCCGGCAACCTGCTGGCGAGCACGGCGCTGCGAAACGGGTCGGGCCAGGTGGCCGGCCACACCGGAACCCGCTCGCCCGGCCGATGGAAGGCGCTGCCGAATTTCCCCAGCGCATGCAGCAGCCCGGAGGTTGCCGCAAGCAGCACATCGCCAAGCAGCAGCAAGGCGATGCCGAGTCCTATTGCTCCTATGCCCGAGAGCAGGTCGCCCAGCCGGTTCAACGCCGCGTCGGGAGCGTCCGGCCTTGCCCAGGCCTGGTGATAGACTTCGCCGCCCCAAAAGAAGACCAGCGTCGTCAGCGTCAACGCGACAGCGCCGTGGCTGCCGGCGAAATAGGCGGCCACCGACGCCATGATCGTGTTTTCGTCCGGCGCGCCGGCGGGCGCAGTGGCAAGCTGGACGCCAAGGCCGACAACAAGGCCGAGGGCATTGCCGCAATTGTAGTAACCGCCCGGGCCGCTCATGCGGGCGCGAAGTGACGACACCAGTTGTGGATGAAGAGCTGCCAGCGAGGCCATCACGGCGCCCTCGCGATGCGTTTGGCCGCCGTCTGCCCTGTCGTCGCCGGCAAACAGGTCCCGGGCGCAGGCGGACGAAGTCTCGTTGCGGTCTGCGTTGCCGGGGCGATCAGCAAGGCAATCATGGCGTTCCTCCCTTCTGGAACTGCCGAGTTGGCGGTGGGGCGATCGGGCTTGCCGGCACCGGGATCGGTCCGGGCAGGCGCGGGGCCGCAAAGGACCTGAGGGGATCGATCCGCCGTGGCGCGGCTGTCGGCGGCGACCGGCCCGACATCGCCACGGACAGGATCGCGGCAAGCACCATCGCGGCGCCCAGCGCAGCCAGGGCCGAGGACCGCTCGCCGAGAAAGATCGCAGCACCCATCGCCCCGAAGACGCTTTCGGCACTGACGATCACCGCGGCATGGCTCGCGGAGGTGAAGCGCTGGGCTGCCGTCTGCATGCCGAAGGCGATTGCCGTGGAGAAGATGCCGAGGACGGCCAATTCCGGGCCGGCCGCAAAGGCTGCGGCCGGCGACAGATTGCCAAATGTCGCCCCGACCGGGAGGGCGATGGCGGCGACGCTGAGAAACTGCACCGCTGCGGCGGTGAACGGACGCCCATGGGCCTGCATGTGACGGCCAAGCTCGATCATCCAGAGCGAATAGCAGGCGGCCGACAGGAGAGCCGTGAAGTCGCCGGCGCCAAAGCCTGTTATCCCGCCCGACAAGAGCAGGGCGCCGGCAACGGTCAGGCCGGCTGCGATGGCAAGGCTCGCCGGCCGTTCGCCGACCAGCAGCCATGCGGCGAGAGGGGTCATCACCGTGGCCGTGCTGATCAGGAAGCTTGCATTGGTGACGGAGGCGCCGAGATAGCAGAGCTGCTGGAGCGCGATGGCGACGACAAACAGCAAGCCCACCCTGGCGAGGCTCGAAAGATGACCCGGCCCCGATGGGGCGTGATGTTCGCTCGGGACGAAGGGCAGCACCAGCAGCCCGCCGATCAGGCAGCGCAGGCCGACGGCACTCAGAGCATCGAGATGAATAAGAACGGTCTTTTGCGCGACATTGCCGAAGCCCCACAAAGCGGCAGCAAGAAGAAGCAGCAGATTGGCTTGCAGTTTCGACACGGGCCCACATCGCTCTCTTGGCTATTCAAGCGACGTCTAATCGATCCCCCGTCATGACAGCGCTTGAACGGACGGGCGCTCCGTTTGCGCAGCGTTAGTTTTGAGTTAGGATTCGCCAGGGTGGAAAGCTATCGGGCACATGCACAGCGGTGATCGCGACGTAGCAACCAGAATTTCGCTCTTTGGCGGGTTCCAGATCGAAAAGGAGTCCGTCGGCCCGCTTTGGCTGACCGGAAAGCGGGGGCCCGCCATCATTGCCTATCTGGCCCGGTGTCCGGGCATGATGACGACACGGGAAAGACTGGCAGACCTGTTGTGGAGCGACAGCGACAGTGAACACTCCCGCAACAGCCTGCGACAGACCCTGAGCGTCCTGCGTCGCGACCTCGCCCGGGCAGGCCTGGATCTGATCCATTCGCGCAGGGACCTGATCGGGCTCAGACCGGAGAGGCTTCGCGTCGACGTCGAGGAGTTCGAAACGGGGCTCTCGGCACGCTCTTCGCAGGAGCTCGAAACGGTGCTCGGCTACTATACCGGGCCGTTTCTCGACGGACTATATCTTGGCAGCAATGCTTTCGACGACTGGGCGGCATCGGAGCGCGACAGGCTGCTGAACCGCGCGCTTGCGTCGCTTGAAAAGCTCGCGCGCCTCGTCGACACGGAAGCCGGGCTGGTCCTTGCCGATCGGCTGCTGGCCATGGAGCCGACGCGGGAGGCATCCTATCGGCTCAAGATGGAGCTGCTCGTTGCGTGCGGCCAGCGAGACAGGGCGTTGCGGACATATGAGGCGTGCAAGGACATATTGAAGAAGGAGCTGGATGTCGCAGTCAGCCCCGAGACGCATGCATTGTGGCAATCGTTGTCGTCAGCAGATGCCGCGCTCGCTACGATGCCCGTAAATGTCCCGGCCGGCCAACGCGCCGGACGTCCGTCCATCAGCGTGGCCGATGTCGTCAACCTGACGGGTGAGCGCGGCGACGACTTTTTTGCCAGAGGGCTCGTGCAGGACATCACCACGGCCCTCTCCGAGGTGGCCGACTATGTCGTGCTCGCGCGGCTTCCTGCCTTACCGAAGAATGGCGCGGGCGACGAAGCCAGGACGGCGGAAGCACCGCGCTCGCGCTATGTGTTGAGCGGCAGCATCCAGCGCTCGGGTGACGAGCTGAGAGTGAATGTCCAGCTTGTCGATGCCGCCAGCGGCCAGAACGTCTGGGCCCAGAAGTTCGACGGCAACTCCGAAAACGCCCTCCAGTTTCAGGACCGTATTGCACAGTCGGTGGTGCTCGCCGTCACCCTCGAACTGCAGCTGACGAACTGGAAGGTGCGTGACAAGAGCCCACCCGGCCCGCCGGAAGTGCGCAGGCTGGTGAACGAAGCGCTCATGAAATATTTCGAGATGACCCGGGACTCGCTGATGGTCGGCCTGGGGCTCGCCGAAAAGGCCTATTCGCTGCGGCACGACAATGCGCGCGCGCAGCGGACGCTCTCGGTCATAACGTCGATGGCGGTGGCGTTCGGAGCGCTGCCGCGGGAGCCCGGGCAGATCGAGCATGCGCTTGGGCTTGCGGAAGCCGCGGTGCGGGCGGTGCCTGACGATGAAATCGCCCGCTGCATCCTTTCGTTCGCGCTCGAGAGCTCCGGCCGGATCGAAGAAGCGATCGCCGAATGCCGGCACGCGATCAGCCTCAACCCAAGCTACCCCAGCGGACACGGCGATATCGCCATGCTCTTTGCCTTGCGCGGACAGGTCAACGAAGCGCTGCACGAGGCCAATGAGGCGATCAGGCTCGGAACGCATGACGTCATCGACTTCTGGCGGCATCACAGCGTGGTCATGGCAAGGTTCGCCGGCGAGGACGATCAACGCGCCCTCGAAGTTGCGCGCAAGGTCGTCAGGACCAAGCCGGGCTTCGTGCGAGGCGCGCTCTACTGGGCCGCGGCGGCATCGGCGACCGGCAACAGGGCAGAGGCGTCCCGGGCCATCCATCACTGCCTGTCACAGCTTCCGCATCTCAACCTGGGCAATGTCTGTCCCGGCTTCGTGCCGCGCTACGTCAAGGATCTGCACCACGCAAGGTTCCTCGAAATGCTGTCGCAGGCCGGTCTTCCGAGCGCCTGACGCGGAGAGCAGCCCTGGGCGTCACCCTGGCAAGGTCGTTGCGCAGGCTGTTTGCGCAATCGGAAACGGCTCTTGGCATCCCGGCATGGCCGCCTTGCCGTGTCTGCAATCGAGAGAGCTTGCGGCGCGGCCGACGATCCTGATCCATCGTTCCACTTCGGGTCTGTCGAGGCGGCAGCGGGGGCATCGACATGCCGCCGGCAACAAGCGCCACGGGTGGGAGATCCCGTGGCGCCTGTCCTTCAATGTCGTGAGCGAGCCGGCTAGTTTTTCAGAACCGCGGTCACGCGGTCGCCTTCGCCGTTGAGCTGGATCGATACCTTCTCGCCGGCCTGGAGCGACGGCATCGCGACGTCGCGGGGCACGGTGACGCTCTTGCCATTTTCCAGGGTGATGACGCGTACGTCGTGATTGTATCTGGCGACGATGCCGTCGAGGGACGATGCGAATGCCGCGCCGGCGATGAAGATGAGGGGCGAAGCGATGAGGAGGATGGTCTTCATTGGGAGTGTCTTTCCGTTCTTGGACAATGGAGGGGTATTCCCGGCATCGCCGATGCCGGGCTTGTCCACGCCAGTGTTTTCGTGAGGTTTTGATTTCGGTCCGATGACCGGTGATGCGGGCCTGCGATCTCGCCGCAGGCCGTCGTCTTTGTCAGTGCGGCATGTTCCGTCTCCTGCCTTGTTGCCGGCCTGTTTTCGAGCCGTTGTTGAAGGCTGCGCTTTCCGGTTGCTGGAAAGTCAAGTGCGACGGTGGAGGGCAGAATCCGTCCGTTTTGCCGAAGGGGTTTTCACCACGGTTGCTCGAGCGCGGGAGCGCCTTGGCCGGTTCGCGCACCCCAGGCTGAACCTCCGCCCAACCGCACGACAGGGGCTTGGCGGTGTGGAGATCGGCCGTCCGTCTTGTGACCGAAACGATGATTCGTCCTTGATCGAAGGTCCGTTTCAGCCGCGTCGCCGGCAAATTTCAAGCCGTCGCAGAAGGCGGTTGACCTTCCCGTTGCTGCAAACCCTAGCGTCGCAAATCATCAGCGGCGTCCATTGCGGACGTCGCGCAATCTGTCGGCGGGGCCGTTTCGAATGACTGGGAAGACGAGAACGATGTTGGTGGCGATGGCGGCGCTGGGCGGTGCTGCGTGGTTTGCCTATCCCGATGGCCTGCCGACCCATGTCAGGCAGGCCCTGGCATCAGGTGAGACGGAACAGGGCGTGCCATCGCCGCCGCAGGTGCCGGTGGCGGAGGTCGTCGTCAGGGTGCTTGCGCCGTCGTCGGAATTTACCGGCATCATTGCGGCGGCCAGGACGGTCGAGCTGCGCCCGCGTGTCGGCGGAAGCATCGAGACGGTCAGCGTGCCCGAAGGCGGGCTCGTCGAGCGCGGCCAGCTGCTCTTCCAGATCGATGCCCGGCCGTTCGAGGTCGCGCTCCAGAATGCCGAAGCGCAGTTGCGCCGGGCGCGGGTTCTGCTCGACCAGGCCAGCGTCGACCTCGATCGTTCGCAACGCCTGGCGCCCAAAGGGGCGATTTCCGAAAAGACATTCGACGACGATGTCGCGCGAAAGCGCGAGCGGGAGGCGCAGGTCGAGGAGGCGAAGGCCGTCGTCGCCGCAGCCCGGCTCGATCTCTCCTATACGCGCGTCACGGCACCGATCTCCGGCCGCGTCGACCGCGTGCTGGTGAGCGAAGGCAACCTTGTCACCGGAGCTGCGGGGGCCGCCACGCTGCTTACCACCATCGTCTCGGTCGACCCCGTCCATGTCTATTTCGACCTCGATGAAGCGACCTATCTGCGCTTCCGGGGCGAGGGTCGGCCCGATGCCGCGGGGGCGGCACCTCCTGTTACTGTCGGGCTCACGGCGGAGAGTGGCTTTCCCCACACGGGCAGGCTCGATTTTCTCGGCAACCGCGTCGACCGCGCGACGGGCACGATCAAGGCCCGCGCTGTGCTCGCCGATCCTCAGGGGCAGCTGACGCCCGGCTTGTTTGCGCGCGTCAGGCTTGCCACGGCTGCCGCCCGCGAAACCGTGCTGATCGACGACCAGGCCGTCGGCACCGATCAGGGCCGTCGTTACGTGCTGGTGCTTGGGGCTGATGACACTGTCGAATACCGGCCGGTCGAGCTCGGGGCGATGCGCGAGGGCCTGCGTGTCGTCGAGCAGGGGCTCGGCAAAGGCGAGACGATCATCATCAAGGGGCTTGTACGGCCGGGCATGCAGGTGACCCCGAACCGGATCGCCATGGCGCCCGATGCGGCGCTCGATCCTGCACGGGCGGCCGGCGGCGCGCAGGAGGCACGTCGATGAGCCTGCCGCATTTCTTCATCAACCGGCCGATCTTTGCGATCGTGCTGTCGGCCCTGATGCTGATCGCCGGTGCCATCGCTTTGTTCCGGCTTTCGCTCAGCGAGTATCCCTCCGTCACGCCGCCCACCATCCAGGTCTCGGCCAGTTATCCCGGCGCCAATCCCGCGGTGATCGCCGAAACGGTCGCATCGCCGCTCGAGCAGTCGATCAACGGCGTCGAGGGCATGCTCTATATGAGCTCGCAGGCGGCGACCGACGGGCGGATGACGCTCACCGTCACCTTCGCCCAGGGCACCGACCCTGACATGGCCCAGATCCAGGTGCAGAACCGCGTGTCGCGGGCGCTGCCGCGCTTGCCCGAAGAGGTTCAGCGCATCGGCGTGGTCACGCAGAAGACCTCGCCCGACATCCTGATGGTGGTCCACCTGGTGTCGCCCGACAAGCGCTACGATCCCTTGTATATTTCCAATTTCGCCAGCCTCCAGGTGCGCGACACGCTCGCCCGCCTGCCCGGGGTGGGCGACGTCGTCGTCTGGGGGGCGGGCGAATACGCCATGCGCGTCTGGCTCGACCCCGCCAGGGTGGCGGCGCGCGGCATGACGGCGGGCGACGTCGTTGCCGCCATTCGCGAACAGAACGTGCAGGTCGCAGCCGGATCGGTCGGCCAGCAGCCGTCGCAGGCGGCCAGCTACCAGGTCACCGTCAGCACGGTGGGGCGGCTGACCAGCGAGGAGCAGTTCGGCGAGATCGTCATCAAGACGGGTGAGGACGGCCAGGTCGTGCGCCTGCGCGACGTCGCCCGGATCGGGCTCGGCGCCGACGCCTATGCCCTGCGCAGCCTGCTCGACGGCGAGCCGGCGGTGGCCATGCAGATCATCCAGCGCCCGGGCGCAAACGCGCTCGACGTCTCGAGCGCGGTGCGCGCCGAGATGCAGCGCCTGCAGGGCGAATTTCCCGACGGCCTGGAATATCGCATCGCCTATGATCCGACCGTCTTCGTGCGGGCATCGCTCGCAGCAGTCATGACGACCTTGCTCGAGGCGATCGTGCTGGTCGTCATCGTCGTCGTGCTGTTCCTGCAGACGTGGCGCGCCTCGATCATTCCGCTGGTAGCGGTGCCGATATCGCTCGTCGGCACGCTGGCGGTAATGTATCTGCTGGGCTTCTCGCTCAACACGCTGTCGCTGTTTGGCCTGGTGCTGTCGATCGGCATCGTGGTCGACGACGCCATCGTCGTCGTCGAGAATGTCGAGCGCCACATCGGTCTCGGCGAAACACCCAAGGAAGCGGCCCGCAAGGCGATGGACGAGGTGACGGCGCCGATCATCGCCATCACCTCGGTTCTGGCGGCCGTGTTCATTCCCTCGGCCTTCCTGTCGGGCCTGCAGGGCGAATTCTACCGGCAGTTCGCGGTGACGATCGCCATATCGACGGTGCTTTCGGCGATCAATTCGCTGACGCTGTCGCCGGCACTGGCAGCGGTGCTCTTGAAGCCGCATCATGGCGGCGCCCGCCGCGACTGGCTGACGCGCGGCATCGACTTCCTGTTTGGCCGGTTCTTCGCCCTGTTCAACCGCTTCTTCGACAGCGCCTCGAACGCCTATGTCGCGACCGCGCGGCGCGCCATCCGCATCAGCGGCGTCGTCTTCGTCGCTTATGCGGGCCTGCTTGGCGCGACCTATCTCGGCTTCCAGGGCATCCCCAGCGGCTTCGTGCCCGCGCAGGACAAGTATTATCTCGTCGGCATCGCACAATTGCCATCAGGGGCCTCGCTCGAGCGCACCGACGCCGTGGTCAAGGAGATGTCGAAGATCGCGCTGGCCGAGCCCGGTGTGGAGAGCGTCGTTGCCTTTCCGGGCCTCTCGGTCAACGGCTTCGTCAATCTGCCCAATGCCGCCGTGGTCTTTGCCGTGCTCGATCCGTTCGATCAGCGCAAGGATCCCTCGCTTTCGGCCAATGCGATCGCCGGGCGCCTGATGGGCAAGTACAGCCAGATTCCCGACGGCTTCGTCGGCATCTTCCCGCCGCCGCCGGTGCCCGGGCTCGGCACGACGGGCGGCTTCAAGCTCCAGGTCGAGGATCGCGCCGGTGCGGGCCTCGAAGCCCTGGCGCGCGTGCAGGGCGAGATCATGGCCAAGGCGGCCGCCGCCCCCGAGCTCGCCGGCATGATGGCGAGTTTCCAGGTCAACGCGCCGCAGGTCCATGTCGATCTCGATCGGGTCAAGGCAAAGACGCAGCATGTTGCGATGACGGAGATCTTCGAGACCCTGCAGGTCAATCTCGGCTCCCTCTACGCCAACGATTTCAACCGCTTCGGCCGCACCTATCGCGTCATCGTGCAGGCCGATGCGCCTTTCCGCGCCGAGGTGGACGACATCGCCCGCCTCAAGGTTCGCAACGCGTCAGGTGACATGGTGCCGCTTGCCGCGCTTGCCGGCATTGTCACCAGCTCGGGCCCTGACCGGGTGATGCACTACAACGGCTATCCGTCGGTGGACATTACGGGCGGGCCCGCATCAGGCTATTCGTCAGGCGAGGCGACCGCTGCCATCGAACGCATCATGGGCGAGACCCTGCCTGACGGCATGGCCTTCGAATGGACCGACCTGACCTTCCAGGAAAAGCAGGCCGGGAACTCCGCCATGATCGTGTTTCCGCTGGCTGTCCTGCTGGCCTTCCTGATCCTGGCGGCGCAATACAACAGCTGGTCGCTGCCTTTTGCCGTCCTGCTGATTGCGCCGCTGGCGCTGCTTTCGGCCATTTCAGGGGTCTGGTTGTCAGGCGGCGACAACAACATCTTCACCCAGATCGCCTTTGTCGTCCTTGTCGGGCTCGCGGCCAAGAACGCCATCCTCATCGTGGAGTTCGCCCATGAGGAGGAAAAGAAGGGCCGGGATCCCCTGGCGGCGGTGCTGGAGGCTGCGCGCCTGCGCCTGAGGCCGATCCTGATGACGTCGCTCGCCTTCATAGCCGGTGTCGTGCCCCTGGTCATCGCCACCGGCGCCGGTGCCGAGATGCGCCACGCCATGGGCGTTGCCGTGTTCGCCGGCATGCTTGGCGTGACCGTGTTCGGACTGGTCCTGACGCCGGTCTTCTACGTCGTCATCAGGCGTCTCGTGCTCAGGCGTGAAGCGACGGCGAGCCCATTCAAGGACGATCCCGTCCACGAACAGGCCCGCGCCGGAACACCCTGAGGCAGGATGAGGTCATGTGGAAAACACGCTGTCGAAGTCCTTGAAACCCTTGATCTCGATCGGGTTGCCCGAAGGATCGAAGAAGAACATCGTGCGCTGTTCGCCGGGTTCGCCCTTGAAGCGGACGACCGGCGGGATGTCGAAGGCGATGCCGGCCTTCTCCAGCCGGTCGGCAAGCGCCAGCCAGTCGTCGAGACGCAGGACGGCGCCGAAATGCGGCATCATCACCAGATGATCGCCGACCTTGCCGGTTCGCGTGATTTCAAATGGCTTGCCCAGATGCAGCGAAAGCTGGTGGCCGAAGAAGTCGAAATCCACCCAGCTGTCGGTCGAGCGCCCCTCGATGCAGCCGAGCACGTCGCCGTAGAAGCGGCGGGTGGACTCGAGATCGGTGACATGCAGGGCAAGGTGGAACAGTGATTTCATGACGTCCTCCGAGATTTCAACCGGGCCGGTCCATCCTGTCATGCCCGTGGAAAGAGCACCCGGTCAACGCCTGACGTCTCAGACGACGGTCAGCACGCCGATGAAGCGCACGCCGACCGCGTGCACGACATGCAGGGGCAGGTCCGCGCCGGCGGCGCGGGCCTTCATGCGCAGGCGGCGAAGGGCGGCGTCGAGGCGGCGGCTTTCCGGGTCGGAGCTGCTGTTGCCGAGCAGCGTGTCCATGACGTTGCGCGGCACCGTCGCGCCTGCGGCGCGGGCAAGGTGCTCCACCAGCATGGCTTCGCGTCCCGACAGGAGGATCGGCACGCCGGCCGGCGAGGTCAGTTGACGTCGCCTGAGGTCGAGCAGCCAGGGGCGTTCCACGACCGAAGGCGTATCCGGGGAGCGTTCGCCCTGGCCGGCAGGCCCTGCGGGGGCCGAGGCGGCCTGCCTGACGCGGCGTGCCAGATTGTTGACGGCAAGCGCGAGTTCTTCGCCGTCGACCGGCTTGGTCAGGTAGAGATCGGCGCCTTGCTCATAGCCCTTGATCCGGTCCTCCCGGCCGGCGCGGGCCGTCAGCATGATGACGCCCATGCGCTTGCTGGAGGAAATGACCCTGGCAAGCTCGAAGCCGCTGATGTCAGGCAGGTTGACGTCGAGGATGGCGATGTCGAAATCGTCGCCCATCAGCGTGGTGTAGAAGCCGACGCCTGAGGCAACGGCCGTCACGTCTATTGCCTTGAGGCGCAGATAGTCGGCGATGCCCTGCCGCAGGTCGTGGTCGTCCTCGACCAGGATGGCACGGATGGCGGCGGCGCGATCGTCGCGCGTCTTTGCGGCTTGTGAGGGCAGGGCAGTTGTCGTCATAAGGCTCGAAGCATTGGAATCAATAATGAGCCTGATCCACGGCCGTATCCACACTGTCATGCAAGATGAAACTGTCGCGAGGCATGCCTTCAGGCGTCGGGTCGGGCGGATCGGAACATATCTGGCCGGCGCCTGGAAGTATCTGGCCGGCATCTGGCTCGTCATTCTCCTGGCGATGTCGCCATGTCCGGCCGGCGCAGGCGAGGTGTCGGTCAGGCTCGATCCGGCCCCCTTGCAGGAGCGCCGGCTCGCGGTCCTGTCCGATCCCTCCTGGTCTCTGTCGCTGGCCGACGTGATCGCGCCGGAAAGGCAGGCGGCGTTCAGGCCGGTTCTGGGGACGAGCGTGAACTTCGGTTATACGCGAAACGCCAACTGGCTCAGGCTCGAGCTGAAGCCGGCGGCAAACGGTGCTGTGCTGTTGTCGCTGGCGCCGAATTTCCTCGATTTCATCGATGTCTATGTCGCCCGGGAGCGTGCTGGGCTGGGGGCTGCCGATTTCACGCCATACACACTCGGCGACCATCGTCCGCTTTCGGCCGATGGCCTGTCGGGCCTGCAGAACGTCGTTCCCCTGGCCCTGTCGGCCGGGGAGGTGACGGTCGTCTACATCCGCATCGCCAACTCCAATTCGTCGACGCATCTCAACATCGACATCTACCCGACGGCGGAGCTGACGACACGGACATCCGCGGCCAGCCTGCTCTCCGGTCTCTGGTTCGGCGGCATGGGGGTCCTGCTGGTCATCCAGCTGGTCTTCTTCTACTTCGACCGCAAGGCGCAGTACCCGCTGCTTGCCTTGAGCACGCTTGGCATCATGCTGGTCTATGCCGGCAATCTGGGACTGAGCAGGATGCTCCTGTTTCCTGACAATGGCGCGGCCAACGACCTGTTCATGGGCGCTTCGGCCTGGTTCGGTCTTTTTGCCAGCGCGCTTGCCTATTCCAGCATCCTGGAGCTGCCGCGGCTCGCGCCCAGGCTGCACCGCGTCTACCAGGCCAGCGCTGCCGTGGGGTTCATCGGCATCGGCTTCGCCATCTTCAAATCCAACATCGTGTTCGGGCCGATCGGCAACAATTTCGCCCTGCTGATGGGGGTGGTGAACGTGGTGCAGGGCCTGCGCACCGCAAACGAGAACGGTGCGGCAAGCCGTCTGCGCGCGGCGGCATTCTGCGTGTTGTGGATAGGCTCGGTGCTGTCGCTGTCGCAGCGCCAGGGCTATTTCGGACTGCCCAACGTCTTCTGGCATGCCTACGCGATCAGCGGCCTGGTGCAGGCGATCCTGCTCACCGGCGCGCTGGCTGTCAGGCTGCGCGCGGCCGAGGCGCTGAACAGCCACATGCGCGAGCAGGCGCTGGTCGCCGCCCAGGATGCGGAGCGGACGGCCAATGCACTGGTCGTTGAAAAGACGCGGGAGCTGGTGTCGGCACGGCAGATCGCCGAGGACGCATTGCAAGCCGAGCTTCGCTCGCAGCAGCAGCAGGTGCGCTTCATGGAGGTGATCTCGCACCAGTACCGCACGCCGCTGGCTGCGATCCGCTCCAATGTCGACAGTATCGGCATCAGCCTGCCTGCGGCCGACGAAGGCAACCTTGCCAGGGTCAGGCGCATCCAGCGCGCCATCGTGCGCCTTGTCGAAATGCTGGAGGTCAACCTGGCGCGCAGCCGCCTGCAGGGTCCGTCCTTCCGGCCCGAGATGTCCGGGGTGGCCGCCGGCGACATCGTCGTCGCCGCGGCGGCGCGGGCCCGCGACCTGATGCCCGCCGCCGATATCTCCATCGACCTGGAGCCATCGGCCCGGAGCCTCCCGGTCAAGGCGGACGCCGGAATGCTCGAGCTCGCAATCGTCAATCTCCTGGAAAATGCGGTCAAGTTCTCGGCCGTGGTGGGGGCGTCACAGGTCATCCTGTCGCTTGGCGCGGACGACGGGACCGTCCGTATCGCCGTCCGCGACCGCGGCATCGGCATTCCCGCCGATGAACTGGAGCGGGTCATGGTCCACGGCGTGAGGGGGGCGAATGTCGGCAGCGTCGAGGGCTCGGGAACGGGGCTGTCGCTGGTGTCGCGTGTCGTCACCGCGCATGGCGGGTCTGTCGGAATCGTCAGCAATGCGGACGAGGGCACGGTCGTTGAAATCGCACTGCCGCTGGCGACGGGCGGCGACCTGTTGGCCGTCGATGGGACATCCGGCGTCGGCGCCCTGGCAGGCTGATTTCACTCGACGATCACGCAGCGGCAAAATCGGCATCGTTGATGCCGCCGCGACACGGTTTTCGTTCCATTTCGTTACAACTCGTTCCATCTCGTTCCTGTCGAAGCTCGCCATTGCCTAATAAATAGACGCCCTTGAGGGTGGAATGGTCGACGGATCGGCCGTCTGCCCCGCAATTGAAATTGCATGACAAGGGGCATCGGGGATGACGACAACAGCAACACAGGCCGTGCATCGGAAGCGGCGGCGCACGGCGTTGTCCACCTTGCAGGCGCAACTGCGGATCGGCACGGCCCTGGCCGGCGTGGTGATGCCGCTGAGCATGCCCGGCGTGGCGCTGGCCGCTGACGAATGCGGCGTGCCGCTGGGCGGCGTCGTCACCTGCTCTGCCGCCGGCAACCCATATGCGTCGGGAATTGAATATACCGCCGGTGGCCAGGACCTGACATTTGTTCTGACCGCGGACGGGCTGGTCCACACGACGGCGCCGGGCATCGGCGTTTCCGTATCCGGCGCGGGCGGCGTTCTCAGCCTCGACCTGCAGGGACGTGTCGTCACCGACGCCGCCGGTGCGACTGGCGTGTCGGTCGATGCGAATGCGACGAACACGATCGTCAACGTCAACAGCATCACGTCGGCGGGCGCGGGGCTCAACGTCGTCGGCGATACCTCCATCTCCGTCACTGCCGACACGGTCGAAAGCGTCGGCCAGGGCATCGTTGCGATGACCTATGACGGTCCGGTTTCCGTCGACGCCCGTTCGATCACCACCACGGGCAACAATGCCTGGGGCATCGACGCCTTCAGCAACGGCTTCGGGACCGTAACGGTCACCGGCGATGGCCGCATCGAGACCAGGGGCAATGTCAGCCACGGCATCGGGGCCAATACCGGTGGTGCGGTCGATATCGACGTCAATTCCGTGGCCACGTTCGGTGCCGACAGCCACGGAATCTACGCCAATTCCATCGATGCCGGCCTGGTCACGGTCAATGCGGCCTCGGTCGCGACCGAGGGCGCGCGCAGCAACGGCGTGCTCGCCACGTCGGTCGGCGGCGACGTCGATGTCGAGGTTGGCGACGCCTCCACGATCGGCGACGACGCCACGGCCGTCAGGGCGAGCTCCGTCTGGGGCAATGTCGGGGTCGCCACCACCGGCCTGATTTCCACGACCGGCAGCGCAAGTCATGGCGTCCGTGCGTCGTCCACCTATGGCGGCGCGTCGGCGACGAACAGCGGCACGATGACCACGACCGGCAACGATTCAGCCGGCATGTTCGTCGAGGGGGGCGCTGGCGCGGTTTCGGCGACCAACTCCGGATCGGTGGGCACTGGCGGCGACCGCTCGATCGCCATCTTCGCCACCAGCAGCCAGGGCGATGTGACTGTCGGAAATACCGGCGTCATCTCCACGACCGGCAGCGACAGCCACGGCATCAATGCCGTCAGCATCGACGGCGCCGTGACGGTGACCAATGGCGGCACGGTGACCACCACCGGCGACGACGCGGTGGCCATCGCCGCCAAGGGCGGAAGCAAGGACGTCCGCGTCACCAATGCGGGGACATTGGGAACGACGGGAGCGAACGCCGAGGCCATCAGGGCCGAGAGCGACCAGGGCGACGTCGTCATCGGCAACAGCGGCAACGTGTCGACGACCGGCGCGAGGTCGACCGCCATCTTCACGCGTACCGGCGGCGGCGACATCACCGTAACCAGCACCGGAAGGGTGACGGCCGCCGACGGCATCGCCGTCGCCGCCCAGAGCACGCTCGGCAATATCGAGATCGACATGGCGTCAGCCGCAGCGGGGGGTGTCCGCGGCACCGCGATCTATGGCTTCTCGACAGAGGGCAATGTCGACGTCAGGATCGGATCGGCCTCGACGACCGGCCAGGATGGCTATGTCATCGACCTGCGCAGCATCGACGGCAACCTGACCCTTGTCGCCGACGAGATCAGGTCGCAGGGGGCATTTGCCAACGGCGTCTTTGCGACGACGGATACCGGCCGCATCGACCTTAGGGCGAACTCCATCGTGACTCAGGGCGAAGAAAGCCGCGGCGTTTTGGCGGAGACGACCTCGGGTCCGATCGCCATCGACGTGGGGTCGGTTGCCACCAGCGGCGACCTGGCGGATGCCATCCTCGCCACATCCGCGACGGGAGCCGTCACGGTCAATGCCCACGGCACGATCTCGACGGCGGGCTGGGGCAGCAACGGCGTCAAGGTCGAGACCGATGGCGACGTCGACATCACGGTCGCCGATATCAATACAACCGGTCGGGGCGGCAACGCCGTCACCGCGAACTCGGGCAGCGGCAACCTGACCGTCGTCGCAAACGGCACCATCACCACGCGGGGCAAATCCGCCGTCGGCATCGGCGCCTACAGCGACAGCGGGGACATTGACGTCACCGCCGGCAACATCGACACCGCCCGGGACGATGCCCACGGCATCGAAGCCTACAGCACCTCCGGCAAGGTCAAGATCGTCGACACCGGCACAATCGCCGTGCGCGGCGAAAACGCCCATGGCATCGTGGCGGGCGGCGGCGCCGGCACCACCGTGATCGCCGATTCAGTCTCGGTGTCGGGCTATAGGGCCGATGGCATCGTTCTGTCTGGCGATGGCGGCATCGAGCTTGCGCTTCGCAACCTCCACGTCACCGGCGATGGCAGCGACGGCATCCTGGCAGACACTGCTTCCGGGGCGGTACGGATCGACGTCGGCAACGTCCATGCCGCCGATGGCCGCGCCATCAGCGCCGAAACCGGCAATGGCGACACGAGCCTCCGGATTTCGGGCAAGGTGCAAGGCCACGCCGAGGAGATCGTGTATGCCGCAAGCACAGGCGATACGCGCATCGACATCCTCGCCGGCGGCGAAGTGAGCGGCCTTTACGGCACGCGCACGGCAATTGTGGCCCGCGGCGCGAACGTGCTGATCGACAATGCCGGCATTCTCAGTGCAACTTCGGTGCCGACGGTCATGGTCAACAGCGGCACCGTCAGGCTGATCAATTCCGGAACCTTCATCGGCGGCGTGTCCTTTGACGCGGGCGACGACCTCATCGTCAACAGCGGCAGGTTCGAGCTCTCCGGCACCAGCGAGTTCTGGGACGGCAACGACCTTTTCGTCAACTCCGGCGTGGTCAGCCTGCGGGACAACGCGACGCTGGCCAATCTCGAACGCTTCGACAATTCCGGACTGGTGACGCTGGCCAACAATCGCGCCGGCGAGGTGCTGACGATGTCGGGTGACTATGTCGGCATCAACGGCCGGCTGGCGCTCGACATCGACACTGCCTCGGCTGGCACGAGCGACCTGCTGGTGATCGGCGGCTCGGCCTCCGGCACCACGACGATTGCGATCAACTCGGTGCGCGGCGGCGCCTTGCTGCCGGGCCGCACGCTGACGCTGGTCGATGCGGCCGGCGGCACTACGGCGGGCGCCTTCACGCTGTCGCCGGACACGGTCAATGCCGGTTTTGCCCGCTATGCGCTCAACTACGACGCGCTTGGCAACGACTTCTACCTCTCGGCGTCTGAAGGGTTCGGCCTGTTCCAGATGCTCAAGGTCAATGAAGGCGCCCAGGCGTTGTGGCGACAGTCGGCCGACGCCTGGTCGGCGCGCACGGCGAGCCTGCGCGACCCGGCCAAGGACGGTGTCGAGCAGGGGCGCCTGTGGGCCCAGTTCTACAGCTCTGCCGACGAGCGCGACCAGGCCTATGCGGCAAGTTCCGGCGATTACGATCTGTCCTACCGCCAGAAGCATGTGGGCGGCCAGGTCGGCGCCGATCTCGGCACGATCGGCGGCGTGACCTATGGTCTGACCGGCGGTTACCTCGCCTCGGCCTTGACCTTTGCCGGCACCGAAGATCGCACCGACTACGATGCCTACAATCTGGGCGCTTATGCCCAGGGGCAGTGGGGCAACTACTTCGTCAACGCGCTGGCCAAATATGACGTGTTCGGCGCCAAGATCGACAGCGTGACAGGCGGCTTCACCGAAAAGCTCGACGGCACCGCCTTCGGGCTCCAGCTCGAGGCCGGCGCCCGCTTCGGCGACGCCAGCTTCTTCCTCGAGCCGGTTGCCAGCCTCGCCTACAGCCGGACCAGCCTCGACACGCTCGAGGTGCTGGGCGCGGCGGTCGACTTCGACAGTGCAAACAGCCTTCGCGGCAAGGTCGGCGCCCGCATCGGCGGAACGGCGCCGGTTGGCAACGGTGTGGCCACCTTCTATCTCGGCGCCCATCTGGTGAACGAGTTCGAAGGCAAGGACGGGGTGCGTTTCGTCAACGGCGCAACCAGCGCACTGGCCAACGATCCGATCGATGCCTACGGCCAGTTCCAGCTGGGCGCCACGCTGGTGTCGGGAACCGGCCTGAACGGCTTTGCCGAAGGCACCGCGTCTATCGGCAACGACTATCAGAGCTATGGGGGCCGCCTGGGCGTCCGCATGGCGTTTTGAGACCGCACAAGGTGAATGACTGAAACGCAGCCCCCGGCCTGGCCCGGGGGCTTTCGCCTATGTGAAGCCTTTCTACCCGGCGTATTCAGCGTTGTCCTATTTGCTCTGCTTTTAATGCTTCGGCTGGGCTTGCTGCTGCGCCACCTCCGCCTGCGGGGCTTCCGGCGTGGCGACCGATATGGCAAGCAGCCGCCATTGCCCTGACGCGACCTGGAAGACCAGGTCGAACTTGATCTGCTGCGGGCGGGTGGGGAAGTAGCCCGCAAGGCGCAGCAGGCCATTTTGATCGAGCGCGGGCGCTTCGGTGAATTGCGGCGCCAGAAGGGCCACGCCATAGAGATCGAAATTGCGGTGCCGCAGGTCGGAAAAGCTCTGGCCAAGGTCGGCTGCCGAGTTCTGCGCCTGGAAGTCGGGTGCGGCAAGATCATGCAGCACCGTGTAGTTGCCCGACCGGTTGGCGTCGTTGAGCGTCAGCAGCGTGGAGCGGATCAGATAGAGCGCCTGCTCCAGGGAGACGGGCAGGGCAGGCGACAGACGAGAGGTCTTGGACGCCGCCGTCGACGCCTGTTCCTGAGCCCTTGCGCCGTAGAACGCCCAGGGCTGCTGCAGCAACAGCGCAAGAAGGACGGGGCCGAGGGGGCGGGCCAAGCTTTTGGCGATCTGTCTCACCAGCCTATCCGCACGCCCAGGCGTCCGCCCACGCCGCCGCCATTGGTGCCATATGCAACGCCGCCATTGGCCTGAACATGCTCGCCAAGGCGCATCGCCCCGCTCAGGGCCAGGGCGTTGGTGCCGTCGAACGTGCCCCAGTTCAGCGTCATGGCGAAGCGTTCGGCGGGCATGACCCACGGCGTGCCCGACATCGCAAAGGCCATGGCGACACCGTTGAGCGCCTTGCTGCTCCTGCCGTCGAGGTCGTTGAGGCGGCTGTTGAGCCCGGCGATCTGTCCGTTGATGCCGGCGATGTCGGCGATGCCGGCAATTCCGAGATCGCCGAGCGTGCTGGAGCCGAGATTGCCGCCGCTGTCGGTTGTGACGAATTGCAGCGGCCCGGTCTGCGCCGCACGGCTCGCTGCCGAGGTGATGCCGCCCATCGTGTAAGTGTTCGAAGCCGTGCCGAAGGATTGCTGGTTGGCGCGCGTCGCTGTGGCGCCGGTGCCAATCGCCATGGAATTTGCATGGGTCGCCGATGCGCCGTTGCCGAATGCCGAGGAATTGGCGCCGGTGGCGGTCGAGCCGTAGCCCACGGCGGTGTTGAAGGTGCCGCTGCCGCTCGCATTGGCGTTGACGCCCAATGCGACGTTGGCGCTGCCGGTGCCGTTGGCGTTGGCAAAAGCGCCTGACGCGACGTTGCCGGATCCTGCACCGCTTGCAGTGGCAAGAAAGCCCGTCGCGGCGTTGAAGCTGTTGGCGCCGCTGGCATTGGCGCCGTCGCCTGTCGCGACGTTTCTGCTGCCGTCACCGCTCGCATTGGCGTTCAGGCCGCTCGCAACGTTGGAACTGATGTTGCCGCTGGCATTCGCCCGTGTTCCGGAGGCGTTGTTGTTGCTGTTGTCGCCACCGGCATTGGCGCCGTTGCCGGACGCGACATTGGAGCTGTTGTTGCCGACGGCATTCGCCCGTGTCCCCGAAGCGCTGTTGTTGCTGCCATCGCCGCCGGCAGTGGCGATGAACCCGGTGGCGATGTTCTTGCTGCCTGCGCCACTGGCAATCGCCCCGTCGCCGACTGCCGTGTTCGTGCTGCCGTTGCCGCTGGCGTTGGTGTTGTTGCCGTAGGCCGAGTTGCTGGAGCCGTTGCCGGAGGCGTTGGCATTGCCGGTTGCGGTGTTGCCGCTGCGGTCGCCGCTGGCGTTGGCGCCTGTCCCTGTTGCCGTGTTGTTGCTGCCTGAAATGCCGCTGGCATTGGCACCGTTGCCGCAGGCGAAACTGGCTGGTGATCCGGCAGCCGTTGCGCCTTGAGCGGACGCTGCGCCGTCGACGCAGACGAACTGGGCCTGTGCCGGCGAGACGATGGCATAGGCTGAAATCATCGAGACGAGCGCGGTTGCGGTCAGGGCCGCCGCCCGGTTCGAGTTGGCGCTTGTGACAGTCATATTCTTCCCCCGCCCGACGCAATAGGCCTGGTCCACCCGGGCAGATGGACCCTGTCTCCGGCACGTTTTCACGGTGCCGGGACAAAGGCTGCCGACCGCGATGCCGGCGCCTTGCCGCTCCGTCACGCTACTCGCATCCGCGAGCGCGCGGCTTGCAGGCAGTGGCGCGCCACGAGGCAGGCAGGGCGTTCCGGATGTCTTTGCGCGTATGTCGTTGCCGCGAGATTTCTGGCACAGCCGAGCAAGGCTGTCGCCGCATGCAGCTACAGATTGGGACGCTCGGTCATGAGGATGGGACGTCGGGTCATGGCTACCGCAGGCGCCGACGTTCCGCGGGCCTGTTGCGGTCCAGGTTCAATGGATCGAGCGGACGGATGAACGCCATCGAGCCCGCAGTCACGGAGAATCTCGGCCTGCAGACGGCTGGCGCTGATCGAGGCGTGTTTTGCGTGAGGGGCGGCGGGCCGCCACCGGAGAGGGCGGTGGCGTCCGTTGTCCGTCGTCAGGCTGGCTGCTGCTGGGTCGTGCAGTGAATTCCGCCGCCGCCGGCGGCGATGCCGTCGATGTTCAGCTGGATGATGTCGCGGCCGGGAAACAGGTCCCTGAGCGCGTCCCGCGTGTTGGCGTCGGCCTGCCTGTCGCCGAATTCGGGGGCGATGACGGCTCCGTTGCAGACATAGAAATTGATGTAGCCGGCTGCGAAGTCCTTGTTTTCGTACTTGCTTCGCACCGTCGAGGGGCCTTGCAGCACGACCACCTTCAATTTGCGTCCCTTGGCGTCGCTCGACTGCCTGAGGATTTCCAGGTGCCGCTTGGTCACGGCGTGGTCATAGGATGAGGGGTCGGGGTCCAAACCGGCGACGACCACGCCCGGGCTGGTGAAGCGGGCGTAGAAGTCGGTGTGCCCGTCGGTAATGTCCTTGCCGGCAATTCCGGGCAGCCAGATGATCTTCTGCAGACCGAGCAGGCGAAAGAGTTCGGCTTCGCATTGGGCCTTGCTGACGCCGGGATTGCGGTTGGCGTTGAGCACGCAGCTCTCGGTGATGATGGCGGTGCCTTCGCCGTCGACCTCGATGCCGCCGCCTTCGAGCACCAGTTTTGTCTCGATGAATGTCGCGCCGGCCTTGCCGGCGACGAAACCCGCAACCTCGGCGTCGTACTCGTGCGCCTGCTTGTCGCCCCAGCCATTGAAGTTGAAGCCGATGGCACCAGCCTGGCCGGATTGATCCTTCACGAACACCGGCCCGGTGTCGCGCATCCACAGGTCGTCGATGGGCTGGGTCACCAGCGTGACCGAGGGGCCGCACAGGCGTTCGGCGATGTCGTGGTCGTCTTCGCGCACCAGCATCTTCAGCGGCTCGTGCGCCGCAATCGCCTTGGCGATGCCGGCGAGGTTCTCGCGGACGACAGGCAGGAGTTTTCCGCCCCAGATGTCCGGGCTCGGGCCAAATGCCATCCATGTGGCGGCGTGTTTTGCCCCTTCGTCGGGCATGTGCCAGGTCTCGGCCTGTTCAGACGCGGCCGTGGCAAAACGGCTGGCGAGGGTGCCAGCGGCAAGTGCCGCTCCGGAAGCGAGCAAGAGATTTCGTCGCGTCGGCATCGAGAATTCCTTGGGAAAGCGGACAATCCGGCGGAGAGGTCTATCCGGCGAGAGGGCTATCCGGTGGGTAGGGGCGCTCGCGAAACTGGTCCGGAGAAAGGGAGGCGCAGATTCCGCGCCTCCCTTGGGAAAAATCAGTTCTGGACGTAGCAGCGCTTGCGCGCGCCGGGGGCCGGGTCGCCGAACACGTCGTTGCTGCACTCGACGCCGTCGCGGAATACACCTTCCTCGAAGTTGCCGGGGACGCCGTAGCGGACGCGCTTGCGGCCGTTGAAGTCGCAGTAGTCGTTCTCGCTGGCGCAGGCGACCCAGCGATTGCGGCGCGGCTCGCCATAACCGCCATCGCCCCAGCCACCGCCGCCATTGTCCCAGCCACCGCCATTGTTCCAGCCGCCGTCGCCCCAGCCGCCATCACCATAGTCGCGGTCGCGACCCCTGCCGCGCAGGACGATGTAGCAGCTCTTGCGGACGCCCGGTGCCGGATCGCCGAAGACGCGGTTCGAGCAGCGCACGGACGGGCCGTCGATGAAACGCGAGGTCATCCGGCCTTTGGCGCCGTAGACCACTTCGGCTGGATAGGGCAGCCGGCAGGTGCCGCCTTCGGTGGCGCAAGGCTGCATGCGCTGCGCCGAGGCCGTCTCGGGAAGCAGCGCGGAGCCCGCGGTCAGAAGGCCGCCGAGGCAGAGTGAGGCAAGTGCAGTGCGGAGGGAGAATATGGGTGCGCGTGACACGGGTTGGTCCTCGAATCGTTGTGGTCACAGCTTAGTGACCGCGATTTGAACGCACGATGAATGAGGCGTTTGTGTGTGGTTCAGGCAGCTGCAACCGCCGCAAACGCCAAGCCCCGGCGTCGCCGCCGGGGACAAATTCTGTTTCGTGGTGAGACAAAATTTCAGGGCGGGGCGGCCCGCTCATGTGGGGTCGGTGGCAAAGCCTGTCAGCACGCGCAGCTTGCCAGCGCAGCGTTCGGCTTCATGCGGTGCGCATCCCATGTCCTGATCCATCGAGCCTATTGTCAGCCTGTTGGCGCCGATCTCGCGGATCAGCTTGCGCAGGATGGCGGCCGAATAGTTCTGCCGCGCCGTCACCGGTTCGACAAAGGCGCCGGGGCCGCCGATGACCTCGTTACGGTAGTAGTCGATGAGGTATTCGGGCGGAAAATCGTCCTCGGCGCCGTCGAGCACACCCTGCAACAGGCCCTTGTAGACGATGGGCATGCCGTTGATGGTCGTGCCCATATCGAGCAGCCGCGCCCGCGTCTCCTCGACGTCGGGCACGTTGTTGTTCACCCCGTCGCCCGACAGGTTGACGACGTTGCGGCCGGCATCATAGCCGCTCGACTGCAGCAGATAGCTAGAATAGTCGAGCGCCATGCCGATCGAGGTGCCGCGCGGCAGGCGGGAGGGGAAATTCCGCTCCAGCCGCTGGGCGAAGGCAAGGGCCGCCTGCGGGCTGTCGATGACAGTCCAGGGCACGACCAGCTTGGGCGTGCGGTCGCCGCCCCATTCGAAATAGGTCACCGAGATCCGCCCTTCGGGACCGGCCAGCATCATGCGGATCAGTTCAGGGTCGCGGAAGGCGAGGACAAACCCCTGCTGCTGCAGCGTCTTTTCCTCGCGATCCATCGAGGTGGAGACGTCGGCGGCGATGACCAGTTGCAGGTCGACCGCTTGGCCGGCTCGTGCCGGCCCCGACGTGACGACGGCAGCCGTCGCAAGGGTGATCGTGATGTAAAGGCATGCGCGATACAGCGCGCGCAGATGTAACGGCAGCACGTTTTGCCCCCCTGAAAGCGATGTCAGCGGTTGTCGAGACGGCTTGGCAGGTCGCGTCGCCGCCAAGTCCGGCGCGCTGAGGGACTGTGCAGGAAGATTGTTGTCCGAATATTTGAAAGGGCGGGTTTCAGGCACAAAGCAGCAGGCGAGGGTTCGTTTCCGCGCCTGCGCCGGACGCTTGACTGCAAGCTGCACGAGCGTCCCGCGGCCCAGCGACAAAAAAGGCCCGGCGTTGTGCCGGGCCTTTTGGGTTCAGATGTCGCGCTGCCTATTCAGGCCGCAGGAAGCGGCCGTTGACCCAGCCTTCCTGGCCGCGATAGCGCACCTTGCACCAGCTCTGGCCATCCTGGCAGCCGAGATTGCGCAGGCCGCCGGCGTCGAAGGGGATTTCGGCGACGATTGCGCCGCGCGGCGAAGGGGTCGTGCGCATGTTGAGCACGTCGTTGGGCGTCACGCCGACCACGCGCCAGGAGCGCGGACCCGGTACCGGATCGGGGCCGGGAGCCGGGCCGGGACCTGTTTCGCCACCACGGCCGAAAATCGCGACGCTGAGCGAGAAGGGGGCCGGCACGTTGCGGCGGGCCTCGGCGCGCACGAGATAGATCTGGATGGTGTAGACGCCGGTGGCCGGCAGGCGGCCGTCCCATTGGGTCTGTTCGCGGGCGATGGTGCGGCCGCGCGGGTCGAGCACGTTGAAATAAAGGAAGGTGTTGCGCGAGCTGAGGTCGAGGCTCATGCGCTGGCCGGCGCGCGCCTCGAGCCGGTAAGAGGCGCTGATGCGGCCAAAGACGATGCCGCGCACCGTCGTCTGCGTCGCGCCCGGGCGCATGCGCAGCGTCTCGACGCGCTCCTGCGCCGCCGCAACTTGCGGCAAGGCCGGCGCAAAGGCGAGCATCAATGCCAGGAAAAGGCCTGTCCGTCGCATCATCTTGGTCCCCTAGCGTAAGATGGAATCCGTGAACGGATAGTAGAGCAAGTTCGCCCGGGGAGGGAACCGCCTCACGGAAAAATCATGTTGTGGCAACAGGATAGGCCGCGCGCTCCGGCGAGCTGGGACCGCTGTGGGGCAGGTGGCCGGCGGCAATCTCAAGCCGCCGGCTGCCATGGTCAGAAATTCCTGCCGACCTTGAGGCCGAGCGCATGGCTCTGGCCGACGCCGCCGACGGCGGTGCGATAGTCGAACCTTGCCGTCCAGCTGCCGCTGAGAGCGGCGTCAAGCGATGCGCCGAGCGTGACATAGTCGCTGCCCTTGCCCTCGGTCTGGAAGACGTAGTCCAGGCCGCCGGTGTCGGCATAGCCGAGGCTGACCTGGCTGGACCCCGCGAAATCATGGACATACTCGATCCGGGCGCCCGGCTTCAGCGTGCCCCAGTCGGTGGTGACTGCATATTCGACGCGAAGGCCGGCGATGCCAGACACCGTGTCGACGGTCTGGCTGCCATATCTCAGCAGGCCGGCGCCGCTGCCGCTTTCGGTATAGCCGTCCAGCCACGAGCGCGAGAAGTCCAGCCGGCCATAGGGCGAGATCAGCCAGGCATCGTCGCGCTTCTCATAGCTTGCGGTGATCGAGCCGAAGATCTGGGTGCCGCTGCGGTCACCCATCGCAAAGGTGCCGCTTGCAGTCTCGTAGCGCTTGCTGGAGAGGTCGAGCCAGCTGCCGCCGATGAGACCGTCGAGATAGGTCGACTTGAACGGCTGGTAGCTTGCATAGACTGCGCCGCTATAGGCATGCGCGCGGCTTTCGGTGCCGTTGGCGCCGATGTCGGTGGCGTCGCGGCCGTAGCCGAGCCCGAAACCCGCCACCAGCGACTTGGAGAAGCGGTAGTCCATGCCGCCGCTGACGCCTGCGGTGGTGTAGTCGAGGCTCAGCTTGCCGTCGTCGCGCTTGCCGAAATTGACGTAGCCGCCGGTCCACACGGCGAGCCTGCCGAGGTCGACATCGGCAGCTGGCTGCGCCGGCTGGCTGGACTTCTTGTCCTCGGCATAGTTGTGCATGGCGAAGCCGCCGCCGGCTTCGGTCCTCGAGGATTTGCCCAGCAGCTCCTCGAAGCGCCGGTCCTCGTCGCTCTTGCCGTCATTGCCGGAATAGCCGAGCCGCACGGCCATGCTGTTGCGGCGGCGGTCGCCTTCGTCGTGCAACTGCTCGAGCCGTGAGTTGAAGTTCTGAACCTGGCTGTCGGCGAAGCGGCGGGCAGCGTCGACCTGAGCGGTCAGCAGGCCGGTGACCTCGGCATCCTCGGTCGGATCGGGGGCGAGCGCGGCCACCGTCACGGTGTAGTCTTCCGTCACGCGGAAGGACCGCGAATCCAATGCGGCAATCGTGAAGGTGGACGTGCCTGCGGTGGACGGCGTGCCGGACACGACACCTGTCGCCCCGTTCAACGTCAGGCCGGTTGGCAGGGAGCCAGCAGTGATGCTGAAGGTGTAGGGGGCGGTGCCGCCCGTCGCGCTCAGCGTCTGCGAATAGGGGCGCCCGACCACGCCATCGGCAAGCGTGGCCGGCAGCGACATGGTGGGTGCATTGACCGTGTAGTTGTTCGATATGGCGGCGCCGGTGCCCGGATTGGCCGAGCTATTGACCACGCCGGTCAGGTCGAGCTCGATATGGTTGGTTGCGGCAGACACACCTGCGGCCGGGGTGAGCGTGGCGGTCCATATGACGCCACCATCCGACGAACTCAGGCCAGACAATGTGCCGTTGTCCGCAGTCATATCTGCGGTGGTGAAGCCGGTCACCGCCTCCGAGAAGGTGATCGTCACCACCGACGTTCCGCCGGTGACAAGCGCGGGTGTCGCAACGACGATCGTCGCCGTAGGGCGAGCCGTCTGGACCGAATAGTTGTTCGAAGCGGTTGTTCCGCTGCCGGTGTTTCCGGACGCGTTGGTCACGCCCGTGTTGGACAGAATAATCTGGTTGGCCGAGGACGTGATGCCTGCTGTCGGCGTGAATGTCGCCGTCCAGGTAATGCCACCATCCGTGGATGAAACAGCCGACAGCGTCCCGTTGGCGACGCTCAGGTCGGTGTTGTCAAAGCCGGCCACCGCCTCCGAGAAGGTGATGGTCACCAGGGCTGTTTCACCTGCCTTCAGAACGGGTATCGCCACGATGACCGTTGCCGTCGGCCTTATGGTGTCGATGCTGAAATTGGCCGAATTGGTCACGCCGGCACCGAGATTGCCGGCGAGGTCGGCCACGCCGGCGTTGTTGAGGGAAATCAGATTGGTCGTGAAACGAACGTTCGCATTTGGCGTGAATGTCGCCGTCCAGGTGATCCCGCCGTCCGAGGAGGAGGGGGGCGAAAGGCTGCCGTTCGGTATGGTCAGGTCGGCATTGTCAAAGCCAGTCACCGCTTCCGAGAAGGTGAAGGTTACCAGGGATGTGTCGCCGGCTTTGAGGGCGCTTCGGGCCATGGTGATTGCTACGGTCGGTCGCTGCGAGTCGACACCATAATTGTTGGAATCGGTTGTTCCGCTGCCTTGGTTGCCAAAGAGGTCCGCCACACCCCAATTGTTCAGCGTGATCACATTGGATGATTGGGTGATGCCCGCAGCGGGGGTAAAGGTCGCCGTCCAGGTGATGCCGCCGTCCGAGGACGAGACAGCCGACAAGGTGCCGTTGCTGATGGTGAGGTCGGCGTTGCTAAAGCCGGCTACCTCCTCGGAAAACGTGATTGTCACCTGCGACGTCTGGCCAATGCCGATGTAGGTAGGGTACAAAACGATGGTCGCTGTCGGCCGCTGGGTGTCGATCCGATAGTTGTTGGAATCGACGGTGCCGCTGCCAGCCTCGCTGCCCAGGTTCGTCACGCCCGCCAGGTTCAGGGTAATCCTGTTGGTTGGGGCGGTGATGGAACTCGACGGTGTGAATGTCGCCGTCCAGGTGATGCCGCCATCGGAGGAGGCCACTGGTGTCAGTGTTCCGTTGGTGATGGTCAGGTCGAAATTGGTAAAGCCGGTTACCGCTTCCGAGAAAGTAAACGTGACCAGCGACGTGCCGCCGATATTGAGATCGCTGTTCGCAACGACGATTGATGCCGTAGGCGCCGCGCTGAAAGCCATCGACGGCCAGAACATGCCCATGCAGAGCATAAGCAACAGGCGGGTAAGCGTCCGGCACCGCGCAGCCATTGTCGCGACCGCGCGTGTTGTCGTCTGATGCTTCATCGGTGGCCCCCGCCAGCTCCAGCCCGACACCTGTGAGTGGTGCGGCTGCAGTAATCCCATTCGCAATGACCGCCCGGAACCGGCGATTCACCCGAGTGGACTGAGAGCTTGTCTTTGGGGAAAGGTCAACAGAAGAATAGGATGCAATCTTTGCAAATATATATGCCAAGGCATGTTGTTTCATCTATATGTAGAATTACCGGATTCTAAAATATTCAAATAGTTGCATTTGCCTCTAGCCGCCGCTGATTGCCGTCAGCACGAAGACCTCGACGCCGGGGCTGAGCTTCGTGGCGAGCGTCGCGCGTTCGCCGTCGATGAAAACGTTCATGTGCTTGCGGATGGCCGGCCGGGAATCGCAGATGCGGTCGCGCATGCCGGGCCAGCGGCGGTCGAGCTCGTCGACCATGTCGCGGACGGTCGCAGCCTTGACTTCGACCCGCCTGACAGCACCGGGAAACAGGTCGACCAGCACGCCGGGCAGGCGCACCACGATTGTCGCCAGCCCCTGGGCAGGCGCGGCGCCGGGGGAATGGGTGTTGTCCATGCGCCCTTCCTCAGTCGACCACGAGCGTTTCCACCGACAGGATCGTCGGCAGGTGCTGGGCGACGTCGATCCAGCTTTCGCCCTCGTCGGAACTGGCAAACAGCGCCCCCGAACTGGTGCCGAAATAGACGCCGGCGGGCTCAAGCCGGTCGGTCGCCATCGCCTGCCTGAGCACGCCGATATAGGCGTTTTCCTGCGGCAGGCCGTTGCGCATCGCCTGCCAGCCATGGCCGGCATCGCGCGTCCGCCACACCGCCGCCTTGGCGTCGGGTACATAGCGGCCGGCGCTGTCGCCGTTGAGCGGCACGAGGTAGAGGGTGTCGGGGTCGCGCGGATGGGCGGCGGCTGGAAATCCGAAAGTCGAGGGCAGGCCCTTTTCGATGCTGACCCAGCGCCTGCCGCCATCGTCGGAGCGATACATGCCGCAATGGTTCTGCTGGTAGAGCCGGTCGGGCATGCCGGGCGCCATGACCAGATTGTGCACGCACTGGCCGAATTCGGGATAGTTCTCGCCCTCGGGCAGGAAGTCGGCGCGGGTGCCGAGGTTGCGCGGCTCCCAGCTCTGGCCGCCGTCACCGCTGTAGAACACGCCGGCGGCCGAAATGCCGATCCAGATGCGGTCGTGGTCGTCGGGGTCGAGCACGAGGGAATGCAGGATCAGGCCGGCGCCGCCGGGGTTCCAGTGCGGGCGGGAAGGGTGCTTCTGCAGCGCTTCGACGTGGCTCCAGCTGTGGCCGTCGTCGTCGCTGCGAAACAGCCCCGCCGGCTGGACGCCGGCATAGAGGCTGCCATTGCCCTTGGCGAGGCTCCACACCGCCTTGATCGGCTCCTCGCCCTCGGCATATGCGAGCCCCTCGGATGAGTGCGTCCACGTCTCGCCGAGGTCGGTCGATTTCCAAACCGCCGGGCCGAACCATTCATTGCCGCCCGCACCCCAGATTGCGTCTGTCTTCGGGTCGGCGACGACATGGTTGATCGGCCATGTCTCGCAGTACGGTCCGCGCAGCTTCCACGACCGCCTGGCAGCGTCGCTCTCGGCAATGAAAGCACCCTTTTTGGTGCCAAGCAGGACAAGGACTTTCTCAGCCATTGCACTCCTCCCCACAGGGGCCGATCTTCAGAAATTGAATCTGGATCGGCTTCCAAGTTTTTCAAATACCTTGCGTTCCCGCGCCCGCCGCGCTCGCTGGCTCGGCTTCAGGGCTGCGGTGCAGCGCTGTCGGGCGTCATTGCGGCCGATGTTAGCGGCAAAGCCGGAAGCGAAACAGCCGAAGCAGGCAGGCTCCTGACAAAGCGCCTTCGGGCCGGGGCGACATTCCGGTTGACAGTGCGCCATAATTCAATACCCGTCGCGCGGTAGAGAAGCTGCCTTTCTATCGTTCGGGAGGACCACCAGATGACGATCAACGTAGCGCCTGTGGGCTTGGCGCGAGACCTCGTGGAGCGGCAGAAGTCGGGCAAGCCGATCCGCATCGGCCTGATCGGCTCGGGCGAGATGGGCACCGACATCGTGGCGCGGGGGGCGCATATGCCGGGTATCGAGGTCGGCGCGATCTCAGAGCTCAATTTGCCCAACGCGCATCGCGCCGTCGACATCGCCTACCAGGAAAAGGGCCATGCCCGCGAAGTCGCCTCCGGCTCGGCGATGAGCGAGGCGATCGAGGCGGGCAAGGTTGCGGTGACCAACGATGCCGACCTGATCCTCAACAGCGGCCTGATCGACGTCGTCATCGATGCGACTGGCGTGCCCGCCGTCGGTGCCGAGATCGGCCTGCGCGCCATGGAGCATGGCAAGCATCTTGTCATGATGAATGTCGAGGCCGATGTCACCATCGGCGCCTATCTCAAGTCGGAGGCCGACCGGCTCGGCGTCACCTATTCGCTGGGCGCCGGCGACGAGCCGTCGTCGTGCATGGAGCTGATCGAGTTCGTCTCGGCGATGGGCCACACCATCGTTGCCGCCGGCAAGGGCAAGAACAACCCGCTCAACATCGACGCGGTGCCGCACGATTATGCCGAGGAAGCCAAGCGCCGCAACATGAACGTGCGCATGCTGGTCGAGTTCGTCGACGGCTCCAAGACCATGGTCGAGATGGCGGCGATCGCCAACGCCACCGGCCTCGTTCCCGACAAGGCCGGCATGCACGGTCCGGCGGCGACGCTGCCCGAACTCAACAAGGTGCTCATCCCTGAAAAGGACGGCGGCGTTTTGTCCAAGGTCGGCGTCGTCGACTATTCGATCGGCAAGGGTGTGGCTCCCGGCGTCTTCGTCATCGCCGACATGTCGCATCCGCGCATTCGTGAGCGCATGGAAGATCTGAAGATGGGCCATGGCCCGTATTTCACCTTCCACCGGCCTTACCATTTGACCTCGCTCGAGGTGCCGCTGACCTGCGCCCGTGTCGTGCTCTACGGCAAGGCCGACATGGTGCCGCTGGCAAAGCCGGTGGCCGATGTCTGCGCGGTGGCCAAGAAGGACCTCGCACCCGGCGATGCGCTCGACGCCATCGGCGAATACACCTACCGCGCCTGGATCATGACGGCTGGCGAGGCACGCGCCGCAAAAGCCATCCCCTGCGGCCTGCTGCAGGGCGGCACGGTCACCGCCCCGATCAGGAAGGGCGAGCTGATCACCACGGCCAATGCCGCGGTTGCGCCAAACTCGAAGATCGCCGAGCTCAGGGCACGGCAGGACAAACTGGTCTATGGCTGATTGGCTCTGTGCCGCGCGTCCTGATGGCACGCGGCACAGCCTCTAGCGCTGTCGACATGCCGCCTCGATCGCGTCCCTGAGATCCTCGCCTGAAATGGGCTTGTGCAGGATGCGGGCGCCGCTTGACGTCACCTCCTTCAGCCGTTCCGGCGAGGTGTCGCCGGTGACGATGACGGCGGGGACTGCGCGCCCCAGGCGGGCGCGGATCATCTGGATCGCCTGGAACCCGGTGACGCCGTCGGCGAGACGGTAGTCGGCGACGACGAGGTCGACCGGGGCATGGCCGGCGGTCGACGCTTTGGCATGGGCAGCCAGGGCCTCCGCGGCCGAACGGCCGGGATAAACCTTGTGCCCCTCCAGCGTCAGCAGTTGCACCATGGCGTCGAGAATGTCTCCTTCGTCCTCGACGATCATGAGGCCGGCAGCGATGCCGGCGGACGCCGGCCTTTCCACGGGCTGGGGTGTCATCGCCGTGCGCACCATCGGCACCGTGACCGAGAACATCGAGCCTTTGCCTGGCTTCGAAACCAGCCTGAGCGGATGCTTCAGCAGTCCAGCGGTGCGGCGGACGATGGCGAGCCCCAGTCCCAGCCCTTGCGTCCTGTCGCGCGCCGGGTTCTGCAACTGCACGAACTCCTCGAAGACCATGCCCTGCTGGTCCCCGGGAATTCCGGGACCGGTGTCCAGCACCTCGATCTCGACCTTGTCGCCCCGCCTGCGGCAGCCGAGCAGCACGCGGCCACTGGTGGTGTAGCGAAAGGCGTTCGACAAAAGGTTGTTGAGGATGCGCCTCAGCATCATCGGATCGCTTTCGACCCGCAGGCTCGTGTCGATGACGCGCCATTCCAGGCCGCGCTGCCTTGCCTCTCCGGCGAATTCACTGTGGAGATCGCGAAACATCTCGCGCAGCGACACGGTCTCGTTGGCGACGGTAACGATGCCGGCGTCGAGCCTGGAGATATCGAGCAGCGCGTTGAGCAGCCCGCTGAGATTGCCGACCACCGATTTCGCCCGGCCTGCCAGGTCGCGGGCGTTGCCCGCCGGCACGTCGCCGCGCTGACCCAGCACCGCAAGGGTCGAGACCAGCAGGCTGAGCGCATGGATCGGCTGGCGCAGGTCATGGCTGGCGGCGGCGAGGAAGCGCGTTTTCGCATGGTCGGCCGTCTGCGCCCGGTCGCGCTCTTCTTCCAGATGCACGACCAGATCGTCGTTCTGCAGGCGCAGGCTGATGGTTTCGCGCAGCATGCGATAGGTGATGCGGCAATAGTAGAAATTGATGGCGACCAGCGAGGTCAACAGGAACAGGAAGGCGCCCGAAAAATCGCTTCCTGAGGTGATGCAGCGCAGCGCCACCGGAATGACGGTGGCAAGGATCGAGCCGATGAGTGCGGGCGGAAACGCCGAGAGCGACGGCACGGTGCCGCAGACGAGACCGGTCAGAACAATGACGGTGAAGGACAGAACGACCGGCTCCTCGGGCAGGAAACCGGCCCAGCCGAGCGCGCCCCATAACAGCCCCGACACCCACGAAAAGCCCGCCGCCAGCCAGGCCCAGGGCATGAGCGATCCGGAATCCGTCCTGCGGCGGACGAACTGGCGCGATGCAAAGACGCGCGTGGCGGTGAGCAGGTACAGCGCGCTCAGCCATGCGGCGAGCCAGGTGGTGGAAACCGCGCTGCTGAGCACATAGATCGCCGCCATCGAGATGACGATATTGGAAATGACCACGCCATAGGAATTGCGATACAGAAGCTCGATGAGCTCGCGACTTATCTTGTCTTGCTGCATGCTGTTTTCCTAATATTCTGTATGCGCTGCGGCAGCATAACGCGATGATCTATCGACAACTTGTTTCAGACTGGTTGGCGATCGGGCCGACAAGCCTGCTATGCTCGCGCCATGAATCGCCCGCTCACCGCCATCCTCGCCGACGATCATGCCATTGTCCGCGAGGGCCTGAAGCTGCTGTTTTCGGCGGTGGACAACATCACAATCGTCGCCGAAGCGGCCGATGGCGAGGCCCTTTTGCGGCATGTCCGCGACACGCGCGCTGACCTTCTGATCCTCGATCTCGGCATGCCCGGCGTTGCCGGCATCCAGTTCATCTCCGACATCAGGGAGCTGGCGCCGCGCCTGAAGATCCTGGTGCTGACCGCAAATATCGAGCCACGGACGGTGCGCGCAGCGATCGAGGCGGGCGCCAGCGCCTATCTGACCAAGGACGGCGATCCCGAGGAACTGATCGCGGCCGTCGAGGCGGTGAAGAAGGGCGCAACCTATCTGGCGCAAACCGTGCGTTTTGCTTTCAGCGAACCGAACCGCAGCGCAGCACCCGTGCAGGACGTCGTCTCGCCGATCCCGCTCACCCGTCGCGAGCACCAGATCCTCGCGCTCGTGGCGCAGGGCATGACGGCGCGCGAGGTGGCGGAGCGGCTGGGCATCAGCCCGCTGACTGCCCGCAAGCACCGGGAAAACCTGATGCGCAAACTCGATCTCCATAGCGTCGCCGAACTCACCACCTATGCGGTTCGCCTGGGACTGCCCGCCGGCTGACCGGCAGCGCCCGCAGCCGCCCCTTTGCAATGCCTTAACCATCCCCAAGCTGGGCGAAAGCGCGCGCGAACTAAATACGACACCTGCCGTATGTTTCCGCCCAAGCGCCGCGCCTATTCCTCCCAGCGATCTGGTCGTACGGGGAGGAGCCGTCATGTTGTCGCTGGAACTCTTGGTTCCGTTTGCTCTCGCAACGCTTGTCTTTGCCTGCATGCCGGGACCGGCGATCCTTTACATGACGGCACAGACCCTGGCGCATGGACGTCAGGCCGGCCTGATGGCGGCCCTTGGCATTCATCTCGGCTGTTATGTGCACATTGCAGCGGCGACCGTCGGCCTTGCTTCGCTCGTCACCCATGCGCCTGTCGTCTACGAGGCGTTCAGGCTCATGGGCGCTGCCTATCTGGTGTGGCTCGGCCTCACCATGTTCCTCGGCTGGGACAAGACCTGCGGCGACAAAAACGACGCCGGGTCGAGCACGTTGCGCGACAGCATCGTGGTCGAGGTGCTCAACCCGAAGACGGCACTGTTCTTCCTGACGTTCCTGCCGCAATTCGTCGATCCGGCAGCCGCCATGCCGCTGTGGCTGCAGTTCATGATCCTCGGCGTGATCGTCAATCTGGTGTTTTCGTTCGCCGACGTGGCGGCTGTGGGCATCGCTTCCCTGGCGCTTGGCCGGGTCAGCAGCGCCAGGACCGAATGGATGATCCCCAAGGCCTGCGGCTCGATCCTGATCGGCCTCGGCGTGGTCCTGGCCAGCCAGCATCAGTGATGTGGCTTGCGGCCCGCCGCTTGACGTTTGATGTCAGGTGCGGGCGGCCTGCCGAGCCGGTGTTGCGGCGTCCAAGGCCAGGCCCCGGCATCGTTGGCGTCAGCCATCATCGCGGCTGGATAGTTCGCCCCCGGCGTGCCACTCTCACGGCAAGATTGCAGTTGCAGACAGCCACAATCCGCCTTGGGGGTCTTTCAGATGACGGGCATACGAAGCTGCCTTTCGAGCGTTCTTTTGCTCGTACCTGTTTTCCTTGCCGGTCTCGGCGGGACAAGCCGCGCGCATGACCCGGGCGCGGAGGTGGTCATGGCGGAGAGCGAGCCGCTGCCCGCCCCGAGCGGCGCGATCCTGTTCGAAAACGTCCGGATATTCGACGGCAAGGCGAGCACGCTCTCGGCCGCTTCGAATGTGCTGGTGAAGGGCAATGTCATCGAGCGCATCTCGACCGCCGCGATAGAGCCTGCGGGCGCCGAGGTCATATCGGGCGGCGGGCGCGTGCTGATGCCGGGCCTGATCGACGCGCATTGGCACGCGATGCTGATCGCATCGACGCCTGCGGAAGCGATGGGCGATGTCGGCTTCGCCAATCTCGCTGCCGGCGACGAGGCGACGCACACGCTGATGCGCGGCTTCACCACCGTTCGCGATGTGGGCGGGCCGGTGTTCGGGCTCAAGCGCGCCATAGACAACGGGATCGTCGTGGGACCGCGCATCTACCCGTCCGGCGCCATGATCACGGTCACTAGCGGCCATGGCGATTTCCGGCAGTTCAGCGACCTGCCGCGGCAGATCGGCGGCCCGTTCACACCCATGGAGCGGAATGGCGGCAGCATTGTCGTTGATAGCCCCGACGAGGTGCGTCTGCGCGCCCGCGAGCAGTTCATGCAGGGTGCCGCCCATATCAAGATAACCGCCGGCGGCGGGGTGTCGTCGCCCTTCAGTCCGCTCGACGTCACCACCTTCACCGAGGCCGAATTGCGGGCCGCGGTCGAGATCGCCGACAACTGGGGCACCTATGTGATTGCGCATGCCTTCACGATGGATTCGATCAACAAGGCGATCGCGGCCGGGGTGAAATGCATCGAACACGGCTTCCTCATGGACGAGGACACCGCCAGGCTGATTGCCGAGAAGGACATCTGGCTGAGCCTGCAGCCGCTGCCGGAGATGTTGAGGCAGGGGTTCCGGGAGGGCACTGTCGAGCGCGCCAAGGCCGACGAGGTCTGGCCAGGCATCGCCAGGACCTACGAGCTGGCAAAGAAATACAAGATCAAGACGGCATGGGGGACGGACGTGCTGTTTTCCCGCGAACTGGCGCGGCAGCAGGGCGCGATCCTGGCTTCGCTCATCCGCTGGTACACGCCCGCCGAAGCGCTTGCCATGGCAACGGGTACCAATGCCGAGCTGCTGCAGCTTTCGGGCAAGCGCAATCCCTATCCGGGCAAGCTGGGCGTGGTGGAAGAAGGCGCACTCGCCGACCTGCTGCTGGTCGACGGCAATCCGCTCGAGAACCTCGAGCTGGTCGCCGATCCCGAGAAGAATTTCCTGGTCATCATGAAGGATGGCCGCGTCTACAAGGACACCGTGCCGAACTGAGCGCGTCGGGACACATAGGGCGGCTCGTCTGACGGGCTGCGCGGGCGGGCTGCGTCTGACCCGTGGCCTCAAGCGACGGCCTGCCTCAAAGGCAGGTCATTGCTTCGTGCGCGGATACTGGGGCTGTCTGGCGAATTCCGCGCAGAGCGAAAACGCCGCCAGCACCACGTGGGTCCGGTCCCATCCCGCCAGCTCGGCTACGCTGAGAAGCTTGGCCAGGGAGGGCTCGATGGCGAACTGGCACTCAGCCAGATACTCCACGTCCTGCGGCTCCAGGGTCGGGCTGTTGATGCGCAAGTGCTTGGTCATCGGCGTGTCAGGGGGCGTCATTTCACGAATTCCAGTCCAGCAACAGATGCGAAGTCGGATCGCTGTGTCTCCCGGGCAAGCCGATCGACCGTAAGGCAATGATCTAAGGCGTTGACACAGATGAACATAATGAATTCCAGTCAGCTCACTTGAGTGGAATTCATATGTCATGACGAAAAAGCGATCGATGCCCCAGATGCGGGCGCTTCAATCTTTCGAAGCCGTGGCGCGGCATCTTTCCGTTTCCCATGCGGCCCAGGAACTTGGCGTGACGCAGAGCGCGGTCAGCCACCAGATCCGGCGGCTGAGCGAGGAGCTCGGAGAGCGGCTGGTGGAGCGGCAGGGACGCGGCCTCGTCTTGACGCAAACCGGGCGTCGCCTCGCATCGGAGCTCGACCGCGCATTCGACCTCATCGAAAGCTCGGCCGCGCAGGTGGTTGGAGCGGCCAGTGGAACGGTACGCCTTGCCGTCTATGGCTCCTTTGCCAGCGGCTGGCTCATCGAGCGGCTTCCGGCGTTTTTCGCCCGGCACCCCGACATCGATCTGCAGCTCATCACGGTCACCGACGAGGACGAGCTGAGCGACAGGCTCGCCGACGCTTTCATCACCTGCACGCCCTCGCAACGGGGATACAGGAGCATCCTGCTCAGGCGCGAGCAGCTGATCGCGGTCGCGTCGCCCAACATCGGGGAGTGGCCGTGCCCGTTGATCACCACTGAGGTGTCGCCGTCTTCGGTGGGGGCCGACTGGATCGACTTCTGCCGCCAGAACAGCCTCGAGCTTTCGACATTCCAGAAGGAAAGCTGGAAGCTGTGCACGCATTATCAGCTGGCGTTCGACATGGCCCGTGTCGGCATCGGCGCTGCCCTTGTTCCCGACTTCCTCGGCGAGCGCAGCATTGCCGAAGGCGCCTTGCAAAGGCTGCCAGGCGAGCCGATGCCGACAGGGCTGAGCTACTACCTGTCCATCAAGTTCAGCCGCAGCCGGGAGCCGGCGCTCACGAGCCTGACCCGATGGCTGCGCGCGGCGTCGCGATAGCGCCGGGAATGATGAGCTCAGATCATGAGTGGGGCGCCGGGGCTTCCGGCTCTTCGCCTACGCCTCCAGCGCGCCCGACCGGGCGTCCTTGCTCGGCGCCGTTCCGACCAGCTTGACGAGGTCGTCGCCGGCGCCGGTGAAGCGGTGGGAGCGGCGGGTGAGGATGTAGCCGTCCTGGGGCGCGAAGATCTCTACGCGGCCGCCGTCCTCGCCGGGTGCACGCACGACGGTTGCCAGCCTGTCGCCTGACTTGACCCAGTCGCCGGGCTTGACGTCGTAGAGGATGGCGCCGGAGCAGGGGGCCGGCACCATCTCGATATGGTCGATGGGCGCGACCACGCCGGCGAAAGGCGCGGGCGCCGCGACCGTCGCGTCGGCGACGACGCCGCGGGCCACAAGCAGGCGGTAGATGCCTTCCGCATCATATTCGGCAATGCCTGTATGGACGTCGGAGATGCCGCGATATTCGACGGTGGTGACGACGCGGGTCTCGAGCTTGGCTTCCTTGCGCGGCAGCTTCAGCCAGGGATGCAGCGACGCTTCGTCGAAGGAGGCGCCCGACTGGCCACCCCACAGGATGACGGCGTCGACGCCCATGGCCGAGGCGCAATCCGACATCGCCGGCCACAGCTCGTCGGGCACGTAGAGATAGGCCACGCCCTCGTCGTCGCAGTGCAGGTCGAGTACGATCTCGTGGCCGACCGACAGCTTCAGCAGCCGCGCCTTGAGGCGCTTGTCGGCCGTCATCGGCACGTCGTCGCCTGCTAGCAGCGACGTGTCGGGCCGGTCGAGCAGCGGGAAGTCTCTGTTGTAGTTGACGCGGGTGCCCAGGTCGAAGCGGCCCTGCGCGCCATGGAACAATTGCTGGGTGCCGCCGATGGGATTGGCGCGCGGCACGATGGTCAGGTTGCCGCGAATGCGGCCTTCGGCTTCCGCCTGGCGCAGGCGCGGCATCAGTGCATCGATGGCAACCACGCCCGGCAACTCGTCGCCATGAAGGGCAGCCTGGATATAGGCCGAAGGGGCGTCCGGCTCGGACCCGGCGAGGCGCAGCACCGCAAATTCATAAGCGATGCCGTCGCGGTCGCCCCTGATCGTCTCGACGCTTTTTTGCATCTTTTGTTCCCCCGAATCTTCCGATGCGAGGGATAGAACAGTCTGGAGCGGGTGTCGTCCTGATCCAGCAGGAGGCGTCTGCCACGCCAGAGCCCGGGCAGGTCAGGACGCGGCCGCCGCACCCCATTGCTTCATCAAGGCCGCCGAGCGCGCCAGCTGCGGGGCAGCGTGGAACTCGTGGCCGAGCGTTGCTGCGGCGCGCCAGGGCCAGCGCGGGTCGGCAAGCAGCGCACGGCCAAGCGCGACCATGTCGGCACGGCCTTCGCGGATGATGGCGTCGGCCTGGGCAGGCTGGTCGATCATGCCGACCGCCCGCACGGGGATGCCTGTCGCCTGTTTCACCGCCTCGGCGAGATGCACCTGGTAGCCGGGGCCGGTGCGCAGGCTCTGATGTGGTGAGTTGCCGCCTGACGAGCAGCAGATATAGGCGATACCAGCCTTGCCATAGGCCTTCGCCACTTCGATCGCCTCCTCGAGCGTGAAGCCGCCGTCGACCCAGTCGGTCAGCGACATGCGCGCGCCGACCATCAGCTTCGGCACGGCCGCGACCACGCGGCGGGCGATTTCGGTGGCAAAACGCATGCGGTTTTCGAGCGAACCGCCCCATTGGTCGGTGCGGTGATTGGACAGCGGCGACAGGAACTGGTGCAGCAGATAGCCATGCGCCGAATGCAGCTCGATGAAGTCGAAACCGGCGCGCTCGGCGCGTTTCGCCGCCTCGACGAAATGGCCGATTGTCTGCTCGATTTCTTCCTCTGTCAGCGCGTGCGGCACCTGCCAGCCGTCGGCATAAGCGAGCGCCGAGCTCGACACCACTGGCCATGCATCTTCTTCCGGCTTGAGCGGGCCGGAGCCGTCCCACGGGCGGTGATTGGAGGCCTTGCGGCCGGCATGGGCCAGCTGCACGCCGAACTTGGCATCGGGTGTCGCCACCCGTCTGGCCGCGTCCAGCGCGCGCCTTGCCGCCGCCTCGTTGGCATCGGAATAGAGCCCCATGCAGCCATGGCTGATGCGGCCGCGGCGCTCGACGTCGGTCATCTCGACGGTGATCATGCCGGCGCCGGACATTGCAAGGTTCATCCAGTGCTGCAGGTGCCAGTCGGTCGCCGAGCCGTCGTCGGCCGAATATTGGCACATCGGGGCGACGGCGATGCGGTTGGGGAATTCGAGCGTGCCGAGCTTGATCGGCGAGAAAAGATGGGCGGTCATGGCGGCTCCGATATCGGTCACTGCGAATGTACGGCCTTCGCGATTTCCGACAACCATATTTGCATAGGGCCAGCGCGTGTTATCAGTCGCGGCGAACATGGCTTGCCAGCAACGGGTGACTGAATGACGACGCGACATCGGCTCGAAGAGATTTTTGGGCGACTTTTTGTCCGCGCCGGGCAAGAGCGCGTGTTCATGAAGCTCTATGTCGAAGCGGCGCGTGACGCCGCCGACGCAGCCGATGCGCGGGCCAGGGCAGGGGTGACGCTCGGCCCGCTCGACGGTGCCATCGTCTCGATCAAGGATCTGCTCGATGTCGCGGGCGAGCCGACATTGGCCGGCTCGCTGATGCGCCGCGAGGCAGCACCCGCCCAGGCCGACGCGCTCGTTGTGCGGCGCCTGAGGCGGGCAGGGGCCGTCATCATCGGCAAGACCCACATGACCGAATTCGCCTTCACCGCGCTCGGCATCAACCCGCATTACGGCACGCCGGGCAATGCCGCCGATCCGGCGCTGATCCCCGGCGGCTCGTCGTCGGGCGCGGGCGTGTCGGCGGCCGAAGGCACATCAGACATTTCCATCGGCTCCGACACCGGCGGCTCGGTGCGCATTCCGGCAGCCCTCAACGGCGTCGTCGGTTTCAAGCCCACGGCGCGGCGCGTGCCGCTCGACGGCGCCTTCCCGCTGTCGCCGTCGCTCGATTCGCTCGGTCCGCTGGCAAGGTCGGTCGAGGCCTGCATCGCCACCGATGCGATCATGGCCGGCAAGGAGTTTTCCGCGCTTGCGCCGCTGTCGCTGTCTGGCCTGCGCATCGGCGTGCCGCGCGGCCGCCTGATGGAGTATTGCGACCCGACCGTCACCGCCGCCTTCGAGCAGGCTCTGAAGCGCCTTGCCGCATCAGGCGCCCGCGTCGAGGAAATCGCCATCGACGACCTGCTGATATCGATGCGCGAGGCGACGCGCACTGCCTCCATCGCGGCAATCGAGGGCGCCGAGATCCACGCTGACTGGCTGTCCACGGGTGCCCGGGGCGAGGTCGACCGCCATGTCAGCGGCGGGCTCGGACGGGCGCTGCAGGTGCCGGCGGTCGGCTATATCAGGATCATGCGCCGGCGCGCCGAACTTGCGGCGGCGATGGACGAGCGGCTGTCGTCGCTCGATCTCATGGTCCTGCCGACAACGCCGGTCGTCGCCCAGCCAATATCAGACATTCTGGCCGACGAGCGCCATGGCGACCGCATCGAGGGCCTGCTTTTGCGCAACACCCAGGTCGCCAACCAGTTCGATCTCTGCGCGCTGTCGCTGCCCGTGCCCGGCGCTGCACTTCCTGTCGGCCTGATGCTGGTCGGTCGCCACGGCCACGACCGCCTGACGCTGTCGGCCGGGCTGGCGGTCGAGGCGATGCTGAGGGGGTAGGCGATGACGGCACTGATCACTGCCGACGGCGTCGTCACGCGCTGGCCGGCCAAGGCCGCCGATCGCGTTGCGGTGCTCGACTTCCTGGCTGCGAAGTTCGAGACGGGCCGCGACTACAGCGAGCGCGAGGTCAACGATATCCTCAAGCGCCATCACAGCTTCGGCGACTGGGCCTTGTTGAGGCGCGAACTGTTCGAGAGCGGCCGCTTCCGGCGCGACCCTCTCACCGCCATCTACCGCCGCGCAGGGGGCTAGTCGGTCTGGTGGTCGGTCTGACGCCTGCTGGCCTCTTGCGGAGCCGGCGCAAATAGTGGTCATCTGGGCCTCTACAACGTTTCAGGCCGGAATCGGACGAGGAGTTTGCCATGCCGTCGACAATGAAGGGGCCCGCGATCTTCCTTGCCCAGTTCGCAGGCGACGCAGCGCCGTTCAATGCGCTGAAATCGATTACATCCTGGGCCGGAAATCTCGGCTACAAGGGCGTGCAGATCCCGACGCCGGATGCGCGCTTGTTCGATCTGAGCAAGGCGGCGACGTCGAAGACCTATTGCGACGAGATCAAGGGCATCTGCGCCGATGCCGGCGTCGAGATCACCGAGCTGTCGACGCACCTGCAGGGGCAGCTGGTCGCGGTCCACCCGGCCTATGACGCCCAGTTCGACGGATTTGCGCCGGCCGCCGTGCACGGCAATGCCAGGGCGCGCCAGCAATGGGCGGTCGAGCAGATGAAGCTCGGCGCCAAGGCGTCGCAGAATCTCGGGCTCACGGCCTGCGTGTCCTTCACCGGCGCACTGGCGTTTCCTTATCTCTATCCCTGGCCGCAGCGGCCGGCAGGCCTGATCGAGGAGGCCTTCACCGAGCTCGGCAAGCGCTGGACGCCCATTCTCGACGCCTATGACGAGGCCGGCGTCGACCTCTGCTTCGAACTGCATCCGGGCGAGGACGCCTTCGACGGCGCGACCTTCGAGATGTTCCTTGATGCGGTCGGCGGCCACAAGCGCTGCAACATCAACTACGACCCGTCGCATTTCCTGCTGCAGCAGCTCGATTATCTCGCCTTCATCGACATCTATCACGAGCGCATCAAGGCGTTTCACGTCAAGGATGCCGAGTTCAATCCCACCGGCCGCCAGGGCGTCTACTCAGGCTACCAGGGCTGGCTCGGCCGCGCCGGCCGCTTCCGCTCGCTCGGCGACGGCCAGGTCGATTTCACCGGCATCTTTTCCAGGCTCGCGCAATATGGCTACGACAGCTGGGCGGTGCTCGAATGGGAATGCTGCCTCAAGCATCCGGAAGACGGCGCCGCCGAAGGCGCGCCCTTCATCGAAAGCCACATCATCCGTGTCACCGACAAGGCATTTGACGATTTCGCCGGCGGGACGACGGATCGGGCGATGCTGAGGAAGATGATGGGGATCGCGTAGCCTCCTTCTCCCCGTTCACGGGGAGAAGGTCCCGGCAGGGGGATGAGGGGCAGCGCCAACATATCAAGGGAGGACACACATGGTCGGTGCATCGAAATCCGGAGACGGCGCTGGTCCGATCCGCTACGGCATGGTCGGCGGCGGGCAGGGCGCCTTCATCGGCGCGGTCCACCGCATCGCTGCCCGCATGGATGGCGATTTCCAGCTTGTCGCCGGTGCGCTGTCGTCCAATCCGGAGCGGGCCAAGGCGTCCGCCGCCGAGATCGGGCTTGATCCCGAGCGCAGCTATACGTCCTATGCCGAGATGGCCAAGGCCGAGGCCAGGCGTCCCGACGGCATCGAGGCGGTCGCCATTGTCACGCCCAACAACGTCCATTTCCCGGCAGCGAAGGCCTTCCTCGAGGCGGGCATCCACGTCATCTGCGACAAGCCGCTGACGGCGACGCTGGCCGAGGCCAGGAAGCTCGCAGCCCTGGTCGAAAAGACCGGCAAGGTCTTCGTGCTTACCCACAATTACACCGGCTATCCGATGATCCGGCAGGCGCGCGAGATGGTCGCCAAGGGCCAGCTCGGCGACATCAGGGTCGTCCAGGCCGAATACCCGCAGGACTGGCTGACCGAGGACCTCGCCGCGACAGGCCAGAAGCAGGCCTCCTGGCGGGCAGATCCAAAACAGTCCGGCGCGGGCGGCGCCACAGGCGATATCGGCACCCATGCCTACAATCTCGCCCGCTTCGTCACCGGCCTCGAGCTCGACAGCCTGTCGGCCGATCTCGACGCCTTCGTGCCGGGCCGGCTGCTCGACGACAACGTCAACGTCATGCTGCGCTTCAAAGGCGGGGCCAAAGGCATGATCTGGGCGAGCCAGGTGGCGCCGGGCCACGAGAACGGGCTCAAGCTGCGCGTCTATGGCTCGAAAGGCGGCCTCGAATGGGTGCAGGCCGATCCGAACTACCTCTGGTACACGCCCTTCGGCCAGCCCAAGCAGCTGATCACCCGCGGCGGCGTCGGCGCCGGCCCGGCGGCCGCGCGCGTCACCCGCGTGCCCTCGGGCCACCCTGAAGGCTATCTCGAAGGTTTCGCCAACATCTACCAGGAAGCGGCACGGGCCATCCGCGCGGCGCGCAAGAGGGGCGGCAAACCGGGCAAGGACGTCATCTATCCGACGGTGCAGGACGGGGTCGAGGGTGTGGCCTTCGTCGAGGCCTGCGTGCGCTCGTCGAAGAAGAACGCGGCCTGGACGAAACTCTAGAGCGTTTCCGCTTTTCTTCGATGAATCACGGAATCCCTCTATCTCTTTGTTTTTGCGCATTTCCTGATGGAAAATCGCCGCGCATTTTTCCTGGAACTGCTCTAGCTTTCGAAGCGAGACCAGAGCTTGCCAATGACTGCGGCCGCCAGTGCCAAGTCATTTAATTTGAGTATGAATATGGTCGTCATGGCGAGCGGCGCGGCAGCCCTGAAATCGGATCACGCTATCCTTGACCCCAAGCTCACTCCTGAGATGCGGCTCGATAAAAACCTTCTCCACTCCGAAGCGCTCGACACCTTCGGTGGAAAGCCACTTCAGGCTGAAGGCCATGCGCCTTTCCTCGATCCGATAGGCGGGGAACAATGGTTGCAGCCAATCGAAGTCCCATCTTGTCGTAAGAAGGTCGCGCCTTCCCGCGCAGGGCTGTTCGTCGTCTGCTGACGGTTGCTCAAAGGCAAAATAGCCGATTGGCGACCTTGTCACGCGATTGACGAAATCGCCGCGGGAATCCTTGTAATAGAACGCAACATCCAACTTGCGACCATCGGCGTGCGACAGGTGCGGAAGCATGGGAAAGCCGTCCCAGAAGGGGAAATTTCCATCCAGAACCACAGTGGTCGTGCCAGGAAATGCCTGGTTCACATCGTCAGCCAGCGCCGATGCCAGATCGAGCATGGCAGGCGTGACATAGTTGCGATTCAGCAGGCAATAGACGCTCGATCTGACCACGAGCTTGTCTGTCTCACCGACCAGGCACGACATGGGGACGCGACCGAAGGTCGGTGCGATCACATGCGCTGAGGCCGTGGCGGCGGCGTAGAAAAGAAGAAAAACAAGAAATTTCGAGAAGGAACGCCGCATTCCCAGCATGGGCGAGACGAGCAACGACACTGCATAGGCTATGCCGCCGATCTGGGTGACAATCGTAAGCACGAGAAAAATGCAAATTTGGCAGGTTCGGTGAAACCAGCGCATTTGACCTGAACACCCTTGGCCGTTGTGCGAAATGTAACTACTGGCCGGACCTGCCGATGCCGGCAAATAGCTACGTTTTCAGTTCTCGGCGTTGTGCGGGAGGCGTCGGCCAGGCCGGGATCCTGCTTCCTGCTTCATCACTCCCGACAGTCCTCTCGACTAAGGCCTCTTGATTTCAGACGGCCCTTTTTTGCTTCTCCGAGTACAGACGTTTGTAATATCGGTCTGAGGTGAATGCCCTCATCGCGGTCCCGGCCGTGCAGAAGAGGCCAAAGCCGACGAACCATCCAACCGCCCCAAGCAGCCATCCGAGGCCCAGACCCAACAGGGCCACGACCAGCAGGAAACCGAACATTCTGAGATAGAACTGCTGGTCATCTAGCATCACCGGAGACTAGGCGACCGCAGAGCCCGGTACAATCCCGAGTGTCGCATCTGGCGACGCCAACTCACCGCCCCTTTACCTCCGCAATCATTCGTCGCGCCGCCTCCACCAGTTGCCCGTTGCTCCTGGTCGGCGTCCCGTCGGGCAGAACTGCCACGTCCTCCAGTCCGGTGCGGATGCCGTGGCCGCGGGTGAGCGCGCGGCGGTTCACGGCCCAGCAGGAACCGTCATAGCCGTGATGCACCTGCGGCAGGGTGATGCCGGCGGCGATCACGATGGCCTCCATGTCCTCGGCATCGCGCAGCGCGGTTGCGGGATCGGGGTTCAGCGGCTCGATCAGCACGCGCCGGCAGTGCGCGCGGATGGGGGAGGCCACGAAGTTGCGGGCATCGTCGGGTGACAGCAGCCCGGCTTCGATGCCGACGCCCTTGGCCAGGAACCATTGGCAGAGTTCGGTGATGCCGTCCTCGCCCTGGTTGGCGGTGACGAGATCGGGCAGCACCGTCCAGCCACGCACGGCGGCCAGCCGCGCGGCCGGGTCGGCGATTATCGTGGCCGAAGTGGTCAGCGAGATCGGCACGCCGGGGCAGCTTTCCCTGATCGCGGTGACAACGGCGTCGCATTCGGCCGCGTTCAGGGTCTCGCGGCCGGCCGCGTCGAAGGCGTGGACATGCACCGAATGGGCGCCTGCTCGGATCGAGGCGAGGGCTTCGCGGCCGATGGCCTCGGCACTTTTGGGGACCGCCTCATGGCGGCGGTCGCCGTTCAGGGCTACTTGCAGGAAGGTCACTTTCACCTCGTATCCGCAGAAATGACCATGTCCGGTTTTTGACCCTATCTCGCCGTCTCAAGTGAAGGAACTGGCGCATCGGATAACTGGTGTCATGCACCTGTCAGTGCGCGCGGGCGAGGGGCGTTTTCCGCCCCTCCGGCACTCAGCTTTCTGCCTTGGGAAACACCTTCCAGCGTTTCGGCCTGAAGGTCACCCGGCTCTTCTGGGCGGCGGGGTGGTTGACGGGCAGTTCGATCTCGACGCGCTCGCGGCTGCCGCCGATCTCCAGCTCGACGCGGCGGGTGCCGGCGACACGGCGGCTCGCCGCAACCGTGCCGGCAATGCAGCCGCCGCATTCGTCCAGCAGATCGATGTCGTGCGGGCGGAAGTAGAGTGTCGCCTCGCCATCGGGCACATCGGGCGCCGAAAGCCCGATCGGCCGGTCGGCGATCCACACCTGTCCGTCCTCGACCTTGACCGGCAGCGAGCTCGACTCGCCGATGAAGCCATAGACAAAGGGCGAGTTGGGCGTGTCGTAGACGTCGTCGGCGGTGCCGACCTGCTCGATGCGGCCCTGGCTCATGACCACGACGCGGTCGGCGAGTTCGAGCGCCTCTTCCTGGTCGTGGGTGACGAAGATCGTCGTATGGCCAGTCGCGTCATGGATCTCGCGCAGCCAGCGCCTGAGCTCGCGGCGCACCTGGGCGTCGAGCGCGCCGAAGGGCTCGTCGAGCAGAAGCACGCGCGGCTCGATCGCCATGGCGCGGGCGAGCGCCACGCGCTGGCGCTGGCCGCCCGACAGCTGCGCCGGATAGCGCTTTTCCAGGCCGCCGAGCTGCACAAGGTTCAGCAGCTCCGATGCCCTTGCACGGATATCGGCCTTGCTTGGCCGCTTGGCCGAAGGACGCACCTTGAGGCCGAAGCCGATATTGTCGGCCACGGTCATGTGGCGGAACAGGGCGTAGTGCTGGAACACGAAGCCGACATTGCGCTCCTGGATGGTCTTGCCCGAGGCGTCCTCGTCGCCGAAGAAGATCGTGCCGCGGGTCGGCCGTTCCAGGCCGGCGATCAGGCGCAAAAGCGTCGTCTTGCCGGAGCCGGACGGCCCCAGAAGGGCAATAAGCTCGCCCGAACGGATGTCGAGCGATACGTCGTGAAGTGCCGGGAACCGGTCGAATTCCTTGCGCACATTGGAAACGCGAACTTCCATCAATCTGCCTCTGTCAGTGTCCGCGCGAGGCGGCGATCTCGGCGCCGTAGCGGAGCTCGAGCAGGGTTTTGAGCACAAGCGTCACCAGCGCGAGGCCGGCGAGCACGGACGCGACGGCAAAGGCGCCGACGGCATTGTATTCGTTGTACAGGATCTCGACATGCAGCGGCATGGTGTTGGTCTGGCCCCTGATGTGGCCCGACACGACAGACACCGCGCCGAACTCGCCCATGGCGCGCGCGTTGCACAAAAGCACGCCGTAGAGCAGGCCCCATTTGATGTTGGGCAGCGTCACATGCCAGAAGGTTTGCCAGCCATTGGCGCCGAGCGAAAGGGCTGCCTCCTCGTCGCCGGTGCCCTGTTCCTGCATCAGCGGGATCAGCTCGCGGGCGACGAAGGGAAAGGTGACGAAGATCGTCGCCAGCACGATGCCCGGCACGGCGAACAGGATGACGATGCCGTGCATCTTGAGCCATGGCCCGAGCAGGCTCGACGCCCCGAACAGCAGGACATAGACCAGGCCCGAGATGACGGGCGAGACCGAGAAGGGCAGGTCGATCAGGGTGATCAGGAAGGCCTTGCCCTTGAACTCGAACTTGGCGATGGCCCAGGCGGCGGCGACGCCGAAGACGAGGTTGAGCGGCACGGAGATAATGGCGACCAGCAGCGTCAGCCTGATCGCCGAGATCGTGTCGGGGTCGCCGACGGCAGTCAGGAAGGCGCCGATGCCCTTGGCGAAAGCCTGTTCGAACACCACCACCAGCGGCACCACCAGGAAGATGCCGAGGAAGGCGAAGGCCACGGCCATGACAAGGAAGCGGGCCAACGGGCTTTCGCTCGTGGCCAGCGAGGCATGCTCGTGGGTCTGGTCGGCGGGATAGAGCTCTGGATCAGCCATAGCGTTTGCGGGTCCACGCCTGAATGAGATTGATGACGAAGAGCATGGCAAACGACAGCGCCAGCATGATCGCGGCAATCGCGGTGGCTGCGGCGTAGTCGTATTCCTCCAGCCGGATGACGATCAGAAGCGGTGCGATTTCCGACACGTAAGGAAGGTTGCCGGCAATGAAGATGACCGAGCCGTACTCGCCGACGCCACGCGCGAAGGCCAGGGCGAAGCCGGTGGTGACGGCCGGCGCCAGTCCCGGAAACAGCACCTTGGTGATGGTCTGCCAGCGATTGGCGCCAAGGGTGGCTGCGGCTTCCTCGACCTCCTTGTCGATCTCCTCGATGATCGGCTGCACGGTGCGCACGACAAAGGGCAGGCCGATGAAGACGAGTGCGATGATGATGCCGAGCGGGGTGTAGGCGACCTTGATGCCGAGCGGCGCCAGCAGGGCGCCCATCCAGCCTTTCGGCGAATAGAGCGTGGTCAGCGCGATGCCGGCGACGGCCGTCGGCAGGGCAAAGGGCAGGTCGACCATGGCATCGACGATGCGGCGGCCGGGGAAGCGGTAGCGCACCAGCACCCAGGCGACCAGCGTGCCGAAGACGACGTTGATGGCTGCCGCGATGAAGGCTGTGCCGAAGCTGATCTCGAGCGCCTTCAGCGTGCGGCGGTCGGTGGCGATGGCGAAGAAATCGGTCCAGCCGAGCGAGGCCGAACGCCAGACGAGCCCGGCAAGCGGGATGAGAATGATGAGGGTGAGGTAGGCAAGCGTGAAGCCGAGCGTCAGTCCGAAACCCGGAATGACGCTCGGCTTTTTGAACCGCCACCCCGCCTGAGCGGGAGCTATACTCATGATGTCCTGGTCTTCGGTTTACTGGGCCGGCTTGTAGATCTGGTCGAATATACCACCATCACCGAAGTGATAGGGCTGCGCCTTTGCCCATCCGCCGAAAATCGGATCGTCGATGGAGACAAGCTTGAGTTCAGGCAGCTTCTGCAGGTCGGCCGCTGGAACCAGGTCCGGCTTGGACGGCCGGTAGTGGTGCTTGGCGGCGATGGTCTGGCCTTCCGCCGAATAGAGGTAGGAGAGATAGGCTTCGGCCACCTTGCGGCTGCCCTTGGCATCGACATTGGCATCGACCACGGCGACCGGCGGTTCGGCCAGGATCGACGACGGCGGGATGACGATGTCGAACTGGTCGGCGCCGAATTCGTCGAGCGCCAGATAGGCCTCGTTCTCCCAGGCCAGCAGCACGTCGCCGAGGCCGCGCTGGGCGAAGGTCACCGTCGAACCACGGGCGCCGGTGTCGAGCACGGGCACATGGGCGTAGAGATTGCCGATATATTGCTTGATCTTGGCCTCGTCGCCGCCGAACTCGGTGTTTCCCCAGGCCCATGCCGCCAGATAGTTCCAGCGTGCGCCGCCCGAAGTCTTGGGGTTGGGCGTGATGACCTGGACGCCATCCTTGGTCAGGTCGCCCCAGTCGTTGATGGCCTTGGGATTGCCCTTGCGCACCAGGAACACGATGGTCGAGGTGTAGGGCGAGGAGTTGTTGGGCAGCTTGGCGCGCCAGTCGGGATTGATCTTCTTCGACTTCTCGACGATCGCGGTGATGTCGCTTTCGAGCGCAAGCGTGACGACGTCGGCGTCGAGGCCGTCGATCACGGCGCGCGCCTGCTTGCCCGAACCGCCATGCGACTGCTCGATGGTCACCGTCTCGCCGGTCTCGGCTTTCCAGTGCTTGGCGAAGGCGGCGTTGTAATCCTTGTAGAGCTCGCGCGTCGGGTCGTAGGACACGTTGAGCAGCGTGGTGTCGGCATAAGCCAGTCCCAGGCCGCCGAACTGCACCGCACCCGCAATCAGGGCCGACAGCAGTATGGATCTGCGTGAAGTCGTCATTTCCGCCTCCGTTCGAATATGGTTCTACTCTATCGAACTGGTAGAAATTAGATGCGGCGAATGTTCCGAATTTCGCGCCGCATGGGCAAATTTCGGCCACCCAGCGGCTGGTCGCGAAATTATTTTGCTCGCGGAAAAACTCCTGAGCTGCCGGATCGATCCATTCGTTTGGCTGAAGTGATGAGGGAGCGGCGAGATCGAGCAAAAGCGATGGGCTCTTGGCGATCTGTCCAGTTCAGGATCGTTCACGCTCATGCAGCGACGCCGACCGCCGGCTCGGCCACGCTTTCAGGCGCGTTTGGTGACGAGCGGTGTCCGGCCGGCCCAGAAGTCCTCGACGCCTTCCCACCAGAGCAGGCTTTCTGGGCGCAACCAGGGGCGGAACGCCGCCGGATCGGTCGACATATGCAGTTTGGTGTTCTGCAGGTCCTCGAGCAGTCCTATTGTCGCGGCCTCGCGAACATAGTCGTCGCCTTCGACATGCCAGCGCTCCACCACGTCGAAGACGGCATCGAAGCTTGCCGTATCGCCGGCTTCAAGCCGGGCGATGAGGTGCCGGGCCAGTGCGTTCAGCGCCAGGTAAAAGGGCGGCTCCAGGTGATCGCGCCATTTATCCGAGAACGTGTTCCACGCATCTTGGAAGCCTGGATCGGCCTCGAGCATCGGGGCAAACATATCGGTGTTCGTGATCATCTGGTGCCCTCGGCTGCTCGATTCGCCATGTCCGGCACTGTCGGCGGGGAACAGACGAGGTTGCAAGCCCGGCCTGGAACTGTCGGGGACCAGGAGCCTTTGCCGCAGCGTGCAAACGGGCCGCTACTCGACGAACACCCTGACGCTCGCCGCCCGTCCCGCGGCGTCGATGACGGTCAGCGTCGAATAGCCTGTGCCGTCGGGCTGCCAGGTTGCCTCGCGGCGGCGCGCGACCGTGTCGAGCGGCTTGCCGTTGGCGAGCCAGCGGAACGGGGCACGCCCGCCCTGCAGCTTGAGCACCAGGGGCGCTGCACCTTCGGACACCGATCCGAGTTCGACCCTCGCACCGTCGGGCGGGAAAACGATCTGCGGTGCAGGCTCGGTGATCACGGCGGAAGCGACAGTCGGCAGCTGGCCGGCGGGGGAAAAACGTTCGAGCGTCACCGGCAGATCCGACCGGGCCATGCGCAAGGCGCCTGAAGGCGCGCGGGGCAGGGGCATCGACGGCAGGCCGGAGCGGACAAAACCCTCGAACAGGATGGGGGCTGCCGAGACATAACCCGAAAGCCCGGGAACCGCGCCGGCATCGGGACGCCCGGCCCAGACGCCGAGCACGTAGCGGCCGTCATAGCCGACCGACCAGGCGTCGCGGTAGCCGTAGGAGGTGCCGGTCTTGTAGGCGATGGTCCGCTTGGCCGCCCCTTCCGGCGCCTTCACGCCCGAGAGGATGTCGGCGATCTGCCAGGCGGCCTGCTCTTCGAGGATGGTGCCGTTGGCGAGCGGGGCGGGCGTGGTGGCCTCCGCACCGTCGCGGAGAACCTTGGCGCGGCCGCCATTGGCAAGGCCGGTGTAGAGCTGGACGAGGTCGCGCAAGGTGACACCGACGCCGCCGAGGCCGATGGCGAGGCCGGGGGCTTCGCCTGGAGGCAGCTGCAGGGTGACGCCGGCCTGGCGGAAGCGCGCCGTCAGCCTGAGCGGCCCGACCGCATCGAGCAGGCGGATCGCCGGCACGTTGAGCGACAGCTGCAGCGCCTGGCGCACCGACACGTCGCCCTGGTAGCTCATGTCGAAATTCTTGGGCCGGTAGCCGTGGAAATCGGTGGGGCGATCCTCGATCATCGTCTCCTGCGCCACCAGCCCCTGCTCGAAGGCGAGGCCGTAGATGAACGGCTTCAGGGTCGAGCCGGGCGAGCGCACGGTGCGGGTCATGTCGATCCAGCCCGAACGCGAGGCGTCGAGATAATTGGCCGAGCCGACCTCGCCGAGGATCTCGCCGGTCAAGGCGTCAGCCATCACCATGGCGACCGAGATGCGCGGTCCGAGCCGCTGGGCCGCCTCGCGCGCCACGGCCTCCAGCCCTGCCTGCACGCTCTTGCGCAGCGTGAGCTGGTGCCGGACTGTGCCGGGCGCGTTGCGCAGCGCAAGATCTGCCGCATGCGGGGCCAGCGTCGGCAGCGCCAGTCGCGCCGCCGCCACCGTTTCGAGCGACGCGCGTGCGGCCTCGCTCTCGCCGAGCACGCCAGCGGTCACCATGCGATCGAGCACGCGGTCGCGCGCGGCCTGCGCATTCCCGGGATTGCGGTCGGGGCGGCGACGTTCGGGCAGTTGCGGTAGGGCGACAAGCAGGGCCGCCTCGGAAACGGTCAGCCTTTTCGGCTCCTTGCCGAAATAGGCAAGCGAGGCCGAACGCACCCCTTCGAGATTGCCGCCATAAGGCGCCAGCGTCAGATACCGTTCGAGGATTTCCTTTTTCGACAGCCGCCGCTCGATCTGCACCGCGCGGGCCAGTTGCCGGAGCTTGGAGCCGAAGCTGCGCTCGGCGCGCGGCTCGATCAGCCGCGCCAGCTGCATCGACAGCGTCGAGCCGCCCGAGACGATGCGGCCATTGCTGGCGAACTGCCAGCCGGCGCGGCCGAGCGCCAGAACATCGACGCCCTCATGATCCCAGAAGCGCTTGTCCTCATAGGCGACCAGCATCTTCACCAGCTGCGGGTCGACCTGGTCGAGGCCTGTCCCCAGTCGCCAGTGGCCCGAGGGAACCGCGTAGGCGCGCAGCAGTTGGCCGTCGCGGTCGAGCACCTCGGCCGAGACGGTCAGTTTTTCGGGCAGGGGCGGCGGGAAGGCGCGGTCGAGCGCAAACAGGCCACCGACCGCGAGGGCGGCAAGGCCGGTCGCACCCATTGCCCAGAGGGCGATCCTGCGGGTGGTCCTTGCGGAGAGCATGGCGCTGGCCCTCACCCTTGCCCTCTGCCCGTCAACGGGGCGAAGGGGACCTCGGCCTCACCGCCTGTGCCTTCTCCCCGATCACGGGGAGAAGGTGCCGGCAGGCGGATGAGGGGCAGCGCCAAGCCTGTCCGGGACGTTGCCGCTTGGCTGAAAGCAGACATCCTATTCCGCCTTCACCTCCATCATGCCGGTGGCCGTACGCGCCGAATATTGCGGACGGTACATGTCCTCGACGTTTGCCGCCGGGTGGGCATAGGTGCCGGGTGTCACGGCGCGCACCACATAGGCCAGCGTGAACTCGCGGCCCGAATCCCCGTCGCTGTCCATGGCGGCGACGAAGCGGTCGTCGCGGAACTCGAGATGGGCGGCCTGCGTCTGCTCCAGCCACGGGAAGTTCGACAGGCTGGCGCTGTTGACCAGCCCCGGATTGTCGATCTCGAAGCCGGCCGGCAGCATGTCGGCGACGACGATCCGCGATGGCCAGTCGTTGAGCTCCGTGACCTTGAGCACGACGACGAAGCGCTCGTTCTGGTTGACCTCCGTCACGTTGGCCTCGCTGCCATCGAGCCGGTAGTAGGTGCGCTCGATGGTGAAGCCGTCGCCGCCGGCAGGCAGAGGCTGGGCCGGCGCAGCCACGGTGGTCACCACCGCCTGCACCGGGTTCTTGCCCTTGTTGGCGATCGACACCGGGTTGACCAGAAGGTCGGCGCCGTCGATGCGCTGCGAATAGGCGCCGCTGTGGGCGGTGCCGCCGATGTCGAGCGAGATCGCCTCGTTGCCGGCCTTCAGCGCGCGTGCCGCCAACAGCATCCAGGCGTCGTCCTGGGTGCTGGTCCACTTCGCCGAAGCGCGGTCGGCCGCCACCATCTTGACCAGTGCCGGCACCACCGAAGGCACCGGCTTGCTCTCGGCGGCCAGCGCCAGCATGGCGGCGCCGTCACGCAGGCGCGAGCCATAGTCGGAGCGATACCAGTTGAAGTCGGGTGTTGCCTTGGCGAGCTGGAGTGCCGCGTTGAAGATGTTTTCCGAACGCTGCGCATCGCCGTACAGGGCGAGCGAGGCGCCCAGCTGCGCCACCGCCATCGGGCTGGAGAAGGCTTCCAGCTTGGTGTCGGCGAAGTAGCGGAGGTCGCCGACCGAGGCCTTCTTGTTGCGTGCCAGCACATAGAGCGCATAGGCGATTTCCGAGCCGCGATCCTCGACGTCGACGTCGTAGCCAATGGCGTTCTGCAGGTTGTTCAGCGCCTGCATCATCGCCTGCTGGGGCACGTCGAAGCCCTTTTCACGCGCCCGGGTCAGGAAGTCGGTGACATAGGCGTCGAGCCACAGGTCGCCCGAACCCGGCCCCCACAGGCCGAAGCTGCCCGACGACGACTGGTAGTTGAGCACGCGGAAGATCGCGCCCTGGATGCGTTCGCGCAGGGCGGGATCGTCGGCCATGCCGGCGTCGGCGCTGAGCTCGCTGACATAAAGCAGGGGCAGCGCCCGGCTCGTCGTCTGCTCGGCGCAGCCATAGGGATAGCGATCGAGCGTCATCAGCATCGACGGCACGTCGAAGGCCGACGATTGCGACACGCCGACGCTGACATGGGCGCCTTCCAGGAGGCTTGCCGCCAGAAGCTCTCTGTCGATGCGCAGCGAAGCGTTTGGCTTGAGGTCCACCACCATGCGCGTCGTCACCGGCAACTGGCCGGGCCGCACGGGCAGCGACAGCTCCTGTTCGACGCTCAGCCCCTCGGCATTGGCAATCCGGACGGTCAGCCCGGCGGTGCCCGCCGTCACCGGCATCAGCGGGATCTTCAGCGTCTGGCGCTTGCCGGGTTCCAGTGTCAGTTTCTGGGGCAGGGCGGCGTCACCGGTCGAGAGGTCGCCCGTCGTGTCGACCGACAGCGTGTACTCGCCGGCCGGCGCATCGGTGTTGGCGACGTCGAGCGTCATCTCGGCGAAGTCGCCGGGGGCCATGAAGCGCGGCATGCCGGCCGTCAGCACGATCGGATCGCGCACGATCACGTCGCCCGTCGCATGGCCGACCGCATCCTTGGTCCAGGCGACGCTCATGATGCGCACCGTGCCGTTGAACTGCGGGATGTCGAAGTCGACAGTCGTCTTGCCGTCGGCGTCGAGTTCGACGATGCCGGAGAAGAAGGCGACCAGCTTTTCCTTGGGCGGGCTGCCCTGCGAGGCCATGGCCGCACCGTCGCCGCCGGTGCGCAGCTTGCCCATGGCACCCAGCGAACCGTCGATCAGGCGGCCATAGAGGTCGCGCAGTTCGAGGCCCATCATGCGTTGGCCGAAATACCAGTTCTCGGGGTCGGGCACCTTGTAGCTGGTGAGGTTGAGGATGCCGACGTCGACGGCGGCAACCGTCACATAAGCCTTGTCGCCTGCCTTGGCGCCGGTGACGGTGACCGGCACCGACAGCGCCTTGCGCGGCTCGGTCTTTGCGGGCAGGTCGAGTGCCACGTTCAGCTTCTTGTCGGCGGGGTCGACCGCCAGCCATTTCAAGCCGATGGCGCGGGCCGGCATGCGCGATTCCTGCGCCTCGCCGGGCCGGTAGAGCGTCGCCGTCACATAGGCGCCGGCGCCCCAGTCGTCGCCGACGGCGATGTCGACGGTGCCGCCTTCGGCCGGAATCGACGCAGAGACGGTCTTCAGCAGCTTCTCGGCGCCGATGGTCACAAGCAGCTCGCCGGCAAAGCGCGGCGACACCTTGAGCTTGGCCACTTCGCCGGCCTTGTAGGTCGCCTTGTCGAGCGCCACTTCGAGCCCGTCCGGCGTCTCGGTCGAGGTTGCCGAGACATACCAGCCAGCGTCGAATTCGTAGCTCGTGGCCGGACCGGCGGGGTCGGCGGTTTCGACCTCGAGGCGGTAGCGGCCCCAGTCGACGGGCGTCGAGATGCTTGCCTCGCCTGCGGCGGTGAGGTCGACCTGACCCGACGCCACCGACTTGGTGAAGGTCACCGGCTCATAGTTCCACGAATTGCCGGAGCGGTACCACTGGTAGTTCCGCTCGACCTTGACCAGCGACCACTGCGCGCCCTTGAGATCGGTGCGCTGTCCGTCGGGCTGGGCGGCGATCAGGCTGAACTTGGCCGTGCCGCCCTGGGGCACTTCGCCGCCCGAGAAGTCGGGGCGAATGCCGAGCATCGTGCCCTGCGGCAGGATGCCGATGTCGAGCTTCTTCTCGACGGCGCGGCCGCCGGTTTCACGCATGCGCACCGTCAGGCCGGCGTTGACCAGGCGGGTGGTCGAGGGCACCTGGCCCACCTCCACCGGGAAGGTCGCCTTGCCGTCGTCGCCGACGACAGGCAGGTTATCAAGCGGAATGCGGGTCGCTTCGCCTTCCTGCTCGTCGGCGAGGCCGAAATAATAGCCCGCGAAGCTGTCCCACTGGCGCTTGGTCGACAGGGTCAGTTCGCCTTCGAGCGCAAGGCCCGCGGCCGGTGCGCCATAGAGGAAGCGGCCGTCGACGGTTGCCTCGGCGGTCTCGCCGACGGCGATTTCCTTGCGGTCGGTGCTGAGGTCGAACTCGATGCGGTCGGGCACGAAGTCCTCGACCAGGAACATCTGGCTGGCCACCGCCGGCTGCTTGGGGTCGGTGTAGATCGACAGCGTCCAGGTGCCGCGCATCGCAGCCGAGGACAGCGCCAAGTCGACGGCGTGGCCGCCCGCATTGCCGCCCTGGCTGACGATGCGCCGGTCCTCGACGCCGTCGGGGCGGGTGAAGATGAAGGTCAAAGGCAGGCTGTCGGCGGCCCTGGCCGCGTCGTCGCGGGCAAGGGCGGCTGCATGCACGGTCTCGCCGACGCGGTAGATGCCGCGCTCGGTCCAGGCATAGACGTCGAGCGCCCCTGGCGAGGCGCGGCCGGCGACGCCGCGATCCGACAGGTCGAAGCCGGCGCGGGTCATGTCGAGGAAGACGAAATCGTCACTGCCCTGGCTCGCCATCAGCACGGCCGGCGCCATGCCGCCGTCACCGCGGGTCAGGCCGGCGGTGAAGGTGGCACGGCCTTCGGCATCGGTCTTGGCCGTGCCCAGGACCTCGTTGTTGCGGGCAAGCAGGGTCAGTTCCGTGTCGGCAATCGGCTTGGCTGTCGCCAGCGAGCGGGCGAAGACGTTCAGGCCGTCCTCACCGGTGTAGGTCGATAGGCCGATGTCGGAGACGACGAACCACTGCGTCGCCTTGCTCGACCAGCTGTCGCTCTTGTCGTCGACCGCCTGTGCCGTCAGCACATAGACGCCGGGCTTGCGGTTGGGCAGGGCTTCGTCGACAGGGAAGGAGGTCGTCACCTCCTTGTTCAGCTCGTTGGCAATCGCCAGCTGGCCTTCCCAGACGGGCGTGCCCATCTGGTCGGAGATGTTGGAGAGATCATAGCCGTCGAGCTGGCGCAGGAACTGGTAGCCGGACAGAAGCTGGGCCAGCGAGCGGTCGCCGACGCGGAAGAGCTTCATGTCGGCCACGGCCATGTTGACGGTGACGACGGGAATGCCGCGGCGGGCGGTCGAGGGCAAGACGAAGCTGTCGCCGGTGAAGCGGGCCGACTGCCCACGGTCCTGGACATAGACTGACAGCACGACGGGCGCGGTCAGCACCTCGCCGATTGCCGCCGGCAGGCCGGGGCGGAAGGTGACGCGGTAGTGCTTGCCGTGCTCCAGACCTTCCACGCAGATCTGCTGGTCCTTGGCCTCGATGCCCTTGGGCGCCTGGTCGTCGACGGTGACGAAAGGCGCATAGTCGACGCCGGTCTTGACGAGAGCCTCGGAGAACTGGGCGCAGACGCGCGGCGAACTGGTGTCGGCATCGATGCTGTGCTCGACGACGCGGAAGCCCTTTCGCGCCTTGAGGTCTTCGTATTCGGCGCGGACCGAGGCGGAATTGTCGAGCGCCAGGCTCGCCTCATAGGCCCGTAGGGCCGGGCGGAACATGTCGCGCTTGTCGAGCCCGCGCGCCAGAAGCGTCAGGCTTTCTGCCCGGTCGGCGGCCGTGCGCGACAGGAGATAGGCGTTGTAGGCGGTCGAGGTGCTGTCGCGCGGCAGGGTAGCCGTTTCGTCGCCGTTGTTGGGCGAGGCGATCTGCACGGCGCGGGCGAGCCTGATCCAGATCGCGGTGTCGTCAGGCAGGATGATGGCTGCGGCGCGGAACTTCTGCATCGCGGTCTGGCCGTCATTCGACTGCAGGGCGGTTTCGCCGGCGTCCGTAAGTGCTGCCAGCCCGAGGTCCGGGTTGACGACGCCATTGGCGGTCAGGCCGTTGCGGAACTGGCGGGCTTCCTCGACCATCGAGGCCGGGAAGAAGGACAGCTCGGCTGGGGCGCCGATGTCGGGATCGCCGCTGATCGGCACGACCTTTCCGGCGACAGCGCCGGTGAAGGGCTTGAGAACGGCGAAGTCGGACTTGAGGAAACACCATTTCGCCTTGGTGTTGTAGGTGAAGGCGCGGCAGGCCTGGTCGCCGAGACATGTCGTCTGGCACTGGTCGAGCGTGACGTTCTGCTCCGAGCGCAGGTCGAAGCCGAAATAGTCGCCATTGTCGCTGGTCACTACATGCCGGCTCTGCGCCATGGCGCCGAAGGTCCAGGCAAGAAGCAGAATCACCAACAATGGAAAAGCGCGCGCCGCACGTATCATCATACCCTCCGACAGCTCAGTCGCTGTTCAACCTGCGCTCAGGCTAGCGCATCGGCCCGGAAACCGGAATCGGTTTTCGGAAAGCGACGCGCAGATTCAATAGTTTAGAACGTTCTTGTGCGTCGCTTCGGACGCCCGGCCCCGGTCCCGCAAAGGCCATACGGAAGCCGGCGGGCACATGCCCGCCAAGGTTGTCGCTTGTTTCGGAAGCCATGCATGGTATTGCCCGACCATGCGGATCGCCCCCATGAATACACCCGCATCCCTATCCCGGCTGTCATTCATTCACCCAACGAAATCTGACATATCGATTGTGGCTGCTTTACGAAAACTCGAAAACTTCATTTCAATTTTAGGATTGGAGGTTAGTTTGGCTTGATGTTTGTGCGGCGTATGCGTGGATTCGACAGTTCTGTCAGCGCTCGCGTGCTTTGGCGCGCGGCGACGGCAATGCTGTTGTCGACCACTCTGCTTGCCGTGCAGACCGAGCAGGCCATGGCCTTCAAGATCTTCGGCATCAGGCTCTGGGGCTCAGAGAACGAGGAGGATCCCGACGTCGTCGATCCGCTCGACTATGCCGTCACCTTCGAGGTGGTCGGCGGCGACGACGACCTCACCAAGGCGCTGGAAAACGCCTCGCTGCTGAAGAGCGAGGAAGATCGTCCGGTGTCCGGCTCGCTCGGCCTGCTCGCCAAGGCGCGCAACGACCGCGAGCGGCTGGTCGCCGCGCTCTTCTCCAATGCCCGCTATGACGGCGTCGTCAACATCTCGATTGCCGGCCAGCGCCTCGACGATCTCCAGCCAGACGCGGTCTTTTCCGGCCAGCAGCCGATCCCGGTCACGGTCACCATCGATCCGGGCTCGAAATTCACCCTTGGCGACATCGTGCTCAAGGGCGATGCCGCCGGCATCATGGGCGCCGACTACGGCCTGATCGCCGGCGGCGACGCCTCGTCCGATGCCATCCTCAAGGCCGAGGCCGGCATCGTGCGGCGGCTGAAGGAGGAGGGGCGTCCGCTCGCCACCGTCACCGGCCGCACCATCGTTGCCGACCATGCGACGACGACGCTCGACGTCACCCTCGACGTCGCTGCCGGGCCGATTGCCGGCTACGGGCAGACCACCGTAGAGGGCACCGAACTCGTCGACCGCGATTTCACCGTCTACATGACCGGGCTGGAGCCCGGCCGCACCTATTCGCCAAAGGAAATCGACGACGCCCGCAACCGCCTGCTCGGGCTCGAGGTGTTCTCCAGCGTGACGATCTCGGAGGCGGCAGCGCTCAACGCCGCCGGCCAGATCCCCATCGACGTGCGCGTCAGCGAGCGCAAGATGCGCTATTTCGGCGCCGGCGCCACCTTCTCCAACACCGAGGGCGCCGGTATCGAGGGGTACTGGGGCCATCGCAACCTGTTCGGCCGGGCCGAGAAACTGCGCATCGGCGGCTCCATCGGCCGCATCGGCGACGTCTCCGAAATCGGCAAGCTCAACTACAATGCCGGCATCATGTTCGAGAAGCCTGGCGTCATCGGCCCGGCATCGAAGTTCTTCGCCAACGTCAAGGCGGTCGCCGAGCACCCGGACGCCTATGACCGCTTCTCCATCGCCGGCAATGTCGGCCTGGCCTACGAACTGACCAAGCAGCAGACCGTCTCGGGCTCGCTGGCGATCGACTATTCCAAGGTCGAGGACGCGCTCAATCCCGACGGCAAGCGCTACCTGCTGGTCAGCCTGCCGCTGCAATATGTCTACGACAACCGCGACGACAAGCTGAACCCGACGCGCGGCTTCCGCGCGCTCGCCTATGCCGAGCCGACCTACGACGCCCTCAACGGCAACATGTTCGTCAAGCTCAAGGGCGAGGGCTCGGCCTATTACGGGATCGACTCCAACAACCGCTTCGTGCTCGCCGGCCGTGTCGCCATGGGCTCGATCCTTGGCGCGGGCCTCGAGGACGTGCCGGCCGACCGGCGCTTCTATGCCGGCGGCGGCGGCTCGGTGCGCGGCTATTCCTACCAGGGCATCGGCCCGCACACCGACGGCAAGCCGACCGGCGGCCTGTCCTATGCCGAGACTTCGATCGAGATGCGTTATGCCTATAACGACAAGATCGGCATCGTGCCGTTCATCGATGCCGGCACCGTCTCGACCAGCCAGTTCCCCGACTTCGGCAAGGTGAAGGTCGGCGCCGGCATCGGCGTCCGCTACCTCACGCCGTTCGGCCCGCTGCGCGTCGACGTCGCCATGCCGCTCAATCCGGAACCGGGCGATCCGCGCTACGGCATCTATGCCGGCGTCGGCCAGGCCTTCTGATCCAAATGGTCATGCTGAAGAAAATCCTGCGCGTTCTTGCCATCGCCCTCCTGGTGGTCGTGGCCCTTCTGGCCGGCGCGCTCGGCGTCTTCACGCTGACCTCCAAGGGCCGCGAAAACCTCGCCGGGCTGATCTCGACGGTCGCCTCGAGCGAAGACCAGAAAATCAGGCTTGGCGGCCTCAACGGCATCTGGTCTGGCAACCTCACGCTCGACAACCTCGTCATCGAGGACAGGGAAGGGGCCTGGCTCGCCTTGCGTGGCGTCTCCGTCGACTGGTCGCCGCTGGCGCTGCTTACCCGCACCTTCCGCGCCGACCGGATCGCTGTCGACCGCATCGAGGTTGCGCGGCTGCCCAAACCCGGCACGCAGCCGGCAAAACCGAGCAGCGGCGGCCTGTCGCTGCCGGTGGCGCTCGACATCAGGCAGATCGACCTGCCCGAAATCGCGCTCGGCGAGGCGCTCGCGGGCACCGGCATCGCCGAACTCGCGGCCAAGGGTATGCTCAAGGCCGGCGGCTCGCCGCTCGGCATCGAGACCAGGCTCAACGTCGCCCGCAGCGACGGCAAGCAGGGCACCGTCGACGCCGACATCGCCTTTGCGCCCGATGAAAACCGGCTGACGCTCAACATTCGCGCCGACGAGCCCGCTGGCGGCATCATCGCCAACATCCTGAAGCTGCCCAACCAGCCGGCGGTCGAGCTGGTGGTGTCGGGCGAGGGGCCCTTGGCCGACTGGAGCGGCAACGGCACCTTCGCCGTCGACGGCAATGTCATCACCCGCATCTCGGGTACGCACCAGCTGACCGACAAGGGCAATGTCATTTCAGCCAAGGGCGACGGCGCGTTCGAGGATTTCCTGCCGGCGATGCTGAAGCCGCTTCTCGCCGGCAACACCACCTTCGACATCGCCGGCACCCGCACGACATCGGGCGGCATCGACATCGAGCGCGCCACGGTCGCCAGCACCGCACTTACGGCCAATGCGGCGGGCTCGCTCGACCCCGAGGGCGCCGCCGACCTGTCGCTCGACGTCAAGGCCAATGAAGGGCCGATCGTGCTCAGCCTCGGCAGCGACGCCCAGCCGGTCACCGTCGCCGTCAACGCCGCCAACCTGCGCGCCTTTGGCGACGGCAAGGCGCCGGCGGTCGATTTCAGTGCTGCGCTGGTGTCGGTCATCGCCGGCAACACCGAGCTGCGCGACATCGCAGCCTCCGCCCATTCAGACGGCTTCGACATCGCCAACCGCAGCGGTCCGATTTCGATCAAGCTGGGGGCTGCCGAACTCAAGACCGATGTCGCCACGCTTGCCCCGCTGGTCGCCGGCCGCGTCGCCGTCGACATGGCCGGTTCCGTCGGCAAGGATCAGGTCGTCGTCGACCAGGGCACCATCCGCAGCGATGCACTCAACGGTTCGCTGAACGCCAAGCTCAATCTGGTCGACATGTCGCTGGAGCTCGGCCTCAAGGCCGACGTCGCCTCCAACGCGCTGCCTTCAGGCGTGCGCATCGCGCTCGCCGACCGCACCCAGTTCTCGGCGACCGCGAGCCGCGACGCCGAAGGCAGCTTTGCTGCGAACGCCATCGAGCTGACCTCAGGCGCGCTCAAGGCGCAGGGCACGGCGCGCGTGAAGGGCAGCGAGATCGACGCCGATCTCAAGGGCTCCTTCGCCGACATCTCGCTGCTGTCGAAGGACGCCAAGGGCTCCATCGACTTCGCCTTGACCGCCAAGGGCGCGCGAACCGCGCCCGACGTGTCGCTGACGGTCACCAGCGACCGCATCGAGGCGGCGGCGCGCGAGATCACCGGGCTGAACCTCACCGCGTCGGGCAAGGTCGATCCGGCCAGTCCGGCCGCCAATGTCGCGCTTTCGGGCAATGTCGCGGGCCAGAAGCTTGCCGGCAACGCCGTGCTCGCCACATCAGACGGCACCAGCCAGATCAAGGGCCTGTCGCTGTCGCTCGGCCAGAACAAGCTGTCCGGCGACCTGGTGCTCGACAAGGGTTTCGTGCCGATCGGCACGATCACTATCGACATGCCCGACATCGGCCCGCTGGCGGCACTCGCCCTGGAAAAGGCCGAGGGCGACATCCGCGGCCGCATCGATTTCACCCGCTCCGGCGACACCCCGCAGGTCAAGGTCGAGCTCAATACGGCGCAGCTCAGGCGCGGCGACCTCGCCGCCAATTCGGTCGCCGTCAGCGCCGACGTGCTGAACTATCTCAAGGCGCCGGCCATCTCCGGCTCGGTCAAGGCAAAGTCGGTCACCTCGGGCAAGACCGTCATTTCCGGCATCGCCGTCGATCTCAAGCGCGACGGTGAGTGGACCGGCTTCTCGGGCGGCGCGACCGTTGCCGATATTCCGGCAAAGGCGTCCGGCCGCCTCAAGGTCGGCGGCGGCACGACCACCATCGAACTCGCCTCGGGCGAAGCTGTCATGCGCGGCATCAAGGCTGCCATCGCCCGTCCGACGACGGTGCAGATCGCAGGCGGCACCACCACGCTCGACAGGCTGGCGCTCAATCTCGGGGGCGGCACGGCGACCGTTTCGGGCACCGCGGGCGCTGCCCTCAACCTCGATGTGGCGCTTGCCAATGTGCCGGCGTCGCTTGCCAATTCCTTCTCGCCGGGCCTCGGTGCGGCCGGCTCGATCTCGGGTACGGTCAAGGTTTCGGGCGCCGCCGCCAATCCGACCGTCGGCTACGACCTCAAGGTTGCGAATGCCGCGACCTCGCAGACCACGGGCGCCGGCTTCGGGCCGATGAACATCGCCTCCGACGGCACCTTTGCCGGCGGCAGGCTGACCTTCCAGTCTGCCATCACCGACGGGACGGGGCTCGCTCTGCGCGGCGGCGGCACTGTCGTCACCAATGCACCTGTCGCGCTCGACCTCAATTTCTCCGGCCCCGTGCCATTCGCATTCCTGACCCGCACGCTGGCGGCGCAAGGCATGCAGCTGACCGGGACGGCCGATGTCAGCGTCCAGGTTCGCGGTCCGGCGTCTTCGCCCGTCATCGGCGGCAGCGTCCGCGCCTCGGGCGCGCGGCTTTTGGCAGCGCAGATGGGCCTTGCCATCAACGACATCAATCTCGACGTCTCGATGGCGCAGGGCGTGGCGCGCATCAACCGCCTGACCGGCAATCTGTCGACCGGCGGCCAGCTCACCGCCAGCGGCACCGTCGGCACCGATGCCGCGCAGGGTTTTCCGGCCGACATTTCGATCAAGCTGACCGACGGCCGCTACACCGACGGCCGCGTGGTCACCGCCAATCTCGGCGGCGATATCGCCATCAAGGGGCCGATGCTCTCTGCGCCCGTGCTGTCGGGCACGATCAATCTCGCCCGCACCGTCATCAGCATCCCCGAAAAATTCCCGGGCGCGCTGAGCGCGGTCGACGTCAAGCACAAGAACGCCCCCAAGGCCGTCATCATCCAGCAGGACGCCATGCGCCCGGCCGAAAAGGCCAGCGGCGGCAGCGGTGCGCTGACCCTCGACATCACCGTCAACGCCCCGAACCAGATCTTCGTCCAGGGCCGCGGCCTCGACGCCGAGCTCGGCGGCTCGCTGCGCCTCACCGGTTCGTCGGCATCGCCGCAGGCCATGGGCGAGTTCACGCTTCGGCGCGGCCGCCTGTCGATCCTTGGCAAGCGCCTGAACTTCACCTCCGGCTCGGTCGGTTTCGCCGGTTCGCTGGTGCCGACGATCAACTTCGCTGCCGAAACCACGGCCAGCGACGCCACCGTCACCATCGGCATCACGGGGCAGGCCAACAATCCGAAATTCTCCTTCTCGTCGGTGCCGGCGCTGCCGGAAGACGAGGTGCTGGCGCGCCTGATCTTCGGCCGCTCGATGTCCAACCTGTCGCCGCTGCAGATCGCCCAGCTCGCGGATGCGGCAGCCCAGATGGCCGGCATCGGCGGCTCGACGTCGCTTCTGTCGAGCCTGCGCGCCACGCTCGGCGTCGACGATCTGGACATCCGCACCAACGACAAGGGCGACACCTCGGTCGCTGTCGGAAAATACCTCAACGACCGCACCTACCTGTCCATCGAAAAGGGCGACCAGCCGGGCTCGGGCAAGGCCACGATCGACCTCAGTGTCGGTCGCGGCGTCAAGCTGCGCGGCCAGGCGACCGATGCGGGCGAGGCCAAGGGCGGTATCTTCTACGAAAAAGAATATTAGTTTTCCGCCATATTGGCGTGTGCCTTAACACGTTGAAAGCGCACATTTTTTGGGCAAGCTATGCCGCAATCCACGACGCTTTGGCCTGACCTCTAACCTTTGCTGACATCATTGCGGCGCGGCCGTGGCCCTGTCGCCGGGGTCTGCGGCGTGCTCAGCTTACGCAGCGTCGAAGATTCAGATGAATCCGGCGACCATTAGCGTTTTTGCGTCAATCCTGTCGGAATCACGCGAACTGCACCTCTCCCAAAATTGCAGACTTGGCTTCGGGAACGTCGACATCCAACCGTTTTGACAACGGCAATAGGATGCGGAATTGTAGCGTCAAAGACCAAAACAATGGGAGACGGAAATGACATTCTACAAAAGCAACTCCGACGTTGTGCCCGGCCACATCCGTGAGCTGGCGCGCGAGGTCGTCAACGGCAAGATGGACCGTCGCGAATTCCTGGCGATGGCGACCACCTTCGGCGCCAGCGCCGCAATGGCTTACGGCATGATCGGCCTCTCCGTCCCGATGGAGGCCCAGGCGCAGGAAACCCCGACCAAGGGCGGCGTGCTCAAGGTTGCGCAGTGGATCAAGGATCCCAAGGATCCGCGCAAGGCCGACTGGTCCGAAATCGCCAATGCCGAGCGCCAGGCGCTCGAGCCGCTGGTCAAGTACACCGCCAAATACACCTTCGAGCCCTATCTGCTCGCAAGCTGGGAAGTGAACGACGACGCCACCGAATACGTCCTGCACGTCCGTCCTGGTGTGACCTGGTCGAATGGCGATCCGTTCACCGCCGACGACGTGATCTTCAACTTCACCCGCTGGGCCGACAAGAGCGCCGAAGGCAATTCGATGCCGGGCCGCCTCGGCAGCCTGGTCGACGAGAAGACCGGCAAGCTGCGCGAAGGCTCGATCGAGAAGGTCGACGACGCGACGGTCAAGCTCAAGCTGACCACGTCCGACATCGCCATCATCCCGAACCTGACCGACTATCCCGGCCTCATCGTCCACAAGGCCTTTGACGAGAAGGGCGGCGACTTCAAAGCCTGCCCGATCGGCACCGGCCCGTTCGAGCTCGTCTCCTACGATGTCGGCCAGAAGGTGGTCTACAAGCGCCGTGAAGACAACAAGTGGTGGAACGGCGATGTCTATCTCGACGGCGTCGAGCTGATCGACTACGGCACCGACCCGGCCGCCATGGTCAGTGCCTTCGAGGCCAACGAAGTGCACACCAACTTCGAAACCTCGGCCGACTACGTGTCGATCCTCGACGGTCTCGGCCTGGTGAAGTCGGAAGTCGTCACCGCTGCGACCATCGTTGCCCGCACCAACGTCAACAACAAGCCTTATGACGACCAGAAGGTCCGCCAGGCCCTGCACAAGGCAGTCGACAACGCTGTGGTGCTGCAGCTCGGCTATGGCAATGCCGGCGCGGTCGCCGAAAACCACCACGTCGCGCCGATCCATCCCGAATATTTCGAGCTGCCGAAGCAGACCCGCGACATCGCGGCAGCCAAGAAGCTGATGGAAGAGTCCGGCCACGCCGACTTCGAGCACGAGCTGATCACGGTCGACGAGGACTGGCACAAGAACACCGGCGACGCCATCGCCGCGCAGATGCGCGAGGCCGGCATCAAGGTCAAGCGCACCGTCCTGCCCGGTTCGACCTTCTGGAACGACTGGACCAAGTACCCGTTCTCGATGACCAACTGGAACATGCGCCCGCTCGGCGTGCAGGTTCTGGCGCTGGCCTATCGCACCGGTGAAGCCTGGAACGAAAGCGCCTGGTCGAACCCGGAATGGGACAAGAAGCTCAACGCGGCGCTCGCGGTTGCCGACGTCGCCAAGCGTAAGGAGATGATGAAGGACATCGAGCAGACGCTGCAGGATTCCGGCATCATCATCCAGCCGTTCTGGCGCAAGCTCTACAACCACTCGGTCGCAGCCGTTCAGGGCGGGGGCATGCACCCGACCTTCGAGCACGACTACGGCAAGGTGTGGCTCAAGGCGTAAGCCTGGGTGGCCAATCGGGGAGGGGCGGCTTCCGCTCCTCCTCCTTTCCGCAACAGGGTTGATCGCCACCACGGACCCCAAACCCACAAAGGCAGGGGACGCCAATGCTATCCTTCATAATGCGCCGCCTCGGCACCATGGCACTCACCATGCTGTGCCTGACGCTCGTGGTGTTCTTCCTCATCAATCTCGAGCCGAACCTGAAGAAGCTGGCGATCAGCCAGACCGAGATGCGCACCACCTCCGACCAGCTGGAAAGCTGGCTGCAGCGCAACGGCTATCGGCAGAACTTCTTCATCCGCTACGGCCAATGGCTCGGCGTCGTCCAGAAGCAGCCCAACATCGACCCGGCCTCCGGCCAGGCGGTGCCGCGCTTCCGCTTCTGCAACGAGGCTGCGGTGCCGACCTATTCGGGCATCCTGCAGGGCGATTTCGGCTGCTCGACCAAGTTCAAGACACCGGTTGCGGTGAAGCTGTTCCCGGCCCTTGGCGCCACGGGCATTCTGATGTTCTGGGTGCTGGCGACGATGGTGCCGATAGCGCTTCTCATCGGCATCCTCGCCGGCATGCGCGAGGGCTCACGCACCGACCGCACATTGTCGATCGCCTCGATCGCGACGACGGCGACGCCAGAATATGTCTCGGGCGTCATCTTCACCGTCATCTTCGCCTCGTGGCTCGGCTGGCTCAACGGCTCTGCCGCCTCCGCAAGCCAGGGCATCACCTTCTACAATTTCACCCTGCCGGTCATGACGCTCGCCATCTACGGCATCGGCTACATCGCCCGCATGACGCGCGCCTCGATGGTCGAGGTGATGACGCAGCAATACATCCGCACCGCGCGGCTGAAGGGCCTGAGCTTCTCCAGCGTCGTCATCAAGCATGCGTTGCGCAATGCGCTGATCGCGCCGTTCACCGTCATCATGCTGCAGTTCCCGTGGCTGCTCACGGGCGTCGTCATCGTCGAGGTGATGTTCCGCTACCAGGGCTTTGGCTACACGCTGGTCGAGGCCGCCGGCAACAACGACATCGACCTTCTGCTCGGCTGCTCGCTGGTCTCGGTGTTCATCGTCCTGATCACCCAGCTCATCTCCGACATCGGCTACGCCTACCTCAATCCACGCATCAGGGTTCAATAGGGAGCGCGCCGCATGCAGATCGAATATATCGGCGCCTTCCAGATATTCCTGGGCGTGCTCGCCCGCTTCTGGCCGGTGTGGCTGGCCATGGCGATCGTCATGGGCGCCAGCTTCAACTTCCGCCGCAAGCTCGGCCTTTACGGCCAGCTCTATGATTCAGGCGTCGGCATATCAGGCGTGCTGATCTGCTTCTTCTGGCTGTTCACGGCGATCTTCGCTGCCCGCATCGCGCCCTTCGATCCGCTCAGCCAGATCCCGATCATGAAGGACGCACTGCCTGGCGCCATCGAGCCGGCATCCAAGCAGATCTACCTCTTCGGCGGCGACAAGCTCGCCCGCGACGTGTTCTCGCGCATGGTGTTCGGCAGCCAGATCGTGCTGATCATCGCACCGGCCGCGACCGCGTTCGCGCTCATGGTCGGCATCACGCTCGGCCTGCCGGCGGGCTATTATGGCGGCCGGATCGATGCGATCCTGTCGTTCCTCGCCAATCTCGTGCTGGCCTTCCCGGTCATCCTTCTGTTCTACCTGCTGGTCACGCCGGGCATCATGGACACGCCGATCCCCTATGCGCTGGCGGGCGTGTTCTTCCTGTTCCCGATCATCTTCTTCACGGTGCTGTTCTACACGCGCTTCAAGGCACGGCCGGAGCGGCTCTATCTGCTGGTCGGGCTGACGCTCGTCATCGGCGGCTGGATCTATGCCGGCCTCGTCTTCAACGCCGATCCGCTCGGCATCGTGGCCATCGACCCCAACCAGCTCAACATCTTCGTCGCCGTCGTCTTTGCCTCCAGCCCGGGCGTGTTCCGCATCGTCCGGGGTCTCACCATGGACATCAAGACGCGCGACTACGTCGCCGCCGCCCAGACCCGCGGCGAAAGCCCGTGGTACATCATGCTGTGGGAGATCCTGCCCAATGCGCGCGGGCCGCTGATCGTCGATGCCTGCCTGCGCATCGGCTACACCACCATCCTGCTCGGCACGCTCGGCTATTTCGGCCTCGGCCTCGCGCCCGAAAGCCCCGACTGGGGCACGGCGATCAAGGACGCCAGCCGCCTGCTGCGCTCCTTCATCCACCCCGCGCTGCCGCCGACGATCGCGCTGATGTCCTTCGTGCTCGGGCTGAACCTGCTCGCCGACGCGCTGCGCGAACAGTCGATGAAGGATTGAGGATGTCAGTGCGCTACGTTGCCCCCCTCTGTCCTGCCGGACATCTCGCCCACATGGGGGGAGATCAGCCGGCCGCGGTCTTGGCACCAGTCCTGCGACGTTGGGGATTGGCGAGAGCGGAGCTGACAGCCAATCTCCCCTCTCGTGGGGGAGATGTCCGGCAGGACAGAGGGGGGCGCGAAGGAACGCGACCTGAACCGGCAATGCGAGAAGGAGCGACCCATGAATGAGGCAGTTCGAACTCCCGCCGAACCCATCCTCGAGATCGAGAACCTCTCCATCTCCTTCTTCACCCGCGCCGGCGAAATCCCTGCCGTCATGGACTTCTCCTGCACCGTCATGCCGGGCGAGGCGATGGGCATCGTCGGCGAGAGCGGTTGCGGCAAGTCGACCGTCTCGCTCGGCATCATGCGCGACCTCTCCAACATCGGCAGGATCGTCGGCGGCCGCATCAAGTTCCAGGGCAAGGACATGGGCGACATGTCCGAGGATGAGCTGCGCTCCATCCGCGGCAACAAGATCGCCATGATCTACCAGGAGCCGATGGCCAGCCTGAACCCGGCCATGAAGGTCGGCCAGCAGCTGATGGAAGTGCCGATGATCCACGACAAGGTGTCAAAGGACGAGGCCTACAGCAGAGCGCTCGAAATGGTGCGCTCAGTCAAGCTGCCCGACCCCGAGCGCATGATGCGGTCCTATCCGCACCAGCTGTCCGGCGGCCAGCAGCAGCGCATCGTCATCGCCATGGCGCTGCTGTCGAAGCCGGCGCTGCTTCTGCTCGACGAGCCGACGACCGCGCTCGACGTCACCGTCGAAGCCGGCATCGTGCAACTGGTCAAGGGGCTCGGCAAGCAGTTCGGCACCTCGATGATCTTCGTGTCGCACAATCTCGGCCTGATCCTCGAGACCTGCGACCGCATCACGGTCATGTATTCCGGCGAGGCGGTCGAGTCCGGCTCGATCAAGGACGTGTTCGACCGCATGCGGCACCCCTATACGCAAGGGCTATTCCGTTCGATCCCGCTGCCGGGCGCAGACAAGAATTCGCGGCCGCTGGTCGCCATCCCGGGCCAGCTGCCCTTGCCGCACCAGCGCCCGAAGGGCTGCAATTTCGGCCCGCGCTGCCACCATTTCGTCGAGGGGCTGTGCAACGCCGACGAGATCCCGATGATCCCGGTTGCCGGCCATGACGGCCATGTCAGCCGCTGCGTGCGCTTCAACGAGATCGATTGGGCAGCGCTGCCCCCCGGCGCCAAGAAGGCGCAGGAGCCGGTCGAGCCGGGCGCGCCCGTGCTCAAGATCGACGACCTCAAGAAATACTATCGCGTCGGCGGCAGCGAGGTGTTCGGCTCGAGCGAGGGCAGGGTGGTCAAGGCCAACGAGACCATCAGCTTCGAGGCCCGCGAATCCGAGACTGTCGCCATCGTCGGCGAATCCGGTTGCGGCAAGTCGACGCTCGCCAAGGTGCTGCTCGGTCTCGAGACCGCAAGCTCGGGCAAGGTGCTGCTCGGCAACAAGGAAATCCAGTCGATCGGCATCGAAGATCGCGACGTCGACACCGTCTCGTCGATCCAGATGGTGTTCCAGAACCCGTTCGACACGCTGAACCCCAGCCATTCGGTGGGGTCGCAGATCATCCGCACGCTGGAAAAATTCAAGGTCGGCCGCAATGCCGGCGAGCGCAAGCAGCGCATGCTGGAGCTGCTCGACCTCGTGAAGCTTCCGCGCGCTTTCGCCGAGCGCATGCCGCGACAGCTGTCGGGCGGGCAGAAGCAGCGTATCGGCGTCGCGCGCGCCTTCGCCGGCAATGCCCGTGTCGTGGTCGCCGACGAGCCTGTCTCGGCGCTCGACGTCTCCGTGCAGGCGGCGGTCACCGAGCTGTTGATGGACATCCAGCGGCGGTCCAAGACCACCATGCTGTTCATCAGCCACGACCTCAGCGTGGTGCGCTACATCGCCGACCGCGTCGTGGTCATGTATCTCGGCCATATCGTCGAGCAGGGCACGACCGACCAGATATTCTCGCCGCCCTACCACCCCTATACCGAGGCATTGCTGTCGGCGATCCCGATCGCCGACACGTCGGTGGTGAAAAAGCACATCGTGCTCGAAGGCGACATCCCCTCGGCGATGAACCCGCCATCGGGCTGCCCGTTCCAAACCCGCTGCCGCTACAAGAGCCAGGTGCCGGGCAATCTCTGCGAAACCCAGGTGCCGCCGGTGCGCGAACTCGGCAGCGGCCACCAGATCAAGTGTCACCTGCCACCCAGTGCCTTCGACGCCATGGAGCCGGTCATCAGCTTGGGCAAGGGCGGCGCGCCTGATGCGACATCGGAGAGGTGAGAGGCGGCGGTCCGGGCCATGACGTGACGTCGGACCAGCGCAGTGGCAGGTGCGGTGTCAACGCCTGGACAGGATCGGCGCCAGGGCATCGAGCAGCGGTTCGGGCGAGACGGGCTCGCCGCCGGCTGTCCAGGAATTCTGGAACTCGGCAATCTCGATGCCGATGAGTTCATGCTCGGCAATCACGTCGCAGCAATCCCTGAGGTCATCGAGCGACAATCCGCCGTCATGGACATAGTCGGTGGGCACGATGCCAGGGTTCAGGACGTCGCAATCAAGATGCACGTAGACCGGCCGACCGGAGATCGCCGCGCGCAGGCGCATGGCGAGATCGTACTTGGGCTTGATGTGCGGGATGCCGTGAGTGTCGATCAGGTCCTGCTCGAAGGGATCAATATCGCGCTGGCCCACGAGCACGATCTGGTCGAGCCCGAAGCCCGAGCCCAGGCCGGATTGCCAGAGCCCGGATGGAGCCGCCAGCGCCAGCCCGCCCAGATAGCCCGTCGCCGAGGCCTCGGGCGTGTTCAGGTCGGCGTGGGAATCGAACCAGACGATACAAGCCGACGGATGATGCCTTGCCACGGCGGGAAGCGTGGCCAGCGAAACGGCGCACCGGCTGGTCGCCGCAACGGAGTAGGCGCCGCTTGAAAACACCTCGTCGAGCCGCGCCTGCATCGCCTGCAGCGCAGGCATCGCCGCGTCCAGCTCTTCGCGCCAGCCCACATTCAAGGCGGGCTGCGGCTTGCCGATGACGACGGGCAAGACGCCCGTGCGCTTCGCCAGGGCATCGCCGATGGCCTTGGCTCCCGGCATGGCAAGATCGTTGTGATCGCCCGCGCGTCCCTGGAACACCGTATATGCCGCATGTGTTGCCAAGCGTAGATCCTCGCTGCCGCGCCCCGATGCGCTCTGGTGCCATCAATCTTCATTTTCGGCGCTTATGGCGAGCAGCCGCGACGGGCCGCGAAGCACCGAAAGTCGTCATCCCGGAACCAGGAGGGAAGCAGGTTGGCAGGGACCAATTGACTGGACCGTTATCGAGCACGGCCGGGTCCTTGCCTTGACGTCTCGCCTGGGATGACGTGCGCGCACTTGCCTTCTCCCCCTGTGGGAGAAGGTGGATCGGCGCGCAGCGCCGAGACGGATGAGGGGTGCTGGACGAAATGAGAGGGCGCAAAAGGAAGTGCAGGAATGGCGCACAACCTTAAAGGTGGCACTCCGTCCAGCGCCCCTCATCCGCCGGCTCTCCCGGCCCTCCGCTAAGGCTCCGGGCGTTCGTTGTTGGAAAAGCCAAATCGTTGGCTTTTCCTGGCCTTCGGCCACCACTCCTCACCCCACAAGGGGAGAAGGCAGCAGAGCGCACCTCCGTGCCTACCTCACCGGCGCCAGCAAGGCGAAGTGGGCACCTTGCGGGTCCTGGCATTGCACGATCCACTGGCCGCCGGGCACCTGCATCGGTCCCATCAGCGTCTTGCCGCCATTGTCGGTGACGCGCCGGGTGGCGGCGTCGATGGCGGCGACGTTGAAGTAGAACTGCCAGGCCGGCGCAGGCATCTGCTCGGGCTTGTTCATCATGCCGCCGATCATGCCTTCGCCGGCGTTGAACATCTGGTAGATGCCCATTTCACCCATGTCGAACTGCTCGTCCTTGCCCCAGCCGAACTCGGTCGAATAGAAGTCGAGGGCCTTTTGCCAGTCGGTGGTGAAGAGTTCGTGCCAGCCGACATGCCCCAACGTGTCCAGCGGCACCGCCGGCTGGTCGGGACCGTTTGGCCGCAGGAACATGAAAGCCGCGCCCTGCGGGTCGGCGACGACGGCAAAGCGCCCGACGCCGGGGATATCGTCAGGCGCCCTGAAGACGGCGCCGCCGGCCTTTGTCAACGACGCCACCGAGGCGTCGACATCGCCTGTGTTGATGTAGCCGATCCAGGCGGGTGGCATGCCCATCTTCCTGGCTTCGTCAGGCAGGTTCATCAGGCCGCCGACACCGCGGTCGCCGGCATGGACGACGATGTAGCGGGGCATGCCCGGCGTCTTGTCGAAGGGTTCGGCGCGCCAGCCGACGACTGAGGTGTAGAAGGCCTCAGCGGCGTCCAGGTCGGTCGTCATCAATTCGTACCAGAAGAAGGATTGCGGGGTATGCGGCATGATCCGGCTCCCTTGCATTTGCTGCCGTCTTTGGTCGGCGCATCGATCGCCGTGGTGCGGCAGGACCATCATAGGACGCCGACCCCGACGGAATTCCGACAGGATCGTGAAATTTACTGCGATGCAGCAACTATTGGGAACAAATCATGACAACAAAAGTCATGTTAATTTTAGGCGATTTCAATCACTTAGCTTGAAAATTGACCAATTGATAAAAAAATAGAAAGTGCTACGCTTCCTCAAAATCAATAAAAACTGGGGAACTGGAATGGCAGAAGGTCTTTTCAAGGAAGGCATAGTCGGCGGCCGCCTTGAGTCAGCTCAATACGCCGAGAATTTCTCCGACCTGCACCCGCCGCTCGACCATCACGAGGCGCTGGTCGAGTCCGATCGTTGCTATTTCTGCTACGACGCGCCGTGCATGCAGGCATGTCCGACATCGATCGACATTCCGATGTTCATCCGCCAGATTTCGACCGGCAATCCGATGGGGTCGGCCAAGACGATCTTCGACCAGAACATCCTCGGCGGCATGTGCGCCCGCGTCTGCCCGACCGAGACACTGTGCGAAGAGGTCTGCGTCCGCGAGGTCGCCGAAGGCAAGCCGGTGCAGATCGGCCGCCTGCAGCGCTACGCCACCGACGTGGCGATGGAGGAGGGCAAGCAGTTCTACAAGCGCGCCGCTGCGACCGGCAAGAAGATAGCCGTCGTCGGCGCCGGCCCCGCAGGTGTTGCCGCGGCCCACAGGCTCGCCCGCCATGGCCATGAGGTCACCATCCTCGAGGCCCGGCCCAAGGCCGGCGGCCTCAATGAATATGGCATCGCTGCCTACAAGAGCACCGACGACTTCGCCCAGGCGGAGGTCGATTACGTGACCGCCATCGGCGGCATCACGACCGAGAACGGCAAGGCGCTCGGGCGCGACTACCATCTCGCCGACCTCACCGCGTCTTACGACGCCGTGTTCCTCGGCCTCGGCCTCGCCGGCGTCAACGCGCTGCGCGCCGAAGGCGAGGACGCCGATGGCGTTGCCAATGCCGTCGACTTCATCTCGACCCTGCGCCAGGCAAGCGACCTTGCGAGCTTGCCGGTCGGACGCCGTGTCGTCGTTATCGGCGGCGGCATGACGGCGGTCGACGCCGCCGTGCAGTCCAAGCTGCTCGGCGCCGAGGAGGTGACGATCTGCTATCGCCGCGGCCAGGAGCACATGAACGCTTCGGTCTTCGAACAGGATCTGGCGGCGGCCAACGGCGTCGTCATCCGTCACTGGCTGCAGCCCAGGAAGGTGGTCTCCGAAGGCGGCAAGGTCGTCGCCATCGAGCTCGAATACACCGCCATGAAGGGCGACAAGCTGTCGGGCACCGGTGAGACGGTGCGGCTTGTGGCCGATCAGGTGTTCAAGGCCATCGGACAGAGCTTCGAGGCCTCGACGCTCAATGGCAGCGGGCCCTCGGTTGCCATGGAAGGCGGCCGCATCAAGGTCGACGGGGAGGGACGCACGTCGCTGGCCAAGGTCTGGGCCGGCGGCGACTGCATTTTCGGCGGCGACGACCTGACGGTTTCGGCGGTGGCGCAAGGCCGCGACGCGGCTGAATCCATCAACCGCGCCTTGATGAGCTAAGGGAGGCTGAGATGGCAGACATTCGCAATAATTTCGTCGGCATCAAGTCGCCCAACCCGTTCTGGCTGGCGTCTGCGCCGCCGACCGACAAGGCCTACAACGTCGTCCGCGCCTTCAAGGCAGGCTGGGGCGGCGTGGTGTGGAAGACGCTTGGCGAGGAAGGCCCGCCCGTCGTCAACGTCAACGGTCCGCGCTATGGCGCGATCTGGGGCGCCGACCGGCGCCTGCTCGGCCTCAACAACATCGAGCTGATCACCGACCGCGACCTTCAGACCAATCTGCGCGAGATCAAGCAGACCAAGATGGAGTGGCCCGACCGGGCCATCGTCGTGTCGCTGATGGTGCCTTGCGTCGAGGAGGCCTGGAAGGCGATCCTGCCTGTGGTCGAGGAGACCGGCGCCGACGGCATCGAGCTCAATTTCGGCTGCCCGCACGGCATGTCGGAACGCGGCATGGGTGCGGCCGTCGGTCAGGTGCCCGAATATATCGAGATGGTGGTGCGCTGGTGCAAGGCAAACACCCGCATGCCCGTCATCACCAAGCTCACGCCCAACATCACCGACGTGCGCAAGCCGGCGCGGGCAGCACTTGCCGGCGGCACCGACGCGGTGTCGCTGATCAACACCATCAACTCGATCACAGGCGTCGATCTCGACAGCTTTGCGCCGCAGCCGACCATCGACGGCAAGGGCTCGCATGGCGGCTATTGCGGCCCGGCGGTCAAGCCGATCGCCATGAACATGGTGGCCGAGATCGCGCGCGATCCTGAAACCGCCGGCCTGCCGATCTCCGGCATCGGCGGCATCACCACCTGGCGCGATGCGGCCGAATTCATGGCGCTGGGCGCCGGCAACGTTCAGGTCTGCACGGCGGCCATGACCTATGGCTTCAAGATTGTGCAGGAGATGATCGCCGGTCTCGAAAACTGGATGGACGAGAAGGGCCACAAGTCGCTCGACGACATCGTCGGCCGCGCCACGCCCAATGTCACCGACTGGCAGTATCTCAACCTCAACTATGTCGCCAAGGCGCATATCGACCAGGACGCCTGCATCAAGTGCGGCCGCTGCCACATCGCCTGCGAGGACACCTCGCACCAGGCGATCACCAGCATGCTCGACGGCGCCAGGCATTTCGAGGTGATCGAAGAAGAGTGCGTCGGCTGCAATCTGTGCGTCAATGTCTGCCCGGTCGAGGGCTGCATCACCATGGAGCCGCTGGCCGTTGGCGCCATGGACAAGCGCACCGGCAAGCCTGTGTCGCCCAACTACGCCAACTGGACGACCCATCCCAACAACCCGATGGCCAAGGTGGCCGCGGAATAGGGAGCGAGCCATGGGCGACAGGAGCGAGATCGTTGAACTCGCTCTTGCCTGGGCGGGTGCGATCGTCTCCAACGACGCTGTCGCCATTGGCGGCTTCATGGCCGACGATTGGATCATCGTCGGCCCCGACGGCGCGACCGCGAAGGCGGATTTTCTCGCGCAGGTGGCCTCCGGCGACCTCACTCACGACATGATGCGCAGCGTCGGCGAGCCCAGGGTGGCGATCCATGGCACGATGGCGGTCTGCACGGCGCGGGTGATCAACAGCGGCCACTTTCGCGGCCGGCGGTTCTCTGCCGACGAATGGACCACCGACGTCTTCGTCCGTCACGATATGGGCTGGACCTGCGTTCTCAGCCACGTGACGCCGGCGCAAGGTGCGCCCGATCCCGGCTGATCGTCTCGAGGGCCGATCCCGGCCAGCCCGACAATCTCGACAAAGGCGCACGCATGCCGATATCGTCCGGCTGTGAGGCGGGAGGGCCTGGAATGCGTCTGATGGGGGCGGGAATTCTGGTCGCGGCAGGCCTGCTGACCGGCGCGGCTCTGGCCGACGATCTCAAGTCACTGGACCTCGATACGCTCGACAAGGCCGAGGTCGAGGACTTTCTCGGCAAATGGGAAATCCGCGACGAGAGCGGCGACAAGCGCTGCGACGTCGTGCTCAAGCGCGACATGACCATCGGCGGCATGCAGATCGAGGTCGATCCGGCCTGCGCCAAGGTTTTCCCTGTCATGGACGACATCGCCGCCTGGCGCCTCAAAGAGGGCTGGGCGATCGATCTTGTCGATGCCGTCAGGCAGATGCGCCTGCGCTTCGAAGTGCCAGACGTTACCTATGTCGCCATGCAGGACATCGACGGCATCTTCACCATCGAACAGCTGCCGAAGGACTGAGCATCCGGTCGTTCTTTCAAGATTTTCACATGGGCCTATTGCGGATAAAATTTATCCACGATATGAATTATCCACGATTAAGGAGGTGGCGATGAAGCTTGGTGACGGCGTGGAGGCGGCGATCCATTGCGCGGCGATGCTGGCTGGCGTCGACGGCGACGGCACCCTGCCGGGCAATGCCATGGCGGAGGCTTTCGGCCTGTCGCCGAGCTATCTGCTCAAGCATCTCAAGGCGCTGACGGCGGCGAAGGTGCTGGAGTCGGTGCCGGGCCCCAATGGCGGCTACCGGCTGGCCCGGTCGGCCGACAGGATCACGCTGCTCGACATCGTGTTGGCGATCGAGGGCAGGGAACCGGCATTTCGCTGCGGCGAGATCAGGCAGAAGGGCAACTACGCACTCGAGCCTGCGGCCTATGTAAAACCCTGCGGCATCAATGTCGCCATGCTCAAGGCCGAGCGCGCCTATCGCACAGCACTCGGCGAGACGCGGCTCTCCGATATCGTCGCCGACTTCACCGCCAACACCGACCAGCGCATCGTCGCCGCCAGCTGCGCCTTCGTCGCGTCGAACCAGCGGCCGCAGAATACCCGACCCAAGACACAAGCAAGAGGATGATACCATGAAGCAGAGGCTCAATTTCTTCGCCGCCGCGCCTGAACTGATGAAGCAGGTGGTGGCGCTGAACACGGCAATCAACGAATGCGGGCTGGAACACGGCCTGCTTCACCTGATCAAGCTCAGGGCGTCGCAGATCAACGGCTGCTCCTATTGCGTCGACATGCACAACCGCGAGGCCAAGCAGGATGGCGAGACTGAACAGCGCCTGTGGCTGGTCGCTGCCTGGAAGGAATCGCCGCTGTTCAGCGACCGCGAGCGCATGGCCTTTGCCTGGACCGAGACGGTGACCAACATCGCCGACGCCGGCGTGCCGGCCGAGCTTTATGCGGAAGCGCTCAAGCATTTCTCGGCCGAAGAGCTGGTCAAGCTCACGCTGGCGGTCGGCATGATCAACACCTGGAACCGGCTGTGCGTGGCTTTCCACGCCCTGCACCCCGTCGCGGCCGCCAAGGCCGCCTGACCTCAGCAATTCGCCCAACATCAGAGTCATTTTCAGCGGTCGCCGATGGCGGCCGCACAAGGAGCTGTCATGTTCGAAAGTGATATTTTGGCGCTGGCTGTCGTCGGCCGCCTCCTGCTCGGCGGCGCCTTCGTCTTTGCCGGCCTGCGCAACATCGCCAACTCAAGGCTTCTGTCGGGAATGATGACGGCGCGCGGTGTGCCGCAGGCTCGATTAGTGCTGTGGGCCGGCATCGTGCTGCAGATCGTTGCCGGACTGATGCTGGCGGCCGGCTTTCATGCGGTCTATGCGGCGTCGGCCCTGATCGTCTTCCTGATCGCCGGAACGCTGATGTTCAACAATTTCTGGGATCACCAGGGGGCGGATCGCGCCCAGCGAATCAACGGCGTGGTCAGCAATGTTGCGCTGGCGGGCAGTTTTCTCCTGGTGATCGCAGCGGGAAACTAAAAATCGAGGAGATGAGAAACTATAGCTCGGCGGGCTGGCAGCCTCGCTATGTTTCGAATACCAATCTCTTATGGTGGGACTGACCTTCAAGCATCTGAACCTTGACTGGAACGCGGACCCAAATGCTCCCTGCGTCGAGCTATCTGTCGAAGGCGACACGGTCCGAATAGAATTTTTGCTGAACCATTGGGCCTATGATGCCCGCGCCGGAGAAATTGGCGTCCTGGCCTTTGGAAGCTGCAGTCGTTGGCGCTGGGACAGCACGAACGATCACGCATGGTTCGCGGGAGAGGGATTGTTCAGCGGGGCCGCGCCCGAATGGGGCGAATTCTATGAGGTGAGTGGCGATGCCAGGCCAGTCAGGGCCGGCGATTGGGAAACAATCTCGCCGGACGCGCCGAACTCGCGCCAGTTCCTGTTTTACTTTCGGGATGACACGCTCGAGATTGTGGCTGGCAACTGGGCATTCGAAAGATATGGCGGAACGCGGTCATCCAATTCCCCTCAACTCAGAATGCCAGGACCTCTCGGTCGAGCCTTGAATTGGTTCTCCCGAAGGTGACGGACGAAGCGACATCTCGAATCAACGGTGACGTCAGCAACGTGGCGCTGGTGGGCTTCCGCCGGTGATCGCAGCGGGTGGCTGGTGCAGTCGGCGGCGAAGATGTTGATTCAGCCTTGCCTGCCAAGTTGCTCTGATCAAAGAACTTTCTTCTGCTTCCGTGGACGGTGTTCGCACAGCGGTCGTGTCTTCAAACGAGATGAAATCAGTCTGTCCGGACACGAAAACGCCTGCATCGGGACGCCTCTGGTGTTTCAATGAATGCTGCGGCCTGTCCTGATCGGCGGGCCGCCAAGCCGACGGCGAAGATGAGATGCGCCATGACCCGAGCCCCCAAGAAAAGCGAAACGCTGGAAATCCGGATTCCTCATGAGACCAAGCAGGCTCTGATGGCCCGCAGCCGGGCCGAGGGGAAGCCGGCCAGCGAGGTCGTGCGCAGTTTCATCGACGCCTATCTGGCCGAAGCGGCATGTCCAACCCAGCCCGCATCGGGCCCGACAGCATGGGAAAGAAACATGACCAGACTTCGCCTCTACGCACGGCCCTCGATGGCCCTTTTCGCCACGCTCGTCGCGGTCGGCGGCGTCGGCCTCGCCGTGTCGCCGGCAACCGCGCTGCCCGACCTGCAGGCCGCGTTCAAGCAGCTGGACGCCGACGGCAATGGCGCGCTCAGCCCCGACGAGTTCGGCGGCAAGCTGATCAGCAAGTTCGCGCGCGGCGCAACCGCCGCAGCCGAGCCTCCGGCCGAGCCGAAGCCCGACAAGGCCGAGCCCGGCCTGATGTTCGTCATGCGCGTTGCCCCCGAAGCGGGCAGCAAGCCGGTGGCTCTGTCGGTGCGCGTGCCCGCAGGCGAGGGGCCGAAACAGGATCGCGCCGGCGAATTCGGGAAGATGGACCTCGACGGCGACGGCCGGCTGAATTTCAGCGAGTTCGAAGCGCATCACCGCGCTCTTGTCGACAGGGCCTTTGCCGCGGTCGATGCCGACAAGGATGGTTTCCTGTCGGCCCGGGAAGTCGGCGGCGACGGCGATCGTCCCGCCGTGATCGCTGCCTTCGATCGCGATGCCGACGGCAGGCTCTCGCGCGACGAATTCATGGCGCCAAGGCCGTAGCGGGCAGAAAGCAGGGGGCTGGCCGCCCGGCGCGGTCAGTCGCCCTTGGGTCTGAGGCCCTCGAGGAACAGCTGTTCGAGAAATCGGGCTGCATCCTCGAAGCGGCCGTCGCCGCCGCGGTTCGGGCCAAGCACGGCGCGGACCTGGACGTCGAAGTCGGCATAGTGCTGGGTCGTCGCCCAGATGGCGAAGATCAGGTGCCAGGGGTCGGTCCTGGCAATCTTGCCCGCCCGCATCCACCCCTTGATGACCTCGACCTTTTCGTCGACCAGTTCCTTCAGTTCGCCTTCGAGCATCGGCATGATGCGCGGCGCACCCTGCAGGATCTCGTTGGCGAAGAGGCGGCTTTCGCGCGGATAGTCGCGCGCCATTTCGAGCTTGCGCCTGATGTAGCTCCTGAGCTCGGTCATCGGGTCGCCGATGTTGTCGAACTCCTTCAGCGGCGCCAGCCAGGTTTCCAGCAGCCGGTGCATCAGCGTTTCGTGGATGTCTTCCTTGCGGCGGAAATAATAGAGCAGATTGGGTTTCGACATGCCCGCCGCCTCGGCGATCTGGTCGATGGTCGAGCCGCGGAAGCCGTTGGCCGAGAACACCTCGAGTGCCGCTTCGAGAATGACTTCTCGCTTCTCCTGCTGGATGCGGGTGCGGCCGCGGGGTGTCGAGCCTTCCATGGTCACCACATTTCGTGTTGGGGGAGGAAAACCGGAGCGATCTGGACCAATCCGCTGGACCAGTTCTTGCCGACCTGTGGAGCGCGCCCCGGACGCTTCATTTCCGATAGTAATCCCTTGACCGCCGATGCGGCGGTGCTAACGTTTGTCCAATCGGTCAAAAAATTGCGTAGCACGAAAGCGCGCCAAAGACCAAGCGTTGGCCAAACCTAACAGGGGAAGAAAGGGAGCTTGGTCCATGTCCGACAGGCTGAAAGTCACGCCTAACGATCTCAGTGCATTCTGGATGCCGTTCACCTCGAACCGGCAGTTCAAGCAGGCGCCACGCATGATGGTCGCCGCCAAGGACATGCACTACACGTCCAGCGACGGACGCAAAATCCTCGACGGCACCGCAGGCCTGTGGTGCGTCAATGCCGGCCACTGCCGGCCCAAGATCACCGAAGCGATCCAGAAGCAGGCCGCAGAGCTCGACTATGCGCCGGCCTTCCAGATGGGGCATCCGATCGTCTTCGAACTGGCCAACCGCCTCGTCGACATCGCGCCCGAAGGCATGGACCATGTGTTCTTCACCAATTCCGGTTCGGAATCGGTCGACACCGCGCTGAAGATGGCGATCGCCTACCAGCGCGTGAAGGGCGAGGGCGCGCGCACCCGCCTCATCGGCCGCGAGCGCGGCTATCACGGCGTCAATTTCGGCGGCATCTCGGTCGGCGGCATCGTCACCAACCGCAAGATGTTCGGCACGCTTCTGGGCGGCGTCGACCACATGCCGCATACCCACCTGCCGGCCAAGAACGCCTTCACCAAGGGCGAGCCGGAATATGGCGTCGAGCTGGCCGACGAGCTGGAGCGCATCGTCACCCTGCATGACGCCTCGACCATCGCTGCCGTCATCGTCGAGCCGGTCGCCGGCTCCACCGGCGTGCTGATCCCGCCGAAGGGCTATCTGCAGCGCCTGCGCGACATCTGCACCAAGCACGGCATCCTGTTGATCTTCGACGAGGTCATCACTGGTTTCGGCCGTCTCGGCACGCCGTTTGCGGCCGACTATTTCGGCGTCGTCCCCGACATCATCACCACTGCCAAGGGCGTGTCGAACGGCGTGATCCCGATGGGCGCGGTGTTCGTGAAGAAGGAAATCCACGACGCCTTCATGACTGGCCCGGAGCATCTCATCGAGTTCTTCCACGGCTACACCTATTCGGGCAACCCGATCGCCTCGGCCGCGGCACTTGCGACCCTCGACACCTACAAGGAAGAGGGGCTTCTCACCCGCGGCGCCGAACTTGCACCCTACTGGGAAGAGGCGCTGCATTCGCTGAAGGGCGAGCCGCATGTCATCGACATCCGCAACATCGGCCTGATCGGGGCGATCGAGCTTCAGCCGATTGCCGGCGCTCCGACCAAGCGTGCCTTCTCGGCCTTTGTGAAGGCGTTCGAGCGCGGCGCGCTGATCCGCACCACCGGCGACATCATCGCGCTGTCGCCGCCGCTCATCATCACCAAGGGCCAGATCAACGAGCTGATCGATCATGTCCGCGAAGTGCTAAGGATGATCGACTGATTTTTGCCCGCGCGCCCCTGGTGGGCGCGCGGCGCATGGAGCCCGGACCCTGATGGCGCCGTCATCAGGGTCTTGCTCCGACAAGGACAGGAGTTCCGCTCCTTGCGGGCGGGGCTTCGGGCGAAAGCCTGACAACGGAAAGCCAGCGCCGGGAACCGCTGGGATTTCCGGGCAGAACAAGAGAATGAGAGGACGTCACCATGGCCGCCCCAGGCGAAAATCTGCGAATCAATTCAGACCGTTTGTGGGATTCGCTGATGGAAATGGCGAAGATCGGCCCCGGCATCGCCGGCGGCAACAATCGCCAGACGCTGACCGATGAGGACGGCGAGGGCCGTCATCTTTTCAAGAAGTGGTGCGACGAAGCCGGGCTCGACATGGGCGTCGACGAGATGGGCACCATGTTTGCCCGCCGCGAGGGCACCGATCCCGAGGCGTTGCCAGTCTATGTCGGCAGCCATCTCGACACGCAGCCGACGGGCGGCAAGTTCGATGGCGTGCTGGGCGTGCTCGGTGGCCTCGAAGTGATCCGCAGCCTCAACGACCTGGGCATCAAGACCAGGCATCCGATCGTGGTGACCAACTGGACCAACGAGGAAGGCACCCGCTTTGCGCCGGCCATGCTGGCGTCGGGCGTGTTTGCCGGCGTGCTCGGCCAGGACTGGGCCTATGAGCGCAAGGACGCGCATGGCAAGCTGTTCGGCGACGAGCTGGCGCGCATCGGCTGGAAGGGCACCGAGAAGGTCGGAGCCCGCAAGATGAAGGCCTTCTTCGAGCTGCATATCGAGCAGGGGCCGATCCTCGAGGACGAGGACATCGAGATCGGCGTGGTCACCCACGGCCAGGGCCTGAAGTGGCTGCAGGTGACGCTGACCGGCCGCGAGAGCCACACCGGCTCGACGCCGATGCCCAAGCGCCGTAACGCCGGCCTCGGCATGGCCAGGGTGACCGAACTGGTGCACGAGATCGCCATGGACTACCAGCCCGATGCCGTTGGCGCTGTCGGCCACATGGAGGTCTATCCGAACTCGCGCAATATCATCGCCGGCCGCACCGTCTTCACCATCGATATCCGCTCGCCGGAGAAGGAGGTGCTGGACACGATGGATGCGCGCATCCGCGAGGGCATCGCCACCATCTGCGAGGCGCTGGATATCTCCTACGAGATCGAGCAGGTCGGCCATTTCGATCCGGTCGCCTTCGACAAGGATTGCGTCAAGGCCGTGCGTGATGCCGCCGAACGGCTCGGCTACAGCCACCGCGACATCGTCTCGGGCGCCGGCCACGATGCCTGCTGGATCAACCGCGTGGCGCCGACGGCAATGGTGTTTTGTCCATGCGTCGACGGCTTGAGCCACAACGAAGCCGAGGAGATCTATCCGGAATGGGCCGCCGCCGGCTGCGACGTGCTGTTCCATGCCGTGGTCGAGACGGCGGAGATCGTCGAGTGAGTTTTTCGACCGACATTGCCGCGCCGGCAGCCTTTTCCCTTGTTGGGGAAGGGCTTTCTGCGCTTTGCCTGCGCGGAGTGGCTGTCCTTACATGATCTGAACCATGCCGAAGCGCTCACAAGAAGCGCGGCAGAAATTGGGGAACTGAAATGAGCAAAGTCATCAGAAATGGCACCATCGTCACGGCCGACCGGACGTGGAAGGCCGACGTGCTGATCCAGCATGGCAAGATCGTCGCCATCGGCGAGAATCTGCACGCCGACCACGAGTTCGACGCTACCGGCTGCTACATCATGCCCGGTGGCATCGACCCGCATACCCATCTCGAAATGCCGTTCATGGGCACATATTCGGCCGACGACTTCGAGAGCGGCACGCGTGCGGCGCTGTCCGGCGGCACCACGATGGTGGTCGATTTCTGCCTGCCGTCGCCGGGGCAGTCGCTGCTCGAAGCGCTGCAGATGTGGGACAACAAGACCTCCAAGGCCTGTTCCGACTACTCTTTCCACATGGCGATCACCTGGTGGGGCGAACAGGTGTTCAACGAGATGGCCCAGGTCGTCGACAAGGGCATCACCTCGTTCAAGCACTTCATGGCCTACAAGGGCGCCCTGATGGTCGACGACGACGAGATGTATTCGTCGTTCAAGCGCTGCGCCGAGCTCGGCGCGCTGCCATTGGTCCATGCCGAGAATGGCGATGTGGTGGCTCAGCTGTCGGCCAAGCTTCTGGCCGAAGGCAACAACGGGCCCGAGGCGCATGCCTATTCGCGGCCGCCCGAGGTCGAGGGCGAGGCGACGAACCGCGCCATCATGATCGCCGACATGGTGGGCAGCCCGCTCTATGTCGTTCACACCTCCTGCGAGCAGGCGCATGAGGCGATCCGCCGGGCCCGGCAGAAGGGCATGCGCGTCTATGGCGAGCCGCTGATCCAGCACCTGGTGCTCGACGAGACCGAATATTTCAACAAGGATTGGGATCACGCCGCACGCAGGGTGATGAGCCCGCCCTTCCGCAACAAGCTGCACCAGGATTCCCTGTGGGCCGGCTTGCAGGCGGGCTCGCTGCAGGTGGTGGCGACCGACCATTGCTCGTTCACGACCGCGCAGAAGCGCACCGGCGTCGGCAATTTCACCAAGATCCCCAACGGCACCGGCGGCCTCGAAGATCGCATGCCGGTTCTGTGGACCAAGGGCGTCAACACCGGCCGCCTGACGATGAACGAGTTCGTCGCGGTGACCTCGACCAACATCGCCAAGATCCTCAACATGTATCCGAAGAAAGGCGCCATCGTCGAAGGCGCAGATGCCGACATCATTGTCTGGGATCCCAAGCGCAAGAAGACGATCGCGGCCAAGACCCAGCAATCGGTCATCGATTACAACGTCTTCGAGGGCATCGAGGTGACGGGCCTGCCGCGCTTCGTCTTCACCCGTGGCGAACTGGCGATCCAGGAGCACGAGGTCAGGGCCAATCCCGGCCATGGCGAGTTCGTCGCCCGCGAGCCGCATGCCGCCGTCAACCGGGCGCTGTCGCAGTGGAAAGAGATCACTGCGCCGCGCAAAGTCGAACGCACAGGCATCCCGGCGACGGGCGTGTGATCAGGATGCGGCGGCTGGTCGAGACGGCCGCCGACGCATCGTTGCTGGCCCCGTCCGGAACGGCGGGGTGCAGTCCATGAATTCGCGCTGGCGATTTTCAGGTACCGTGAAGGGATGGCGGCCGCGCAGCGCGGCAGCAGGACGCGCCGGGCATTGTGTGCCGGCGACAGGAAAAACATCCCGATCAAGTGGACGCTTCCCTCATCTTCGGAGAGGATGGCACTATGTGGGGTAAAGTCGGGCAATGCTCATGACAGTCAATCAAGCCACGGCGACAAGCGTCGAACAGAACGCCGTCGTCGAAGCCAGAAAACTGGGGCTGACCTTTCAGACCAATGACGGCCCGGTGAGGGCGCTTTCGAATGTCGACCTGACCATCAACAAGGGCGAGTTCGTCTCGTTTATCGGCCCCTCTGGCTGTGGCAAGACGACCTTCCTGCGTGTCATCGCCGATCTCGAAAAGCCGACCGAGGGCACCATCTCGATCAACGGCATGTCGCCCGAGCAGGCGCGCGAGGCGCGGGCCTATGGCTATGTCTTCCAGGCGGCGGCACTGCTGCCGTGGCGGACCATCGAGCGCAATGTGGGGCTGCCGCTCGAGATCATCGGCCTGCCCAAGACCGAGCAGCAGGAGCGCATCAAGCGCACCATGGACCTCGTCAATCTCTCGGGCTTCGAGAAGAAGTATCCCTGGCAGCTGTCCGGCGGCATGCAGCAGCGCGCCTCGATCGCGCGCGCGCTCGCTTTCGACGCCGACCTTTTGCTGATGGACGAGCCGTTCGGCGCGCTCGACGAGATCGTGCGCGACCATCTCAACGAGCAGCTTTTGCAGCTGTGGCGGCGGACCAACAAGACGATCTGCTTCGTCACCCACTCGATCCCGGAGGCGGTGTATCTGTCGACGCGCATCGTGGTGATGTCGCCGCGTCCAGGCCGTGTCACCGACGTGATCGAATCGACGCTGCCGCGCGAGCGGCCGCTCGACATCCGCGAGACGCCGGAGTTCCTGGCGATAGCGGCGCGTGTGCGCGATGGCCTCAGGGCCGGCCATTCCTACGAGGATTGAGCCGCATGGACCGGATCAGGGACAAGATCATCCCGGTGCTGACAATCCTCGCCGCTCTCGTAGCCGTGTGGTATGTCGCAGCCGTGCTGATGAACACGCCGTTCCAGCGCGACCTCGACCGGCGCGCCGGCGAGACGCCCACGACGATGGAGTTCATCGGCAAGACGCTGTCGCAGCCCAAGCCGACTCTGCCCGCACCGCACCAGGTGGCGCAGAACTTCTTCGAAAACACCTTCCTCAGGAAGGTCACCAGCAACCGCAGTCTCGTCTACCATGCGTGGGTAACGCTGTCGTCGACGCTGCTGGGCTTCGCCTTCGGCACCGCGCTCGGCATCCTGATCGCCGTCGGCATCGTTCATGTGCTGGCGCTCGACCGCAGCCTGATGCCGTGGATCATCGCCTCGCAGACCATCCCGATCCTTGCTGTGGCGCCGATGATCATCGTGGTGCTGGCGGCGATCGGCATCACCGGGCTGATCCCCAAGGCGCTGATCTCGACCTATCTGTCATTCTTCCCCGTGGCTGTCGGCATGGTGAAGGGCCTGCGATCGCCCGAGGTCATGCATCTCGACCTGATGCACACTTACAATGCGAGCGCCTCGCAGACCTTCTGGAAGCTGCGCGTGCCGGCGTCGGTGCCGTTCCTGTTTGCCTCGATGAAGGTGGCAGTGGCGGCGAGCCTCGTCGGCGCCATCGTCGGCGAATTGCCGACGGGTGCAGTGGCCGGCATTGGCGCCAAGCTGCTCGCCGGCGCCTATTACAGCCAGACCATCGACATCTGGTCGGCGCTGGTCGCAGGTTCGGTGGTGGCGGCGATGCTGGTGGTGCTTGTCGGCATGGTCGGCAAGCTGGTCGAACGTTCCATGGGCGGGAGGCCGGCATGAGTTTTTCCAGACTGTCCTGGCAGGTCGGGCTGGCCTTGGTGCTGTGCGCTGTCGCCATGACCACGATGCCCATGCTTGCGCCCGAGGCGGCAGCACCGATGTCCAACGGCATGTCGACGCTTGTCATCGGGCTGGTTGCGTTGAGTGCCGTGGCTTCCTTCGCCATGTTCTCGGGCGCTGCCAGTGCTGCCGTGCTTTTCGTCGGAGCGCATGGGGCTGCCTGGCTGCTGATTGCGGGTATTGCCGGCAATGAAGGCATGGCGCGTTTGCCATATTTCCTGCTGCTGGCGGCCGCATGGCTGCTCGCCTGGCGCTGCGTCGCCATCCTGTCGGCGCTGAAGCCAAGAGCGTCGCAGGCAAAGACCTTCCTCAGGCTGCTGATCCCGGCGATCTTCGGCGCATGGATCCTGATCATCTGGGAGGCGGTGACGCGCGGCGCGGGCATTCCGTTCATCCTGCTGCCGCCGCCAAGCTCGGTCGCGGCACGCATCGCAAGCTCGCTGCCCATCCTGGTGGCCGACGTGCGGCAGACGATCTTCAAGGCCGTGCTGTTCGGCTACATCGTCGGCTGCGGCGCCGGCTTCGTGGTCGCTATCCTCGCCGACCGGGTGGCGTTCCTGCGCCGGGGCCTGCTGCCGATCGGCAACATGGTGTCGGCGCTGCCGATCATCGGCGTGGCGCCCATCATGGTGATGTGGTTCGGCTTCGACTGGCAGTCGAAGGCGGCCGTGGTCATCATCATGACCTTCTTCCCGATGCTGGTGAACACCGTTGCCGGCCTCGCCGCCTCCGGTCACATGGAGCGCGACCTGATGCGGACCTATGCGTCGAGCTACTGGCAGACGCTGTTCAAGCTCAGGCTGCCGGCAGCGGCACCCTTCATCTTCAACGCGCTGAAGATCAACTCGACGCTGGCGCTGATCGGCGCCATCGTGGCCGAATTCTTCGGCACGCCTGTCGTCGGCATGGGCTTCCGCATCTCGACGGAGATCGGCCGCATGAATGTCGACATGGTCTGGGCGGAGATCGCTGTTGCGGCTCTGGCCGGTTCCGTCTTCTATGGCGTGGTCGCACTCGCGGAGAGGGCCACCACATTCTGGCATCCGTCCGTCCGTGGTGGACGGGCGTGACCTGAGCTCCTGGGCGGGGCCGCGGTCCAACTACAGAGGGAAAAGAAGAAATGAGAGGACTTGTAGTTTCGTTGATGGCCGGGGCGATGTCGCTTGCCGCGGCGCAGGCGATGGCAGCCGACAAGGTGACGCTGCAGCTGAAATGGGTGACACAGTCGCAGTTCGGCGGCTACTACGTCGCCAAGGACAAGGGTTTCTACAAGGAGGAAGGCCTCGACGTCGACATCAAGCCGGGTGGCCCCGACATCGCGCCTGAGCAGGTTATCGCCGGCGGCGGCGCCGACGTCATCGTCGACTGGATGGGCGGCGCGCTGGCTGCCCGCGACAAGGGCGTGATGCTGGTCAACATCGCCCAGCCCTACAAGAAGGCCGGCATGGAGCTGGTCTGCCCGAAGGACGGGCCGATCAAGTCCGAAGCCGACTTCAAGGGCCACACGCTGGGCGTCTGGTTCTTCGGCAACGAATATCCGTTCTATGCCTGGATGAACAAGCTCGGCATTCCGACCGAAGGCGGCAAGGACGGCGTGACCGTGCTGAAGCAGAGCTTCGACGTGCAGCCGCTGATCCAGAAGCAGGCCGACTGCATCTCGGTCATGACCTACAACGAGTACTGGCAGCTGATCGACGCCGGCTACAAGCCGGAAGACCTGACGGTCTTCAACTATACGGCGATGGGCGTCGACCTGCTCGAGGATGGCCTCTACGTGATGGAGGACAAGCTCAAGGATCCGGCCTTCGAAGACAAGATGGTGCGTTTCGTGCGCGCCTCGATGAAGGGCTGGAAATACGCCGTCGACAATCCTGACGAGGCCGCCGGCATCGTCGTCGAAAATGGCGGCCAGGACGAGAACCACCAGAAGCGCATGATGGGCGAGGTGGCCAAGCTGATCGACAATGCCGACGGCAAGCTGATCGAGGCGGCCTACGACCGCACCGCCAAGGCGCTGCTCGACCAGAAGATCATCACCAAGGAGCCTTCGGGCGCCTGGACGGCTGCGATCACCGACAAGGCGATCAAGTAATTGGCCGATCAAGCAGCCTTTGCTGCGTGACAATTTGAAAGGGGCGGGCAACCGCCCCTTTTTCTTTGCGCATCACACGGTGGCTGGAGCGCCGCCGGCATGCCCGGCGGCGGCAGCGCGCTGCCCGCCGATGGCGCCTATGACCATGATGCCTTGCGCCTCGAGATGGCCGCGCGCGGCGCATGGGCCAATATCAAGCCGAATGCCCGGTAGCAAACGCCGCCGCCGTCTGGCGCCTTCCTCTATTGCTACCGGAGCCTCGTCGAGCGCTTCTTCAGCAAACTCACGTACTTCCATGTCGTCGTCACCGGCCTCCAAAGCACTGCGAAAGCTACCTTGCTCTCGTCAGGCTGGCTTCAGCCGAAATCTGGATGCGCTTTACGTACCGGTGAGCTAGAAAGGCCCCTCGAACGCTCGGAGAGACGTTCAGGCAGGAGCCAGACCATGATCAAGATGAGCGTCTACTATCCGGCCAATGGCGGCTCGAAGTTCGATCACGACTACTACCGCACCCGCCATATGCCACTGATCCAGGAACGGCTCGGCGATGCCTGCCTGCGCTACGAGATCGACAAGGGCCTTGCGGGTCGCGAACCTGGAAGCGCGCCGGAGTTCGTCGCGGCGTGCCATGTCTACTCGCCGAATCTGGCGACATTCCAGGAGGCGTTGGGTCCTCACCGCGCGGAGATCGCCGCGGACGTCGCCAACTATACGGACATCGCCCCCATCGTGCAGATCAGCGAAGTCGTTGAAGGGTAGGGTTTCGGCGCGTCAGGCGTTGCGTTGAACGTTCCGGCATCGGCGAGGCGGGCGACCGCCGCTTTTTGTCGGATTGAAGATCTTTTGTGGAATTGAAAAAAAAGCGGCGACCCTCAAGGCTTGCCCCTGTCGGCTCAGCCGATCTCGCGCTTCAACCGATCTGCAAGGTTCCATGCGTTCGACCGCAATGTGTCGAGGCGCTTGTTCTCAGTTTCAAGCGGCTGTCCGCTCTTGTGAAGTACAAGATCGTCCAGCGATCCCATGCCGCCAAAGAGGTCCAGAAACCGCGTCAGGCTATATGCATCCGAACGGGCCGCTGTGTCCGCCGCCTGGCTGACCCTGCCTGACCAGAAATCTTCGCCATTCTGTTCGAGCAGGCTCTCCAACTTGCGCATTGCCTCGAGGAGAGCCTGAACATCCGGGGCCATGCCCGCGGCCTTACCGGGCCAGGGTGTAGAAGGTCAGCGCGCGGGGCTCGCCCTTGGAATAGTTCATGCCCTCGATGCTGCCGATCTCCTTGAGCGCGTCCGCGCCACCGGGGACGGCGGCAAGGAAGTGCTGGCTCTCGGCGGCTCCGACCACGGCAATGCCGCAGGCGGGATCGGCTGTCAGTGCTGCGGCGGCGCCGGCGCCGTCGGTCAGCAAGGTCCTGGTTCCCGCAAGGAAGACGAGGCTGGGCTCGCCATATCCGGCTGAAATCAGCGTCGAGGTCGGGCACGGCTTCAACTGTTCGAAGCGCTGGGCGATCTCCGGGCTGAGCCACACCGGCTTGAGCGGCGGCAGCACCTTGGTGGTGAGCACGCCGAAAGCTGCGGCGGCCGCGGCGGCCGCAAAGGCTATGCGCTTGACCGGATCCATGTTGTCGGGCGCGCCGATGCCGTAGCGGGCGGCAATGAGGACCAGCAGGGCGGCCAGCAGTCCCCACCAGGAGACGTAGCCGAGGAAATAGGGCGTGATGCCGAAGGCGATGGCGGCAAGGCCGATGCTGATGCCGAACATGCCGAAGGCGCAAACCTTGCGCAGCCACTGCTGCCAGCGAGCGAGCTCGACGGTGGCGGCAGACGCGTCGGTGAGCGTCCATGCCATCAGCAGGATCATCGCCGGATAGGCCGGCAGGGCATAATGCGGCAGCTTGGTCGGGATCGCCTCGATGGCGATCCAGTAGGGCAGGTACCAGGCAAGGCAGAACAGCAGCCGCGGGTCCTCACGGAAACTGCGCAGCGCCTTGAGCCCGCCTTCGAGCGCCACCAGCGCGAAGGGCCACATGAACACCGAATAGGTGAGGAAATAATAGCCGGGCGGGAAACCATGCGATTCCTGGCCGGAGCCGACCTTCGAGAGCAGATCCTTGCCGACGGATTCCTGCCAGAACTCGGAGCCGGTCTTGATCGTGATCAGCACCAGCCAGGGGGCCGCGACCAGCAAGGTCAGCAACAGGCCCGTGAAGGGGCGCAGCTTGCGCAGCCAGCCGCGATCGCGGTCGAAGATGACAAGCGCTGCGATGGTGAGCAGGCTGAGGAAGGGGATGACCGGACCCTTGATGAGCAGCGCCAGCCCCTGGGCGAACCAGAACAGCCAGTTGGCGCGGCCCTGGGGCCTGCCGGCCTTGTGGCCGAGATAGATGGCGGCAAGCGATCCCTGGGCCAGAAGTGCTGTGGCGAGCAGGGTCGCATCGGTCTTGGCGATGCGTGCCTCGAAACCGAGCATCAAGATGCCCATGAGGCCGAGGCCGGCGATGAGGCCGGCTGATGGACCGAACATGCGGCTGCCGATGACGGTCAGCGCCAGCACCGAGAAGGTGGCCGCCAGGACCGAGATCAGCCGGTAGACCCAGATCGGCGCTTCGCTGCCCTGGCCGCTGACGAGGACGGCGGCCGACTGCAGCCAGTAGATGCCGGCGGGCTTCTTGTAGCGCGGCACGTCCTGGAAGCGGATGTCGACATAGTCGCCGGTCTCGACCATCTGCTTGGTCGCCTGGACGAAGCGCGACTCGTCGCGGTCGGTCGGCGGAAGCGTCGAAATGCCGGGAATGAAGGCGAACAGGCAGAGTGCCGCCAGCATCAGATAAGTGAGCGGGGCCAATGCCTTGCGCGGTGTTTCCGAGAGATTGATTCCGGCAGCCGACATCAGCTGATCACTCGGTCTCGGACATGGCGGCGCGGCGCTCGTTGGCGATGAGCCAGAGATTGCGGATGTAGATGAAGAGGCCGAGGCCCTGGCCGGCGATGAACACCGGATCCTGGCGCTGGATGGCATAGATCAGCAGCAGGGCGCCGCCGCCGAGCGAGAAGAACCAGAAGGCGACAGGCACGACCGAGCGCTTGGCGCGCTCCGAAGCCAGCCATTGCACGACGAAGCGCATGGTGAACATGCCCTGGGCGACGAAGCCGAGCAGAATCCAGCCGTCGAACTGCGCGATGAAGACGTCGTGCAACCAGGTGCCGAGTTCGGAAATGAGGTTCATTGGCCCAGCTCCTGGACTGAAGGCACGACCTTGCGTCGGCGGCGCAGCCACCAGACGCCGGTGAGGTCGAGGATGCCGCGCAGGCCGCGGTCGAGAATGCCGTAGTTGGACTTGCCGTGGATGCGCGAGCGGTCGACGACGTCGACATGGACCACGCCGCGGCCTTCGCGGATCACGAGTGCCGGCAAATAGCGGTGCCAGCCGTCGAAATAGGGCAGCTGGCGGAACAGGCTGGTGTGCACCGCCTTGAGGCCGCAGCCGGAATCGCGGGTGCCGTCGCGCAGGATGCGCTCGCGCAGGCCGTTGGCGAAGCGCGACGACATCTGCTTGAGTTTGGTGTCGGTGCGCTTGAGGCGCTGGCCGGCGGCAATGCCGATGGCCGGGCCGGCGGCGACAAGCGCGTCGGCGAGTTTCGGCAGATAGGCGGGATCGTTCTGGCCGTCGCCGTCCATGGTGACGACGATGTCGCCTTTGGCGGCGAAGACGCCCGAGCGAACCGCGGCGCTCTGGCCGGCCGAGCGGTCGTGCCTGACATGGCGGAGGCGGCCGGCGCTGCGCGCGAGCTCGGCCAGCACATCGGCGGTGCGATCGGTGGAACCGTCGTCGACGACGATCACCTCATAGTCGCGCCCGGCCATGGCGGCGTGAACCTCGCCGACCAGGATCGGCAGGTTCTCAGCCTCGTTCTTGCACGGAATGACGATTGAAATCATCAGCTTGCCTGGGGAGAGTTGCGTCTACATTGCGAAATGCGCGGCCTCAATAGCATCAAAGCCGCGCATTTGCCACGACGCTTGCACTTTCCCTCGGGGCAAGCCTTGGCTTGTCCCTGGGCAAGCCTCAGCTTGTCCCCGTGCAAGGCTCAGCGCTTGTCCCTGATGTCGCTCAGCGTGCGCATCGGCGTGATCGCCTCCGGGTCGAGCTTGATCTCGATGATCGCAGGCTTGCCGCTGGCGCGGGCCCGTTCGAAGGCGGCGGCGAACTCGTCTGTCTCGTTCACCGTCTCGCCATGGCCACCATAGGCTCGGGCGAGTGCTGCGAAATCCGGGTTCTTGAGATCGGTCGCCTCGACGCGGCCCGGATACTCACGCTCCTGGTGCATGCGGATGGTGCCGTAGATGCCGTTGTTGACGACGATCACGATGATCGGCAGGCCATATTGCACGGCGGTGGCGAACTCCTGGCCGTTCATCATGAAGCAGCCGTCGCCGGCGAAGGCCACGACGACGCGATCCGGGAACAGGGCCTTGGCGGCGACTGCAGCCGGCGTGCCGTAGCCCATCGAACCCGACGTCGGCGCGCCCTGCGTGGCGTAGCGGCGGAAGCGGTGGAAGCGGTGTACCCAGGTGGCGTAGTTGCCAGCGCCATTGGTGAGGATCGCATCCTCGGGCAGCACCTTTTCCAGCCAGTTCATGATCGGGCCCATCTGGACCGGGCCCGGGCCGGTCAGCGGCGGCGTCGACCATTCGAGATAGGCCGCGTGCAGCGCCTTGGTGTTTTCGGCCCATGCCGGCGTAGCAGTCGGCTTGCGCTTGGCAAAGGCCTCGACGAAGGCAGCCGGCGACGCGTTGATGGCAATCGTCGGACGGTAGACGCGGCCAAGCTCATCGGCGTCGGCATGGATATGCACGAGCTTCTGGTCCGGGTAGGGGCTCTTGATCAGCGTGTAATCCGACGACGGCATTTCGCCGAAGCGGCCACCGACCAGAAGCACCACGTCGGCATCCTTGATCGCCTTGGCGATTTTCGGGTTGACGCCGATGCCGACGTCGCCGGCGTAGTTGTCGTGCAGGTGGTCGAACAGCATCTGGCGGCGGAACGAAACGCCGACCGGCAGCGACCAGGCTTCCGAAATCTTCTTCATGCTTTCGACCGCCTCGGCGCTCCAGCGCGTGCCGCCAAGGATGACGAAGGGGTTTTTGGCGCCGTTGAGCAGGGCCTCGAGCTTTGCCAGCTCCTCGTCGCCGGGACGGGTCTCGACCTGCATGGCCGGCAGGGCGGCGGGGGCCTCGACGACGCTGGTCAGCATGTCCTCGGGCAGCGAGACGACGACGGGGCCGGGACGGCCTGACGTGGCGACGGAGAAGGCGCGGGTCAGCAATTCGGGAATGCGGGCGGCGTCGTCGATCTCGACCACCCATTTGGCGATGTCGCCGAAGAAGCGGCGATAGTTGACCTCCTGGAAGGCCTCGCGCTCCTTGGCGTGGCTCGCCACCTGGCCGATGAACAGGATCATCGGGATCGAGTCCTGCATGGCGATGTGCACGCCGGCCGACGCGTTGGTGGCGCCGGGTCCGCGGGTGACGAAGCAGATGCCGGGCTTGCCGGTGAGACGGCCGTGGCAGTCCGCCATCATCGCAGCGCCACCCTCCTGACGGCAGACGATGCTGCGGATCTTGGAATCATGCAGCGCGTCGAGCACGGCCAGGTAGGATTCGCCCGGCACGCAATACATGCGGTCGACGCCATTGGCTTCGAGTGCGTCGACGATCAGTTGTCCGCCGGTCTTCATTTTTCGTTCTTCTCCAGTTCGGCAAGGATTTCCGCGGTGTGTTCCCCGAGCCGCGGTGATGGTTTCTGATAGGCGAGAGGCGTTTCCGACATGACCATGGGCGCGCGCACCGAAGGCAGGGCGTTGCCGTGGCCGTCGTCGAGATCCATGCGCATGCCGCGGGCAATGGCCTGCGGGTCGGCGAAGGCCTGGCCGATAGTGTTGATCGGGCTGGCCGGCACGCCGGCCTTTTCCAGCAAGGCAAGCAGCGCCTCGCGCTCGAAGCCGGCGAGGGCCGCAACCATCTTTTCGCGCAATGCGACGCGGTTGGCGACGCGGGCCGAGTTGGTGGCAAACAGCGGGTCGGCGGCGATGTTTTCGAGGCCGACGATGGCGCAGAATTTCTGGAACTGGCCGTCATTGCCGACGGCGAGGATGAAATGCCCGTCCTTGACCGGCAGAACCTCGTAGGGCGCGATGTTGGGGTGGGCATTGCCCATCTGCACCGGAGAATTGCCCGACACCAGGTAGTTGAGGTTCTGGTTGGCGAGCACCGACATCTGGGTGTCGAACAGCGCCATGTCGACATGCTGGCCTTCGCCGGTTGCCTCGGCGTGGCGAAGGGCGGCCTGGATGGCAATGACCGAATAGAGGCCGGTGAAGATGTCGGTGACGGCGACGCCGACCTTCTGCGGCTCGCCGCCGGCGGGGCCGGTGATCGACATCAGGCCCGACATGCCCTGGACGATGAAGTCGTAGCCCGCGCGCGGCGCATAAGGGCCGGACTGGCCGAAGCCGGTGATCGAGCAATAGACCAGCTTGGGGTTGATCTTTTTCAGGCTCTCATAATCGAGGCCGTATTTCTTGAGGCCGCCGAGCTTGAAGTTCTCGATCAGCACGTCGGCGTCCGCGACCAGCCTGCGCACGATCTCAGAGCCTTCGGGGGTCGAGAAGTCGAGCGCGATCGAGCGCTTGCCGCGATTGCAGGAGTGGTAATAGGCGGCCGAGAGGTTCTCGCCGTCATGGCCGGTGACGAAGGGCGGCCCCCATTTGCGGGTGTCGTCGCCGCCGTCGGGATTTTCCACCTTGATGACATCGGCGCCGAGATCGGCGAGCAGCTGACCTGCCCAAGGGCCGGCGAGGATGCGGGCGAGTTCGATGACACGGACGCCACGAAGGGGCGGATTGCTCATGAGGCACCAGAAACCATTGCAGTCGCGCCACGCTCTATCAGGAGTCCCCGGTCGCCGCCACCACGATGCTATGGACCAGTTGTCGCCGTCCGTTTGAGGGATAGAGCATCGAGCCAGCGGGCCAGATCGGCCATGATCATGTCCCGGTTCACCTCGTTGAGGCTTTCGTGGCGGGTCTCGGCATAAATCCTTGAAACGAGATTCGAAAAGCCCATCCGGCGCATGCGCGCAGCCAGTGCTTCGACCGCCTTGCCGCCATCGGTGGCCGGGTCGCGCTGGCCGCCGGCGAGATTGAAGGGCAGGTCCTTGCGGACGCCGGCGAAATTGCGGTCGTCGGCGCCGGCGAAGACCAGTTCGAAGACATCGATCCACATCGACACCGACGCATCCCAGCCGCAGAGCGGATCGGCGACATAGGTGTCGACTTCGGCCGGGTCGCGCGACAGCCAGTCGAAGTCGGTGCGGCGGTCGGCGATCTTTTTTGCCCAGTCGCCGAAGGTGAGCTTCGGCAGGATGCGGGAAGGCACGTCCGAGCCTAGCCGGAAACGTTCGAAGGCAAGGATCGCCTGGGCGAGTCGTCCCAGGATGCCGGCGGAGAAGTTGGCGTTCCAGATGGCGGCGGCAGCTACGCGGTCTGAATGGCGGAGCACGAAGTTGAGCGCGATCAGCCCGCCCATGGAATGGCCGAAGATGATGACGGGCAGGCCGGGATGGTCGGCGGCGATGCGGTCGTGGACGGCGAGAACGTCTCCCAGGACCTTGTCGACGCCATCCTTGCCGGCGAAGCGGCCGGTGGGGGCATCGGGTGCACGGGTCGAGCCATGGCCGCGATGGTCGTGGGCGTAGACATGGTAGCCATGGCCGGCGAGGAAATCGGCGAAGCGGGCATAACGCGCCGCATGCTCGGCCAGTCCATGGTTGATCTGGATGGCGGCGCGGGCCGGAACAGGGCTATGGCGGATATACAGATTGAGCTCGGCGCCGGTGGGCGAAGCGAGCGGGGTCACGATGTCGAAAGGCATTTTTTCTCCCCCTCAGGCAGGGACTGTTGGGGGACGCGGGTGCGGCCGTCAAGGCCGAGCGGGAGGCGCTTCACAGCAACTATGTCAGGAGGTGTCGGCGCCGGCCTTGTAGGCCAGGAGACAGCCCATATATTCCGCTAACCTTCCAGGGGCCGCTTGCCCCCGACACCTTTCCATTTCGCTGAAGTGATCGCCATGCAGCCGATTATCTCCGTTTCCAATCTGTCGAAGACCTATGCTTCAGGGTTTTCGGCGCTGAAGAACATCAATCTCGACATCCGGCGCGGCGAAATCTTCGCCCTGCTCGGACCCAATGGCGCCGGCAAGACGACGCTGATCAGCATCATCTGCGGCATCGTCAATCCATCCGAGGGGCGGGTGCTGGCCGACGGCCACGACATCATCAAGGACTATCGCGCGGCGCGCTCGCGCATTGGGCTTGTGCCGCAGGAACTGACCACCGACGCCTTCGAGACAGTGTGGGCGACCGTCAGCTTCAGCCGCGGCCTGTTCGGCAAGCCGGCCAATCCCGCCCATATCGAGAAGATCCTGAAGGACCTCTCTTTGTGGGAGAAGAAGGACAACAAGATCATGACGCTGTCGGGCGGCATGAAGCGGCGCGTGATGATCGCCAAGGCGCTGTCGCACGAACCGCAGATCCTGTTCCTCGACGAGCCGACCGCAGGCGTCGACGTCGAGCTTCGCCGCGATATGTGGGAGGTGGTGCGCCTGCTGCGCGAGACCGGCGTCACCATCATCCTGACCACCCACTATATCGAGGAAGCCGAGCAGATGGCCGACCGTGTCGGCGTGATCTCCAAGGGCGAGATCGTGCTGGTGGAGGAGAAGGCCGAGTTGATGCGCAAGCTCGGGCGCAAGCAGCTGACGCTGCAGTTGCAGGCACAGCTCGAAGCGTTGCCGGAGGCGCTGTCCAGCCACGGGCTGGAGCTGGCCGATGGTGGCCACGAGCTTGTCTATACCTATGACACACAGGGCGAGCGCACCGGGATCACGGCGCTGCTCAAGGATCTCAACGACGCCGGTATCCGCTTCAAGGACCTGCAGACCAAGCAGAGTTCGCTCGAAGAGATCTTCGTCAATCTGGTGAGGGAACGGCGATGAATTTTCACGCGATCCGCGCAATCTATCTGTTCGAGATGGCCCGCACCTGGCGCACGCTGCTGCAGAGCATCGTTTCGCCGGTCATCTCGACGTCGCTCTATTTCGTCGTCTTCGGCGCTGCCATCGGCTCGCGCATCAGCGAGATCAACGGCATCAGCTACGGCGCCTTCATCGTGCCGGGACTGATCATGCTGTCGCTCTTGACGCAGAGCATCTCGAACGCCTCGTTCGGCATCTATTTCCCGAAATTCGTCGGCACGATCTACGAATTGCTGTCGGCGCCGGTGTCCTACATCGAGATCGTCATCTCCTATGTCGGGGCGGCGGCGTCGAAATCGATCCTGCTCGGCCTCATCATCCTGGCGACCGCCTCCCTGTTCGTGCCGCTGCACATCGAACATCCACTGGCGATGATCCTGTTTCTGGTGCTGACTGCCGTCACCTTCAGCCTGTTTGGCTTCATCATCGGCATCTGGGCCGGCAATTTCGAACAGCTGCAGCTGGTGCCGCTGCTGATCGTGACGCCGCTGACCTTCCTGGGCGGCAGCTTCTACTCCATCGATATGCTGCCGCCGTTCTGGCGCACGGTGTCGCTGTTCAATCCGGTGGTCTATCTGGTGAGCGGCTTCCGCTGGAGCTTCTTCGGCGTGTCCGACGTCAATGTCGGCATCAGCCTGGGCATGACGCTGGTGTTCCTCGCCGCATGCCTGGTCACCGTCTGGTGGATCTTCAGGACCGGCTGGCGGATCAAGGCCTAGCACCCTGACCGGCCTGGCCTCCGGTCAGGCCGATTTCAGCACCGCGAGCGGCAGTTTCTGCATCGGCTTCCTGATGCGGAAATCGGCGGCACGGGCAGGGCGGCCGATGTGGAAGCCCTGCACCTGGTCGATGCCGAACTCTCGCATCAGTTCCATCTGCTCTTCGGTCTCGACGCCTTCCACCAGGATCTTGTGGCCGCGGTTGCGCACCAGGCCGATGATGTCCTGAAGCATGGCCCGGCCACGCGGGTCGGTGCAGTCGTGGAGGAACGAGCGGTCGATCTTGACCGTGTCGAAATCGATCAGGCGCAGCCATGACAGGCCGGCGAAGCCGGTGCCGAAGTCGTCGAGCCAGATCCTGATGCCGAGCAGCTTCAGGTCGCTGATGCAGCGGAGGATGTCCGAGTGCATCTCCATTTCGAGGCCTTCGGTGATCTCGAAGGCCAGCCTGCGGCCGTCGACGCCGGTTTCCCCAAGGATGGCGGCAATCGAGGTGGCAAAACCCGGCGTCTTGAGCTGCATGGGCGAAACGTTGACGCTGACGACGTCGACATGGCCGCCGGCGAGAAGCTCCTGGCAGGCGGTGTGCACGGCCCAGCGACCGAGCTCGATGATGGCACCCGTGCGCTCGGCCACCGGAATGAACAGGCTGGGCGGCACGGAGGTGCCGTCGAGCATCCTCAGGCGCATCAGCGTCTCGACGGCTTCGACACGGCCGGTGACGACATTCTGGATGGGCTGGTAGACCAGCGAGACGAGTTTCTGCTCGATGGCGATCTTCAACAGGGCAGCGATGTTTTCGCTCTCGTCGCTGCTCTGGGGGTCGTTCGGATCGAACAGCCAGGCGCAATTGCGGCCACTGGCCTTGGCCAGGTAGAGCGCGCGGTCGGCCTCGTGGATGATCTTTTCGAGCTTGGCGCCGGTCTGGTTGCGGGTGAAGGCGGCGCCGACGCTGACGGTGACGATGGACATGCCGTCGCGCCGGTAGTTGTGCTTGAGCGCCAGGTCCTCGACCGTGCTGCGGATGATTTCGGCAAGCTCGGCCACCTGCTCGCGGTCCGACAGGCGGGCGAGCGCGATGAATTCCTCGCCGCCGTAGCGGCCGATCGAGCCGTTGAATTGCGCGATGGTCGTGCCGAGCGCGTCGGCGATCAGGGTCAGGCAGCGGTCGCCTTCCTGATGGCCGTAGGAATCGTTGTACTTCTTGAAGAAGTCGACATCGATGAGGATGGCGGCAAAACCGGCGCCGAAACGCTGCCAGTCGTTCCAGTAGTCCCTCAGGCGCTCGTCGACGGCGCGGCGGTTCTCCAGCCCGGTCAGCGGATCGGTCCGCGACAGCCGCAGCAGCGCATGGCCGCGCTCGGTCGCCTCCTTCTGCTGGGTCTTGGCCTCAAGCGCGTTCAGGAAGACGTTGTAGCGCTCGCGGTTCAGCTTCCAGTTCACGAAGGAGGTGAAGGCGAAGCAGGAGATGTAGAAGGTGCCGAAGGCCAGTTGGTAGGGCGCGTTTTCGGGAATGAGATAGAGGGCGACGAAGAAGATGCAGAGGATGATGCCCGACGAAATCACCGAAAGCCGGAAGTGGAAGCTGAAGAACAGGTTCGCTCCCATCATGAAGATGGCGCCGAAGATCATGTAGTATGACATGGTCTGGGCGAGATCGGTCATGACGGCGGGCAACAGCCAGCCGGCATAGCCTGTAATCAGGGCGGTGGCGCAGGTGAGGTCGAGCCATTTGGTGTCGACCTCTCTGCGGATCTGGACTTCCAGAAGCAGCAGGACGCTGACGCCGATCGCGAACCGCGCGATGATCGTATAGGCGGCGACGTCGGGGATCAGCAGGACGTCGGTAACGGAAAACAGCAGATAGGTGATAACAGCGATCCACAGGCCCTGGCGCGTGTCCTTGCGGCGCGCGGCGGCCCCGGCCTGGCGGTACATGGCGCGCAACTCGGCATCCGACAGCTGGCGCGGCCCCTCGATGCCTGCGTCTGCCAGGTCTGCCAAAGTATGTGGCGTGCCTTGATCCATCGTCTCCTTTTCCGCGCTCAATGGGCCGTCCAGACGCATCTGTTGCGACGATGGACGTAGTTGCTCACCACTGACACGCAGCATTCCCCCAGTCCAAGAATACAACAATAACGTGCGGCTCTTACGGAATGCTACGCGCCGTCCACGAATTTTTAGTAAAATTGAATGAATGTTCCTAGGGGTGGCTGAAAGAAATATAAGCCGCCCCTCATAAAAGTTTTGGCTGCCACGAGATGAGAATTTTTGCCACTGGATAATGTCTCAAATCTCGATCATAAAATTAACGTCTCGTTAAGACTTGGGGTATCGCGTGAAACGTGTTGCATTTGACGGCGCTAGTCTCATCACTCCCGCGGCAATCGAAGCAGAGCTCGCTTCGACTTCAAAGAAATTCAAAGGTGAGAGCCTTCCAGTCGCCAAGGCGCATCTGGGGTTGCTTCTGAGCCTTGCCCAGCAGCGGTTTGAAAAAGGCAACGCTCCGGCCCGAATCATCCACGAACTGGCAGGGCAGTTGCACCAGGCGCGCGAGCGCTTTCCCGTCGATGTCTGGCAGGCGCTGATCCCGATCGCGCAGGAACATCCCGTCGCCGAATACTTCCTGCAGGACCCGTTCACCCGCTGGTCGTTCGAGAAGCCGCGCGGCTATTCCGGCGACGCCCAGCTGCTCGACTTCATCTATGGCCACAAGAGCGTCGATGCCGACGTGACGGGTTCGACGGAACTCGGGCGGGCGCTCTACGACTATACCAAGGATGCGTCGTCGTCGGTCGCGGTGCGCGAACGCCGCGACCTGCTGACCAAATATGTCGACGAGATCGCTGCGGCGCACGGCGCCGACACCGAGATCCTGACGGTTGCCGCCGGGCACCTGCGCGAGGCGGACCGTTCCACGGCGCTCAGGGAAGGGCGCATCAAGCGCTGGGTGGCGCTCGACCAGGACCCGATGAGCGTCGGCTCGATCACGCGCGATTTCACCGGCACCTGCGTCGAGACTGTCGATGGTTCGGTGCGCGGTATCCTGACCGATGCCTACAAGCTCGGCCATTTCGACTTTGCCTATTCGGCCGGCCTATACGACTACCTGTCGGAAAAGGTGGCGGTGAAGCTGACGCGCAAATGCCTGAAGATGCTGAAGCCGAACGGCACGCTTTTGTTTGCCAATTTCGCCCAGGACATCGTCGTCGACGGCTACATGGAGACCTTCATGAACTGGGCGCTGCTGCTGCGCTCGGAGGCCGACATGTGGAGCATCATCAACCACAGCGTCGATCGCAACGCGGTCGATGCCAGCGTGTTCTTCGGCGCCAATCGCAACATCGTCTACGGCGTCATCAAGAAGCGCGGCTAGCCTGGCCGGCGGCAACCCCTGCCGGCCTACTCGGCCCATTCCTTGTCGGCGGTAAAGGCGATGGTCAGCCAGCGGTCGGGACCTTCGTCGCCGATGGCATCGCCGATCTCGTCGCGCAGCCTGTCCCAGTCCTCGATTGCTTTCGGCGGCAGGCCCGGCGGCACGATGAAATAAAGCTCGACCTGCGACAGGCGTCCGATCCTGGCGACATAGGCCCGGTAGGCAAGAAAGCCGTGCCGTGCGACGGTGGTGCGCGCAACATCGTCGACATGGGCCTTGAGGTCGGCGGGCGTGATCAGCAGGATATCGGCGAGGGCCTGGCGCACGGTGCCCAGCGGCATCGGAATGATGACCAGGCAGACCAGCGCCAGCACGGCCGGGTCGACATAAGGCGCAATCCAGGCAAGGCCGGTGCCTTCGACAAGCCAGCCGCCGATGAAGGCGACAAGCAGTGCTGCGGTGATGCCGCCCGACATCATCCAGGCGGTTGCATCGAGCGCGACGAAGTCGGACTGGATGGTGCGGTTGGCGCGGCGACCGACATAAGCCATGACCAGGCAGGTGGCGAGGGTGACGACTGCATAGACGATGGCGTAGTCGAATTCGAGCTGGTGTCCGCCCGACAGCAGGCTGCTGATGGCGTTGATCAACGCGTAGACCGAAACGCTCATCAGGACGATGCCGTTCATGCCGAGCACGATCGGCTCCAGATGCCAGAAGCCGACCGAAAAGCGCTTGCGCAGCCGGCCTTTGCCGCTTTCGGTGGCGTAGCTGGTGATGAGGCGCGCGACCACCAGAGCCAGGATGGTCATCGAGGCATCGGCAAGCGAGTAGGCGCCGTCGAAGGCGATCGAGAAAGATCCCGTGAGGATACCGAAGACGATGCCGAACAGGGCGACCACGAAGGTGACGGCGATGGAGAGCTTGAGGACTTGCGCTTCGGTGAGCATGGGGCTCCTTGGCGGAATGGGAGGCGTCGGGGGCTTTCGGGAACGACCCGTGTCGAGGGGCGGGATGATAGCTGCCGGTTTGGCGCAGACAAGGTTCTTGCCGGTCCTGTACCGTGACGTCAGCGTCTGGCAACAGCCTCGCTGAGGTGCCTTGGCGCTGGCGAAGGCGGTGATAGTCTCGCCGTCGTCGAGCAGTGGAGCATGGTTGTGGCTGGTGACGGATTTGACGGTTTCCCGCCCGAGACGCTGCAGTTTCTGCGCGGGATCGAGGACAACAACAGCAAGTCCTGGTTCGATGCCAACCGCGATCTCTATGAGGCGGGCTACGTGGCGCCGGCCAGGCGCTTCGTTGAAACTGTCGGCCGGCGGCTTGTGACGATTTCGCCGACAGTGCGCTTCGATGCCAGGATCAACGGCTCGATTGCCCGCATCAACCGGGACGTCCGGTTCTCCAAGGACAAGCGGCCCTACAAGAACCATCTCGATATCTGGTTCTGGCATGGCGACAAGAAAGGCTGGGATTGCCCCGGCTTCTACATGCGCATCGCCCCGAGCACGATCTTTCTCGGGACCGGCATGCACAGTTTTGAAAAGCCTGTCCTGGACGGGTTCAGGCGGGCGGTGACCATGGATGCTTCCGGAACGCGCCTGATGGCGACGATCAATTCAATCGATGGCGCCTACCAGATCGGCGGCGAGACGCGCAAAAGCGTGCCTCGCGGCTTCGACCCCGATCATCCGCGTGCAAGGCTGCTCAAGTTCGAGGGGCTTTATGCCGGAATCGAGCTGCCGGCCAAGGCCGCCGAGGCGTCCGATTTCGCCGGGCAGGCGCTGTCGCATTTCGCCGCGACATGGCCGGTCGGACGCTGGCTGCTGGAGGAGGTGGCGCATTCCTGAGCCAAATGGCGATTGCCGTTTGGGGTGGGATGGCCTACATAGCGCGCAAATCTCCGTTCACTGAAGCAGGATACGCGCGCGTGGCACGCCAGTTCATCTATCACATGTCGGGACTGACCAAGTCCTACGGCACCAAGAAGGTGCTGGATAATCTCAATCTGTCGTTCTACCCGGACGCCAAGATCGGCATCCTCGGCCCCAACGGTGCCGGTAAGTCGACCGTGCTCAAGATCATGGCCGGCCTCGACAAGGAATGGTCGGGCGAGGCCTGGCTGGCCGAAGGCGCCACTGTCGGTTACCTGGCGCAGGAGCCGCATCTCGATCCGGCCAAGACCGTGTTCGAGAACGTCATGGACGGCGTTGCCAAGAAGACGGCCATCATCGAGCGCTACAACGAGCTGATGATGAACTACTCGGACGAGACCGCCGACGAGGGCGCGCGTCTGCAGGACGAAATGGACCGCCTCAACCTCTGGGACCTGGAACAGCAGGTCGAGATGGCCATGGACGCGCTGCAGTGCCCGCCCGGCGATTCCGAAGTGACCCAGCTGTCGGGTGGTGAGCGCCGCCGCATCGCGCTGTGCCGCCTGCTGCTCGAGCAGCCTGACCTTCTGCTGCTCGACGAACCGACCAACCATCTCGACGCCGAGACGACGGCGTGGCTGGAAAAGCACCTGCGCGACTATCCGGGCTCGGTGCTAATCATCACCCACGATCGCTACTTCCTCGACAACGTCACCGGCTGGATCCTCGAGCTCGACCGTGGTCGCGGCATCCCCTACGAGGGCAACTACACCAAGTATCTCGACGCCAAGGCCAAGCGCCTGATCCAGGAAGGCCGCGAAGACGACTCGCGCCAGAAGGCGATCTGGCGCGAGCGCGAGTGGATTGCGTCGTCGCCCAAGGCGCGCCAGACCAAGTCGAAGGCCCGTATCAAGGCCTATGAGGAACTGGTCGAGCAGTCGCAGAACCGCAAGCCGACCGACACGCAGATCGTCATCCCGGCCGGCGAACGCCTCGGCAATGTGGTGATCGAGGTCGACAGCGTGAACAAGGGTTACGGCGACGAGCTGCTGATCGAAAACCTGAACTTCAAGCTGCCGCCCGGCGGCATCGTCGGTGTCATCGGCCCGAACGGCGCCGGCAAGACCACGCTGTTCAAGATGATCACCGGCCAGGAAACGCCCGACAGCGGCTCGATCCGCATCGGCGAGACCGTCAAGCTCGGTTATGTCGATCAGAGCCGCGACGCGCTCGACCCGACCAAGACCGTCTGGGAAGAGATCTCCGGCGGCGCCGAAGTCATCAAGCTCGGCAAGCACGAAGTGAACAGCCGCGCCTATTGCTCGTCGTTCAACTTCCGTGGCGGCGACCAGCAGCAGAAGGTCGGCAACCTGTCGGGTGGTCAGCGCAACCGCGTCCACCTCGCCAAGATGCTGAAGAATGGCGGCAACGTCCTGCTGCTCGACGAACCGACCAACGATCTCGACACCGAAACGCTGGGAGCGCTCGAAGACGCTCTGGAAGCCTATGCCGGCTGCGCCGTCATCATCTCCCACGATCGTATGTTCCTCGACCGCATGGCCACGCACATGCTCGCCTATGAAGGCGACGCTCATGTCGAGTGGTTCGAAGGCAACTTCGAAGAGTACGAGAAGGACAAGATCCGTCGCCTTGGCGCGGAGGCTGCCGCCCCGCACCGGATGAGCCACAAGCGCCTGACGCGCTAAGGTTTTTGAAAACGCCCCGCCCAAAGCGGGGCGTTTTTGTTTTCAGGCATAGCTTCGGGAGTTTCCGACATGAAAGACTGGTCCGCCACGCAATATCTCAAATTCGAGGACGAGCGGACGAGGCCGTCGCGCGATCTCCTGGCCCAGATACCGCTGGGCCGGCCGAGGCATGTAGTCGACATCGGCTGCGGTCCCGGCAATTCGACCGAGCTGCTGGTCGAGCGCTGGCCGGACGCGAAGGTGTCGGGTTTGGACACGTCGCCCGATATGATCGAACAGGCGAGGCTGCGGCTTCCCGGCGTCGATTTCCAGCTCGCCAATGCGCGGGACTGGACGCCGGAAGAACCGGTCGACGTGATCTTCGCCAATGCGGTGTTTCAGTGGCTGCCGGATCATCAGGCTATTCTGGCCCGGCTGATGGGGCTGCTTGCGCCGGGCGGCTACCTTGCGGTGCAGATGCCCGACAATATCGGTGAGCCGTCGCATGTGGCGATGCGCGAGACCGCGGCCTCCGTGCCGTTTGCGGCGAAGATCGCAGGTGCCGCGCGCGGAAAATTGCCGTCGGTCGCTTCTTATTATGACCTGCTTGTGCCGCTGTCGGCGCGGGTCGACATCTGGCACACGGTCTACAACCACCCGCTGGCGGACGCTGCCGCGATCGTCGAATGGGTCAAGGGCACGGGCCTCAAGCCTTTCGTCGATCCGCTGGAGGCAGACGAGCGCGAGGCCTATCTCACGGCGTATGCGGCGCGCATCGCCGCTGCCTATCCGCCTGCTGCCGACGGCAAGGTCCTGTTGCGCTTTCCCAGGCTGTTCATGGTGGCGCAGAGAGGATAAGGCAGCATAGCAAGCTAACTGTCACACAAGGCGTATTCGAACGCCGGCATGTGACGTAAACTGCGCGGTGGCGAGTCCGGTGAATACGGGGACAGGACACGCCGGGAACCTTGCGGTTCCTTCTTGTTTGTTGGGGCGGGGTCCTTCGAAGGCAGATGGCCTCTCGGGGCCGTGCCCATGAGTTCATGCGGCGGACGGATTTTCATGCATCGCGTTATCATCAGTGGCATTGGCGTCGAAATTCCCGAGGCTACGATCAGCAATGACGAGCTGGTCGCGAGCTTCAACGCATGGGCCGACGGCGAGAATGCCAGGCGCGAAGCTGCCGGGCAGGAGCCGATCAAGAAATCGGACAGCGATTTCATCGTCTATGCCTCAGGCGTCAAGCAACGCCATGTGCACACGCTTGACGGCATCCTCGATCCTGAAAGGATGAGCCCGCGCATTCCGGCGCGCGCCGACGACGCGCTGTCGGTCGAGGCCGAGTTCGGCGTCGCCTCGGCCCGCAAGGCGCTCGACCATGCCGGGTTGACCGGCGCCGACATCGACATGGTGATCTGTGCTGCCTCGCACCAGCAGCGGCCCTATCCGGCAATCGCCATCGAGATCCAGAAGGAACTCGGCATAGAGGGTGCTGCCTTCGACATGAGCCTCGGCTGCTCGTCGGCGGCGGCTGCGTTGCATGTGGCCTTCAATCTCGTCCGTTCCGGCGGGCAGAAGCGCGTGCTGATCGTCACGCCGGAGATCATCACCGGCCACCTCAATTTCCGCGACCGGCAGACGCATTTCATTTTCGGCGATGCGTCGGTGGCGATGGTCATCGAGGCAATCGGGCCGAAGGAGACGCGGCCGGGGCGTTTCGAGATGCTGGACACGCGCAACTGGACGCAGTTCTCCAACAACATCCGCACCAATTTCGGCTTCCTGCTGCGCACCGGACAGGAAAACACCTCCGTCGTCGAGATGGAGGGCAACATGATCAAGCAGGTGGGCAACAAGGTGTTCAAGGAGGTGACGCATGCCGCGCACCGCTTCATCACCGCTTTCCTCGCCGACCACGGCATGACGCCGTCCGACATCAGGCGCTACTGGCTGCATCAGGCCAATGCACGCATGAACGCGATGATCCTGAAGCTGGCGCTCGGTCACGAGGCCGACCACGACACCGCACCGATGGTGCTGGAGCGACTGGGCAACACGGCGGCCGCCGGCGCGATCATCGCGCTCAAGGAGAACCACGAGGATCTGAAGCCGGGCGACCATGGGCTGATCTGCGCCTTCGGCGCCGGCTATTCCATCGGTGGCGCGCTGGTCAGGATGATGTGAGGCCGCTGTGCCGGGCCGTGCGATCCATCATTTCGGATGATCGCTGCGATCAGGCTTGTTGGCTGGATTTTCCGGCGGCTACGGATCAAAGCAGCAGTCTGAAACCGAGAGGCTAGAGATGCTCGACCCGACGATGCACAGGGAAGGCGAACCCGAGATTTTGCCGGGCAGAAAGCTCGCGGCGCGGGTTGCCGGCGTGTACACCGCGCCAGCGGACCATTTCGTCACGCAAGCGGTGGCGACGCTGCCGCTGAGCTTCGAGGGTATCGCTGGCGATTTCCATGCCGGACATACACGCCGTTCGGGCGGGCGCGAGCCGTGGTATCCGCGCGGCACCGAGATGCGCAACGAACGCCAGCTGTCCATCGTGGCGCCGGACGAGATGGCGATCGTGGCCGAACGCATGGGCCTGAACGAGATCAAGCCGGAATGGATCGGCGCCAATCTGCTGCTCGACGGCGTGCCGATGCTGTCGATGCTGCCTTCGGGCACGATGTTGTTCTTCAAGGGAGGCGTGACCATCAAGATCGACGGCCAGAACGCGCCATGCCGCGTGGCCGGGCGCTCTATTGCCGAGCATGCACGCATGGCTGATGGCGACGCCGGCTCGCTGCTGTTTCCGAAAGTGTCGCGCCGCCTGCGCGGGCTGGTCGCCTGGGTGGAAAAGCCAGGCGTGATCGCTGCCGGCGAAGAGGTTTCGGTGCGCGTGCCGGAGCAGTGGATCTACAGGGCGTAAATCAAGCCCGATGCGCCGGCAGGACGCGGTTTGCGAGGTCAGTGCCTTCACGCAGCCGGCCGTTCTCGACGTGCAGGAACGTTTGTCGCTCGCTATTGTTGTCGAAGATCGTCCATGCCGGCTGGCCATTTGCCGTCATGAACGAAACGACATGGCGATCGCCTGACAGCTCCAGGGACAGTTCAGGCAGCCGTCCGAACATGGCGATGTTTTCCACTCTCCGCCCTTCCAGCTGGCCAAGGACCGGTGGCCATTCGTCTTCCGGGCTCCAACTGCCGGCAAGGATCGACCGTTCGTCCTCGATCCGCCAACTCCATTCGAGCATGACGCTGTATTGGCCACGCGGATGTGCGGGCGACCCGTCGCGCCTGGTCGAGCCGCGCAGCTCGCCGATTTCGAGAAAGAGCGTCGAGCCATGGCCGCGCCAGACTGCACCGAGCGGGAGCGCCAGCAGTCCGGTCCTGTACTTCTCAAACAGCGGGTCGGTCATCCTTGCAATCGTCCAATTGCCAATGGCTCAGCGGGGCAGGGTGCTGCTGGTGGTGACCGAGGTCGGGTTCGGCTTCCTGATGGTCGTCACCTTGTAGGCCTTTCCCGCCTTGTCGTAGGTCGTCCAGTCGCCGACCTGCACGCCCGCGGCGAAGTGGCCGGAACGCAGCCTGGTGCCGTCCTTGCGGAACCACTCCCAATAGCCCTCAGCCTTGCCGGCGCTCGTCTGCCCGACGATCCACAGGCTGCCGTCCTTGTGATGGTGGCGATAGGGCTCGGTACCTGCCGTCATGCGCCTGCTCCTCTCAAGCCGCAACAGGGGCGGAGCAAAGCAGAGATGGCGCCGGCGGGCAACCGTCCGGCGGCGGCCTAGACGTCCTCGTCGTCGGGATCGAGCAGGCGGGTGGCGCGCCAGCGGGTGAGTGTGGCATTGACCTGGTCGATGACGAAGAAGCGGGCGGAATCGCGGTCGTAGCCTTCCGACAAAAGCTTTTCGTAATCGGTGTGGGCGTGGCGGACATGGGCGACGGTCGCCAGCCACACGGCAATCGACGGCGGCAGCGTCTTCATGTGCACGGCAAGCGCGTCGGCGCGGATCACCTCGGTGTCGGCGTAGGGCGCGAGCGGCAGGAGTGCTGTCAGCGCCTTGGCCACGGCGCGCTGGCGGCCGGTGGGGGCTGGCATTCAGGTGTCCTTGCTCGGGCGCGTGGCGTCAGCAATGGCGTCGACCGAGGCGAAATAGGGCTTCAGGTCGATGACAGGCGTGCCGTCGAGCGCGTCGATGGCGTCGAGTTCGATGACCCCTTGCTCGACGTCGAGCGCGACGATGCGGGCGACATGCAGACCTATTGGGTTGGGCCGGGCCGGCGAGCGCAGGGCGAAAACACCTTTTGCGTCAGAGGCATGGCGCGGTTTCTGGACAATCAGATTCCGCGGCGCCTGTTCGAACCAGCTGAGAATGACGACATGGCTGAAGCCGGCGAGCCCGGCGAGGCCGGCACGGTAGGGCGTGTCGACCGTCACGGTTGCCGTGCCGCCGCGCTCGCGGGCGGCATTCATGTTCTTGGGGCAGTCGTCGCGCAGCTTCCAGGGCGAGGCGATGCGGCCGATATAGGCGAGGCGGGCGTCGTCGGCATCAGTTGCCGGATCGCCCTGAAGCGCCACCTCGCCGTCGCGCTGTTCGAACATCTGCATGAGCACCTCCCACGGCCGCGCCATTTTCTTGCCCGCATGCGACATTGGGCGTTGCAATCGCTCGATACGTCACATAAAGATATGTTTATGTCTTTTGGCGAGAACCAAAGCCGATGCATGTGACGCTCGACACCATGGTAGATACCTTGAAGGCGGCAGCCGAATCCAGCCGCCTTCGCATCCTGACGCTGCTTTCGCACGGCGACCTGACGGTCTCCGACATCACGGAGATTCTCAGCCAGTCGCAGCCGCGCGTGTCGCGTCATCTCAAGCTGCTGCTGGAAGCCGGCCTGATCGACCGTTACCAGGAGGGCTCCTGGGCGTTCTTCCGCCTGTCCGACGCCGACCAGGCGCGCGGCTTCGTGCAAGGCCTCGTGGCCGGCATCGACAAGGGCGACGGGCAGGTGAGGCGCGACCTCGAGCGGCTCGATGACGTCAAGCGCAAACGGCAGGAGAGGGCGGCGCATTATTTCAGCGCCAATGCGGCAAGCTGGGACGAGATCCGCTCGCTGCATGCCTCCGACCGTGCCGTCGAGGCCGCTCTCGTCAAGCTGGTCGGCAAGCGGCCGTTCCAGTCGATGCTCGACCTTGGCACCGGCACCGGCCGGCTGCTCGAGATCTTTGCCCCGCTCTATCGCCGCGGCATTGGCATCGACATGTCGCGCGAGATGCTGGCGGTCGCGCGCGCCAATCTCGACAAGGCCGGCATCGCCAACGCCCAGGTTCGCCAGGGCGACATCTTCTCGCCGCCGGTGGAGCGCGACGCCTTCGACCTCGTCACCATCCATCAGGTGCTGCATTATCTCGACGATCCGGCCCGCGCCATCCAGGAGGCTGCGCGCCTGCTGCGCCCGTCGGGCCGGCTGGTGATCGTCGACTTCGCCCCGCATGGGCTCGACTTCCTGCGCTCCGAGCATGCGCATGCGCGTCTCGGCTTCTCCGATCGGCAGATCGAGGACTGGCTGTCCGAGGCCGGCCTGGAGCTCGAGGAGACCCAGGAATTCGAACCGCGCGGCTCGTCCAAGGCGAGCCTGACCGTGAAACTCTGGCTGGCGCGCGACAGGCGCCTGCTGATCGCCGACCCCAATCCTGAACTTGCGAGGGAAACCGCCTGATGAACCAATTTCCGCTCTCCAGGCGCTCCGACATCGGCAACAAGATCCGTGTTTCCTTCGAGTTCTTCCCTCCCAAGAACGATGACATGGAAGCGCGCCTCTGGGACACCGTGACCCGGCTTGAGCCGCTGCGGCCACAATTCGTGTCGGTGACCTATGGCGCCGGCGGCTCGACGCGCGAGCGCACGGCCCGCACGGTCAGGCGCATCCTTGAAGAGTCGACGCTGACGCCGGCGGCGCACATGACCTGTGTCGACGCCTCGCGCGAGGAGGTCGATCAGGTCATCGCAGAATTCGCCGCCATGGGTGTGAAGCGCTTCGTGGCGCTGCGCGGCGACCCCAAGGAGGGCGTTGGCGCCGCCTATCAGCCTTATCCCGGCGGCTATGCCAACGGCGCCGAGTTGGTGGGAGCGCTGAAGGCGCAGGGCGACTTCGACATCTCCGTGTCGGCCTATCCCGAGAAGCACCCCGAGAGTCCCGACTTCGTCACCGATTTCGACATGCTGAAGCGTAAGGTCGACAATGGCGCGACGCGTGCCATCACCCAGTTCTTCTTCGACAACGACCTCTACGAGCGCTACGTCGAGCGCGCCCGCAAGGCAGGCATCTACATTCCGATCGTGCCGGGCGTGCTGCCGATCCACAGCTTCACGCAGGTGGCCAACTTTTCCGCCCGCTGTGGCGCGCATGTGCCGAGCTGGCTGGCGGAGCGTTTCGAGGGGCTGGACAGAGACCCGCAGACGCATGCGCTGGTGGCTTCGGCCGTGGCGGTGGAGCAGGTGCTCGATCTGGTCGAGCGCGGCGTCAACGACTTCCACTTCTACACGATGAATCGCGCCGACCTCGTGGTGGCCGTGTGCCACATGATCGGCATCCGTCCGCAACCGGCACTGCAGGGATCGGCCGCGGCCTGATCGGTCGGAAAACGTCTGGAATCAAAAAGGCCGGGAGGGTGATCCCGGCCTTTTCGAAAGCTTCCACCTTGGAGGTGCTTTGGTCTTCCGCCGTCAAGCGGCCTATGGAAGAACTCCGACAATAAGCGCGCCGATGAAGGCAAAGGCAGCGCAAATCATGACTGCATTGATTGACCTAGTCAGTCCCATGCATAGCCTCCTCTTTGCAAGCCACAGGCCGGAATCTAGGGGCATTTCGGTCACACGCAAGGAAAAAATGTGCTGCATTGCGACAGAATTATGAGAAATACGACACGTTTTTTGCTCTTAGCCGTTGGATTTACTTGGTAAATGCACCGGCAAGGGTTGTGGAGAAATTGTGGCTAATCGATTAGCCACGACAGCGCCCAGGCCTCCCATTCAGCCTGCGACGGGGCACTGCAGCAATGCCGGGCAAGGCTCGCCATTTCGAATCCGCCGTCAGGCGCCGGCCGGCTGGCGGCGCTTGAACAGCCGCCCGTCGATGGTGACCAGTCCCAGCGCGATGAGCACCATGCCGCCCAGTTCGAACGGTTCGAGACGCTCGCCCAGGAAGCTCACCGACAGCAGCATGGCGCTTGCCGGCACGATGAGCGTCACCAGCGAGGTGTTGGTGGCGCCGGCCGAGGCCACCAGCTTGAAGAACAGGATATAGGCGAAAGCCGTGGCGACCAGCGCCAGCGCCAGCGTGGCCAGCCAGGCATTGCTGCTGGCTGCAAACAGGCCCGATGTGCCGTAGAGCGCCAGCACGAGCGGAACCATGATGATGGACGAGGCCGTCAGCTGGCCGGTGGCGATGATGGCGGGCGGAACGCCCCTCAGCCTGCGCGCCACCATCAAAGCGAGCGCATAAGAAAGCGAGGCGCCGACAAGGGCGAATTTGGCCCATACGGGGCCGCCGAGCCCGGCGACCATGCCCGGACCGACCATGATGGCGGTGCCGGCGATGCCCAATCCGATGCCGGCCAGCTTGTTCCAGTTCAGTTTCTCGTCGCTGGTGGCGATGTTGGCGATGATGAGGGTCCAGAATGGCGTGGTGGCGTTGAGCACCGAGGCAAGACCGGCGCCGATCTCGGTCTGGCCGAGGCAGATCAGCGAAAACGGGATGACGTTGTTGAGCACCGCCAGAAAGAACAGCGTGCCCATATGGGGCAAAGCGAGGCGGAAGGAAGGGCCGCGCAGCAGCAGGAACAGGTGAAGGGCAGCGCCCGCGATCAGCACCCGGAACATCACCAGCTTGAGCGGTACGATCTCGGCGACCGCGATGTGCACGCAGAAGAACGACCCGCCCCAGATGAGGCCCAGAAGCAGCAGCCTTGCCCAGTCACGTGCGCTCATTGCCGATCCCTTCTTCGCTTCGTCACATTCAATCGCTAAGCGCGATTCACCGATAGAGCCACCCGATTCAAAGAGCCTGACGCAACATTCCTGCCAAAGTCCGCCCGGAAATCTGCTCAGGTTGCATCGCAGTCCGCTTGGGTTAGATTTCAGCCGGCACACGAGGAGCTTCCATGCAGCGATTCGAGAATGCACGCGAGGCAGCCCTCGCTCTCCGCCCCGATGCCCCGGTTTATTGCTTCCGGCCGGAAGTGCTCAAGGCGGACGCGCGCGCCTTCATGGACATGTTTCCCGGCAAGACCGCCTATGCGGTCAAGACCAATGGCGAGCTGATCGTGCTGAAGGCCCTGGTGGAAGCCGGCGTGACGATGTTCGACGTGGCCTCGCCAGGCGAGTTCGCGGCGGTCCGCGAGGTCTCCAAGGAGGCCGAGATGATCTACATGCATCCGGTCAAGGCGCAGTCGGACATCAGGCTGGCGCTGGAGACCTACGGCATCCGCGTCATCGCCGTCGACCACGAGGACGAGATCAACAAGCTCAACCGCGTAGTGCGGGCGCTCGATATCGACCCAGGCGCCATCACCGTGTTCGTGCGCGTGCAGACCAAGGGCTCGGCGGCCTACGAGCTGTCGAAGAAGTTCGGGGCAGGGCCGGCCAATGCCGTCGAGCTGGCCGAACGGCTCAACCGCAACGGCTACAAGGTCGGCCTGTGCTTCCATGTCGGCAGCCAGATCGAGGATCCCGATACCTACGAGCGGGCGCTGGCCTCGGTCGACTGGGTCCGCAACCGCGTGTCGTTCGATCTGGCGGGGCTCGATGTCGGCGGCGGCTTCCCGGCCGAATATGGCCACGACCCCAACTCGAAGAAGCCGGCGATGCCCTCGATCGGCCAGATCATGTCGCGCTTTCGCGGCGACCTGAAGGAGTACAATTTCGACGAGATGCCGCTGGTGGCCGAGCCGGGGCGGGTGATCGTGGCGCGCTGCCTGTCGCTGATCGTGCGCGTGCTGTTGCGCAAGGGCAGGCGGCTCTACATCAATGACGGCATCTGGGCATCGCTGTCGGACTCATGGACCGGCAAGATCACCCTGCCGGCGCGCTTCATCCCCGATCCGGCGATCCGCACGCGCAACGGCGACGTCGGCAACATCGTTCCTTTCAAGGTGTGCGGGGCGACCTGCGATTCCGTCGACATTCTGTCCAGGCCGTTCTGGCTGCCCGAGACCATCGACACCGGCGACTGGATCGAGATCGGCCATATCGGGGCCTACTCGCTGTCGCTCAGGACCCGTTTCAACGGCTTTTATCCCGATACCTTCGTCGAGGTGACGACGCCATTCGACGAGGGCGACGCGCCGCAGGGCTTTGCCAGCCTGGAGACGATGGCGGCGGAGTGAGAGGGACAGCGAATAGGGAATAGTGAGCAGGGAAATGGGAGTAGCGGCTTGAATGGCCGTGGGGACGTTCCAATTTACGCACCTCACTACTCACTACTCACTACTCACTTCTCAAGGCCCTCCCCATGCGCGTTTTCCTTCTCGGCGGCACCGGTTTCATCGGGCGCCATGTCCTGCAGCGTCTCATCGAAGGCGGCCATGAGGTGATCGGCCTCGCTCGCTCCGAAGCGTCGGCTGAACGTCTCGTGGCGGCAGGCGCTGTGCCGCTGCTCGGGGACCTGCGGACACCGCGTGCATGGGTCGGCAAGCTTCCGCCCGTCGATGCCGTGATCCATGCGGCGGCCGATTTCGGCGACGACATGGGGCCGGTCGAGACGGCGCTGCTCGATGCGCTTTTGCCGGTGCTGGGCGCCATGCCAAAGCGGCCGCGCTTCGTCTATACCGGCGGCTGCTGGCTGTTCGGGGCGACGGGAGAGCGTGTGGCCACCGAAGACAGCGCTTTCGATCCGCTGCCGGCCTTCGGCTGGATGATCGACAACATGTGCCGCGTGCTGGAGGCGCCGGGCGTCGAAGGCGTCGTCATTCATCCGGCGATGGTCTACTCCGGCGAAGGCGGCGTGTTTTCGTCGTTCATGGACGCCCTGGGCGAAGGCCAGGCCGTCGACGTCATCGGCTCGCTCGATGTTGTCTGGCCGCTCGTCCATGCCGGCGACCTTGCCGATCTCTATCTGCTGGCCATGGAGCAGGCGCGGCCCGGTTCCGTCTACAACGGCTCGGCCATATCAGGCCTGACCCAGGGCGCGATCATATCAGGCGTGGCGGATTACCTGGGCGTGGAACGCCTGGAGATGCGTGTCGTCAGCGTCGACGAGGCTGCGGAGCGGCTCGGCGAATGGGCGCGCGGCTATGCCATCAGCCAACAGCTGAGCGGTGACAAGGCGCGCGCCGAGCTTGGCTGGAAGCCACGGCACGAGAGCGCTACGGCGTTGTTTTGAGAATGGCGAAGGGTGAATAGTGAGGTAGGGAATAGTGGGAAGTGGGAGTTTTCAACGGCAAGACGTCGTAATCCTTCCCTATTCCCTATTCCCTATTCCCTATTCCCTATTCCCTATTCCCTCAGAGATCCGCCAGCAGCTCGTCCGTCGGCCAGCCGTCGACCGGCAGCTTGAGGCGCATCTGTTCCTGGCGGATGGCTTCGCGGGTGTTGGTGCCGAGAATGCCGTCGATGCCGCCGACGTCATAACCCTTGTCGTGGAGCTTCTGCTGCAGGGCCTTCATGGCGTCGCCGGTGAGGCCTGCGTCCGGGTTGCCACGGTCGAAGGCGGGCTGGCCGGCGAGGCGGGCAGCGAGGTGGGCCGCCGTCAGCGTGTAGGTCGCCGACTGGTTCCATTCGAGATAGACGTCGTAGTTCTCGTAGGTGAGGAAGGCCGGGCCCTTGCGGCCCATCGGCAGCACCACGCCGGCCTTCAGGCCGTTGTCCTGCAGGGCCGATCCGTCGCGGTTGGTAATGCCCATCTTGGCCCAGTCGGCCAGCGGCAGCTTGTTGGTGCGGCCCGTCAGCGCCCAGTCCATCTCGGCGGGCACGCGGATTTCCTGAACCCAGGGCTCGCCGCGCTTCCAGCCGCGGGATTCGATCTTGCGGGCGGTGGTCAGGATGACGTCGGCCGGGCTGTTGCGCAGGTCGACGACACCGTCGCCGTCGCCGTCGACGCCGCGCGCCAGATAATCCGACGGCAGGATCTGGGTCTGGCCGATCTCGCCGGCCCAGGCGCCCTTGACGTCGGCGGGCAGGACGTTGCGGTCGATCAGGGTCATCAGCGGCACGATCTGCGGCCGGAACAGGTCGGGACGGCGACAGTCATGGGCAAGCGTGACGAGCGCGTTGAGCGAATTGAAATTGCCCTGGACGGCGCCGAAATCGGTCTCGAGCGCCCAGAAGGCGGCAACCACCGGGCCGGGCACGCCGTAGTCTTGTTCGCCCTTGGCGAAGTAGGTGCCGTATTTCTGGAGGTTCGCAGCACCATGCTTCAGCCGGTAGTCGCTGATCATGCGCTCTGAGAACTGGGTGAAGGTCTGCGAGAACACGCCCTGGGCGCGGTCGCGGTCGAGCACCTTCTGGTCAAGCGTCGCATTGGCGAGCGCCGACAATCCCTTTTCGCCGACGCCCGCAGTGCGGGCCTCGTTGGCAAGGTTCTGCTTCCAGGTGGCGAAGTCGTCGCCGCATTCCAGGGCTGCAGCGGTCGCGCCCTGGGGGACGGCGGCGGTGTCCTGGGCCGCCGCGGGCAGGGCGGCAGTGGCAAAAAGGATGGCGATCAGCGCCTTGCTCGGCAGTCTCATTGGGCAGGTCTCCTGCTTGGCCCGTCACGTCGAGCTTCGTGCCTTCGCAAAATGGCGAAATCAGGCTGACGGCCAAGTCATTGTCTTTGCCGGCCTTCTATAGAACCGGCGCGAGGGCCGCACCCCCTCTTCTTGTCGCATCTGCCATGCGAAATGTGCAGCCCGGCGGTGCAGACCGGGCGTCTGGAGTGCTACTTCGTGTTGGCGGCCAGCCACTTCTTCCAGTGGGTTTCGGTGCCGTTGAACACGTTGATGTCGGCATTGCCCCTGATGCCCGGCACGACGCCGGTTCCGGTGTACTGCCAGAAGGTGAAGGGATGGCTGCCATATCTCGATGACGGATGGCCAGCCACCGAGCGCAGCCAGTAGGGATAGCCTGTGAACGTCGACAGGTTGTTGTCCTCGAAGAAGTCGATCGAGGTGTAGATGACCGGCTTCTTGCCATAGTGCTTTTCGACGATGTCGAGGAAGATCTTCATCTCGCTGCGCACGGTGGCGGCTGCCGGCCTCAGCTTGCAGCTCGGCGACTGCGGGTTCCATTCCATGTCGAGGATGGGCGGCAGCGACGAACGCTCGTTGGGCACGTTCTGGATGAACCAGCGCGCCTGTTCGGCGGCAGGGCGGCAGAAATAGTAGAAATGATAGGCGCCGCGCGGCACGCCGGCCGACTTGGTGGCGCGCCAGTGCTCGTCGAAATAGTCGTCGACGCGGTCGCCGCCCTCGGTCGCCTTGATGAAGGCAAAGGAGATGCCGCTGTCCTTGGCCTGCGGCCAGTCGATCGAGGTCTGGTATTTTGATACGTCGGTGCCGTGGACGGCATAGGTCCAGGGCGCGCCGCTCTCCCACTGATGCGGGTCGCTGTCCTCGAAGCGCGGGTTCCTGACCGACACGTTGGACGCCGTGACCGTCGAGTTGCCGACGGGGGCGAGCGACAGCGTGTCCGCCGTCGAGCAGGCGCTGAGGAAGGCAAGCAGCAAGAGGGCCGAAGCGCGGCGCATCACGTCTCCCAGGGACCGGCACGGCCGATCGGAACGAGCATCTAAGGAGCCGACCTTGCGGTCAGGCAGATTTGTGATGGATCGCGGCTATATCCCACGCGGCCGCATATCCCCTCCCTGTCTTCGCCGATCATGGTTGATAAAGGGTTGATCGTGCTCGACAGCCTTCCCGATTTGCGTGAGGAATGACGGCAATTCCATGGCGAAAGCATGGTTCCCGGCGGAGGAAGCAATGCGCATTGTTGGCAAGATTATCAAATGGTTTGCGGCCCTTGTTGTCCTTGCGGTCGCCGCCTTGGCCGGCTGGCTCTATTTCGCGCCGCCGGCGCTGATCCGTGTCGGTTCGGGTTATGCCGCCAAGATCGTCTGTTCCAACGTCTTTGTTGCAGGGCGCGATGCCGGCCAGGTGCTGGCCGACGACGTGCAGGCGCCGGGCCATCCGCTGCTTCGGCTGATGTCGGTGAGTGTCGACAAGGAGGCGGGCACTGTGCGGGCAGGGCTGTTCGGCGTCTTCGGCCGGGGGCTTGCGGTTGCCCATGAAGGTGCCGGCTGCACGACCGTCCCCGACGGCGACCTTGCGGCTGCCAGGCTGGGTGCCGTGCCGGCAGCCCCTGCCGCCAACAAGGACGCGCTTTGGCCCGAAGGCGACAAGGTTGAGCCTTCGCAAGCGCCCGGGATCAACGCCATCCTCGACGATGCGGCGCTGGCCGGACCGGGCGTGCGAGCCGTCGTCGTGGTCCAGAACGGGCGCATCGTCGGCGAACGCTACGCCGAGGGGTTCAGCGCTGAGACACCGCTGCTCGGCTGGTCGATGACCAAGACGGTGACTGCGGCGATCATCGGCACGCTGGTCGGCGACGGCAGGATGGCGGTCGACAAGATCGGATTGCGCGATGCCTGGAAAGGCGACGGCCGTGCGGCGATCAGCCTCGCCGACCTGATGGCGATGTCGAGCGGACTGGAATTCAACGAGGACTATGGCGACGTCACCGACGTCACCCGCATGCTTTATCTCGAACCCGACATGGCCGGGTTTGCCGGAGGCAAGCCACTGGCGGGTGAGGTCGGCAAGGTGTTTTCCTATTCGAGCGGCACGACGGTGCTTTTGTCGCGCCTGTGGCAGGATGCGGTGGCCGATCCGGCCAAGGCGCTGGCCTGGCCGCGCGAGCGGCTGTTCGGGCCGCTCGGCATGTCGAGCGCTATCCTCGAGGCCGATGCGCGCGGCACATTTGCCGGCTCGTCCTACATGTATGCGACCGCCCATGACTGGGCCCGTTTCGGCCAGTTCCTTCTGCAGGACGGTGTCTGGAACGGCACGCGCATCCTGCCCGAGGGTTATGTCCGGTGGATGCGCGAAAAGGCGCCGGCCGCCACGCATGGCGAGTATGGCCGCGGGCAGCTGTGGCTGCAGGGACCGGAAGGCGGAACCCCGGTGGGCCAGAATCCCGACACCGGCTTCGACCTGCCTGCCGATACCTTCTGGATGCAGGGCCATGACGGGCAGACGGTGGCGATTGCACCGTCGGCCAATCTGGTGGTGGTCAGGCTGGGCCTGACGCCGTCAAAGCTGCACTACAAGCCGCAGGCGATGCTTGCGGCATTGATCGGCGCCATGCGCTGAGGTCTTGGCAACGGCCGATGCGAGGTTTTGGCATCAGATGACCGTCGAATGCGGATTGGCGAGTTCCGCATTCGACGTCGTATCCAGGGCGTCTGGATTATTCCTGGCGCGCCTGCCGCTTCTTGCGCCAGGGCGCGTCGGCCTGCCAGTCGCCGGCCATGATGCAGCCATATGGCAACACCTCGTCGACGACTTCCGCCAGGCCGTAGCGCTCGATCTGGCGTCGCACGGCGCTGGCGTTCTTGTAGGCGCTTGGCAACTCCGAGATATCGGTTCTTCCGGTGAAGAAGCGGGCGTCTATGCCCTTCGTCTCCGCGGCAAAGATTTCGGCGTCGCTTCGCCCGGCCTGCTGCCGCTTGTGCTGGGTGCGCGAGTAGTTTCGCCCCGCGCCGTGCGGCGAGAAGCCGAGCCCGTTGTCGGCATTCTTGCCGCGCACGATCAGCACTGGCTCTGCCATGTTGAGCGGGATCAGCGTCAGGTCGGTGGCATCGTGCGCCCAGCCGTCAAAGGCCGGTGTCGCGCCCTTGCCGTGGTAGAACAGGCCGTCCGAACGGCGGAAGACAAAGTTGTGTTCGTTCCAGAACCGGTCGGACACCCGCGCCGACAGCTTTTCGGCCGCCATGTCGTGGATGACCAGATGGTTGCCCTTGGTCCATTCGCGAATGGCCTGCAAAGCCTCCCAGTAGAGATCGCCCTCTGCCGTGTCGGCCGGAATCCACGCGTTCTGCGGCAAGGTTTCCGGCGACTTTTCCTGGCGCACCGCTTCGGCGATCTTCATGCCCTTGGTGTAAAGACGGGCGCCTGGCGCACGCGAGCCGTGATGCGTCACCAGCGCGGTCTCGCCGGTCGATTTGATCGTGCCGACAAAGGCGAAATGGTTGCCGTCGCCCTGCGTCCCGAAATGTTCGATCGCCGCACTCGTCGCGTCGCTCAACAGCCTGTTGGCTGCGAAGCGCTCGAGGATCGCTGCATCCGGACGCAGTTGCTGGCCACGCGGACGTCCGCCCGGTCCGAAATGCGTGATCGCGTGCACAGCGTCGAGCAATGCCGCCGGAGCCACGCCGGGAAACACCGAGATGGCCATGGAGCAGCAGATGTCGGCCGAGTGCATGCCCGGATGTATGGCCTCAGACACGGCAATGCCGCCGACCGGAATGGTGCCCAGCGGTCCCGCCGGGCAGGCATCGGGCATGATCGCGCCGGTGCGCACCACAGGGGTGCGCATCAGCGCCTGCATGCTGGCGGCGACAGCGTCGATGTTTGCCTGCTCATCGGGCGTTTCAGCCTCGATGTTGAGGTGGAACGGGATCGCGCCGGACGCGTGCAAAGGCACAGTCGGCGGCGGCGCGAAGCCGAGCGCGATCTGGAGGGCGTCGGCATGCGATCCCCCCTTGTCCAGCAGTTCGTTGGCTGCAGCGAGGGCGGGCGCGAACCATTTGCCCTGGCGCATGCCGGCGTCGATCAAATCCTGTCCGCTCAGTACTTCTTTCATGTCAGTTGCTTTCAAACTGGCCGCGGCTGCGGCCGAATTGCATTGGGACGACACGCGGATGTTCAGGAAAGCAAGGCTTTCAACGTTCAGCCTTCCGTCACCCGCACGATGCGCCGCCTCCATTGCGGCCTCACTTCATTCGCTCATTTGCCAACACAGCAGACGACAATCATTTGCCGGACTTCCGCCTGTCCGGTGAAGGACAGACGGGGTGGGATCGAACCACCCAGCACCAGATGTAGTCCCGCAGGCATTCGACCTGCCGTGTCTCGACCGGCGACAAGACGGCAGGACGAAATCTGAGCTACTTTCGTTCCCAGGCAACTTGCCTGGAGATCGAAGGGGTGGCTTGAACACCCGACCTCCCCAGTCTTTCGACGTGGGCGCTCTATCCTGTAGTCCGGCCTGCATTCGCCAATTCGGTTCGGACGCGGCGACAAAATAGGATGAAACTCCGGGGTCCCGCTCGTGCCAGAGAGCGCATGCAATTGGTGAGGAGTCGAACCTCACGGATTTCCCGATCTAGATGCTGTAGTTCCATCCGGCATTCGCCGCGTCCGTGTTTTCAAGATGTGACGACAAAAAGTCTTGAAACGTTCTCTTCTGCTCTACCGCTGAGCTACGGTCCCATGGTGTCGGGATCGGCGGGGATCGAACCCGCGACACGAAGTGTGGATGTAGTTTCAAAAGCATTCGTCACGCCATCTGTTTTCTTCCTTTTCCGTTGCCGTTCGTTGCCGGATGCGCTGGCCATGACGACAAGAGTGATGAAACTTCACCTTTCGGTGACACCTGCTCTATCCGCTGAGCTACGGGTCCATGGTGGAGGACCCGGCGGGATTCGAACCCGCGACCCGGAGGTTTCTGACCTGTAGTTCCATCGGCATTCGTCATGCCCCCGCGTTTCCGTGCTCCCGGCGACAGGTGCCGCCGGGAGCGTGATCAAAGTTCGGTGGCGTCGATCGTTTGGACCCAATGGTCCGGATCGCCATTCGCCGACATTGCGCCGATCACCGCAAAGACCTGGTCGGAGAAGCCCCCGATGTTGAGTACATCCGGTCCTCCCCAAGCCTGGGTCGTGGTGTTCGGCTGGATGTCGATGCAGACCAGCCTGGCCTCAGGATTGTCCTGCTTCAGCCTGCGCCAGTTCTGCATCGTTGCCGTGCCGTGATGCGTTCGTGCCCGATCGTCCAGCCAGGATTCGTTGTCCGATATGAACACCATCAGGTCGACCTTGGCCCGCTGCTTCACCAGCCTGGCAAGCGGCGCCGAACAGTTTGTCCCCCCACCACCTATCGCCGCGAGCTTCTGTGCGTTGGTCATTACCGTATCGCGAGCGTTGAGATGGATGTCCACCACATCGCCCTCGAAGGGCAGGACCCTGGCGTTCGGGTTGCGCCGCAGCAGTGCGGCGGCCACCAGGGCAGCCACATCGATGCAGCGCACCGCCGTCGTCGAGCCCTTGCGGTATCCGGTCACGGGAGACCCCATGGAACCGGAGACATCAGGGCAGACGACGACATTCCCCTCGATGGCTGGAACATTGGCGATCGCCAGTTCCATGGCATCCTGCAAGGCATCCCGGATCACCGGCGGCACGCCGGGGACGAGATTGTTGACCGCCACCATCAACTGGTAGGGGAACACCCGCGACCGACTTACCTCACCCTTGTCGCTCAGGCGCCTGGCCAGCTTTTCCGCGAACCCTTCCACCTCGAACACGCCGTTGCGCGCAAAGGTGTTGAGGTTCTGCCGCAGCATCTGCCAGCCGGCCGTTTCCGCGATCTGTACCCAGTGCTCCCTGGTCAGCGGCACCGAAGTCAGCATCTGGAACGGAACAGCCGGCAAGGGCTGCGAGGGGTTACGCTTGAACGCCTCGAAAGCCTTCGCCACGTCAGGCAATGCGTCGACATCGTGCGGCTTGCCGATGAGGTAGCCATAAAGAGCCTCACGCGATGCCGAGACCGGCTTCGGGTGAACCATCTTGATGACGTCTGCCAATGACGGGTCGTTGCCGACGGCCGCACGCATGATTTCGACGTCGGCGGCCTGCTCCAGCCATTTCTGCACCAGCCGCTTGGGACGCGTGCCCAGGGACTTGCGCCCCGTCGCTCCTGAGCGCATGACCTGCACGAAGTTGCGCAGCATCTTGCCGTTCCTGACGATGCGACCGAAGGCGCGCTCGAACTCGTTGCCCTGCATCTGTGACAGGACGGCGAGAAGCAGAGCGGGCATGTCCTTCATGTAGCCGCGTTCGAAAGCATGCACCGCAGTCTTGGCCAGAAAGTCCGGCTCGACCTGCCAGGCAAGCTTGAGAACCTCGTCCAGCTGCTCCCGCGCATCGGCATAGAAGGTCGCGTTGAACGTTCCCGTCGATGCCAGCTGTGCCAGCGCCTGGTGCGGCGTCAGGCCGTAAGCCTGGGCGCCCTCATGGTTCCTGGCGTCGGCGCGCGGGAGCAGCTTTCCCGCTATCGTCGCAAACACGGATTTGTTTGCCATCTCTTTCATCCCTCTGTTCACGCAAACTACATTTCAAGTCGCGTGCCAGTTTGCCAAAGAGGCGAGGAACCACCTGACGATTTTTGCTAACTTATTGAAAATAAACAAAACAAAGTTTTGAAGTGACGAATGTCGATCGAAGTGGTTGTAGGAGGTCGTGGCATTCTGATATCCATTTGGATACAGGATTAGACAAATGGATAAGATATGCGGCGTCGTGTAGCCATCGGAATTCTCGGAACCACGCTTGATGTCGGTGGCCGCGAGGATCGCTGGCAGCGCTGGCGCCCCACCGTGGCGCTGTGCCAGCAGCCGGGGCTGTTCATCGACCGGCTGGAGCTGGTCCACGATGCCCATTCGGCCGGCCTGGCGAAGCAGGTCATTGCCGATATCGGGCAGGTGTCGCCGGCGACCGAAGTCCGCCAGCATGTGATCGCCATGAAGGATCCCTGGGACTTCAGCGAGGTCTATACCGGCCTGCGCGAATTCGCTCATGCCTATCCGTTCGATCCAGAGCGCGAAGACTATCTCGTCAACATCACCACCGGCACGCATGTGGCGCAGATATGCTGGTTCCTCTTGACCGAAGCACGGTTCATTCCGGGGCGGCTGCTGCAGTTGTCGCCGCCGAGGCGGGGAGAGCCGAGGGCCGATTCCTCCGGTGACCATTCGATCATCGATCTCGACCTCTCGCGCTACGATGTGATTGCGACGCGTTTCCAGGCGGAACGAAACGAGGCGACTTCATTTCTGAAATCCGGCATCGCCACCCGCAATGCCGCCTTCAACCAGATGATCGAACGGATCGAGAAGGTGACGATCCGTTCGCGTGCGCCGGTGCTGCTGACGGGGCCGACGGGAGCGGGCAAGTCGCAGCTGGCGAGGCGAATCTACGAGCTGAAGCAGGCGCAGCGGCAGGTGTCGGGCGCCTTCATCGAGGTCAATTGCGCGACCCTGCGCGGCGATCAGGCGATGTCGACGTTGTTCGGCCATGTGAAGGGCGCCTTCACAGGCGCGCACAACGAGCGCGCCGGCCTGATGAAGTCGGCCGACAAAGGCGTTTTGTTTCTCGACGAGATCGGCGAACTTGGGCTGGATGAGCAGGCGATGTGCCTGCGCGCCATCGAGGAAAAGCGTTTCCTGGCGGTTGGCGCCGACAAGGACACGACATCCGATTTCCAGCTGCTGGCGGGAACCAACCGGGATCTTTCGATCGGCGTCCGTGAAGGGCGGTTCCGCGAGGATCTTTTCGCCCGTCTCAATCTCTGGACGTTCCAGTTGCCTGGGCTTGCCGATCGCAAGGAGGACATCGAACCCAATCTGGACTTCGAACTGCGCCGGTTCAGTGAGCGCGAGGGCCAAAATGTGACCTTCAACAAGGAGGCCCGCGCGCTTTATCTGGCCTTCGCCATGGCGCCTGAGGCTTCCTGGAGGGCGAATTTCCGCGACCTGTCGGCTTCGGTCACCCGCATGGCGACGCTGGCGCCGCAAGGGCGGATCAATGAAGAAACCGTGCGCGACGAGATTGCCGGCCTCACCGGATTGTGGCGTGCCGGTTCTGGCATCGATGCGTCGGACGATGTTTTGAGGGACGTGCTGGGGGCGGATGAAGCGGACAGTCTCGACCTTTTCGATCGCGCGCAGTTGGCGGCGGTGCTGAAGGTCTGTCGTGAAAGCAGTTCGCTCAGCGCGGCCGGCCGCGAATTGTTCGCGCAGTCGCGCAAGCTGAAGACCAGCGGCAACGATGCCGACAGGCTGCGCAAATATCTTATGCGCTTCGGCCTGAGCTTCGAGGCGGTCGCTTCCTCCCAGCGCTGATCAGCGCGGCGCGCCGAGCGGCAGTTCCTGCATGCCGATGACGGCGAGCCAGGCGTAGCCGCGATAGAGCGGGGTGAAGCGGCAGTCGCGTCCGGCTTCCCGTGCCTGTCGCGACGCCTCCCGGGCGAGGCTTTCGCGCGGGGTGACGTGGAATTTGGCGAGCCAGCGGTGCAGCAGGCCGCGGAACCAGCCGGGCAGCCGCTCCTGCTGGCCGAAATCGACGATGTGCAGCGAGCCATTGGTTGCAGCGAGACCGGCGGCGATCGTGCTCTCCCAGCCGGGGATCATCGACAGCGAATAAGACACGAACACGCGGTCGAAGCTTTTGCGCGCAAACAGCGCCTCGGCATCGAAAGCGGTGGCGTCTGCCTGGGCGAGCGTGATCCTGTCCTGCAGGCCGGCCTTGGCGATTGCAGCGCGCGCAGTGACCAGCATCTCGGCCGAGATGTCGAGCCCGTAGAAATGCGCCTCGGGATAGCGACGGGCCGCGAGGATCAGGTTGCGGCCGGTGCCGCAGCCGAGCTCGAGCACCGTGCCGCCAGGCGGCGGCGCGAGTTCCCCGATCATGCGGTCGCGGCCGAGCAGGTAGTATTTGCGGGTCAGGTCGTAGATGTGGCGCTGGTGCCGGTAGACCTGGTCCATCAGGCCGGAATGGCCGACCGAAAGCTCCGGCGCGCTCATGCGGGCTTCTTCACATAGAGGTGGAAGCCGCCATAGATCGCCGAGCGGTCGCGGGCGGTGTAGTGCAGCGACTGGTCCGCTTCGTAGTGCCACTGGCCGAGCAGGGCAGGCGACAGCCGGCCGGGCAGCAGGCTGGGCTCGGCGGCGGTGCGGAAGATGACGCGGGCGCCAGCTGAGGCGGTGCGGGTGATCTCCGCCCACAGCGCGTTGAGCTGGGCGTCGCTCATCCAGTCCTGGGCGTCGAGAAGCACGTAGCGGTCGACCGAGCCGGCGTCCTTGGCGGCGAGATGCTCGGTGAAGTTGGCGTGGTGGACTGCCACGCGGTCGGCATTGGCGCGGATCGTGGCGTAGTTCGCCTGGTCGAGATAGGCGGGCAGGGCTGCCTCGCCCGGCTTGGGATAACGACGGGCAAAAGCCTGCCAGGCGAAATAATTGTCTTCCAGCGGGAAGTCGCAGGCGAGTTTTTCGAGCCGCGTCCTGAGCACGCCGGCCATCGAGCCGTCGCCTGAGGTCAGCAGCGAGTCGTATTGTGCCGGCGGAATGCCGAGGCCGAAAAGCGACGACTTGCGCGAGGTGACGAAGCGCAGCAGGCGGCGCTCGAACACCGGCGCCAGCCTTTCGTCGAAGAAGCGGCGCTGCTCTGCGCGGCCGCGGGCGATCATGATCTCGGCCGGGTTGACGCCGTAAAGCTTGGCGACGCGATGGCCGGCGGCGATGAACAGGCCGAGCAGGCCGGTCTTGTAGAAATTGCCGTCGAAGGTGGCGATGCGGCGCTTGCCGCGCCAGTTGCGGCTTTCCCAGTAAGTGCGGCTGGCCGCGTCGAGATTGGGGGCGATGAAGCGGTCATAGGCATGCGAGTTGTGGCCGATGCCGGCCTCGCCGAAAAAGCGGAACAGATCGGCCTGCGAGGGCAGGTGGCGGACGGCGGCCAGCTTCATCTTGTTGAGGGCGATGTGAGCGCCGTTGAGGTCGACGGCGTCGATCCGGGCCGGCGAGCGGGTCAGGTAGGCGAGGATGTTGCAGCCGCCCGAGGCGATGGTGACGATGCGGTGGCCCTCGGCGAGCTCCATGGCCTCCATGTCGACATCAGGGTCTTCCCAGATCTGCGGATAGACCAGGCCCGAGAACAGAAGGGCAAAGAGCCGTTCGGAAAGGCCTTCCTTCGAAAGGGCGCGGTTCTGGTAGACCGCCTTTCCAACCTTCTTGCCGCGACGAAAGACAAGTTCTCCGGAAACGTCGGTCATGGAAATGCGATTCCCCGCTTCGTTGTTGGGCGCAGCGGGTAACGCACCGGCATGACAGCGCGGTGACGGGCGCATGACGCGGCTGCGACATACTTCGATCGGGGCTTCGATCGGGCCCCGATCCGGGCTCTGATGTGACATGGCGACACCGAACGTGAAGCAACCCATCCGGAGCCGGAGCATTCTTTCCCCGACGGCCCGCCTGTCGGGCGCATCAGCGAAGGAGATACATCATGAAGAAACTCATTCTCGCGTCGGCCGCCGCCGTAGCACTTCTGACCGTTGCGGCATGCAGCGACAGCACGGACAAGACGACGACGCAGAGCGTCGAGCAGCCTTCGGCGACACAGCCTGCGCCGATGACGCCGGCGCCTGCGACGCCTGAGGTAGCCAAGCCGCCGGCAACCGACAACACGACCACGCAGAGCATCACGCCTTCACCCGATACCGGGTCGGGCACGATGCAGAACAGCGAGCCGATGCAGCCCAAGCCGGTCGAGCCGGCAGCCCCCGCGCAGTAATTCGGCGGGAGGAGGAGAGGCCGGAGCAGATGCTCCGGCCTCTTTCATTGGGGCCGGCCGCTTGCATTCTCTTTCGGGAAGGTCAGCGCGAAACGCGCGCCCGCCTGCCCAGGGCGACGATGGCGATGACGCCCAGGGCGAACAGCAGCGTATGTGCGCCGACATGTTCGCCAAGCAGGAAAGCGGAGATCGCCAGCGTGACGAAGGACTGCAGCAGCTGAACCTGGCTGACGCGGGCAATGCCGCCCATACCGAGGCCGACGTTCCAGGCGAAGAAGCCGAGGAACATCGAGCCGAAACTCAGATAGAAGAATGAAAATGCCTGTGCCGGGGAAGCATTGGCGAATTCAGGATGCCAGCTCCACAACGCTCCGGGGATCGAGACTGGCGCTGTCAGGATCAGCGACCAGCAGATGACCTCCCAACCGGGCACGCGGCGCGACAGCTTGCCTGACACGACATAACCAAGGCTCGCCGACAGCGCCGCGAGGAACAGGAACAGGTCGCCGCTTGAAAGCTGCATGCCGTTGTCGCTGATGGCGAAGGTGACGACGAGAGCCGCACCCGCCACGCCGCAAACCCAGAACAACGCCGATGGCCGCTCGCCGCCGATGATGGCGGCAAAGATGCTGGTGGTCAGCGGCAGGACGCCGAGAACCACCCCGCCATGCGAGGCAGGCACAGTCTGCAAGGCGATGGATGAGAAGATCGGGAAGCCGAAGACCAGAAGCAGGCCGGCGAGGAACAAGGCCGGCGCATCGCCTTTCGGAAACCGCCTGCGCAGGATCAGGAGCAGAAGGGCTGCGGCGAGAGAGGCCATGGCGGCGCGGCCATGGGTGACGAACCATGGCGAAAAATGTGTCAGGGCGACACGCGTTGCCGGCAAGGTGCCGCCGAAAATGACGACGCCGAGCGTGCCAAGCGCCAGGCCGATCGTCTCGCGCGATATGGCTGAGCCGGTTTGGGTGGTGTTGCGTGCATCCATGGGCGCAAGGGTTAGCGGGCCTCGGCGCTTACGTCGCGGAATTTCCGTTGGTCCAGAATTTTGGTCCAGATCTACTTCGGTCGGATCTGCTTCGGCCAGATCGTTTTCAGAGTGTTGCCGACAAAAGTTATGCCTGCGGTACGAAGCCGTCTCGCATTTGCGAAGGTTTCATCCTAAGAAGCGGCCATGTCGATTTGGGACCGTCTCGGCGATTTCATTGCGCGTATCTCGGTGTCTGCCGCCAACGGCGTCGCCGATGTCGTGGAGGCCGTGCGCACCGTATTCTCGGGCGATGCGGAAACGCGCCGCCGGGTGGCGTTCTCAGTGGCGATGATCGCCCTGTCAGCCAAGATGGCGAAGGCCGACGGCGTGGTCTCGCAGGCCGAGATCAGGGCCTTCTACGAAATATTCGCGGTGCCGCCGGAGCATGCGCGCGATGTGGCGCGGCTCTACGAGATCGCCCAGCAGGACGTCGCCGGCTTCGAGTTCTATGCCGAGCGCATGGCCAAGCTCTGCGGTTCCGGGCATGCCAATTGCGGCATGCTGGAGGACATTCTCGACGGGCTGTTCCATATCGCCAAGGCCGATGGGCTGATGCATCAGTGCGAAGGCTCGTTCCTGCACAAGGTGTCGCAGATCTTCCGCATCGACGAAGTGCATTACCAGACGATCCTGGCGCGTCATCTCGATCTCGGCGACGCCGACCCGTATCGCGTGCTGGGCATCGAGCGCGGCAAATCCTTCGAGGATGTGCGCAAGCACTATCGCAAGCTGGTCGCCAACAACCATCCCGACAAGCTGATCGCGCGCGGTCTGCCCGAAGAGTTCATTCGCATCGCAACGACCCGCATTGCTGCGATCAACGCCGCCTACGAGATGATCGAAAGGGGGCTCCGGCACGCATGAGCGGTTTCCTGCCTGATCATCCGCATGCCGAGGTGAGGGTTTCGCCCAACTTCGGACCGCGGCGCGACGGCATGAGACCCAACATGATCGTGCTGCACTATACCGGCATGGAGACCGGCGACGGCGCTGAAGCCTGGCTGTGCAATCCGGCAAGCGAGGTGTCGTCGCATTACCTCGTCCACGAGGACGGGCGGATCGTGCAGATGGTGCGCGAGAGCGACCGAGCCTGGCATGCCGGCAAAAGCTCCTGGCGGGGCCTGACCGACGTGAATTCGGCATCGGTCGGCATCGAGATCGTCAATCCGGGGCACACGCTCGGCTATCGCCGCTTTCCCAAGCGCCAAATGCAGGCAGTGGCAAGGCTTTGCCAGGGGATCATCGCCCGCCATGCGATCGTGCCGGAACGTGTCCTTGCCCACTCGGATGTGGCGCTCGGCCGCAAAATCGACCCGGGCGAACTGTTCCCGTGGCGCAGTCTGCACGGTTCGGGCATCGGTCATTGGGTCGCACCTTCACCACGTCGCGGGCACGACACGCTGCGTCCCGGCGACGCCGGGGATGCGGTCGAGGAGCTGCAATCGATGCTCGCGCTCTATGGCTACGGCGTCGAAATCACCGGCCAGTTCGACCCGCAGACAGCAGTAACTATCCAAGCTTTTCAACGACATTTCCGGACAAGCTGCGTTGACGGGGTGGCCGATCGGTCGACGATTTCGACGCTGCGCCGGCTGCTTGCCGCACTCCCCGATGGGCTTGACGACTAGTTCAGGTTGATTCGACAAGGTTACAACCTGTCACCCAATGTGAATTGCCCGGACATTTTTCCCGCCAGTTCCCTCGGCAAATGCATCGCCGTGCAAGGCGCCGGCTAAATCCTGTCAACGCTCCGAAGAGAGCTCCCGGCGTCAGGAAGGGATGCTGCGCGATCATTTCGCGCGGCCTGTCGAGAACAAGGATAACATGAAGTATTTGACCGTTGTTGCGGTGGCTGTTGCCGCCGGCCTGACTTCTTTTGCCGCAAACGCCCAGGGCGGCGCTGTCAAGGCCTCGAAGACGATCATCACCCAGAGCAAAAAGACCGCCAAGATCGAAGAGAAGAAGGCAGACGAATGCCCCTATCTGTTTGGCTGCTCCAAGAAGGCTGAAATCGACACGTTCACCACTGCGTCCATCGCCGGCAAGGGCGCCAGGAACATCAAGGACCAGGCCGCGAAGGCTGCAAACGCAGCCACGACGACCAGGGCAAACGGCAAGCCTTATGGCGAGATCGTCGCCCGCTACGCATCCGCCTACGGCGTTCCGGTTTCGCTGGCGCATGCCGTCATCAGCGTCGAGAGCAACTATCGTCCGAACACGCGTGGCCGGGCTGGCGAAATCGGCCTGATGCAGATCAAGCCGGCGACGGCGCGCATGATGGGCTACAGCGGCTCGTCCAAGGGCCTGTTCAACCCGGAGACCAACATCAAGTTCGGCATGCTCTATCTTGCCAAGGCGCATGAACTGAGCGGCGGCACCACTTGCGGAACGATCCTGAAGTACAATGCCGGCCATGGCGCCAAGCGCATGAACCCGGTTTCCGCGGCCTATTGCAAGAAGGTCCAGGCCCGCATCGGCGGCTAGAGTGCGGTGCGCCCGAACGGGCGCACAAAGTTCGCTTCAAGTGCTTGAAACTACGCATCGTGCTTTCCGAAAATCGGTTCCGATTTTCGGGCCGATGCGCCGATACCCGATGGAGCCTGGCGGCTCGTGCGACAGGCGAACGTTTTCGTTTGCCTTTTGCCGCGCGAACCCTTTTATACGCCCTGCCAGCTGGCCGGGCGGCCGCACGCGCAATTGTCGAAAGGCAGCGCGTGAGGAAAGTCCGGGCTCCATGGATACACGGTGCCGGTTAATGGCCGGCGGGGGCGACCCCAGGGAAAGTGCCACAGAAAGCAAACCGCCGCGGTTTCCGCGGTAAGGGTGAAAGGGTGGGGTAAGAGCCCACCGCGCGACTGGCAACAGGAGCGGCACGGTAAACCCCACCGGGAGCAAAACCGAATAGGGGTGGTGCGAGGGGAAACCCTCAGGGCTGTTTCCGGCTCACCGCCCGGGTAGGTTGCGTGAGGCGCATGGCAACATGCGTCCAAGAAGAATGGCCGCCACGTTTCCGTGCCGCAAGGTGCGGGGGCCATACAGAACCCGGCTTATAGGCCAGCTGGCGCTGCCTTTCTGCTGCATGTTCAGGGCGTTCGGGTGCTTTCCGCGCATTTCGAATCAAGCGCCGGGCCGGCTTTCGGTCGGCGCATCGCTTGGAAATCCTGTGGAACCAACCGCATTCCAGCCCGGCCGGTCGTGCGATGAGCCCGGGGACGGCACAGTCTGTTGCAGACGGGCGCGTTGACATCCTGCAAGGCCGTTGCGACATCCCGGCAGGCGACATGTCGCGCTGGCGGCTGTCAGCCGCCCAGCCGGTCCAGCGATGCCTTCATTGCCGCCCAGAGTTCCTCCACCGGCTCGCAGCCGACCGACAGCCGGACGAAGCCCGGCGTAACGGCATCGCCGCGGCGCAGCCGGCGTTCGGCGACGGTGTGCACGCCACCGAAGGAGGTGGCTGCGTGCATCAGCTCGCAGCCATTGATGAAGTTTTCCGCCCGTTCTTCCGAGCCCAGGTCGAAGCTGATGAGGAAACCGAAGCGATCCATCTGGACACGCGCCAGATTGTGCGAGGGATCGCCCTCAAGGCCGGGAAAACGCAAGGCGGAGACCGCAGGGTGGGCCTTGAGGCGCGGGGCGAGAATCTCGGCCGACGAGCACATGCGATCGAAGCGCATTTCCAGTGTTTCCAGTCCGCGATGCACGAGCCATGCCTCGAACGGACCGGGGATGCCGCCGGCATTCTGGCGCCATTCGGTGACGGCGGCAATGATCTCGGGGCTGCGGCTGGCGACATGGCCGAACAGCACGTCGGAATGGCCGTTGGGCGCCTTGGTGTCGGCGGCCACGACGATGTCGGCGCCGAGGTCGAGGGGGCGCTGGCCGAACGGCGTCATCGTGGTGTTGTCGACGATCAGCAGGCCGCCTGCCGCATGCACCGCGGCGGCGACCGCTTCGATGTCGCAGATGTCGAGCGTCGGGTTGGATGGGCTTTCGATGAAGACGAGGCGATAACCCTCGAAGCTGCCATCAAGAAAGGTCGCCGTCGGGCGGACGTCGGTCTTGACGCCGAAGGCGCCGAGGAAGCGGTCCGCCAGGATGCGCGTCGTGTGGTAGCCGTCGGAGGCGACGAGGATGCGGTCGCCGCTCTTGAGCAGGGCGAAGAAGGCTGCCGAAATTGCCGCCATTCCTGAAGGAAAGCCGACGCAGGGCGCGCCTTCGAGATGTCCAAGCATCTCTTCGGTAGCCGACCAGTTGGCGTTGCTGAAACGTCCATACTGATTGTGGCCGGTGGCGTCGCCGGGTGCGTGGTAGATCGAGGCCATGGTCAGCGGAACCGGGATCGGATCGCCGACCGACAGCTTCGAACGGCGCAGGTGGGCGAGGGTTGCGGCGCGGGCCTTCATGGTCTCGGACATGATCTGCGGTCTCTCCCTGGCAGTCAGAAGACGCCTCAACGCTAGGCCCCAGGTGCTTGCGCGGCAAGATGAAAAGCCACTCCTGCATTATGCCACGTAAGACTTCGTTAGCCTTAAGGGATCATAAAAATCGGGATGCCGCGAAAGGCCCCGAAAGGGTGGTTGCGACGTCGTTGTGTGCCCAGTTCCCGTTGACGCCCATATTGGCCCATGATATCCCAAATCGGTAACCATGATTTCGTTTCAGTAAAGGGTAGGGCGTTCGCCGGACCGGTAGCCGCGGCGGCTGCGGGTCGCGACCTATTTGCTGACTGCAGGGATTTTCAGGGCTTGCGATTTTGGCCGGACCATCAGGGTTCGGCCGTGACGACGAGGGGCGCGGCCGCAACGGCCGGATCAAGCGATGGACCGGTTTCTCTCGAGTGCGGTGAACAGGATCGATGCGAAGGGGCGGGTCTCCGTTCCGGCGCATTTCCGTGCCGTATTGCAGAAGCGCGGCTACCAGGAACTCTATGCGCTGAGGGCGCTGGACGTTCCGGCGCTGGATGTCGGCGGGCTCGATCTTCTCGACCGCTACGAACAGCGCATCGCGCAAGAGGATCCATTCCTGCAGACGGCGGACGACATGTCCTTCTTCGTGCATGGCGACAGCACTTTCCTGAAACTCGATCAGGATGGGCGTATCTCGGTCTCGGATTTCCTGCGGGAGCATACGGGCATCACGACCGATGTGGCCTTTGTCGGTCGCGGACAGTTTTTTCAGATGTGGGAGCCGGAGCGGCTGCGCGCCTATGGCGCGGACGTGCGTGCCCGGCTTTCGAAGCTTCGGCAGGGGACGAAGCCTGGGGAGCAACCGGAATGATGGCAGGCCACGGCGACGACCATCTCGCTGACGGCGGACCGGCCCGCCACATTCCGGTTCTCCTCGCCGAAGTCCTTGCGGCGCTTCATCCGGCTGAGGGCGAAGTGCATGTCGATGGCACTTTTGGCGCTGGCGGCTACACCAGGGCGATCCTGCAGACGGGCGCTTCGGTTGTCGCCATCGATCGCGATCCTGATGCGATCGCTGCAGGCAGGGCGCTCGAAAGCCAGTCCGGCGGCAAGCTGCGGCTGGTTCAGGCGCCGTTCTCCAGCCTCGACGAGCATGTCGACCAGGTCGATGGCGTCGTGCTCGACATCGGCGTTTCGTCCATGCAGCTCGATCAGGCCGAGCGCGGCTTTTCCTTCCGCGCCGACGGCCCGCTGGACATGCGCATGGCGCAGGCCGGCGCCAGTGCCGCCGACGTGGTCAACCGTTTCAAGGCGGGCGATCTCGCCCGCATCTTCGGCTTCCTCGGCGAGGAGCGTCATGCCGGCCGTATCGCCCGTATGATCGAGAGCCGCCGCGACAAGCGCCCGTTCGAACGCACGCTCGACCTTGCCGACGCCATCGAGACGCATATCGGGCGCGCGCCCAAGGACAAGATCCATCCGGCGACGCGCGTGTTCCAGGCGCTGCGCATCTACGTCAATGACGAGCTGGGCGAACTGGCGCGGGCGCTGTTTGCTGCCGAGCGCGCGCTGAAGCCCGGCGGACGCCTCGTCGTGGTGACCTTCCATTCGCTCGAGGACCGCATCGTCAAGCGCTTCATCACCGACCGTTCGAGCGCGCCGTCGCGGTCGCGCTACATGCCGGAACTCGAGGTGATTGCCACCACCTTCACCAAGGCTGGCGGGGCGGTGGGCCCAAGCGACGCCGAGACTGCCATCAACCCGCGTGCCCGTTCGGCCAAGCTGCGGGCTGCCGTGCGCACCGCCGTTGCGCCGCGCGGCGAAGACTTTTCCATCTTCGGACTTCCGAAGCTCCCCGACGTCGGTCAGTCGGGAGAAAGGTGAACCATGTTCCGCACCAGCGACATAATCCTGATCGCCGCGATGGTCGGGGCCGCGGCCTTCACCTACCAGACCAAGCATGAGGCCGAGAACCGGCTCGAGGCGGTGCGCAAGATCGAGGCGCAGATCCGCTACGAGGAAGACACCATCGACCTGCTTAAGGCCGACTGGAGCCTTCTGACCCAGCCGGCGCGGCTTCAGAAGCTCGCCCAGGCCTATCAGTCGGAACTGAAGCTGGACCCGGTGGATGCGCGCCAGATCGTCAATCTCAAGGACCTGCCGGTTCGTGAACTGACGATCGAGGACCTGACCCGGACCGGCGGCATGGCCGCAGCAGGCACCGACCAGACCGTTACCGGAGGCATCGCTCGATGATCGGCTTGTTCGGCAGGAAGCGCATCAAGGTCAAGACCGAGACCGCGATCGTCGTCGACAGCGCCCGCAAGGCGACCGGCGGGCGAACGCGCAACCGCGTCATCATGACGATGGCCGTGTTCTTCGGCATCTACGCCACCATTGCCGGGCGTCTCGTCTATCTCGGCATGCTCGACCCCGATACATCGGCCGGGCCGGAATCCCGCATCACCGCCTCGCGCCCCGACATCGTCGACCGCAACGGCGAGGTTCTTGCCACCGACATCAAGACGGCCTCGCTGTTTGCCGAGCCGCGCCGCATCGTCGACGCCGACGAGGCCATCGAAAAGCTGTCGACGGTGCTGCCCGACCTCAATGTCGAGCAGACCTACAACAAGCTGAAGAGCGGTACGGGCTTCGTCTGGCTGAAGCGCCAGCTGACGCCGAAGCAGCAGGCCGAGATCATGGCGCTCGGCATTCCCGGCATCGCGTTCCGCACCGAAAAGCGCCGCTTCTATCCGGGCGGCGAGACGACGTCCTACATCGTCGGCCTGACCAATATCGACAACAAGGGCATTTCCGGTCTCGAGAAGTATATCGACGACCAGGGCCTTGCCGACCTGCAGGCCTCGGGCCTTGCGGTTGCCAAGGACCTCAAGCCTGTCCGTCTGTCGATCGACCTGCGCGTCCAGCACATCGTGCGCGACGAGATCCAGGCGGCGATGGAAAAGTACCGCGCCGTGGCTGCCGGTGCTGTCGTGATCAACGTCAAGACAGGCGAAATCCTCGCCATGGGCTCGGTGCCCGACTTCGATCCCAACAATCCGTTCAACGCCCAGGACAAGGACCGGCTGAACCGCATGTCGGCCGGCCTGTTCGAGATGGGCTCGACCATCAAGAGCTTCACCACGGCAATGGCGCTGGATTCGGGCAAGATGTCGCTCAACAGCACCGTTGATGCCAGCCGCCCGCTGACCATCGGCCGCCAGACCATCCGCGACTTCCACGGCAAGGGCCGGGTGCTGACGGTGCCGGAAGTGTTCATCTTCTCGTCCAACATCGGTTCGGCCAAGGAGGCCGACGTCGTCGGCATCGAGGGACACCGCGAGTTCCTCAAGCGTCTCGGCCTGCTCGACCGCCTGCAGACCGAGCTTCCGGAATCGGCGCGTCCCACCGAGCCGAAGGTCTGGAAGAAGGTGCACTCGATCACCGCTGCGTTCGGCCACGGCTTCTCGACGACGCCGCTGCAGACGGCAGCCGGTGCGGTCGCGCTGATGAATGGCGGCCGCTACATGATACCGACCTTCCTGCCGCGCACCCTAGAAGAGGCGATGGCCGTCTCGACCAAGGTGGTGAGCGACCAGACCAGCGCCGACATGCGCTATCTCTATAACCTGAACGCGACGGCCCCCGGTGGTTCCGGCAAGCGCGGTACGGTTCCCGGTTATCGCGTCGGCGGCAAGACCGGAACGGCCGAAAAGGTCGTCAACGGGCGCTATTCGAAGGAAAAGAACTTCAACGCCTTCCTCGCTGCCTTCCCGATGGACGATCCCCAATATCTGGTGCTGACCATCATCGACGAACCGAAGATGGAAGGGTCCACCCGTTCGGCCACGGCCGGCTTCACTGCCGCGCCGATGGTGTCCAACATTATCCGGCGTTCGGCGTCCCTGCTTGGCGTAAAGCCAGAATTCGGCCAAGAAGGTGCGGCAACGCTGGCTTCCTACCCTTGATTCCATGGGCGCGCCTGCGGGGCGCGCCAATTGTTTGTAGCGAACGGACCTCAATGAAACTGATAGACCTTGCCGGTGTCCTGCCTGTCGATGGGCTCAATCCCAACGATGTAGAGGTGAGCGGGGTGTCGTCGGATTCCAGGCAAGTCGTGCCCGGAACCGTGTTTTTTGCCGTTGCCGGCAGCAAGGCCGATGGCGCCGCCTATGCCGGGGATGCCGCCAGGCGCGGTGCGCTGGCCGTCGTGGCTGCCAGGGGCGCCGAACTCGGCTCCATCGGCGTGCCGGTGATTTCGGTCGACGATCCGCGCCAGGCGCTGGCGCTCAGCGCCGCCAAGTTCTTTGGCCGCCAGCCCGAAACCATGGTGGCCGTGACCGGCACCAGCGGCAAGACGTCGGTCGCAGCCTTTACCCGCCAGATCTGGGAGCGGGCGGGTTATGCCGCTGCCAGCATCGGCACGACGGGCGTCGTCGCGCCGGGCCGCAACGAATACGGCCAGCTGACGACGCCGGATCCGGTGGCGCTGCACAGGCTGTTGGCCGAACTTGCCAATGCAGGCGTGACCCATGCGTCGATGGAGGCTTCAAGCCACGGCCTCGACCAGCGCCGGCTGGATGGCGTTCAGCTCGCCGCCGCAGGCTTCACCAATCTCGGTCGCGACCACATGGATTACCATCCGACGGTCGAGGATTACCACCGCGCCAAGCTGCGCCTGTTCGACACGCTGCTGCCCAAGGGCGCGCCGGCGGTGATCTTTGCCGACGATGCCTGGTCGCAGCCGACGGTCGACGCGGCCCGCGCCGCAGGTCTCAAGGTGCTGACGGTCGGACGTCATGGCGATTTCCTCAGCCTCAAGCGCGTCGAGCATGAACGCCATCGCCAGCGCGCCGAAATCGAATGCGGCGGCACGATCTATGAGATCGACCTGCCGCTGGCCGGCGACTTCCAGGTTGCCAATTCGCTGGTGGCGGCAGGCCTCGCGATTGCGACGGGCACCGATGTCGCCAAGGCACTGTCGGCGCTCGAGCATCTCAAGGGGGCGCCGGGCCGTCTCGACCTCGTCGGCACTACGTCTTCGGGCGCCCCCGTCTATGTCGACTACGCCCATAAGCCCGATGCGCTGGAGAATGTGCTCGCCTCGGTGCGGCCGTTCACGACCGGCCGCGTCGTCGTGGTGTTCGGCTGCGGCGGCGACCGCGACCGCGGCAAGCGGCCGATCATGGGCGAGATCGCGACCCGACTGGCCGACATCACGATCGTCACCGACGACAATCCGCGCTCCGAGGTGCCCGAGACCATCCGCGCCGCCATCATGGCTGCAGCACCCGGCGCCATCGAGATCGGCGACCGCCGCAAGGCGATCCATGAGGCGGTGGCGCTGCTGCGCGAGGGCGACACGCTGATCGTGGCCGGCAAGGGCCATGAAGAGGGCCAGACCGTCGGCTCCGAGACGCTGCATTTCTCCGACCATGAAGAAGTGCGCAAGGCGCTCGGAGAGGCTGCATGAGCCTGCTCTGGACCTCCGAGGCTCTCGTCGAGGCGACGGGCGGCAGGCCGCTGGGCCAGATGCCCGAGGGCATATCGGGCATTTCCATCGACAGCCGCACTCTGAAGCCGGGCGAAGCGTTCTTCGCCATCAAGGGCGAGGCGATGGACGGCCACGACTTTGCCACCGCAGCCGTCAAGGCCGGGGCAGGGCTGCTGATCGTCGCCGAAGGCAAGCTGCCGGCACTGGGACGGCTGACCGCGCCGATGATCGTGGTGCCCGACGTGCTGGTCGCGCTCGAAAAGCTCGGCATCGCCGCGCGGGCGCGCTCGCGGGCCCGGATCGTCGCCGTCACAGGTTCGGTCGGCAAGACCAGCACCAAGGAAGCCCTGCGCCACGGGCTGTCCTCGGTCGGCAAGGTGCATGCCTCGGTTGCGTCGTTCAACAACCATTGGGGCGTGCCGCTGACGCTGGCGCGCATGCCCGCCGACAGCGACTACGCCGTGTTCGAGATCGGCATGAACCATCCGGGCGAGATCAGCCCGCTGGTGCGCATGGTCCGCCCGCATGTCGCGATCGTCACCTTGATTGCCGCAGCGCATCTTGGCTTCTTCCGCAGTCTCGACGAGATCGCCAAGGCCAAGGCCGAGATCTTCGAAGGCGTCGAACCTGGCGGTGCTGTGCTGCTCAACCGCGACGACGGCCGCTTCAAATTGCTCGAAAAGCTGGCCCAGACTGCCGGCGTCGAGGATATTCTCGGCTTCGGCGAGGATGCGAAGGCCGAGTATCGCCTGCTGAAATGCACGCTCGAGGCCGATCACTCGATGATCGTCGCCCGTATCGGTGGCCGCGATATCCAGGCCCGCATCGGCGCGCCCGGCCGCCATATCGTCCAGAATGCGCTGGCCGTGCTTGGTGCGGCGCATCTGTGCGGCGCCGACGTGCCGACGGTGGCGACCGCACTCGCTTCGATGTCGGCCGAAAGCGGGCGCGGCAAGCGCCACCTGCTGCAACTGCCTGACGGTCCGGTGACGCTGATCGACGAAAGCTACAACGCCAATCCGGCATCGATGAAGGCTGCGATCGAGCTTCTGGACGCCACGCCGGTGTCCGGAAACGGCCGCCGCATCGCGGTGCTTGGCGACATGCTGGAGCTGGGCGACCATTCGGCCAAGTTGCATTCCGGCCTCGCCGACCTTATCAGCTCAACGCGCACCGACCTTGTGCTCATGGCCGGGCCTGAAATGAAGGCGCTCGCCGATACGCTGCCCGAGGGGATCAGGGCCGAGTATCGCAGCGGTGTCGAGGACCTGAAGCCGCTTCTGCTTGAAACGCTTCGGCCCGGCGATGCCGTCATGATCAAGTCGTCGAAAGGCATCGGCTTTTCGCGCCTGGTCGAGGCGATGATCAAGACTTTCCCGGCTCATGCCGGCAACACCACACAGACCTGACCGGGTCTCGGGGGACGGATACGTATGCTAACTTTGCTTGTCGATTTCGCGGACAAGGTGTCGTTCTTCAACGTCTTCCGCTACATCACCTTTCGAACCGGCGGCGCGCTGATCACCTCGGCGCTGATCGTCTTCATCTTCGGGCCGGCGATCATCAACGCGCTGCGCCTGAGGCAGGGCAAGGGCCAGCCGATCCGCGCCGACGGCCCGCAGACCCATTTCAAGAAAGCCGGCACGCCGACCATGGGCGGCCTGATGATCCTTTGTGGCATCATCGGCTCGACGCTTTTGTGGGCCAACATCGCCTCTGTCTATGTATGGGTGGTGCTGTTCGTCACGCTCGGCTTCGGCGCCATCGGCTTTTATGACGACTATCTCAAGGTCACCAAGCAATCGCATCTCGGCCTGTCCGGCAAGGCGCGCCTGGGCATCGAATTCGTGATCGCCGGCATCGCCGCCTGGATCATCATGCACAACGGCCAGGCGCCGTTCTCGTCGTCGCTGACCTTCCCGTTCATCAAGGACCTGCTGCTCAATCTCGGCTGGTTCTTCATTCCGTTCTCCTGCTTCGTCATCGTCGGCGCCGGCAACGCGGTGAACCTGACCGACGGCCTCGACGGTCTCGCTATCGTGCCGATCATGATCGCGGCAGCATCCTTCGGCGTGATCGCCTACCTCTCGGGTAACGCCGTCTTCGCCGAATATCTGCAGATCCACTTCGTGCCCGGCACCGGTGAGCTTGCCGTCATCCTTGGCGCGGTCATCGGTGCGGGCCTCGGCTTCCTGTGGTTCAACGCGCCGCCCGCCGCCATCTTCATGGGCGACACCGGCTCGCTCGCACTTGGCGGTCTCATCGGCACGGTTGCGGTCGCCACCAAGCACGAGATCGTCATGGCTATCGTCGGCGGCCTGTTCGTGATGGAGGCGCTGTCGGTCATCATCCAGGTCGGCTTCTTCAAGATGACGGGCCGGCGCGTCTTCCTGATGGCGCCGATCCACCACCATTTCGAGAAACTGGGGTGGACCGAAAGCCAGGTCGTCATCCGCTTCTGGATCATCGCCGTCATCCTGGCGCTGATCGGTCTTTCCACCCTCAAGCTGCGCTGAGGCCCGCCATGATCCCCGCCACCTCATTTCAGGGCAAGCGAGTAGCGCTCTTCGGGCTGGGCGGTTCGGGGATTGCGACAGCGCGTGCGCTCGCGGCCGGCGGCGCCGACATCGTGGCGTGGGACGACAATCCCGAAAGCGTAGCCAAGGCAGCGAGCGAAGGCATCGCCACCGCCGACCTGCGCGGCATCGAATGGGCCGGCATCGCCTCCTTCGTGCTGTCGCCCGGCGTACCGCTGACCCACCCCAAGCCGCACTGGACCGTCGAGCTTGCGCGCGGGGCCGGCGTCGAGGTCATCGGCGACATCGAACTGTTTGCGCGCGAACGCATCGCCACTGCCCCGACAGCGCCGTTCATTGCCATCACCGGCACCAACGGCAAGTCGACGACTACGGCACTGACGGCGCACATCCTGCAGTCGGCCGGCCGCGACACGCAGATGGGCGGCAATATCGGCCGCGCAGTCATGACGCTCGATCCGCCTCGGGCCGACCGCCACTATGTCGTCGAGTGCTCGTCCTACCAGATCGACCTTGCGCCATCGATCAATCCGACGGCGGGTATCCTGCTCAACCTGACGCCCGACCATCTCGACCGGCATGGCACCATGCAGCACTATGCTTCGATCAAGGAGCGGCTGGTGGCGGGCAGCGACACCGCCATCATCGGCGTCGACGACGTCTATTGCGCCCAGATCGCCGACAGGCTGGAGCGGGTGGGCAAGGATGTCGTCCGCATTTCTAAGCGACTGCCGCTGACCGACGGTTATTTCGCCGACGGCACCGACATCATGGAAGCGATCGACGGCCGCTACAGCCGCATCGCCTTCCTCGAAGGCATCGGCTCGCTGCGCGGTCAGCACAACGCCCAGAACGCGCTCGCAGCCGTGGTCGCCTGCCTGAAGGTCGGTCTCGACCTCGGCGAGATCCAGGCCGGGCTGGAAGGCTTTCCAGGCCTTGCCCATCGCATGGAGCAGGTCGGGCGCAAGGGGCACGTGCTGTTCGTCAACGATTCCAAGGCGACCAATGCGGATGCGGCGGCACCCGCGCTGTCGAGCTTCCCGCGCGTCTACTGGATCGCCGGCGGGCTGCCCAAGGAGGGCGGCATCGAGCCGCTGCGCAGCTTCTTCCCGCGCATCGCGCGGGCCTATCTGATCGGCGAGGCGGCACCGGCCTTTGCGGCGACGCTGGGCGAGGCGGCACCTTACGAGATATCGGGCACGCTGGCGGCGGCGGTCGAGCATGCCGCCGAGGATGCGGCCAAGGACGACAGCGGCGAGGCGGTGGTTCTGCTCTCGCCGGCCTGCGCCAGCTTTGACCAGTTCAAGAACTTCGAAATTCGCGGCGAAGCCTTCAGGCAAGCTGTGAATGCTATTGATGGCGTCAGCGCTATCGGAGGGGCAAGGTAATGGCTAGCCGTCTCGACAGAAGTCCCGTCGCACTGTGGTGGTGGACGGTCGATCGCTGGTTCCTGGCGGCGTTCCTGTCGCTGATGGGGCTGGGCATCGTGCTTTCATTCGCCGCAAGCCCTGCGGTCGCCGAGCGCATCGGCCTCGGCAGCTTCCACTTCGCCACGCGCCAGATCATCTTCACGCTGCCGGCGGCGGCGGTGATGATCGCAGTGTCGTTCCTCGATTCCCGGCAGATCAGGCGCATGGCGCTGGTCATGCTCGGCATCATGCTGGTGATGATGGTGGCGGTGCTGTTCATCGGCGTCGAGGTCAAGGGCGCGCGGCGCTGGGTGTCGCTCGCCGGCGTCTCGATCCAGCCGTCGGAGTTCCTGAAGCCGGCCTTCGTCGTCATCTGCGCCTGGCTGTTTGCCGAACATGACCGCCAGCCCGACATTCCCGGCAACCTGTTTGCCATGATCCTGCTCGGCCTCGTCGTTGCGCTGCTGGTGGCGCAGCCCGATCTTGGCCAGACCATGCTGGTGCTCGGCACCTGGGGCGTGATGTTCTTCATGGCCGGCATGTCGTGGTTCTGGATCATCGCGCTCGGCATGACCGGCGTCGGCGGCCTGGCTGCGGCCTACACCATCTTCCCGCATGTCGCCGGCCGCATCGACCGTTTCGTCACCGGCGAGGGCGACACCTTCCAGGTCGACATGGGCCGCGATGCCATCATCAATGGCGGCTGGTTCGGCGTCGGACCGGGCGAGGGCACGGTCAAGCGGGTCATCCCCGACAGCCATGCCGACTTCGTGTTCTCGGTGGCCGGCGAGGAGTTCGGCATCATCCTGTGCCTGATCATCATGGCGATCTTCGCCTTCATCGTGCTGCGCGGCCTGCGCACGGCACTGCGCGAGCATGACGACTTCACCCGCTATGCGGTTGCCGGCCTCGTTGTCGTCTTCGGCCTGCAGTCGGTCATCAATATGGGCGTGAACCTGCAGCTGATGCCGGCCAAGGGCATGACGCTGCCCTTCATCTCCTATGGCGGCTCGTCGCTGATCGCCATCGCCATATCGATGGGCATGGTGCTGGCGCTGACCCGCAAGAAGCCGGAGAAGTTCCGCCCGACCGGCTACGCGTCCATGCAGCGAAACCCGCTGCCAGCCGAGTAAGATATGACCAAAGGTACCATCATGCTTGCCGCCGGCGGGACCGGCGGCCATCTGTTTCCGGCCGAAGCGCTGGCGCATGAGCTTGCGTCGCGCGGCTGGCAAGTGCATCTCGCCACGGACGACCGGGCCGAGCGTTTCGCCGGCAAGTTTCCGGCGACGGCGATCCATCCGATCAAGTCCTCGACCATCGGTTCCAAGAACCCGATTGCGCTGGCGCGCGCGTTCTGGAGCATCTGGAGCGGCGTGCGCCAGGCATCCCAGGTGATCGCCAGGATCAAGCCTTCGGTCGTCATCGGCTTCGGCGGTTATCCGACCCTGCCGCCGCTCTATGCCGCGACCCGGCGCGGCGTGCCTGCCATGGTGCATGAGCAGAACGCGGTGATGGGCCGCGCCAACAAGGCGCTGGCCAGCAAGGTCGACGCCATTGCCGGCGGCTTCCTGCCCGAGAATGCGGGCGCCAACAGCGCCAAGATCGTGGTGACGGGCAATCCGGTGCGACCGGCGGTGATCGAGGCTGCGAAGATGCCCTACGTGGCTTCCGGCGGCATGGACCAGTTCAACCTCTTGGTCTTCGGCGGCAGCCAGGGCGCCCAGTTCTTCTCCGAGGCTATGCCGGCGGCGATCGCGCTGCTGCCGGAGGAGCAGCGCAAGCGGCTGCACGTCACCCAGCAGGCGCGCAAGGAAGATGCCGACAAGGTCAAGGCAGCCTATGCCGATCTCGGCATCGCCGCCGACGTGTCGCCCTTCTTCACCGACATGGCTGAGCGTATGGCCGCAGCCCAGCTTGTGATCTCGCGCTCGGGCGCGTCGACCGTTTCCGAGATTTCGGTCATCGGTCGCCCGGCGCTGCTGGTGCCTTACCCTTATGCGCTCGACCATGATCAGGCGGCGAATGCCGCGCGGCTGGCGGCGGCTGGCGGCGGCGAAGTGCATCCGCAGGCGACGCTTTCGGCCCAGCGCATCGCCGAGCTTTTGGGCGACGCGATGAGCGATCCGACGCGGCTTTCGACCATGGCCGCTGCCGCAAAGTCAGTCGGCAAAGCGGATGCCACCAGGTTGCTCGCCGACCTCGCAGAGGCTATTGCGTCCAAAACGCCCGTTTCGGAATTCAAGAAGGGAGTGCGGTCATGAAGATGCCGCAGACCATCGGCCTCGTGCATTTCATCGGCATTGGCGGCATCGGCATGAGCGGCATCGCCGAGGTGCTGCACAATCTCGGCTACAAGGTGCAGGGCTCCGACCAGTCCGACAGCGCCAATGTCCAGCGCCTGCGTGCCAAGGGCATCGAGTGCTTTGTCGGTCACAAGGCCGAGAACCTTGGCGACGCCGAGGTGATCGTGGTTTCGACCGCGATCAAGAAGACCAATCCCGAGCTCATGGCGGCGCGCGAGAAGCTGCTGCCCGTCGTGCGCCGCGCCGAGATGCTGGCCGAACTGATGCGCTTCCGCAATGCGGTCGCCATCGGCGGCACCCACGGCAAGACGACGACGACCTCGATGGTGGCGACGCTGCTCGACGCCGGCGGGCTCGATCCGACCGTCATCAATGGTGGCATCATCAACGCCTACGGCACCAATGCCCGCATGGGCGAGGGCGAGTGGATGGTGGTCGAGGCCGACGAGAGCGACGGCACCTTCCTCAAGCTGCCGGCCGACATTGCCGTGGTCACCAATATCGACCCCGAGCATCTCGACCATTACGGCACCTTCGACAAGGTGCGTGAGGCGTTCCGCCAGTTCGTCGAGAACGTACCGTTCTACGGCTTCGGCGTCATGTGCACCGACCACCCCGAAGTGCAGGCGCTGGTCAGCCACATCGAGGACCGCCGCGTCATCACCTATGGCGAAAACACCCAGGCCGACGTGCGTTTCACCAACCACCGCATGGACGGCGCAGTTTCGGTCTTCGACGTGGTGATCCGCAACCGCAAGTCGGCGTCGTCGAGTGTCATCGAGGGCCTGCGCCTGCCGATGCCGGGCCGCCATAACGTCTCCAATGCCACGGCTGCCATCGCTGTCGCCACCGAACTCGGCATTTCGGCCGAGGCGGTGAAGCGCGGGCTGTCGTCCTTCGGCGGCGTCAAGCGCCGCTTCACGCACACGGGCGCCTGGAACGGCGTCGAGGTGTTCGACGACTACGGCCACCATCCGGTCGAGATCAAGGCCGTGCTGCGCGCCGCGCGCGAGGCGACCGAGGGCCGCGTCATCGCCATTGCCCAGCCGCACCGCTTCACCCGCTTGCGCGATCTGTTCGACGACTTCTCGGCCTGCTTCAACGACGCGGACACGGTCATGGTCGCACCCGTCTATGCAGCCGGGGAGGATGCCATCGACGGCATCAACTCCGAGTCGCTTGTGGCGCGCATCCGTGCGGGCGGCCATCGTGACGCCCGCCATATCGAGGGTCCGGCCTCGATCGCGCCCGTGGTGCGCGATCTGGCCAAGCCTGGCGATTTCGTCGTCTTCCTCGGCGCCGGCAACATCACCCAGTGGGCCTATGCGTTGCCGGGCGAACTGTCAGGGGGCGGGGCGTGACCGGTGGAGGCGAGGCGCTGATCGCAAAGCTCGGGGATCGTCTATCGAGCCTGCGCGGGCGGCTGACGCCCAATGCCGAGATGGAAAAGATCACCTGGTTCCGAGCCGGCGGCATCGCCGACGCGCTGTTCCAGCCGGCCGACGAGGAAGACCTCGCCGATTTCCTGAGGGCGGTGCCCGAGGAGATCCCGGTTCTGGTCGTCGGCATCGGCTCCAACCTGTTGGTGCGCGAAGGCGGTATTCCCGGCTTCGTGGTGCGCCTTTCGGCCAAGGGGTTCGGCGAAGCGACCGCAATCTCGCCGACGGGAATCGCGGCGGGTGCTGCGACGCCCGACAAGCGCGTGGCCGCGCTTGCGCATGACAGCGGCATCGGCGGCTTCCATTTCTATCACGGCATCCCCGGCGCCATCGGTGGGGCGCTGCGCATGAATGCGGGCGCCAACGGCGTCGAGACGCGCGAGCGTGTCGTCGAAGTCCGTGCGCTCGACCGCAAGGGCAACCTGCATGTGCTGTCGAATGCCGATATGGGCTACAGCTATCGCCATTCGTCGGCCGCTGCCGACCTGATCTTCACCTCGGCGACCTTCGAGGGATATGCCGAGGACAAGGACGCCATCAAGGCGGCGATGGATGCGGTCCAGCATCATCGCGAGACGGTGCAGCCGATCCGCGAAAAGACCGGCGGCTCGACCTTCAAGAATCCCGAGGGCACTTCTGCCTGGAAGGAAATCGACAAGGCCGGCTGCCGCGGTTTGATGATCGGCGGCGCGCAGATGTCGCCGATGCACTGCAACTTCATGATCAATACGGGCACGGCCACCGGCTACGATCTCGAATATCTCGGCGAGACGGTGCGCAGCCGCGTGCTCGAGAATTCGGGCATTCGCCTGCAGTGGGAAATCAAGCGCATCGGTCAGTTCAAGCCGGGCCACGAAGTGCAGGAGTTTTTGGGGCAAATGCTTTAGGCGCCTCGCTTGGCTGCATCGCGATTGCCATTTTCGAAGCCCTCGGTGCGCCTGCGCCGGGGGCTTTTTGCTGCCTGATCCTTGTTGCCTGCCGTTGCTTTGGAGTCTCAGTAGATTCGCTTCGCGGTCATCAAATCGCAGCGATTTTCAATCGGTGCTTGCCACGGAATCAAGTCTCTGATTCTCTGACCTAAAGCGTTTCCTGATTTGAGTCGCGTAACGCGTAACCCGCGTTTTCATCCGGAGGTCAACTTCCGGAGGGCTGAGATTCAGTCTTTGGAATCAGGGTGTTGTGCTTGGCATTGAGAGGGGATTTCCGGGGATGAAGTCGAAGCACGTTGCTGTCTTGATGGGTGGATTCTCGTCCGAGCGGCCCGTGTCCCTTTCATCAGGGAATGCCTGTGCGAACGAGCTGGAAAGCGTGGGCTACAAGGTCACGCGGGTCGATGTCGGTCGCGATGTCGGCGAAGTGCTTGCGGCGCTCAAGCCCGATGTCGCCTTCAATGCCTTGCATGGGCCGTTCGGCGAGGATGGCACGATCCAGGGTGTCCTCGAATTCCTTGCCATTCCCTATACGCATTCCGGCGTTCTGGCCTCGGCGCTCGCCATGCACAAGGAGCAGGCCAAGAAGGTCGCCAGGGCGGCCGGCATTCCGGTGGCCGAATCCAGAATTCTCGACCGTTTCACCATCCGCAATGAGCATCCGATGAAGCCGCCCTATGTGGTCAAGCCGGTCGCCGAGGGGTCGAGTTTCGGCGTGGTGATCGTGAAGGAGGATCAGTCTCATCCGCCCCAGATCATCTCGTCGCCCGAGTGGCGCTATGGCGAGGCTGTCATGGTCGAGCGCTACATCCATGGGCGGGAGCTGACCTGCGCGGTGATGGGTGATGTGGCCCTGGGCGTGTGCGAAATCGTGCCGACAGGGCATTCCTTCTACGACTACGATTCAAAATATGTTCCCGGCGGCTCAAAGCACGAATGCCCCGCGAAAGTTTCACCGAATATTTACCAAAAAATACAAACACTGGCGCTCAAGGCTCACCAAGCGATCGGGTGCCGGGGCGTTTCCCGGTCTGACTTCCGGTACGACGACCGCCATTCCGAAAATGGAGAGGTCGTCTGGCTGGAAATCAATACGCAACCCGGGATGACGCCCACGTCGCTGGTGCCGGAAATCGCTGCCCAGGCTGGGCATTCGTTTGGTGATTTGTTGAGTTGGATGGTGGAGGACGCTTCGTGTTTGCGGTGAGGTCGGGATACGGCAGGGAGGTGCGCGGCGCGAAGTCCGGCGTCTTCGGGCTGTCCCTGTCTGCGGAGCACTTCGTGCTGCCGCGGCTGCTGCGCAAGCCTGTCCGCATCCTGGCGCGCTTCGGGCGCGGCGAGTTCACGCCTCCGCCTTATGCCGCAACGATGCTGACGGCGTCGTTCCTGGCCGCAAGCTCGCTTTATGGCGCCTATCTGGGCGGTCACATGCCTGCAATGGTGCAGGGTGTGACGGCCCGCAGCGGTTTTGCCGTCGATCAGATCAAGGTTTCCGGGAATCGCGAAACCTCCGAGATCGACATCCTCGACAAGCTGGAGCTCGATGGCTGGACGTCGCTGGTCGGCTTCAATCCCGAGAGTGCGCGCGAGCGCATCGTTTCGCTGCCGTGGGTGCGCGAAGCAGCCGTCCGCAAGGTCTATCCGAACACGATCGAGGTCCGCGTCGACGAGCGCGATGCCTTCGCCATCTGGCAGCATGGCAGCCAGCTCAGCGTCATCGAGAAGGATGGCGCGGTGATCGCGCCCTATGTCGGCGGTCGTCAGGCCATGCTGCCGCTGGTCGTCGGCCTGGGCGCCGCGGAAGGTGCTGCGGCTTTCGTCGCCAAGGTTCAGGCTTATCCCGAGCTGGCGTCGCGGGTGCGCGGCTATATCCGCGTCGGCGAGCGCCGCTGGGACATGCGTCTCGACAACGGCATCACCGTCAAGCTGCCCGAGACCCAGGTCGAGGCAGCCCTTGCCGATCTCGTGGCGCTCGACAAAAGCGATGCGCTTCTGACCCGCGATATCGCCGCGGTCGACATGCGTTTTACGGACAGGCTCGTCGTGCAGCTGACGCCCGAGGCGATGGAGCGTCGCCAGGACGAGCTGAAAGCCAAGCCGAAGGTCGTCAAGGCGGCGACGGGGAAGAGAATATGAGCTGGTTGGGCGGTCAGAAAGATCCGGCTTCGCGCCGCTCGGGCATCCTGACGGTGCTCGACGTCGGTTCGAACAAGGTCTGCTGCGTGGTGGCCAAGCTGAAGCCTGCAGAGGGCAGCCAGCTGCTCAAGGGGCGTACGCACCAGGCCCAGGTCATCGGCATAGGCCACCAGAAGTCGCAGGGCGTGAAGTCGGGCGTCGTCGTCGATCTCGACCGCGCCGAGCATGCCATCCGCCTGGCTGTCGATGCCGCCGAGCGCATGGCCGGGCTGACCGCGGATTCCCTGATTGTCAATCTCTCCGCCGGCCGCATCAAGAGCGAGTCCTTTACCGCCACGATCAATCTCGGCGGGCATGAGGTCGAGGAAGCCGACGTCAAGCGCGTGCTGTCGGCCGGCGCCAAGCAGGCGCTGCGCGCCGAGCGCGAGGTCATCCATTCGCTGCCTATCGCCTTCTCGCTCGATGCCGAGCGCGGCGTGCGCGATCCGCGCGGCATGGTCGGCGATACGCTTGGCGTCGACATGCATGTGCTGACGGGTGATTCCGCGCCGCTGCGCAATCTCGAACTCTGCATCAACCGTTCGCACCTCTCCGTCGAGCAGATGGTGGCGACCCCCTACGCCAGCGGCCTTGCCGCGCTCGTCGACGACGAGCTGGAAATGGGCGCTGCCTGCATCGACATGGGCGGCGGCACCACGACGCTGTCGGTCTTCTCGGAAGGCCGCTTCGTTCATGCCGACGGGGTTCCCGTCGGCGGCAACCATGTGACGATGGATCTGGCCAAGGGGCTGTCGACCCGCCTCGACGATGCCGAGCGGCTCAAGGTCATGCATGGCTCGGCTCTGCCCGGCAGCACCGACGATCGCGACCTGATCAGCATCCAGCCCATCGGCGTCGATGACAATGAAGTGCCGCTGCAGATCCCGCGTTCGGTGATGACCCGCATCATCCGCGCCCGCATCGACGAGACGCTGGAGCTTTTGCGCGACCGTCTCAACAAGTCCGGCTACGGCAATGCCATCGGCAAGCGCGTGGTGCTCACCGGTGGCGCCAGCCAGCTGGTGGGGCTGCCCGAGGCCGCGCGTCGCATTCTCGGCCGCAACGTTCGCATCGGCCGCCCGCTCGGCGTGGCAGGCCTGCCGGAGGCGGCCAAAGGGCCAGCCTTCGCGACGGCGGTCGGGCTTCTGATCTACCCGCAGATGGTGGGCATCGAGAGCCAGTCGGCGAAGGGGATGTCCGGTTACAGGGCGACCGGGACGGGCGGAAGACTGCATCGCATGAGTCAGTGGTTGAAAGACAGTTTTTAGGAATTGACGGGGTCAGCCCCATAGAAGGCCGCACGGCGAAGCGGCTTCAAAGGCAAAAAGGACGAGGACTATGACGATCAATCTCAAGAAGCCGGACATCACCGAGCTCAAGCCACGCATCACCGTGTTCGGTGTCGGCGGTGGCGGCGGCAACGCGGTCAACAACATGATCACTGCCGGCCTGCGCGGCGTCGAGTTCGTGGTGGCGAACACCGACGCCCAGGCGCTGACGATGTCGAAGGCCGAGCGCCTCATCCAGCTCGGCGCGCATGTCACCGAGGGCCTGGGTGCCGGTTCGCAGCCCGAGGTCGGCCGTGCGGCCGCCGAGGAGTGCATCGACGAGATCATCGATCATCTGTCCAACACCCACATGTGCTTCGTCACCGCCGGCATGGGCGGCGGCACCGGCACGGGTGCTGCTCCGGTCGTGGCCCGCGCCGCGCGCGAAAAAGGCATCCTGACCGTCGGCGTCGTTACCAAGCCGTTCCACTTCGAAGGCCAGCGCCGCATGAAGACGGCCGACTACGGCATCGAAGAGCTGCAGAAGTGCGTCGACACGCTGATCGTCATCCCGAACCAGAACCTCTTCCGCCTCGCCAATGACAAGACGACCTTCGCGGACGCTTTCGCCATGGCAGACCAGGTGCTCTATTCGGGTGTCGCCTGCATCACCGACCTGATGGTCAAGGAAGGCCTGATCAACCTCGACTTCGCCGACGTCCGTTCGGTGATGCGCGAGATGGGCAAGGCCATGATGGGCACCGGCGAAGCTTCGGGCGAGGGCCGCGCAATGGCCGCTGCCGAGGCTGCGATCGCCAACCCGCTGCTCGACGAAACCTCGATGAAGGGTGCGCGGGGGCTGCTGATCTCGATCACCGGCGGCCGCGACCTGACCCTGTTCGAAGTCGACGAAGCTGCGACCCGCATCCGCGAGGAAGTCGACCAGGACGCCAACATCATCCTGGGTGCCACCTTCGACGAAGACCTCGAGGGCGTCATCCGCGTGTCGGTGGTTGCCACCGGCATCGACAAGACCGCCGCCGACATGGCAGCAGCGCCGATCTCCATCCGCCAGACGCCGAAGCCCACCCAGCAGCAGCGTCCGGCCGAAGTGCGCCCGGCACCGCAGCAGGCCGCTCCGGTCGAGCAGCCGCGTATGGAAGTGCGCACCAACGATCCGATCGCCGAGGCCATCCGTCTGGCCGAGGCCAATGCAGCTGGCATGGCCCAGCCGCGCCCAGCCGCGCCGACTGAGGATTTCCGCCCGCAGAGCAAGCTGTTTGCGGCTCCGCCAGCCCAGCCGCAGCCTCAGCCGCAGGCCTACCAGCCCGCGCCGCAGCCGTTCCATCAGCCGGCTCCGCAGCAGTTCCACCAGCCCGCTCCGCAGCAGGCGGTGCAGCCGGCTCCGGTCGCCCCGCGCATGCCGCGCGTCGAAGACTTCCCGCCGATGGTGAAGGCAGAGGTTGCCGCCAAGGCGCAGCCGGTCGATCATGAAGAGCGCGGCCCGATGGGCTTGCTGAAGCGCCTGACGAGCGGCCTGACCCGCCGCGAGGAAGAGCCTGCTCGCCTGCAGCCTGCGCAGCCGCGTGAGCCGAAACTGCGCCAGCCGGCCCCGGAACAGCGCCGCGCCGTCAGCCAGGAATCGCAGCTTTACGCGCCGCGCCGCGGCCAGCTCGACGACCAGGGTCGCCTTGCGCCGCAGGCACGGACTCAGGAAGACGATCAGCTTGAGATTCCGGCGTTCCTGCGCCGGCAAGCAAACTGATCTGTGAACGAGCGGTAACATGGTTTGAAAGGCGGGCGTCTCGACGTCCGCCTTTTGCTCTGAAAAGATCATTTAAAACATGAGCTTGTCAGAGCGAGTCGAAGTGGCCTCGCAGTTACACGGAGTAAGAAACCGTGATTTGGAGTCTCTCATCCGGAAGACTATCTTCGCGCCGTCTGGTGCATTTGACCGGGAGTCGGTCTTGGCTTTCGGAAGAAGCAGCAGCCAGATTTGAAATTTCGAGGCGCCTTTCGCCAGTTCTGACGAACGCATGGCGCCTCAAATTCGGCCGGACGGGTGCAAAGGGGATGAGGCCCCGTCCATCAGAGCCGAGAAGGGCCTGTCGCCGTAGAGCGATAGAACAGGCCTGATGTGGACGGGCATATGGGGATCGACTTGCAGGATTTTCAGACAACACTCAAATCGCGCGCGACCCTGTCGGGGATCGGCGTGCATAGCGGTAAGCCCGTGTCCATCCATTTCCTGCCGGCGGATGCCGACACGGGTGTGGTTTTTCACGTTGATGGCCGAGAGTTCCGCGCAATTGTGTCAGAAGTGGGTGCAACGGATCTTTGCACCTTGCTCGGCGATCCCGCGGGCGTTCATGTCGCCACGATCGAACACCTGATGGCGGCACTGTTCGGCCTCGGCATCGACAATCTGGTGATCGAGGTCGAAGGCGCGGAAGTTCCGATTCTCGACGGCAGTGCTGCGCAGTTCGTCGAAGCCATCGACCAGGCCGGTATCGAGACGCTCGACGTCAAGCGCCGCTATATCCGTGTGCTGAAGCCGGTGCGAATCGAAAGCGGGGCCTCCTGGGCCGAGTTCCGCCCCTATGGCGGCACGCGCTTCGAGGTCGAGATCGATTTCGAGAGCCCGGCCATCGGCCGCCAGTCCTTTGCCTCCGACATCAACGACGATATCTTCCGCAAGGAGATTTCGCGGGCCCGCACCTTCGGCTTCATGAAGGACGTCGAGCGCCTGTGGGCAGCCGGCTATGCGCTCGGCTCGTCGCTGGAGAATTCGGTTGTCATCGGCGATGACGATCACATCATCAATATGGAAGGCCTGCGCTTCTCCAACGAGTTCGTGCGTCACAAGACGCTGGACGCGATGGGTGACCTGGCGCTTGCCGGCGCGCGCTTCATCGGCTGCTTCCGCTCCTATCGCGGTGGCCACAGGCTCAACGCATCTGCCCTGCGTCGCCTGCTTTCCGATCGTTCGGCCTTCGAAATCGTCGAAACATCGCGTCGCGAGCGCGGTCGTTCGGCCGAACTCATCGCCGTCAGCGCGGCTGTCCACGCGCCCTGGATGCTCTGATCGCAGCCTTGCGGGGAAGGGTGGTGTGACCTTGTTGCACCACTCGACCGGCGAAATGGCATGTGCGTTCACGTGCCACAAAATTGCGCGATTGGCCGCTGATAGCGTTGCCCGGCACGGCCAGTTGTGATCTATGGCCAGTGCCTAAAAGCGAAACAGCGCCGAAGGGGCGGAACTCAGTGATGTCATTGATACGAGCCGATCGATCGAAATTGCGCGTGACGCCTCTTGCTGTGGCGCTGTCGCTCGTCATTCCGACGCTTGCGCTCTCCGGTTGCATGTCCGGCGAAGCCGATGTCGATCTGGCGACCTATGTCGAGCAGACCGAGCCGGCCGACGTGCTCTACAATCAGGGTCTTGCCAACCTCAATGCCGGCCGCCTGAAAGAGGCAAGCCGCAAGTTCGAGGCGGTCGACCGTCAGCACCCCTATTCCGAGTGGGCCCGCAAGTCGATGGTGATGGGCGCTTTCGCCAGCTATCGCCAGGGCTCCTATGAAGAAGCCATCAATTCGGCGAAGCGTTATCTCGCGCTCTATCCTTCCACCGACGACGCCGCCTACGCCCAGTACATCATCGGCCTGAGCTATTTCCGCCAGATTCGCGACGTCACGCAGGATCAGAAGGAAGCGCGCCGGACCATCGAGGCGATGCAGGAAGTGGTGCAGCGCTGGCCGGCATCGGAATATGTCGACGACGCCAATGCCAAGATCCGCTTTGCCCGCGACCAGCTCGCCGGCAAGGAGATGCAGATCGGCCGCTATTATCTCGAGCGTCGCGAGTTCATCGCTTCCGCCAAGCGTTTCCGCAACGTGGTCGAGAACTATTCGAACACGCGCCACATCGAAGAAGCGCTCGCTCGCCTCGTCGAGACTTACTACGCGATGGGCCTGACCTCGGAAGCGCAGACGGCAGCTGCCGTGCTCGGCCAGAACTATCCCGACAGCCAGTGGTACAAGGATTCCTACAAGCTGTTGCAGACCAACGGCCTGCAGCCGCGCGAGAATGCCGGCTCATGGATTTCCAAGGCCGGGAAAATGTTCTCCGGCGCCTGACCGCAATTCGATGCTCTCCAGACTGTCGATCCGCGATATCGTCCTGATCGAACGGCTGGATATCGATTTCACGCCAGGCCTTTCCGTGCTGACCGGCGAGACCGGCGCCGGCAAATCCATCCTTCTCGACGCATTGTCGCTCGCGCTCGGCGCGCGCGGCGATGCGTCGCTTGTCCGCCACGGCACCAACCAGGGGCAGGTGACGGCCGTCTTCGACGTGCCGCGCAACCACCCGGTGCGCACGCTTCTGGCCGACAATGCCATCGAGGATGACGGCGACGTCATCCTGAAGCGCGTGCAGACGGCCGACGGGCGCACCCGTGTGTTCGTCAACGACCAGCCCTCCAGCGTGACGCTGATGCGCGACATCGGGCGCGCGCTGGTCGAGATCCATGGCCAGCATGACGACCGCGCCCTTGTCGATGCCGGTGCGCATCGCGACGTGCTCGATTCGTTCGGCGGCCATGTCGGCGAGGCCAAGGCGACGGCCGAGGCGTGGAAGTTGTGGCGCGGCGCAGAGCAGGAGCTTTCGCGGCACCGTGCGCGCGTGGAGGCTGCCGCCCGCGAGGCTGAATATCTGCGCGCTTCGGTGACCGAACTCTCCAAGCTCGATCCGCAACCGGGTGAAGAGAGCGAACTCGCGGAACTGCGCGCCGCGATGATGCGGGTCGAAAAGATCGCTTCGGAAATCCAGGATGCACAGGACGTGCTGTCGGGCTCGTCGTCGCCGCTGCCGCAGCTGGCGAGCCTGTTGCGCCGCCTGCAGCGCAAGGCGGCCGAGGTGCCGGGCCTGCTCGACGACGTCGTGAAGTCGCTCGACGAGGCGATGATCTCGCTGGATGCGGCACAATCGGGTGTCGATGCAGCGCTCAGGGCCACCGAATACGACCCACAGCGGCTGGAAAAGGCCGAAGAGCGGCTGTTTGCGCTGCGTGCCGCCGCCCGCAAGCACAATGTCGCCGTCGACGACCTGGCCAAGCTGCGCGACACGATGGTCGCCGACCTTGCCGATCTCGACGCCGGCGAGGGGCGCCTGAATACCCTGGAGGAGCAGGCGCGGGCCACCCGCGAGGCCTATGACCGGATCGCGGCGAACCTGTCCGGATTGCGCAAGGTGGCAGCCGAGAGCCTGCGCAAGACCGTCATGGCCGAACTGCCGGAACTGAAGCTCGAGCGTGCCGAATTCCTCGTCGAAATGTCGAGCGAGACCGACAATCGCATGCTCGAAGGCATCGACCAGGTCGAGTTCTGGGTGCGCACCAATCCCGGCACGCGGGCCGGGCCGATGATGAAGGTGGCTTCTGGCGGCGAGCTGTCGCGCTTCCTTTTGGCGCTCAAGGTGGCGCTTGCCGATCGCGGCTCGGCGCCGACGCTGGTGTTCGACGAAATCGATACGGGCGTTGGAGGTGCGGTGGCCGACGCCATCGGCCAGCGGCTGGCGCGGCTCTCCAGCCGTGTGCAGGTGCTGTCGGTGACCCACGCGCCCCAGGTGGCGGCGCGGGCGGCGACGCATTTCCTGATCTCCAAGAAGGGCAACACCGACCGGGTCGCGACCGGGATCCACGAGATGGACCGTCCGGCGCGCCAGGAAGAGATCGCCCGCATGCTTTCTGGGGCGACCATCACCGAGGAGGCGCGCGCCGCCGCCGAGCGCCTGCTGCGCGAGAACACGGCCGCTATCTCCTGACTTGCCCGAAGGCCAGGCTCCTGATGTCAGGAGCCTTTGCGACCCTGCCGATTTGACGTGGAATTCGCTGGGGGCGGCTCCCGCGCCGGCGCATCCTGATCTATGGTGCCGGCCATTAGAGCATCCTTTGTGCGTCCGAACGGACGCTCAAAGGATGCTCTAACTTATTGAGTCTGCGCATCGTGCTTCCCGAAAATCGGGTCCGATTTTCGGGCCGACGCGCTAAGATGGAGTGCACCATGTCCGAAAAGCCGGTCGAATCGCTGAGCGAAGCCGAGGCCGCAGCCGAGCTCGAACGGCTGGCGCTGGAGATCGCCGGTCATGACCTGCGCTACCATGCCGAGGATGCGCCGACCATTTCGGATGCGGATTATGACGCACTGCGCCGCCGCAACCTCGCGATCGAGCAGCGATTCCCCAATCTGGTGCGCGAGGATTCGCCGTCGAAGTCGGTAGGCGCGGCCGTTTCCGAGAAGTTCGGCAAGGTTACCCATGTCGTGCCGATGTTGTCGCTCGACAACGCCTTTGCCGATGAGGATGTCAGCGAATTCGTCGGCCGCATCAGGCGGTTTCTCAGGCTCGGCGCGAGCGAGCCGGTGGCGATCACCGCCGAGCCCAAGATCGATGGCCTGTCGCTGTCGATCCGCTACGAGAACGGCAGGCTGGTGACGGCGGCGACGCGTGGCGACGGGCAGGTGGGCGAAAACGTCACCGCCAATGCGCGTACCATAGCCGACATCCCCAATGTGCTGTCGGGCGACTTTCCCGAGGTGCTGGAGGTGCGCGGCGAGGTCTATATGAGCCATCTCGATTTCGCCGAGCTCAACCGGCGCAACGAGGAGGCGGGCAAGCAGATCTTTGCCAATCCGCGCAATGCCGCCGCCGGTTCGCTCCGCCAGCTCGACACTTCGATTACCGCAAGCCGACCGCTGCGCTTCTTTGCCTATGCCTGGGGCGAGGTGAGCGACATGCCCGCCGATACCCAGATGGGCATGGTACAGGCCTTTGGCCGCTACGGCTTCAAGGTCAATCCGCTGATGAAGGTGTTCGACAGCGTTGACGGGCTTCTGTCGCAATACCGGATGATCGAGGCCAATCGCGCCGGGCTCGGCTACGACATCGACGGCGTCGTCTACAAGGTCGACCGGCTTGATCTGCAGCAGCGCCTTGGCTTCGTGTCGCGCAGCCCGCGCTGGGCGATTGCGCACAAGTTCCCGGCCGAGAAGGCAACGACGACACTGCTCGGCATCGACATCCAGGTCGGCCGTACAGGGTCGCTGACGCCGGTGGCAAGGCTGCAGCCGGTGACCGTCGGCGGTGTGGTCGTGACCAACGCCACGCTGCACAATGAAGACTACATCAAGGGCATCGGCAACAGCGGCCAGCCGATCCGCGACGGCCGCGACATCCGCGTCGGCGACACTGCCATCGTCCAGCGGGCAGGGGACGTCATCCCGCAGATTCTCGACGTGGTCATGGAGAAGCGTCCGGCGGCCGCTGAGCGTTACCAGTTTCCAACGCGCTGCCCGGCCTGCGACAGCCATGCCGTGCGCGAAGAGGGCGAGGTGGTGCGGCGCTGCACCGGCGGCCTGATCTGCCCGGCCCAGGCTGTGGAGCGCCTGCGCCATTTCGTGTCGCGCAACGCTTTCGACATCGAGGGCCTTGGCGAAAAGCAGATCGAGTTCTTCTTCCAGTCGCAGGACCCGTCGTTGCATATCGGCTCGCCTGCCGACATCTTCACGCTGAAGAGGCGCCAGGAAGGCTCGCTGACCAAGCTCGAAAACATCGACGGTTTTGGCGCGACCTCGGCACGCAAGCTCTATGCGGCGATCGACGACCGACGCCAGGTCGAGTTTTCGCGCTTCCTGTTTGCGCTCGGCATCCGCCATATCGGCGAGACGAATGCCAAGCGGCTGGCGCGCCACTACATCAGCTTCGACGCGTTGCGAACCGCGGGCATGGTTGCGGTGATGCCCGAGGGCAAGGGCGACAAGGGCAATGCCGCCTGGCAGGAACTGACCGGGATCAACGGCATCGGCACCATCGTCGCCGAGGCAGTGGTCGAGTTCTTCGCCGAGGAGCACAACAGGCAAGTGGTGGAGGCGTTGCTGGCCGAGGTTGTGCCGCTCGACGAGGAGCGCATCGGCGACGTGTCGTCGCCGGTCTCCGGCAAGACCGTGGTCTTCACCGGATCGCTTGAAAAGATGTCGCGCGACGAGGCCAAGGCCATGGCCGAGAAGCTGGGCGCCAAGGTTGCCGGATCGGTGTCGAAGAAGACCGATCTTGTGGTGGCGGGGCCAGGCGCCGGCTCGAAGCTGAAAACGGCGAGTGAACTTGGCATCGAGGTCATATCAGAGGACCAGTGGTTCGAACGCGTCGGGCAGGTGGGCTGACCGACTTCATGCGTGCACTTGCCATTGATTTCGAAACTGCCAACGAAAAGCGCAGCAGCCCGTGTTCCGTTGGCCTTGCCTGGATCGAGGACGGCGCGGTCATCCGCGTCGAGGAGCGGCTCATCCGGCCCAGGGACATGCGCTTTTCACGCTTCAACATGGCCGTCCATGGCATACGCCCTGAAGATGTCGAGGACGCTGCCGAATTCCCCGAGGTTATGGAGGAGTTCGAGGCCGATCTTTCCGACACGCTCGTCATCGCCCACAACGCGTCGTTCGACATGAGCGTGCTCAGGGCGAGCTATCAGCTCTATGGCGTCAGCTGTCCCGACATCGACTATGTCTGCACGCTCAAGATGGCCAAGGTGGTGTGGCGTGAGCTTGCCTCGCACCGGCTCAACGAGGTGTCGCGCCATATCGACTTCTCGTTCAGGCACCACAATGCGGCCGAGGATGCGCATGCATGCGGCGAGGTGGCTCTGGCTGCGGCGCGCAAGCTGAACGTGTCGTCGCTGCGCGACCTGCCGATCAGGCTCGATATGACGACCGGTCGTCTCCATGCGGGCGGCAACACGCCTTGTTCGGTGAAGCCGGCACCGAGGAAGCCGAAAAAGAGCTGAGTTTCGCTGATGCCTTGGCTCAAGCGAATTGATGTGACAGCGACGAACGACTGACCTATTCAAGGCCTTTTTCAGGGAGGCTTGAAGCGTGAGCGATCGTCTGGCGCAGTTTGCGCGCGGTGCCCGGATGAGCGTGCCGGTGGTGGTCGCTTCGGGACCCTTTGCCGTGCTGTTCGGCGCGCTGGCCGTGGACAACGGCTTCACGGTGGCCGAGGCCACCTTGATGAGCGCCACGATCTTCGGCGGGGCCAGCCAGCTGGTCGGCATCGAGCTGTTCGGGCAGCACGTCGCGCCGTGGCTGATCGTGCTGTCGATCTTCGCGGTCAACTTCCGCCATGTGCTCTATTCGGCCGCCATTGGCCCGCACATCGCCCACTGGCCCTGGGTCCAGCAGGCAATCGCCTATTTCTTCCTGACCGACCCGCAATATGCCGAGGCCGAGCGCATTCGCGAGCAGGGCAACAAGGTCAGCTTCGTCTGGTACATGGGCATGGCGCTGACGCTCTACACATGCTGGGTGGTGGAGAGCGGCATCGGCGCGCTGTTTGGACGGTTGATCCCCGACACCCATGCGCTGGGCCTCGACTTCCTGCTGCCGATCTATTTCCTCGGCATCGTCATGAGCTTCCGCAACCGGCCGCGCTGGCTGCCGATCGTGATTGCCAGTGCGATCGCCTCGATGGTTGCCTACAAGACCGTGGGTTCGCCCTGGCATGTCTCGCTCGGCGCGCTTGCCGGCGTGCTGTTTGCCGCGGCAATGCCTGTCCGCACGGCAAAGGCCAACTCATGAGCACGACATTCTGGATCATCATTGCCAGCGCGGTGGCGACCTACCTGACGCGCGTCGGCGGCCATCTGGTGCTGTCACGCTTCGAACGCCTGCATCCGCGCGTCGAAGCCGGGCTCAATGCGGTGCCGGCTGCGGTGCTGACCACCCTTGTGGCGCCGGCCACCCTGTCGGCCGGACCGGCTGAACTGGCGGCACTTGCGGTTGCGGCAGTCGTTTCGCTGCGCAGCGGCCTGATGGCGATGTTTTTGGCCGGGGCTGTGACCCTGATCGCGCTGCGGCACTTTATCGGCTGAGTTCAGGGACCGTGCCGCCGCCTTCCTAAAGCGGCCGGCAAACCGCCGGCCCCAGATGAGGCCGGCAGCAAATCATTCGGCTAGGGAATGGGCGTCGTCGCCTTTTCCAGCCAGGCGAGCGCTTCGCCGTCCAGCATCGGTCCGATCTCCATCAACACCCGGGCGTGATAGGCGTTGAGCCAGTCGAGTTCGTCGCGGGTGAGAAGGTCGGTGCGCAGCAGCCGCTGGTCGAAGGGCGCCAGCGTCAGCGTCTCGAAACCATGCATGGCGATGTCGCCGCCCGGCAGCTCGTCGGGGCGCGTCACCAGGATCAGGTTCTCGAGGCGGATGCCATAGTGACCTTCCTTGTAGTAGCCGGGCTCGTTGGACAGGATCATGCCCGACAGCAGCTTTTCCATGCCGGTCTTGGCGATGCGCTGCGGACCCTCGTGCACGGCGAGATAGGAGCCGACTCCGTGGCCGGTGCCGTGGGCGAAGTCCAGCCCGTGACGCCATAGCGCCATGCGGGCGAGCGCGTCGATATCGGCGCCGCGCGTGCCGGCGGGAAACCGCACCGTCGAGATGGCGATCAGGCCCTTGAGCACGAGCGTGAAGCGTTCGCGCATCTCCTCCGAAGGCTTGCCGACAGGGACGGTCCGGGTGATGTCGGTGGTGCCGTCCTGATATTGGGCGCCCGAATCGAGCAGGAACAGTTCGCCGTCAGCCAGCACGCGGCTGGTCTGGCGCGAGACGCGGTAGTGCATGATCGCACCATTGGGGCCGGCGCCCGAGATGGTGTCGAAGGACACGTCGCGCAGCGGCATCTGGGTTTCTTCGCCGGTGAGGCGACGGGCTTCCTCCAGCCTGGTGACGACTGATATCTCGTCGATGCTGCCAGGCGCCTGGCGATCCAGCCAGCACAGAAGCTTGGCGACGGCGGCACCGTCGCGACGATGGGCGGCACGGGAGCCTGCGATCTCGGCGCTGTTCTTGGTGGCGCGGGGCAGGCGGGCAGGGTCCGTCGCCAGGATGAGCGAGCCGCCATTGTCCTCGATCAGGGCGCGCAGCTTTTCGGCCGCGAGGGCCGGGTCGAGCGCAATCTGCCGACCAGAGCGGGCGAGGGCGGCGATGTCGGCTTCGAGGTCGGCGGGCGCCTTGATGTCGGCAAGCTGGGTCAGATAGGCCTCTTCGGTGCGGCCGAGCTTGCGCTTGTCGAGATAGACGGCATGCGAGCCGTCGGCCGCAAGCACGGCAAAGCCGAGCGCCAGCGGCGTGTGGGGCACGTCGCCGCCACGGATGTTGAAGGTCCAGGCCAGCGACGATGGGTCGGTGAGCACGGCGTGGGTTGCGCCTTCGGCCGAGATGGCCGCGGCGAGGCGCTTGAGCTTGTCCTTGGCGAGCTCGCCGGCAAAAGTTTCCGGATGTATCTCGACCTTGGCATGCGGTGCGTCCGGCTGGTCCTGCCAGACGGCGTCGATGGGGTTCTCTGTCAGCGGCACGAGCGTTGCGCCGACCTTTTCAGCCGAGGCCTTCAGCGCCTTGACGTCGCCGATGGTGTGCAGCCACGGGTCGAAGCCCAGGCGGGTGCCCTTGGCGAGGTTTTCGCGGATCCACAGGGCAGGCGGGGTCTCGATCAGGCTCTCGATGGTGAAGATGCCGAGATCGACCTGGTCGCGCACCTGCAGCGTGTAGCGGCCGTCGACGAAGACATAGGCGCTGTTGGCAAGCACGATGGCGACACCGGCCGAACCCGAGAAGCCAGTCAGCCACTTCAGACGCTCGGAACGGGCGGCGACATACTCGCCCTGGTGCTCGTCGGCGCGGGGCACGATGAAGCCGTCGATGCCGTTCTGCTTCATCCACTGACGAAGCAGGGCGACGCGCGGTTTGCCGACGCTTGGGTCGCCTGATGATTCAAAGGACTGGAACATGGTTGTTTCCCGGGAGAGCTTGATTGTCGGCGACGTTATCGTCGCGTGCAAAGACTGGCAACGCCGCCGGCTTGGGCCAGCGGCGGCGGTCCTGGCGATGACGCAAAAACGGCGTCAGTTCTTGAGGTGGATCGTGACCCAGCCTTCCCTGTGGAAGGTCTCTATGTGGCGGAAGCCTGCCGCGACATAGGCTTCGAGCACCGCGTCATGCTGGCGGTCGAGGATGCCCGACAGCACCAGCGAACCGCTGGCGGCCAGATGTGCGGCCATCTCGGGGGCGAGCAGGATCAGCGGCTGTGCCAGGATGTTGGCGACGATCAGCGCGAAGGGGCCGCGCGCGGCGAAGATCGGGTTGTCGAAGCCTTCGGCCGTCGCCGTCTCGACATGGGCCTCGACGCCGTTGAGGCGGACATTGGCGGCGGCGACATCGGTCGCCACCGGGTCGATGTCGGTGGCGAGAACCGGGATCGGCGCCAGCTTGGCGACCGCGATTGCCAGCACAGCACTGCCGGTGCCGAGGTCGAGCGCGTTGACCGGCTTCTCTGAGGTCACGACCTTTTCGATCATCTCCAGGCAGCCGGCCGTGGTGCCATGGTGCCCGGTGCCGAAGGCAAGGCCTGCCTCGATCTCTATGGCGATCTGTCCGGGGCGCACATCCTCGCGGTCGTGGCCGCCATGGACGATGAAGCGCCCGGCCTCGACCGGCTTGAGGCCTTCAAGCGACTTCGCCACCCAGTCGACATCGGGCAGCACCTCGCGGCCGAGCGGACCCTTATGGCCCGCCTCAGCAATGACCTCGGCCATGCGCCGCGCAATGTCCTCGACCTCGCCGTCGGCATAGAGCGACACCTCGTGGATGTCGCGGTCCTCGTCGACCTCGATCACGGCGATCGGCCAGCCATCTTCCTCGAAGGCGGTCTCGAGGGCGGCGAAGATGCGGTTGGCGGCTTCGCGGCCGGTGGTGATGTGCAGCCGTGTCTGGGTCATGTCGGGTCCGAAAGGGTCAGCCTTCTTTGGCAAGCCGCTGGAGCTTGGCAAGCGCGGCGGTTGGGTTCTCCTCATAGGCGATGGTGCCGAAGAAATCACCCTTGCTGTTGAGCAAAAGCACCGAGGCCGTGTGGTCCATCGTGTAGTCGCCGCCTTCGGTCGGCACCTTCTTGGAGTAGATGCCGAAAGCCTTGGTCATCGCGGCGATCTTTTCCGGCGTGCCGGTGATGCCGATGATGCGGTCGGACACGTTGGTGACGTAGCTGTTCATCACGTCGGCCGTGTCGCGCTCGGGGTCGACCGAAACGAAATAGGCGCGGATGTTCTTGCCTTCGTCGCCGAGCTGCTTGAGCCAGCCGTCGAGTTCGAACAGCGTCGTCGGGCAGACTTCGGGGCAATGGGTGAAGCCGAAGAACACGGCGCTCGGCTGGCCACGGAAGGCCGCCTCGGTGATTTCCTTGCCCTTCTGGTCGACGAGGACGAAAGGCGCGCCGAAGGCCTGGGCGGTGTTCTGCTTCTGGTACCAGTCGAAGGTCAGCCAACCGACGCCGGCTGCCATGAGGACCAGAATGCCGGCAAGGATCGTGCGCATCATCGGGGGAGGGTTCTTTCGGTTTGGGGTGTCGGCGGGATCAGAAGCACCAGGACATGCCGGCGTCGACGAGCGACATGAAGATTCCGCCCGCTTTGTCCAGCCAGGAGGCGAAGGCAAGGCCCGAGGCGGCCGCAAACGCTGCTGCGCCGAGCGCGAGCCACGCGGTCGTCGAGAGCGATATTGGCTGAGCCTGTTTCATCGCTCATTCATAGCGCGATGCGGGCTTTGCCAAAAGTGACATGTTGACGCCGTCTCTGTGCTTGGGAACACCATTTCGCGAGCGCGACGAAGACTTGCGCCTTGCAACCGACAACTGGCGGACCCAAGTTCTGACAGCATCAGATCCCCAGGAGGTTACCATGCGGCTCAGCCTTTTTGTCCTTGCCACCGCCCTTGCAGTTGGCGCCACAGCTCCGGCGTTGGCCGAACAGGTGGGCGAGGTCGGCGTCGACTGGCTCGGCAACGACATCCTCGTCGAGGCGATCAAGGACCCCAAAGTCGAGGGCGTGACCTGCCATGTTTCTTATTTCGACCGCGGCGTGATCGACCGGCTGCAGAAGGGCAACTGGTTCGAAAACCCGTCGGACACGGCGATCTCGTGCCAGCAGACCGGACCGATCACCATCGGCGACATCAGTCTGAAGCAGGGTGGCGAGGAAGTGTTCAAACAGGGCATCAGCCTGATCTGGAAAGAGCAGGTGGTGAACCGCATCTACGACAAGCAGAACCAGACGCTGATCTATCTCGCCCATTCGCGCCAGGTGCAGAACGGCTCGGCCAAGATGTCGATGACGACGGTACCGCTGTACAACCAGAACGTCACCTGGACCAAGGGCAAGCCGCAGTAGCTTGCAGCGCGTGTGGGGCGGGCGTAAACCCGCCTCATGAACGATCAAGCCGACCTTCGCTTCAAGAATGACGAACCGCGCATCCACCCGACCTCGGAGCTGAAAGGCTGCCGGCTCGGCCGCCATGTCGCCATCGGCGAGCGCGTGGTGCTGCGCGAGGTCGTTGTCGGCGACTATTCCTATTTCGAGCGCCATTCGGAGGCGATCTACACCACCATCGGCAAGTTCTGCTCGATCGCGGCCAACACGCGCATCAACGCGCTCGATCACCCGATGGAACGGCTGACGACGCACAAGGTGAGCTACCGGCCGAACGAGTATTTCCGCTATCTCGGCGTCGACGGTGAATTTCGCGAGCGTCGCAGGGCAAAGCCCGTCAGCATCGGGCACGATGTCTGGATCGGGCACGGGGCGGTGGTCATGCCCGGCGTCAGCGTCGGCAATGGCGCGGTCATCGGCGCGAACGCCGTGGTGACCCGCGACATCGCCCCGTTCGAGGTTTTTGTGGGCGTGCCGGCGAAGCGGCTGAAGATGCGTTTTCCGGCGGAGATCATTGTCCGCATAGAGGCGCTTGCCTGGTGGGACTGGCCCGCCGAGCGGCTGTTCGAAGCCATTCCCGACATGCAGACGCTGCCGATCGAGGCGTTTCTGGACCGCTGGGGCTAGGCTGTCTGCGGCCGCGCCCCAGCCATCGTCTGTGGAGGTGCGTATGGCTGATATCCGCATCAAGCGTGTCTATGAGGCACCGTCGCCCGATGACGGCTTGCGCGTACTCGTCGACCGCGTCTGGCCGCGCGGCGTCAGCAAGCAGGCGGCTGCGGTCGATCTCTGGATGAAGGAGATCGCGCCTTCGACCGAACTCCGAAAGTGGTTCGGCCACGAGCCAGCGCGCTGGGATGAGTTTCGCTCACGCTACCTTGCCGAACTCGATGGCCAGCACGCGCAACTCGAAGCGTTGCGGACCCATACCGGCAAGCGGCCGTTGACGCTGGTCTATTCGGCCCGCGACGAGACGCATAACCAGGCCGTCGTTCTCAGGGAGGCGCTGGCGGCATTGTGACCGATGGCCTGGGTGGAACCAGAGCCGCTATCAGGCGGTTTTTCCTGCGAAACGAGGAAATGCCGCGATGTTCGAGCGCCTGTTCACCCGCATTGCCAACAAGGTCGCCTATGCCTCCGGCACGCCCCTGTCGTTCCTGCTGTGCTGCCTGGTTATCCTTGTCTGGGCGGTGACGGGGCCGATGTTCGACTTTTCCGATACGTGGCAGCTGATCATCAACACCGGCACGACGATCGTAACCTTCCTGATGGTGTTTCTCATCCAGAACACCCAGAACCGCGACAGCGCGGCCATCCAGACCAAGCTCGACGAGCTGATCCGCGTCGGCGACGCGCGCAATCTCCTGATCGGCATCGAGCATCTGACCGAAAGCGAGGTCGAGGACATCAGGAAGAAATGCGAGGAGGCAGCGAAGCGCAATCGGAAGACGAGAGGGTAGGCGTCCAGCTTTGCGCCTGCAGGTTGACGATCCCGCCTTGGAGGGACAAGATCATGGTGGGGTTTGGGTGCGTTGTGACTGACTGGTTGAAGATACTCAGCGAACAGGCCGAGACCGGCGCGCAGATGGCGCTCGAGGTGCCAGCCACGCTCGCCAGCCCCGACATCAGCCGCGACCAGGTGAAGAAGCTGTTTGCCGCGCTCGAGCAGCAGGCCGAGTTCGTCGAAAAACTCAGGCAGGTGCTCGAGGCCAACGATTTCGAACCGGAGGTGCTGGTCGCAGCCGAGGCGCTGGAAGACCAGTATGCCGAGCTTGCAGCCTCCGCCGCCGAGCGGTTGCGCGACATGCGCGCCGGAACACGCTCAGTGCCCAGCCAGTAGGATTGTCGCGACCGGGAGCGAATCGGTCGTCACGAATGTCGTCGCTCGCCGCCGCAGCCTGACAAGCGGGCCGCGGCCAGTCATGCCATTTGACCGATGCGACCCTGAGACACGGGTCCCGGATGCCAGCAGCGTGCGCCCTATCAGGACGTTTCTAATTGGGCGGGGCGCCCTTGTGGATCACTTTCCTGATTTCGGCGCGGAAGGCCGGCGTGTCCTGGGCACTGTGGACGGAAACCGCGTGCTGGACGGCAGCATTGATCAATTCGTCCTCGCTGTCGGCCGAAATGGCAACCGTGCACTTCATTTCGCTGGGGTATTCACGGCAGTCGATATACTGGCGCATCGTCATCGCCTCCCTGCGTGATTAGTTTAGTGCATACTAATACTATTCCTGCGCAGGCGGGGCGGCAACCGATTAGTGGCAGGGGGCTTGGGGCAAGCGTATGAGCCTTGGCCTGGGGTTGCCGGCGAACGAGCGTCGCCAGCGCCTTACGCCGCCGGCAGCCGGATTTCGAAGCGCGCGCCTTTTTCTGCGCTCGAAAGCCGGATCGTTCCCTCATGGGCGTTGAGCAGCGTCGTCACGATGCCGAGGCCCAGGCCGGTACCGCCGCTTTCGCGCCTGGTGGTGAAGAAGGGCTCGAAGATGCGTTCGCGATTGTTTGCCGACACGCCATGGCCGTCGTCGGCGGCAGCGATGACGACGATGCCGTCCGAACTGCTTGCGTCCAGTACAAAACGGCTGGCGCCATGACGCAACGAGTTGTCGACGAGATTGGAAAGGATTGCCGCTCCGTTTTCCGGCGAGATGGCAAAGCGGGTGTCGGCGCCCGAAACGATCGAAACATCGACACCTTCGACAGGGGCGAGGTGGCAGAGGATTTCGGCAAGTGACGTGCTCTGGCCGGACAGGCCGGGATTGTCGGCACGGGCCAGTTCGATCAGGCGGCGAACCAGGCGGTTCAACCGGTCGGTGTCGGCGACGATGTTGTCGAGGAAGCGTATCCGCGTGGCCGGGTCCATGTCGTCGCCGGCGTCGCGCAGCAGCTCAGCGGCGCCCTGAATAGCCGTCAGCGGCGATTTCAGCTCATGCGAGACATGGGTGGCGAAAGTGCGGATCGTGTCAGATCGCGCCTGCAGCTTGCGCGCCATGTCGAGGAAGGCCTTCGACAGTTCCGCCATCTCGCGCGTGCCATGATGGGCAAGCGGGCGGACGGCGTCGACTTCGCCTTCGGCGATGCGTGCGGTCCGCTCCATCAGATTGTGCATGGGGCGGGTTATGGTGCGGATGAAGACGAAGGCGATCAGCAGGGTGACGCCGACGACCGTGGCGGACGCGGCGATTGCGCCTTGCGACACCAGTGCCGCGCCGGCGTCTGCGCCGAAGCGCTGCTCATAAATCTGGAAGCAGAACAGCCCTACCAGCGGCAGAGCCATCACGGTCATCAGGATGGCCAGCACGACGATGCCGATCGGTGGGCGCCATTTGTCGTTCACGCGCCGCACCGCCCGAGCCGGAAGCCCACGCCGTGAACGGTCTCGATCACGTCTGTGCAACCCGATGTGGCAAACTTGGCGCGGATGTTTCTGACGTGGCTGTCCACGGTGCGCTCGGAAATGTGGATGTTGGCGGCATGGCTGGCCTCGATCAGCTGATTGCGCTTCAGCACATGCGCCGGCCGGACCATCAGCGTCTTGACGATGGTGAACTCGGTGGCCGTAAGATCGAGGTCGCGATTGTCGAAGCTGACCGCCCGCCTCGCCGGATCGAGCGCGAGGCGGCCGTGAGCCAGGCACTGCGGCGCGGCATCCATGGGGGCGGTGCGTGCACGGCGCAGGATGACGTTGACGCGCGCCACCAGCTCCCTCGGACTGAACGGTTTGGTGACGTAATCGTCGCCGCCCATCTCGAGGCCGAGGATGCGGTCGATTTCCTCGTCGCGGGCCGAGAGGAACAACACCGGCACGTCGGAGGTGCGCCGGAGCCTGCGGCACAGTTCCAGCCCATCCATCTCGGGCATGCCGACATCGAGCACGATCAGGTCGGGCATGCGGCGTTCGATGCGCTCAAGGGCCGCCATGCCGTCGGCCACGGGCTCGGTCTCCATGCCGGCCTTGTCGAGGGCAAAGCAGATCACGTCTCGGATATGAGGATCGTCGTCGACGACGAGTATGTGGCGGGACATCGCCGTCACCGCGGAGCATTCATGGTGGGAACAAGCGGCTGCCCGAGATACCGTGCGAGCCGGTGGTTGCGGAAGCTCCACGCACGCCAGTTCTGCTGGTCGATGCGGAAACGGTCCGTTTCGCGCCAACGCGCCCAGAAGCTTGGCTCCATGTCTGCCCCCATGCCGTTCGAGCGTTTGTAGGCCAGATCTAGCGCGGGGATCGCGGCAGGCCCGAGCGAATGCAGATATGACCAGTCCAATTCAGTTCCCCTGCCGGACATTTCACGACTATGGGTAACGTTGTAGTGGGCGATGATTGCGGCGAAGTTGACGAAACAACAGGTGTAGAGAACCGCAGAAAGCGTCAGCATGTTGGCGCCCAGCAACCATTCGTTCGACTTCTCGAGCACGATGCGGGCGACAATCAGCACGATGCCCGTCGCCACCAGCCCCATCCAGATGAAGGCAGCGACGCGCCAGTAGGTCAGCGAATAGATGTCGACATAGAGATCGAGCCGCAGGATCGACGATATCACCAGCACGACGTTCTGCGCGGACCAGAGATAGACAAGAGCGCGGATGCGACGATCGGCCGACGTTGGACTGCCGGGCCTGAGGGCGGCAAGCACGAAGACTGCGGCAAGCAGGGCCGTGACGATCAGGGCATAGGCGCCTCGATGGGCATAGGCTGCATAGGTCAGCCCGGCGGGCAGCTCGACGCCGCCCCAGAGATAGGCGCCGTCGAGCACGGTCTGCACGGCAAACAGCAGGTTGAACACGACGAGGGCGCGCAGGATCGCGGCCGTGCCGAACATCGCCTGTTGCAGGGTGGAGACCGTGCTGCCGTCCTGGTCGGGTGTGGAGGTTCTCACCGTGGAAGAGATGTATCTGCGGCACCAGCGAGGCAGTCGCGGCCGGAGGAAGCCCCAGACGAGCCCGATCACGATGAGCCAGAAGGCCAGCCGCCAGATGTCGAGAAGGTCGAGGATGGCCCTCAGGTCGATGAGCGATATCCAGTGGCCGATGACGGGGTTTGCGATGCCGAAGAGCGTGATGAACACGCCCCCCCAGCGCAACAGTGAGCGTCCATGCCGCGAGACTTGCGAAGCGCACGCCTTTGCCGGACCTGGTCAGTTTCCGCAGGCGCGGGACGTCGTGCATCAGGCTGAAGGGAACGGCCACGAGAAATCCGGCGACGAGCTTGAGGACGTTTGTCGAGCCTGATCGCAGGCGCGCCGAGATCGACAGGGCAAAGACAGAAAGTCCAGCAGTCGAAACCGCTGCCGAAAGCGGGCTGACATTCTCGGCAAGCGGCAATACGGCCGCGGTGGCGATCGCCAGCTTGGCCAGGAGCGGACCGGGGTAGGGCGATCTCGGGTGGAGGGCGATCAAGGCCGCGGCGACAAGGCCCGCGAAGATGAACAGGGAGATGCCCAAGGGCTGTCTGAACAGCAGGAAATCTGCTGCCAGCGTCAGCAGCAGAACGATGCCGATCCTGGTGGATAGAGCTGCCGGAGACGCGGAGAGCTTCATGCGCTGCGCTCCATCTCGCCGGCCCGGCGTTCTGTCGATTTGACCCTGGAAAGCGGGATGACCGCAGCAGGCGTGTGGGGCCGAGCTGGATCAGCCAGCCACCAGGCTTCCGAGAGGAGCCTTACGGGCAGTTGCAGGGGCGTGCGGGCAGCGATGTCTGATGTCGTTTGCATGCGGCATATGTGCCGCCGCATCGGGCAGGCATGGTGGCCGGAACGAGGATATGTTCAGGAGTTTCGTGCAGGTTTCGTGCAGGGCGTCGTCGAATGGCAACGCGCCGGATGCTCACACCGGGTTCACGAACCCGTCCAGCACCTTTTTCTGGCCGGCCTTGTCGAAGTCGATGGTCAGCTTGTTGCCGTCGATGGCCGAGATGTTGCCGTTGCCGAATTTCTGGTGGAACACCCGGTCGCCGACCTTGAAGCGCGACGGTTCGGTGGCGACGGATTTTGCCACCAGTTCGCCGTCGATGGTGCGCCCCTTGACCGAGCCGCGGCCGGCGCCGAAGCCGGAATCGGTCTCGCCATAGCCGATGCGCTCGACCGAGTGGCCCGAGCGCGAGCCCCAGTTGCGGTCGGTGGCCTCGGTGCGGTTCTGCTGCGCCCGCTGCCAGCCGGGCGTGGCATAGGTATTGGAGAAGGATTTCTGGCCGACATCGTCGAAACGCGAGGCGCCATAGGGATTGCGGCTGCCGCCGCCATAGCCGCCATATGAATTGCCGGCATCCGCCACCTCGACATGCGCCTCGGGCAATTCGTCGAGGAAGCGCGAGGGGATCGTCGATTGCCACAGGCCGTGGATGCGGCGGTTGGAGACGAACCACAGATGCAGGTTCTTCTTGGCGCGGGTCAGGCCGACATAAGCAAGGCGGCGTTCTTCCTCGAGACCCGAGCGGCCGCCTTCGTCGAGCGCGCGCTGGTGCGGGAACAGGCCTTCCTCCCAGCCGGGCAGGAACACGGTCTCGAATTCGAGGCCCTTGGCCGAGTGCAGCGTCATGATCGAGACGGCGTCGAGCTGCTCGTCCTGCTCGGCGTCCATGACGAGCGCGACATGCTCGAGGAAGGAACGCAGCGACTCGTATTCCTCCATGGAGCGGATGAGCTCCTTGAGGTTTTCGAGCCTGCCCGGCGCTTCGGCCGAGCGGTCGTTCTTCCACATGTCGGTATAGCCGCTCTCTTCGAGAATGATCTCGGCGAGTTCGGTGTGCGGGGTGTTGTCGAGCGCCTTCTGCCAGCGTTCGAAATTGGCCGCGACCTCGCGAAGGGCGGCGCGCGGCTTGGGCTTGAGCTCATCGCTTTCGGCAAGCTGGGCGGCCGCCTGGAGCATCGGCATGCCGAGCGCGCGGGCGGTGTCATGGATCTGACGAATGGTGGCTTCGCCGAGGCCGCGCTTGGGCACGTTGACGATGCGCTCGAAGGCGAGGTCGTCGGCCCCTTGGGCGACGACCCGGAAATAGGCCATGGCGTCGCGGATCTCCTGACGCTCGTAGAAGCGCGGGCCGCCGATGACGCGGTAGTTGAGGCCAAGCGTGACGAAGCGGTCTTCGAACTCGCGCATCTGGAACGAGGCGCGCACCAGGATCGCCATGTCGTTGAGATTGTGCTTCTGGCGCTGCAACTGCTCGATCGTCTCACCGACGGCGCGGGCCTCCTCCTCGGAATCCCATGCAGCGTGAACATTGACCTTGGCGTCGTCGGGATCGGCCTGTTCGGTGAACAGGGTCTTGCCGAGGCGACCCTCATTGTGGGCGATCAGATGGGCGGCAGCGCCCAGGATGTGGGCGGTCGAGCGATAGTTGCGCTCGAGCCGGATGACGACGGCGCCGGGAAAATCCTTGTCGAAGCGCAGGATGTTGTCGACCTCGGCGCCGCGCCAGCCATAGATCGACTGGTCGTCGTCGCCGACGCAGCAGACGTTCTTTTGCCCCGGAGCGCCGGTCTCCTGGGCCAGGAGGCGCAGCCACATATACTGGGCCGTATTGGTGTCCTGGTACTCGTCGACCAGGATGTATTTGAAGCGCTTGTGGTATTCCTTGAGCACGTCAGGATAGGCGCGGAAGATGCGGATCGGGTGGCACAGAAGGTCGCCGAAATCGCAGGCGTTCAGCGTCTGCAACCGGTCCTGATAGGCCCTGTAGAGCTCGCGGCCCTTGCCATTGGCAAAGGAGCGGGCATCGCCCTCGGGAATCTCCGACGGGCCGAGGCCCTTGTTCTTCCAGCCGTCGATCATCATGGCGAACTGGCGCGCCGGCCAGCGCTTGTCGTCGAGGCCCTCGGCCTGGATCAGCTGCTTGATCAGGCGGATGACGTCGTCGGTGTCCAAGATGGTGAAGTCGGAACGCAGGCCGGCCAGCTCGGCATGGCGGCGCAGCATCTTGACGCCGATGGAGTGGAAGGTGCCGAGCCAGGGCATGCCTTCGACCGCTTCGCCGACAAGATGGCCGATGCGCTGCTTCATCTCGCGCGCCGCCTTGTTGGTGAAGGTGACGGCGAGGACCTGACTGGGATAGGCGCGACCCTGGCTGAGGATATGGGCGATGCGGGTGGTGAGCACGCGCGTCTTGCCGGTGCCGGCGCCGGCGAGCACGAGAACCGGGCCCTCTGTCGTCTCGACGGCCTGGCGCTGCTCGGGGTTCAGGCCCTTGAGGTAATCGGGCGCCGATGGAGCCTGCCGCGCGGCCATGGCGCGCGCGGCGATACCGCTGGGCGCAGGCGTGCTGGCAGCCCGGGGCGGCATCCCGCCGGGCTCGTCGAAAAAGGGCATGTCGTCCGGAAAGTCTGACATTTGCCCCGAATGTAGTGATTCGGGGCGGAAAGGCCAGCCGCGTCTCTGTTTTGTTCTGGTTTTGCCGGGAAAAGCGACGGCATTGACCCCGCCGCTGCCGCCTTGCTAGCTTGCCACACGGCTTGATGTGGCCGGCAGTCCGCGCCCCGACAAGGGTATGGCGAACACATCGGACGCTTCCGTCACTGATCCCGTGGGATGGTGAGAGCATCGGCAATGCGGGCACTGATGGGATTTCTCGCCACATCCAGAGGATCGAAAGATCATGCGAACCTATCGTGACGCAAAGGCGATGGCGAAGGCCATGCGCGAGGCGCTTGCCCAAAAGAACCTCGATGTCAGCCACAGCGAGGCGCTGGAAATCGTCGCCCGCCAGTTCGGCGTCGACACCTGGAACATCCTGTCGAGCAAGCTGGACAAGGCGGAAGAGCCCTCGGCCGGCGTTGTGAGTTTCACCCAGCCGGTGCCGATCTTCCGCATCTTCGACGAAGACAAAGCGAGGGGCTTTTATGAAGGCTTTCTCGACTGCACGATCGACTGGGAGCATCGCTTCCATCCCGGCGCGCCGCTCTACTGCCAGGTGTCGCGCGGAGGCTTGAGGCTGCACCTGTCGGAGCATTCCGGCGATGCCAGCCCCGGTGCGACGGCCGTCTGCTACATGAAGGGCGTCGAAGCCTTCCAGAAAGGCTTGATCGCCAAGAACTACAAATACAACCGGCCTGGCCTGGAGAAGCAGGAGTGGGGGCTGGAGTGCGAGGTGATCGACCCGTTCGGCAATCGCATCCGCTTCATGGAAAGCCAGGACTAGGCAGCTTTTGACCGGGCAGCTTTCGAAACGCGCCTGCGCTGCTTTCGGCGCGGGCGCGCGGAACTTCACGCAACCGTGACACCAACTACATTTGCATACGCTACACTCGCCGCCTGAAGTCGAAGACAGGGAGCGAGACATGACAGGACCTGCCATCACCCAGGCGATGATCGATGCCTATGACGAATACACCCATCTGACGCTCGACCGGCGTGGCTTCATGGAGAAGCTGACCAAGCTGGCGGGCTCCGGCGCGGCAGCGGCGGTCATCGTGCCCATGCTTGCAGCCAACCAGGCGCGCGCGGCAATCGTCGCCGACGACGACAAGCGCCTGAAGGCCGAGGATATCGCCTATCCGGGCGCCACAGGCGAAATGAAGGGCTATCTGGTCCATCCCGCCGACCAGTCGGGCAAGCTGCCGGCGGTCATCGTCATCCACGAGAATCGCGGCCTGAACCCGCATATTCGCGACGTGGCGCGGCGCTTTGCGCTCGAAGGCTTCGTCGCGCTGGCTCCCGACTTCCTGTCGCCGCAGGGCGGAACGCCTGCCGATGAGGACAAGGCGCGCGAGATGTTCGGCAAGATGGACGCGGCGCAGACAACCGCAAATGGCGTGGCGACGGTGGCCTTCCTCAAGGCCAATGAGCTGTCCAACGGCAAGGTCGGCGCGGTCGGATTCTGCTGGGGCGGCGGCCTGGTCAACACGCTGGCGGTCAATGCGCCGGAGCTTTCGGCCGGCGTCGCCTATTACGGCGCCCAACCCAAGGACGAGGCTGACATTGCCAGGATCAAGGCGGCGCTGATGCTGCATTATGCCGGCAAGGATGAGCGCATCAACGCGGGCATCGATGCCTACAAGGCGGCTCTGGAGAAAGCCGGCAAGGAGTTTCAGGTCTTCGTCTACGATGGCGCGCAGCATGCCTTCAACAACGACACGTCGGAAGCACGCTACGACAAGGCGGCGGCCGATCTCGCCTGGGGGCGGACGGTCGCGTTCCTGAAGGACAAGCTGGGATAGGGCGTTTTCCGCTTCGATCCTGAATCCCGTCCACGGAAAAGCCCGCGCACATGGCGCGGGCTTTTTCGTCTGGCTTGAAGTCAGAGCCCGAAATGCCCCTTGAGTGCGGGCACCGCCTCGACGAGGCCGTTGACGGCGGTGGGGCCGGCGGCAGTCTTGGCCTGGCTGATCAGGGTCTCGCCTGCCTGCTCGATCTGGCTCGTGTCGAGACCGAGCGATTGCAGCTGCGAGAAGCCGTTGACCATGGCGCCGGCTTTTTCGCCGAGCAGGCCGCCAAGCGCCGAGCTCAAGCTGCCGAACAGGCCGCCCTGGCCGCCGGAAGCAGCCATGACGTCGTTGTTGTGGGCGAGGTCGTCGGCGCCGGGTATCTTCGAGAAGATCCCGGCACTGGCCACCCCGCCGGACTCATGTTCGATCACCGAAAGCAGCATGCCGACAGCCTTCTCGGCTATCGCCGGATCGACGCCGATCTGGGTCGCTACGGAATCGACGATGTCCTGAGCATTCATGCCTTGCCTCCTTAGCCCTGGGCCTTCAGCTTGGCGTTGCACTGGCTCCAGAATTGCGGCCACTTGGCGCCTGCAGGCAGCGTGCCAGCGGACTTTTCGCTCTGCCATTCGGTCGAGCATTCATGGATGCGCTGACGGAAGGCGACTTCACCCGGCGACAGCGGCTTGCCGTTGGCCGAGGTGGCGGGCATGGCCTGCTTGGCCGAAGCGACGGTGGGTTCGGCCGGCATCGTGGCATCGGATTTGTCGTTCTTGATGCTGGCGCTGCAGCTTGACAGGAAGTCGGGCCACTTCTGGCTGCCGAGCGTGCCGGCCGTCTTGGCCGCCTGATATTGCTGGCTGCAGATCTGCTGGGTGGTCTGATGGCCGGCTGTGTTGCCTGAGGCGGCCGATGCGGACTTGGTGATTGCTGACTTGGTGGTGCTGGTGTTGGTGTTTGCCGGCGCCATGGCATTGGTCTGCTTCTTGGCGGGGGCGGTTGCGGGCGCTGCGTTTGTGTTCATCGCTGCGCTGCACTTGGACAGGAACTCAGGCCATTTCTCGCCATTCAGGGTGTTGGCCTTCTTGGCGGCCTGGTATTGCTGGCTGCAGGCCTTGGTGGTCGATTGCGCCGCCGACGGGTTGGCGGCGAAGCCTGGCGTGGCGAGCGCCACGAAGGCCACCCCCGTCAGGCCGAACGCACATGAAGTTACAAGCCTGGAAAAGCTCATTGTCTCGTCCTCCTTGCGGACAAAGCTGCGCCCCCCGGGACGAACCATCCGTCCCGACCAGAAACGAGCTCATGGAGGCATCGGAATGCGCCAGTGGATCGCCGGAGAATGGGCGAAGACGCTGCGTGCATGGCGAAGCCAGCGCAGCCATGCTTCGCCTCGATTGTGGCGGCACTCTCGGGGCCGCGGCACATGACAAAAATTTAATATTTCGGAAAGGTTAGGCCCTGCGCGGGCGCGAATTCAGGCGACGCCGCGCTTGGACCGCGCCTGGCGCAGGATGACCCGCCAGCGCAGCATCTCGATCGGGATCGGCTCGTTGTTGTTGGCGATCTCGAAGATCTCGTTGTTGAGGTTGCGGAGCGAACGCCAGAAGTCGTAGTCGCTGATGCGCGGATCGCAGGCGAGCTTGCTGGCAGTCGCTTCGATGTCAGTGTGCATGCCTTGCCTCAGAGACGTCCGGTGCCCGCCGCGACTCAACTTCGCCTGTGTGGAAGTGTCGGAGCGGGGCGCGGTCCAGGCAACGAACCGACGGCTGCAAAGCATGTTTATGAACAGGTAACGTTAATCCTGGCAGCCTGATGTGGCCGTCAGGCCACTATGCCGGCTTGCGCTTGATGCCGATCGAGCGGCCGGCCCGTTCGGGCATGGGCAGGGCCGCATGGGCGGCGCGCATGGCATCGAGATTGGCCATGATATCCCCAGGGAAGGGGGCGACCTTGGGGCCGGTCATGTCGACATGCAGCGCGAGATATTCCGATGTCGCCGCCAGCCAGCCATCGACATGGCGCAGCTCCTGATAGACGCGCAGGCGCTTGTCGTCATGGTCGAGCAGTTGGAAGGTCGCGGTGACCAGATGCTCGAGATGCAGCTCCTGCACGTAGCAGACATGGACTTCCGCCGTGTAGATGGTGAGTTTCCTGTCGCGGACGTAAGCTGCGCCCATGCCGAGCGCATCGAGCGCCTCGTCGCTGCAGCGGTCGAACAGCACGTTGTAGTAGGCCATGTTGAGATGGCCGTTATAGTCGATCCAGCCTTTCTCGATCTCCATGACGCTTGAGACGAATGGCACTGGCATGGACGATCCTCTTCGACTTGGCCTTTGGTGGCGCTGGACAAACCACCGATGCTGGCAGATTACCGGAGCATAAGATGCCGGCAAGGCGCCAGGCTGTTCCAATCGCGGAGGAAAACATGGCTCTGAGCGACCTGAGGGCGATGGTCCGGAACGAGGAGGGCATTGCCACGGCGCTCGGCATCCTCAAGCAGAAATTCGGCGAGCGCTTCCAGACCGGCCAGTCGATCCGCGAGCAGCACGGCCACACCACCACCTACCTGCCCAACCAGATGCCCGATGGCGTGATGTTTGCCGAAAGCACCGCAGATGTGCAGGACGTGGTGCGCGTCTGCGCGCAACATCGTGTGCCGGTGATTGCCTTCGGCACGGGCACGTCGCTGGAAGGTCATGTCAACGCGCCGGCCGGCGGCATCTCGGTTGATACGTCGCGAATGGACAAGATCCTGTCCGTCAATGCCGAAGACCTCGACTGTACGGTCGAGGCGGGGGTGACGCGCGAGGCGCTGAACACGCATCTGCGCGCCACCGGCCTGTTCTTCCCCATCGATCCTGGTGCCAATGCCAGCCTCGGCGGCATGGCTGCGACACGGGCATCGGGCACAAACGCGGTGCGCTACGGCACGATGCGCGAGAACGTGCTGTCGCTCAGGGCCGTCATGGCCGACGGCAGCGAGGTTACGACCTCGCATCGTGCCCGGAAGAGTTCGGCCGGTTACGACCTGACACGGCTTTTGGTGGGGTCGGAAGGCACGCTCGGCATCATCACCGAGGTGACGCTCAAGCTGCAGGGCATTCCGCAGGCGATTTCGGGCGGTGTCTGCCCGTTCCCGTCTGTCGAGGCGGCGTGCCAGGCTGTCATCGCGACCATCCAGATGGGCATTCCTGTGGCGCGCATCGAACTGGTCAATGCGCTTCAGATGCGGGCAATGAAGACCTACTCCAAGCTCGATTATCCCGAGAGCCCCTGCCTTTTCCTCGAATTCCATGGCTCGGATACCGGGGTGGCCGAGCAGGCGGAAACGTTCGGCGAGATCGCGGCAGAGTTCGGCGGCGGGCCGTTCCTGTGGACCAAGGTCGCCGAGGAACGCGCCAAGCTGTGGAAGGCGCGGCACGACGCCTACTGGGCGTCGCAGACGCTGCGTCCCGGGGCGCGGGCGCTGTCGACAGATGCCTGCGTGCCGATCTCCAGGCTGGCCGAATGCATTGCCGAGACCGAGGCCGATATCGAGCGGTTGGGTCTTATCGCACCCATCGTCGGCCATGTCGGTGACGGCAATTTCCACACGCTGGTGCTGATGGACCCCAACGACGCGGCCGACATCGGCAAGGCCGAGGAGTTCGTGAAGCGGCTGGCCGAACGGGCCATATCGATGGACGGCACCTCGACCGGAGAGCATGGCATCGGCCAGGGCAAGATGGGGCTGATGGAGCGTGAGCACGGCCATGGCGTCGAGGTGATGCGGGCGATCAAGAGGGCGCTCGACCCGCTCGACATCATGAACCCGGGCAAGATACTGCCTGCGGCTCGGTAGGGGCGTTGACCCGTTGACGCCGGCTTGCTAGTGCGGCGGCGTCCAACAAGGAATCTTATGCGCAGAGACTTCAATCGCTGAAGCGTCGGCACATGCCGATGACGGCCTCACAGCCGAACGGGTGCTCGCACCCATCTCTGAACTGCATATTCCAAGGACAAATCCATGAAACACGCTCACGGCGCGACGATCCGCGCCTATTCCCCAACCGATTGCGATCGCCTGGCCGACATCTGGCTCGAGGCATCGCGCGTCGGCCATCCTTTCCTGTCGGAAGCTGACTTGCTGGACCAGCAGGTCAAGGTCAGGGACATCTACCTGCCGCAGGCCGAGAACTGGGTGGTCGAACTGGACGGCAAGCCGGCGGGCTTCATCGGCCTGATCGACGACTTCATCGGCGGCCTGTTCATCGACCCTTCGGCGCATGGTCTCGGGCTGGGCAAGGCGCTGGTGCTGCAGGTGGCGGGACTCAAGGGCGCGCTCGACGTCGAGGTCTATGCCGACAATGATGCGGCGCTCGGCTTTTACCGGCGCCTCGGTTTTGCCGAGACGTTGAGGCATGCCCAGGATGATGAGGGGCGGGCGCTCGAAGTGGTCCGCATGCACCGGCCGGCTTGACCGCGCCATAGTTCGGGCGGACAGTCCGGTTGCCTCCCTGCGAGGCAACCGGATGGTCAAGGCCCGGATGATCAAGGCGAGGACATCGACATGGCGGTTTCGCAAAAGCAGGAACAACGGCTGCTGACGAAGGACGAACTGGAACTGGTGCAGAAGTCGCGCCACCCAGGGGTGCAGGAGCTTTCGGACAAGGAACTGCGCGACGTGACCAAGCTGTTGCGCGAGCGGCGCGACAAGGTCCAGTCGGACGCGCATCGCATGCGCCGCGAGATGCGCGGCAAGGCGGCTCCCAAGGGCGCGCAGCCGGTGACCAAGGATCACGGCACCAAGGCCAAGCTCAGCGTGCTGGCCATGGGCATGCGGCGCCTGAACGGCGAGCAGGAGCGCAGGCGCCAGCTGGGCGCGCGCATCGCGCTGGTCGAGAATGCCCGCCACGCGCTGGCGCTGAAGGAGAAAAAGACGGCGAAGGCCGACGATTTCAACACCCGGCACGCGCATGAGGGCATGCGGGCGGTGGAGAACACCAAGGCAAAGAGCCTCGTCAGGCCGATGGAGCGCGGGCGCCTGCGCAAGGCGGCGGCGGTGGCACAGGCCAAGCGCGACGCGCGCTAGAGATATTCAGGTGAGGCCGGCTTGCAAATGCAGGCTTCCTCCGCTTCCGGTACTCACGTACCTAAATGTACGCTCCGTTCCGGTTCTCGGAAGCCAGCATTTTCAGCTCGGCCTGACCTGAATCTCGCGCATCTCGCAGGCTGACGTGCTGAACGGGGTCGCATTTCTCTGTACAGGTGTCGCGCGGCGTTGACGTGCCGGAGCGCACAGCCCAACATGTCACCAAATGACCACGCTCCTGCGGTTAAAAGCCTGGGACACTAACCTGTTTGCCCCGAGGCAATGCTCGCTCGCCTGTTCGTGATTTTTGGTGGCCTGTTCGTGCTGGCGCTTTGTGCGGCGCTGGTGGGGCCGTATTTTATCGACTGGTCGGGCTACAAGGCCGACTTCGAACGCGAGGCCAGCGTCATCCTCGGCCGCAAGGTGACGGTGCAGGGCGATGTGACGGCGCGAATCCTGCCGTTTCCGTCGGTGACCTTCTCCGACGTCGCCGTGGGCGGCGGCACGAACGGCGAGCCGGCGATGACCGTGGAGACCTTCTCCATGGATTCCGAACTGGCGCCGTTCCTGCGCGGCGAGTTCCTGATCTTCGACATGCGGCTGGTCCGGCCGGTCGCCACCATCGATGTCGCCGCCGACGGCACCGTCGACTGGGCGATACGCCCCTCGACGCCCTTCGATGCACGGCAGATATCGATCGAGAAGCTGACGATCAGCGACGGCCAGGTCACGCTGCGCCACGAAGTGAGCGGGCGCGAGCATGTGCTTTCCGGCATCGACATGGCCGTCTCCGCCAAGGCGCTGACGGGGCCGTGGCGGATCGACGGCACGGTGAAGGTCGACGGCATGCCAACGCAGCTGTCGGCGTCGACGGGCGCGCTTGAGCCGACCGGCCAGATGCGGCTGAGGGTGCGCGCAACGCCGGAGCGTTTCGGCGTCGTGCTCGACAGCGACGGCAATGTCAGCATGGACAAGGGGCGAGGGCTCTATTCCGGCAGCTTCACGCTGCTGGAAAACCGTGCGGCGCCGCAGGGACAGCCTGCCGCCGATGCCACGAAGGCGCCGGCAAAACCCGTCGACCCCGGCTTCCGCGTGAAGGGCAGGTTCGCGCTCGACAATGCAAGGCTCGGCATCGAGGAATTCCGTTTCGAGACAGGCCCGCTCGAGGATCCCTACACCGCCGATGGCACAGCCGAGATCGACCTCGGCGCCTCGCCGCGTTTTTCCGTCTCGACCAAGGGCGCGCAGGTGCGTTTTGACGAGGCCGTGGGGGGCGAGACCGGTGGAGCGGGGTTGTCGGTTTCCGAGCGTCTGACGGCGCTGGAAAAGACGCTGGTGGCACTTCCCCGGCCGACGATACCCGGCACCGTCGACGTCGACCTGCCGGCGATCGTTGCCGGCGACACGACGGTTCGCGACGTCAGGCTCAAGGCCGAGCCGTCGGATGATGGCTGGGAGCTCAAGTCGCTGGCAGCAACCTTGCCGGGCCGGGCGCGGCTGGAGGCGGAGGGCTTCCTGCATACCAAGGATGCGCTCGGCTTTGACGGGCAGCTGCTTCTGGCGGTGGGACAGCCGTCCGGTTTTGCCGCCTGGGTGGCGAAGGACATCGACGAGGCGGTGCGCCGGCTGCCGGCAGCGGGCTTCAAGGCCAAGGTTGCGCTGACGCGCGAGCAGCAGCGCCTCGACGACATCGAGCTGATCCTCGGCAAGGCCAGGTTTACCGGCGAACTCGATAGTTTGCAGCCCGGTGATGCCCGTGCTTCGGTGACGATGAAGCTCGATGGCAGCGAGCTCGACCTGGAAGGCATGCGCGCCTTTGCTTCGCTTTTCGTCACCGACCAAGGCGCCAACCGCTTCGCCGACACGGACCTCGACCTCGCGGTGAAGGCGGGACCGGTGAACTTTGCCGGGCTGAGCGCCGACACGCTCGATACCGCGCTCAGGCTGCGGGAAGGCGTGCTGGAGATCGACAGGCTGTCTGTGGGTGGGCTTGCCGGGGCGTCGCTGAGTGCAACCGGCAGGATCAAGGACTTTCCCAAAGCGCCGACCGGCAATCTCGACGCATCCATCGTTGCCGTGGACCTTGCACCGCTGGTGTCGCTTGCCGCCCGGCAATGGCCCGACAATCGCGTGCTGAGCGGGCTCGCCGCGCGTTCCGCCGCATATCCCGATCTTCTGACCGATGCCCGCATCGACTTCGTTGCCAGTGCTGCCGAAAACAGTGACGGATCGGCCGGCCTGGCACTCAGCGCCAAGGGCGAGGCGGGCGGTTCCGATCTTCTGGCGACGTTGTCGGCACCCGCCTATTCCGGTGTGCCGGAAGCAACCGATATCAAGCTCAACCTCTCGGCGCGCAACAATGACGCCACGGCGCTTCTCGCCCTGGCTGGCCTGCCTGTCCTGCCGCTGGGCATGACGGGGCAGGGCGAACTCGAAATCGCAGCGACTGGCGCGGCGCGGAACGGCCTTGACGTCACCGCCAGCATGGCCGGCGAGGACGCATCGGCCGGTTTTACCGGAACGACGACCCTGCGCGACGATGTGGCGAGCCTGCGCGGCAGGGTGACGCTGCAGGCAGCCGATATCGAACCCTGGCTGATGACGACGGGCGTTTCGGTTCCCGGCATGGGCACGGGCACCGCGGTGGAGCTTGTCGCCGACGCCGATCTGTCCCAAGGGCAGCTGGCGCTCGGCAAGCTTACGGGCACCCTCAACGAACGCGCGTTTGCGGGCGATCTCAAGGCGACGCTGGTCGAGGGCGTGCCGTCTCTTGCCGGTTCGCTCAAGGTCGACGAACTCGACCTGAGGCCATTCGCCGAGATGCTGCTTGGCGCCAACGCGCTTGCGGTCGAGGGGCGCGGCTGGCCAAAAACAGCCTTTGCCTCGAAGTCGGCGGTGCCGTTCAATGCCGAACTGGACATCGTTGCCGACACGCTGGCAGCCGAGCCGCTGGCGGTGGTGAACGACGCGTCGCTGGGCCTCAAGATCGACGGGCAGTCGCTCCGGCTGTCCAACATCAGGGGCAAGATCTTCGGCGGCAGCCTCGAGGGGCTGGCCGAACTCAAGAACAATGACGGCACGGGACTTCTGACCGGCCAGCTCAAGCTCGACGGCGCCGACGTCTCGGCCATTCCTGTTGCGGCCGGCCTTGGCGGCAAGGGCGGTTTTTCGGCCAGCCTGTCCGGCAGCGGCAAGTCGGTCGAGGGGCTGGTGGCGTCGCTGTCAGGTTCGGGAACGGCTGTCGTCGACGGTCTTGTCGTGCCGGGCTTCAACCCTGACGCCTTCGGGTCGCTGATTGCCAAGGCCGATGCGTTGGGACGGGATGTCAATGCGGCGCGGGTGGTGGGATTCGCCCCGGCGATAGCGGGCGATGGCAGTTTCAGCGCAGATCGGGCCGATGTCGCCTTTACCGTGGCCGCCGGCATCCTGCGGGCGCCGCCTCTCACACTCAAGAATCCTTCGGCCACGCTGACAGCGGACCTGCGTGCAGATCTCAATTCCGGCACCGTGGCGGGCACTGGCGGCATCGCCTACGCATCCGGCGAGGAAGAGGTCACCGGCTCGGAACCCACGCTCAACTTCCAGCTCGAAGGCAGCCCCGGTGCGACGAACCTTACCTTCGACAGCGCGCCGCTGGCGCAATTCCTGACCCAGCGGGCGCTGGAGAAGGAGCAGGCCCGCGTCGAGGCGATGCAGGCGGTTCTGCTGGAAAAGCAACGGCTGCGGCGCGAGGCTCGCTATTTCGCAGCCCAGCAGGCCGAGCGCGAGCGCATTGCCGAAGAGGCGCGTCTCGCCGAGGAGGCGCGCATCAAGGCGGAGCAGGAGGCGAAGGCCGCGGCCGAAGCGGCCCGCCTGCAGGCCGAAGAAGAAGCCCGTGCGGCCGAAGCGGCGGCCAAGGCCAAGGCCGAGGCGGACGCCGCAGCCGAGAAGGCGCGGCTTGCCGCAGAGGAGGCGGCGCGCCACGAGGCCGAGGCCCGGGCGAAGCAGGAAGCCGAGGCAGCGGCCAAGCGAGACGCCGAGGCCAAGCTGGAGGCCGAACGGAAGGCCAGGCAGGCCGAAGAGGAGAAGGCGAGGCGCGATGCCGAGGCTGCCAAGCCCGAGCCTGCCAAGCCCGAGCCCGCGTCGGAGATTGAACGCGCGCCACTGCCCGAGGCTCGGCCGCTGGACATGCCGGTTGCGCCTGCCGAGCCGATAACAGCACCGGATCCGGCACCAGTGAAAAAGAAGATCGAACCGCTCAGTCTCGACGAATTCCTGAAGTCGCTGGAGCCACAGTAGGGCAGGCTGTGGCGTCATCTGAGCGCCAGGGCAGCACCTGTTGATGCCATGGCTGTCGGCGTCGACGTCTAGGCGGTCTCGACCTCATCGATCCCGCCCAACGTCCCCAATTTCGCCTGTTGGAGCACAAAGAGCCGAAGGGCGGAGGACAGATTGGCGTCGCGCGGGCGGTTGGCGTCGACTTCGGCGACGAGGCCGGCGAGCGTCATCTTACGCATCGCCGCGATGGCCAAAAGATCGTCGTAGAACGGTTTTTCAAGCGAGTAGCTGGTGCGGTGGCCATGGATGCTCACCGAACGCTTGGCGACAAGGCTCATGGTTTGCGGTCTTGAGGGTTGTCGTCCCGGGGCTCGCCGTCTTTGGACCTGCGGTCGCGGCGATGGGCCTCGACGAATTTCTCGGCCTGCTCGATGGTGAGCCTGTCACGCTGCTTTTCGGCCTTGGTGCGGCCGTGGAGCGCGCGATTCTGTTCGGCCTGGGCCTCGCGATCGCCGCGCGCCTTCTGCTTCTTGAACTGGCGGAGATTGACGATATCGGCCATGGCGACCGTCCGGGGTTACTTCTTGCGGAAGGCGTCGAGCGAGACGACTTCGGCGCCCTTGCCGGGTGCAGCTTCGTCCTGGGCTTCCTTGCTTTCCTCTGCGGCCGCGGCCTTTTTCTTCGATTCCTTGCGCTCGGCCGGCTTGACGACGGCCACCGGCTCGACTGGGGTCGGCTCGACTTCGGCAGTGTCGGTCTTGACCTCGAACTCGAGCTCGAAATTGACCGAAGGATCGTAGAAGCCGCGCACCGCCGAGAAGGGGATTTCGAGCTTCTCGGGGATATCGGAGAAGGAGAGGCCCACTTCGAAGCCGGTGTCGGTGACCTTGAGGTCCCAGTACTGGAACTGGATGACGATGGTCATCTGCTCCGGATAGCGCTCGCGCAGGCGGCTGGAGATGCGCACGCCCGGCGCGCCGGTCATGAAGGTGATGAAGAAATGATGGTTGCCCGGCAATCCTGTTCGCGCGACTTCCGCCAGGACCTTGCGCATAACGCCGCGCAGTGCCTCCTGGGCAAGAATGTCATAGCGGATCTGGTCTTCGGCCATAGGACAGTACGGGTCCGATTGAATCGTTCCCTTACCTGTAATCAAGCTTGAGGCCGGCGTAAACCGGATATAGCGCCGTATTGAAGCTTGGTCATGTCGCGATCGGGCGACGCTTGCCATAGGCGCGCAGGAAGCAGCGCACGGCATTGGTCGCGGCTGCCTCGAGCTGCTCCTCGGAGACGGTGTCGCCGAAGATCAATGCCATCTGCAGATCGGCATTGACGAGTGCCAGGAACTGGCGCGCGGCGACGTCGGGATCGTCGAGATCGAGCCAGCCGGCAAGCGTCAGGCGTGCGAAACGGGCGGCCAGTGCTGCCCAGGTCTTGGCCGGACCCTGGTCACGCCAGCCGGCGAACAGTTCGGGATAACGCTCGCCCTCGGTCTGCAACAGCTTGCGCAGGAACTTGCCGTCGCGGTTGCACAGGCAGTTCTGGTTGAGCCTGACCGCAAAGGCGACGAGCTCGGCTTCGAGGTCGACAGGCTTGTCGGGGAAGGTGGCAAGCGTGTCGAAGACGCCGACATTGATGCGCTCGGTGATCTCGCGAACCACCGCAACCAGCAGGTTCTCCTTGTCGCCGTGGTGATTGTAGACGGTCTGCCGGGACACGCCGGCTTCGGCTGCGATCAGGTCGATATTGGCGCCGGCAAAGCCTTCCCGACAAAAGACGCGGGCCGCGGCGTCGAGGATCGAGAGCCGCTTGGCAGAATGGCTGCGCAGGATGGAAATGTCAGGAGCAGTCGCTTGTGTCATCATTTCTATATACAGCTGATTGACGATTTGGACAAGCATGTCTAAAAATCTGGACGTAATCGAGTTTCGGGTCGGGAGGAGTCGCAAACTCGCATTGCCGAACGTCCTTGGATTGCGTGTCGCGACTGCGACCGAAACCAGACTGAAAGAATCACGCCATGACACCCCAATTCCTCCGCGTAGCGGTCGTGCTCGGCCTTTTGTCGGCCATCGGCCCATTCGCCATCGACATGTATCTCCCAGCGCTGCCGACCATCGGCGCCGACCTCAACGCAGGCACCGCGGCCGTTCAGATGAGCCTCCTGGTGTTCTTCCTGTCCATGGGGTTGGCGCAGATCGTCGTCGGCCCGATCTCCGACATGATCGGCCGCAAGGCGCCGCTCTATATAGGTCTCGTGCTGTTCGCCATCGGCGCCGTCGGCGCGGCGGTGGCCCCCAACATCGAGTGGCTGATCGCCTTCCGTTTCCTGCAGGGCCTCGGTGCCTCGGCCGGCATGGTGGTGCCGCGCGCAATCGTGCGTGACCTGCACACCGGAACCGAGGCAGCGCGCCTGATGTCGCTGCTCATGCTCGTCTTCAGCGTGTCGCCTATTCTTGCGCCGCTGACCGGCAGCCTGATCATCGAAAGTCTCGGCTGGCGTGCCGTGTTCTGGACGGTGACGGGTGCTGCGGTGCTGGCGGTCGTCCTTCTGGCAACGTCGCTCAAGGAAACGCGTCCGGCCGATCATCGTGCCGAAAGCTCGATCCGCAGCGCGCTCGTCGGCTACCGCTTCCTGCTCGGCGACCGCAATTTCCTCGGGCTGACCGCGATCGGCGGTTTCGGCATCGCCAGCTTCTTCGTCTATCTCGCCAACTCGTCCTTTATCCTGATCGATCACTACGGGCTGTCGCCGTCGATCTACAGCGTGTTCTTCTCGATCAATGCGGTCGCCTTCATCGGCATGTCGCAGCTGACGGGCTGGCTGACCGAGCGGTTCGGGTTGAAGCGCGTGGTGCGGGTGGCTGTCGTCGGCTACGCCACGATGATGGTGGTGCTGCTTGCCGTCTTCGCCTCGGGCGTCGATCGCCTCGACGTTCTCGCCGCGCTTCTATTCGTCGGCTACGGCTTCCTCGGCCTCGTCATTCCGACGACGTCGGTGCTGGCAATGGAAGAGCATGGCGAGATCGCCGGAACGGCCTCGGCCCTGATGGGCACGCTGCATTTCGCCATCGGCGCGGCCGCCATGGCGGTGGCCGGGCTGTTCTTCGACGGCACGCCGCTGCCGATGGTCGCAGGAATCACGATCTCCGCCGTCATCGCGTTTGCGCTCGCCCAGGTGACGCTCGGCCGTGGCCGCAACGTCGCCGAGATGCCGGCCGAATGAGCTTTTGGGGCCGGGCGCATGCCCGGCCCCAAGTCACCGGACAGCAGGCTCGTTACATGCGCTGCTGGCCCAACCATTCTTGGCCGACTTCACCCAGCCTCGATATCGTCTTGTTTACCTATGGGCCGGTAAGTCTCCGCAAGACCACCGGAAGTAGCGACGACGCCAGAGGCCTGCGGAAAATCTTGAAATTCATCCCTTCGGCCCTGCTGCTGCTGTTTGCAGCGACGTTCTTCTGCGTATGGCTGCTGGAGCGCCGCCGGCGGCACCTGCTGTTTTTCGCGCTTGCATTCGCGGCGGTCGGGGGCGGCACCATCGTGCAGTTCGCCCTGTGGCCGCCCGATATCGGCTACAACACCATCGTCTCCGCCATGCTTTATGCCGCAGGCCCGCTGCTTCTGGTGGAGGGCGTGCTTGCGCGCTCCGGCAGGTCGATGCCGCTGGCCCTGCACGCGGCCTGGTTTGCCGCGATCGTCGGCGTGCTGTGCTATTTCTACTATGTCGACAACAATCTCCAGATCCGCGTCTATGCCCTCAATATCGGCATGGGCTGCATTGTCCTGAGCGGCGCCTGGAAGTTGCGTGACCTGGTGCGCGGCAATGTGATCGACCAGGCCATGGTCTGGCTGCTGTTTGGGCTCGGGGTCACCTTCTTCGTGCGCGTGCTGCTCGACAAGAGCTCGATCCCTTCCGACGACATCGGCGCGTTCTTCGAATCCGAGTTCTGGATCTGGGCGCAGTTCAGCATGTCCGTGCTCGGTGCGGCCAGCGGGCTCGGCCTGCTGGTGGTGGTCTGCGCCGACATCGTGCTGGCGCTGAAGGCCGAGCGCGACACCGACCCGCTGACCGGGCTGCTGAACCGTCGCGGCCTGCAGGGGCGGGAGGCGCGCCTGCACCCTGTCGGTGGCCACAAGCCGCTCAGCGTCGTTGCCTGCGACATCGATCGCTTCAAGGGCATCAACGACCGCTTCGGCCACGCTGCCGGCGATGTGGTGCTGACAGGCTTTGGCGGCATCATCAGGCGCAGCCTGGGTAAGGGAGACGTGGCGGCGCGCACCGGCGGCGAGGAGTTCGTCATGGTGCTGAAGGACAGAACCGTCGACGACGCATTCGCCTTGACCGAGCGGTTGCGGCGCGAGATCGCCGGCTTGAGCTTTTCCGAATTGCCCGACGATTTCCGCGTCACCTGCAGCTTCGGCATCGCGCAATTCCATCCGGGCGAAGATCTTTGGGACGCCATCGCCCGTGCCGACAAGATCCTCTATGCGGCCAAGCGCGCCGGCCGCAACCGCACCTTTGCCGAGGGCGTGCAACTGCCGAGCGCAGCCTAGCCAGGCGGCGGGCGTTCCAGCAGGAAGCGCAGGCATCCGCTACGGCCTGGGCCCGTCCATGTGCTGTTTTCCGGCGGTGCCTTCACAGGCTCGCCTCGGCAAGGACAAAGCGCAGCCGTTCTTCGACCGATGCCTTGGGCAGCGCTACGATCTCATAGCCGAACTCGGCGTAGATCCGCACCGACGAGGCATGGGTGGTGACCGCTTCCCCGAATGACTGCTTCCTTTCGCCGTCATTGGCAAAGATCTCCGGCCATGGCGGCGCGATGAAGACCTTGGGGTTGTAGCGGAAGCGTTCTGCTGCGGTCCTGAAATGTGCCGGCGCCGGCATGCCCATCATCCGGTGGTATCCGGCAAGTTCCGTCACGCCGCGGTCAAAGAAAACCGGCCCCTCCTTGTCCAGCGCCAGGCGGTAGGACTGCATGTCGAAGGCGAGCATTATTTCGGCGAACAGGGCAGGGTCGTTCTGGTGGGTGGCTGGCCCGCCAATCGCTGTCTGGTCCCGGATAATGGCCCGGCCGGCCTCGGCCGTCGTGGCGAAGCCCCGGCGGCCGAGGGCCTCGATCAGCGTGGTCTTGCCCGAGCCGGGGCCACCTGAAAGCACGAAGAAGCGGTCGCAGTCGCGATGCATTTTTGTCTCCAGAGATGAGGTGAGGGGGCGTCGACTGCGGTGCGCGTGCACGGACGTGAAACGGCCTGCGCGGCAATCGTACGCGCGCGGCAGGCAAAATGACCGGAAGGTCCGGCGGGGTCGAAGCCCAGAGGTAGTGAGGGGGGAGAAGTGGAGGTTTCTGTTGCCAGGTACCTCCGAACCCCGCCTAGAAGTGCGAACCGCTAGGACTTAATTTGAAGCTATCGCACCGCATTAAGCAGCGAGACGTGCTTCCGCATAGTTGTCGTTGGCAACTATAAGTTTAGCCCGATAACGGTGGTACAATGCCGAGCAAAAGTCCGATCTTTACACCCTCGTCGATCCTATTTCGCCCCCAGCAAAAACCGTCGCTCTATTGCACGACGACTTTTGGTGGAGGCGCCGGGTACCGCCCCCGGGTCCGAATGGCTTATTTCATCGGCAGTTTATCGCCATAGTCAGTCAAGCTGACGGTGCGAATATAAGGATGCGGCGCTCAAAAGGGAAGGGCGGAAAGCCGCCTAACCTCTCCATCCGCAACAGATTTATGATGCCACGCGAACTCCGAGGGTTGACTCGCGCCTTGCGCGAACAGAAGCTCGCCACGCTGGGGAAAGCTTGCATTGCGCATGAACCGGTCAAGGCCGGCAGTCCCCGCGGGAGATGACGTCAATCTGTCGACGAGGGGAATACTCATGAGCGACTATCTTGCAGACGTGAAGAAGTACGATGCCGGCGCCAAGGAAGAGGCGGTCAGCAAGATCGTCAAGCATCTCGGCATCGCACTGCGCAACCGCGATTCCTCGCTGGTCTCCTGCACCGACCCCAAGGAGCTCGACCGGGTGAAAGCCGGCTGGATTGCCAAGAAGCTCGGCGTCGAGGACGCCAAGAAGGCCGATGGCGCGCTGGAGAAGGTCTGCAAGGCCATGTCGGCCGACCACACCAAGAACCGCGTCACTTTCTACTACCTGGTCGCCAAGGAACTCGGCAAACTCGGCGCGATCTGATCCCTTACCGATCGAATCCTGAAAACCGGGCCGGATTTCGGTTCGGTTTCGGGTGGTTCAGGCCGGGCGGCGCGTGCGCTGCCTGAATTGCCTGTGGCATCGTTGAACGCCGCGCCGTCCGAGCGCAGCCTTGACGCATGGACGCCCGCGTCAATGCGCCTGGGGACAGGAAGCGCATTCGTTTCCAGAGCCGGCCCACTCCGCTATGATCTGGCAAACGACGAATCGAGCCCGACCGATGCGCCAGTATCTCGACCTACTCAGCCATGTCATGGAAAACGGTTCCGACCGCGGCGACCGGACCGGTACCGGTACGCGCTCGGTGTTCGGCTACCAGATGCGTTTCGACCTGGGAAAAGGCTTTCCCGTCCTCACCACCAAGAAGCTGCACCTGAAGTCGATCATCCACGAATTGCTGTGGTTTCTGGCCGGCGACACCAACATCAAGTATCTCAAGGACAACGGCGTTTCGATCTGGGACGAGTGGGCCGACGAGAACGGCGACCTCGGCCCGGTCTATGGCAAGCAGTGGCGCTCGTGGCCGACGCACGACGGCGGCGAGATCGACCAGATCGCCAACCTGCTGGTGCAGATCAGGAAGAACCCGAACTCGCGTCGGCTGATCGTCTCGGCCTGGAACCCGGAAGAAGTGGACGCGATGGCGCTGCCGCCATGCCACTGCCTGTTCCAGTTCTACGTCTCCGACGGCAGGCTTTCGTGCCAGCTCTATCAGCGTTCGGCCGATATATTCCTTGGCGTGCCGTTCAACATCGCGTCCTACGCGCTGCTGACGATGATGGTGGCGCAGGTGACGGGGCTGAAGCCGGGCGATTTCGTCCATACGCTTGGCGACGCCCACATCTACCACAATCACTTCGAGCAGGCCCGTGAGCAGCTTGGGCGCACGCCAAAGGCGCTGCCGACGATGTGGATCAATCCCGAGGTCACCGACCTGTTCGCCTTCCGCTTCGAGGATTTCAGGCTGGAAAACTACGTCGCCGACGCCTCCATCCGCGCGCCGATCGCGGTTTAGACAAGAGCGGACTTTACGCCGTCTGCCTTCCTTCCAGCACCGGGGGCTGGCCGGCAGGCGCAGGCGCCGATCGGGCCTCTCCGTGAAGGATGTGATCGGCTTGAACCGTCAGGCGCATGCCTTGCGGGATCGGGTCAGCAGCCGCTATGGCTCGACGACCTTGCGGGCCTGTTCAAGCTGATTGGCAAAGTTGATGCAGCAATTTGCGCAAATGACGTTGCCAAATGGCCGAAATATACGCCGAACGTTCGGTATCTGCGAGCATGCCCCTCGTCGTAACCGTGGGGCTGGAGAAGCCCCGAACAAGGCGTCGTCCAACCAGATGATCAACTCGTGGAAAGCCTTTGGTTTCTTACGGATGGTGTCTTTGCATCGCCGACAAGTACCATCAGGGGAGTGGACACAACGCCCGTTCACGTCCCGACGAAAACGTGGCAATACGCTGCCGCTTTTCCGGCGCACGGCGCTCTAAAGCTCCCTCAGCCGTTGCGGCGCGTCGGCGTTGCCTATCGCGCGCGTCAGTTGGATCGCCAGCACAATGGACGCCACCAGCAGCAGCAGGACCAGGGCCAGATAGGCGAAGGGGATTGAAAGCGCCTCTGGCGGAGGATCGAACACGCCGGTCAGGAGCTTGACCAGCATCCAGGCGATGGTCAGTCCCGACGCCAGTCCGAAGACCAGCCCGCCGAGGGCCACCAGCAACCCTTCGCCCCACAGGAACGCCGCGAGCTGGTGGGGCTTGGCGCCGATCGCCGAAAGAATGGCGAAGCTGCGCCGCCTGTCGAGGAAGCCGAGGCCGAGCATAAGGCCGGCGGCAGCGACTGCCAGGGCAAGCGCAAAGCTGAGTTCGATCGTCGTCAGGCTCGAAAGGTCCACGGCCGTCAGGCTGGAGCTGATGAGATGGGCGGCGGAGCCCACATCCTTGACCTTGAGGGCGGGGTCGCCAGCCAGCGCTGCCGCAGCTTCGCTGGCCAGATCCGCCGGGTCGCCCCTGGCGTGCATCAGCACATATTCGCTGGCGTCCGAACCGGTCAGTTCGGCGACATAGGCAGCGTTGGCGACCAGGAATGAGTCTCTCGGCGCGGTTGGGAATTCGCGAACCACGCCGATGAAGGTGAACGGCACCTGATGGTACTGATGGTCGGAAGCGTTGAGGAGGCGGAGATTGATGATGTCGCCGACCGAAAGCTGGAAGTCCTGCACGGTTTCTTCCGACACCAGCACGCCATTCGGTGTCTCGGCGAGGCGCGCGAGGATGTTGGCGGCCTTGCCGCCGGCAAAATAGGCGTCTGGAAAATCGGTGGCGTCGTCGATCGACACCGGGTCGATGCCATAGAGATCCTGCAGGTCGTTGCCGACATAGGCAAAGCGGTGCTGCATCGGCTGGACCGCGTCGGCCGAGGGCAGGGCGGCGAGCTGGTCCAGCCTGGCTCCTGCCGGATGCGCCTCGGTCCCGAACACGGTGACGTCGGCGCCGTTGGTGAGCTCCGCATCGACCCGCGATTGAGCATTGTAGGTGGTGTTGAAAACAGCCGTGGAGACGGCGAAGGAGACAGCGAGCGCGGTCATGGCAATGCCCGCAGTGATGCGCGCCGCCTGATGCGACAGGGCCGCGGCCACGATGGTCGAGAGCTTGCCGGCCGCTGGCCTGACCAGGGCCTGCAGCAGCATGCCATTGGCGGCGATGATACGGGCCGAGACGCGGATGGCGAGCAGCGCCGAGCCGATCCAGAACAAAGCCGGCGCGATGAAAGCGTTGTAGTCGACCGCGGTGGCGGCGACGCCCTCGGGCGCGAGCACCACCTGGTATCCGGTGCTCGCCGACTGCCAGAACAGCACAAGTGCCGCGCACAGCAGCAGCACGTCGAGCCAGAGCCGTGCCCACAGGGGCCGGGTGGTGCGGCCGATAACGCGGCGCGATGCGCTTATGCTCTGCGTGCGGCTGTCGCGCCAGGCAGGGTAGAGGAAGGTTGCCAGCGCAAGCAGCATGCCCGTGAGGATGGACAGGCCCATCGCCACCATGCCGAACCCGGCATCGCCGCCGAGCCGCAACTTCGCGAAAAGCAACGCCATCCCGAGCCCGAGTGCAATGCCGATACCGCCGACGAGCAACGCTTCGGCCGAGGCGAGCACGAGGATGCGGCGCAGGCTCGCGCCGCGAACCCTAAGCAGTGCCTGCTCGGCCCGGCGCCGGTCCGCACCGGCTGAACTGACTGCTATCGTGAGCAGGCAGGCCAGGGCGATGCCGGGAATGCCGAGGAACAGGAACAGCACCGCGGCATAGAGCGAATCGCCCCTGACGGCGTCGAGCCGGGCGCCAAGATTGTTGGCGACCAGCGCCTGTCCCGCGACCCTGGCTTCGAGATTGCGTGCCGCACCCGTGACGATCGTCCAGGCGTCGCTCGGTCGCGCCGGCAGCGTCGTCCGGTCGAGCCGCACATGCAGCTGGGTGCGCGTCGTGTCCGGTCGAGCGGTCTGCTGCGGACCGAATACCCGCTGCCACTGATCTGATGGCAGGACGAGCACGTTGTCGGGTGGCGCCTGCGGGGCGGCCTGGGGCGGCAGGCCGACGCTTTGGAACAGGGCATCGGCGTCCGGCAGCTCGATGATGCCATCGATCTTCACGTCGACGGGGGGCAGGGCCACGCGCTTGATGGTGACGATGTCGCCCGGTGCAACATGCAGGTTGGCTGCGGTCTGCTGCGCGGCCAGCACGCCGTCGAGCCGGCCGGACAGCAGCCGCACTTCTTCAGGAAAGTCTTTGAGATAATTTTCGTCGAAGGCGATCGCCTTGCCGGGGCCGGTGGTCTGTACCGTGCCGCCGGCGCTGGCCTCCAACCCGTCGACATTCGCAAAGGACACCTGCCGGACGGCAGTGGTGCCGGCGGACGCGGTGATCGCGTTGCGAACGACTGCGGAATCTGCGTCCGGCGCCAGCTGGACCTGCCAGTCGACAGGCACGGCGGAGACGGCGCGACGCGTCATCGAACTGCTGCTGTCGGCAAGGAAGGCTGCAAGCGATGCGAGCAGCGCAACGGTCACCGCGATGCCGGCGGCGACACCGGCGAGGCGTCCGAACCGGCGGCGCAGCAGGCCGAACAGCCAAAGGCGGGTCACGCGCGCCTCCGTTCCGGTTCGACCGGGTGCGAAAGTCGGCCATGGTCGAGCAACCAGCGCTGGCTCATGCGTTCGGCCACCGCCTCGTCATGCGTGGCGATGAGCAGCGCGGTACCGGTCTTGCGCAGAACGTCGATGGTAAGGTCGATGAAATGCCTGGCGGTTGCGCTGTCGAGCTGGCCTGTCGGCTCGTCGGCCAGCACCAGTCGCGGGCCGGCTGCAAGCGCGCGCGCCATGGCGACACGCTGCGCCTGACCGCCCGAAAGCTCCTCAGGCAGCTTTTGGGCAAGGGCCGACAGTTCGAAGCGCTCGAGCATGGCTGCTGCCTTGGCCTCGATGTCGTCGTTGCGCTCCAGCAAGACCAGCGGAAGGCTGACATTCTGCAGGACGGTGAGCGCCGGAAACAGGCTCGGCGTCTGGAACACCAGGCCGACCTTGCCGGGTCGCAGTGAGGAGCGTGGCCCAAGGGCGGGCCAGGCGACCGCGCCGAGCGTCGGGCTGTCGAGGCCGCCCAGGATATGGAGCAGCGTGGTCTTGCCGCTGCCCGACGCGCCGACCAGCGCAATACGGTCGCCGGCATCGATCTGGCAGCTGACGTCGGAAAGCACGGTCAGGGCGTCGTCGCTGCCGTCGGCGAAGCTCCTGGAGATGCCGGAGGCGGTGACGAGGGCATCAAACATTGTCGATGCGCCCGTCCGCGAGATGGATGATGCGATCGGCCCGCGCGGCAAGGGAGGCGCTGTGGGTGGCGACGAGCGTCGTTTTGCCGGCGGCACGGCGCGCCTCGAAATAGTCGAGCAGGCGCTCCTCCGCCACGCGGTCGATCTCGGCGGTCGGTTCGTCCGCCACCAGCAGCGGCGGATCGGCGGCAAGTGCGGCCGCAAGTCCCGCTCGCGCCGTCTCCCCGCCGGAAAGCTGCGCCGGATAGGCGCGCTCGCGATGCGACAGGCCGACCGCCTGCAGCAGGGCGGTGAGCCTTTCTCTGTCCTTGCGCCCCGACAGTTGCATCGACAGCAGGATGTTCTCACGCACCGTCAGGTGCTGGAAGAGATTTCCCGACTGCAGCAGGATGCCGAAGTTTTCGGCGCGGATCGTGGCCCGATCGGCCTCGGGGCGGCGTGTCATCAGACGGTCGCGGACGGTAACGTAACCTCCGTCAGGTTCGTCGAGACCAGTGAGGCAGGCCAGAAGTGTCGACTTGCCGCTGCCTGAGGGCCCCATCACCGAGACCATCTCGCCAGCCGACAGGAACAGGCTGACGCCGCGCAGCGCCGCGATCTCGTCGTCGCCGACATGGTAGAAGCGGTAGAGTTCGTACGCCTCCAGAACGCTCATGTCAGCGCCATTGGAACGATTCCGACATCAGCTTCCATTGGTCGACATTGTCGGCGCCAAACGGGGCGTAGAGTTCGAGCGCCACGAGCTTTTTGTCCTTGAAATAGAGATAGCGCTGGTTTTCGAGCCGAACCTGCTTGTTGGTGACCTGGTTGGGTGCGGAGTTGGAGCTGTAGGCGATGCGGATGGCGTTGCCGGCCGGCAGCCTGACTGCTTTCACGCCGCCGATCTGCACGGCGCGCTCTTGGCTTTGGAGGACGGGCAGGTAGTCCTTGCGGACGCTGTCGACCGTTGGCGGTTGGGCTGCGTCGCTGCGGGTGACCACCACGCCGTCGAGTTTGTCGACGAAACTGGCGCCTGTCGGAAGATCGGTGCGCGCCCAGCCTTCGGGCACCTTCAGGGCGTAGCCGTCCTTTGAGGCGTAGTCGATGAAGACCTGGCTGTCGGGAATGTCGCCGGGTGGGTTCTTTTCAGCAGCCACGGGCTTTTCGGCTGCGCTCGCCCCGGACGCCGGGACAGCAGCAGCCGTTGCGATTGCCACGAGAGCGAACGTGCTGGACAGAACCGCCATCCGGAGCATTGCTGAAACTCCTCACCTCGCGACAGCGACCACTGCGCATTTTCATCATGCCATTGCGAGGTTACCGAGGCTTCGCGGCCGCCATACGCTTTCGTAAGGTTGGCCTTCGGGCTTGCGAGACCCGTCGCGTTGGACTGCCGGCGGGGGATCGACTAGAGCTTGGGTCGTGGGTGCGGCTTGCCGATGGCTGCCTGCAGAGAGCGGGAGAGGGCGGAATATGTCGAAACACAGGACGTGGGAAATGCGGTCGGGGCTCTTGGCAGTGAGCCTGCTTGCGGCCGTTCCGGCGTCCGCCAACGACACGACGGCACAACTCGGCGCCGGCGGGCTGATACTCGGCCGCAACGACCTTATCGCCATGGAGAGCGAGGACCTGTTCATCTCCGCGGACAAGGTGACGGTCGACTATGTGTTCCGCAACAATTCGGACAAGGATGTCGAGACGCTGGTTGCGTTTCCGATGCCGGACATCGAGGGCAGCCCGTATGCCAATGTCGATATCCCTGTCGATGCGTCCGACAATTTCCTCGGCTTCTCCGTGTCGATCGACGGGCAGGAGGTGAAGCCTCAGCTGCAGCATTCGGTCTATGCGGTTGGCATCGACATCGGCAAGGAACTCGACGCCAACGGCGTTCCCTATTTCCCGTTCGGCGATGCGACGCTGAAGGCGCTGGAGATGCTTTCGCCCGAGGTCGCCGCCGACTGGCAGGAACGCGGCCTCATCACCATCAACGAATATGACGAGGGTTCGGGCATGAAGAGCGTGCGCGAGCCGCTCTGGCAGTTGCGTTCGGCCTATTGGTGGAAGGCCCGTTTTCCGGCCGGCAAACCGGTGAAGGTGGCACACAGCTACACGCCGAGCGTCGGCGGCACGGCCGGCGTGAGCTTCTACATGGATGGCAAGTTCCAGGGCCGATACGACGATTACAAGCGCAGATATTGCCTCGACGACGGTTTCGAACGTGCGGTCACGAAGGCGGCAAAGGCTGCCGCCGACGGTTATCCGCCCTACACCGAGACCTGGCTTTCCTATGTGCTGACATCAGGTGGCAACTGGGCGCTGGGCACCATCGGCAAGTTCAGGCTGACCATCGACAAGGGCGATCCGGCCAGCATCGTCAGCTTCTGCGGCACTGGCGTGAAGAAGACCGGCCCGACGACCTTCGAGATGACGGCGCAGGATTTTAATCCCGAACGCGATATCGATATTCTGATCCTGCAGCCCTACGATACCGGCAAATGAACGGCCGGGCGTAGATTCGCCCTGACAGGGAAGCGCGTCCGATGGAAGTTGCGATCTATGTGGCGATTGCCGAGAACGGCGTGATCGGACGCGACAATGGCTTGCCGTGGAGACTGTCGAGCGACCTCAAGCGCTTCAAGGCCGACACGATGGGCAAGCCGATCGTGATGGGCCGCAAGACCTGGGAGAGCTTTCCCAAGCGGCCGCTGCCGGGGCGATTGAACATCGTCGTTACGCGCGACACGAATTTCCGCGCCGAAGGCGCCGAGGTGGTGCATTCGCTGCAGGATGCCATCACGCTGGCGACCGCGCGCGGGCGCTGCATGCCCGATGCCAATGACATCTGCGTGATCGGCGGCGGCGAAATCTATCGCCAGGCGCTGCCGCTGGCCGACCGGCTGCACGTTACCCATGTGATGGCTTCGCCCGATGGCGACACGCGCTTTCCCGAAATCGATCCCGAGATCTGGGCGGTCGAAAGCTCGGAGGATTTTCCATCAGGTGAAAAAGACAGCCATGCGACACGCTACACAGTTTATCGCAAGCGTCCCGTCACGCATTAAGCGTGTACTCATACATCTGTAGTGAAAAGCGCGGGTGCATCCCGTGGTCGCGTTGAAAGCGCGTGATTGCATCCCTATAGATGGTGTCGGTAAATAAGCGGCCGTCTCAGGCGCGGCCGTCATTGTTTCGCAGTTGAAAGGACATTCATGCCCTGGAACAATCAAAATGGAGGCGGCGGCGGCCCATGGGGTGGCGGCGGCAGCGGCGGCGGGGGCGGTGGCCCCTGGGGACAGGGGCCGCGGCCGAGCGGACCTCCCGGATCGCCTCCCGATCTCGAGGACATCATTCGCAAGGGCCAGGACCGGCTCAAGCGCGCCCTGCCTGGCGGCGGCGGCTCGAGTGCAGCCCTGTTCGGCCTGATCGCGGTCGGTCTGGTGGCGCTGTGGGCCTATCAGGCCGTCTATACCGTGCAGCCGGACGAGCTGGCGGTGGAATTGCGCTTCGGCAAGCCGAAGGAACAGCTGTCGCAGCCGGGCCTGCACTTCCATTGGTGGCCGATGGAAACCGTGGAAAAGGTCAACACCGCTGAAAAGCTGGTCAATATCGGCGAAGTCCGGGGTACTGCGTCTTCGGGCCTGATGCTGTCGGGCGACCAGAACATCGTCGACGTCAAGTTCTCGGTGGCCTACCAGGTCGCCAATCCGACGGCCTATCTGTTCAATGTCGCCGATCCCGACGTGATGGTGCGCCAGGTGGCCGAGAGCGCGATGCGCGAAGTGGTCGGTCGTCGTCCGGCACAGGACGTGTTCCGCGACGACCGCCAGGGCATCGCCGGCAACGTGCGCGACATCATCCAGCAGACGCTCGACAGCTATGGCACCGGCATGACGGTCAACGCCATCTCGATCGAGGACGCAGCGCCGCCGCGCGAAGTGGCCGATGCGTTCGACGAGGTGCAGCGCGCCGAGCAGGACGAAGACCGTTTCGTGGAGGAGTCCAACCAGTACTCCAACCAGAAGCTCGGCCAGGCACGCGGCGAGGCAGCGCAGGTCCGCGAAGATGCGGCCGCCTACAAGAACCGTGTCGTGCAGGAAGCACAGGGTGAGGCGCAGCGCTTCATCTCGGTCTATGACGAATATGCCAAGGCGCCTGACGTCACCCGCAAGCGCCTTTACCTCGAGACGATGGAGAAGGTGCTTCAGGGCTCCGGCAAGGTGATCGTCGAGCAAGGCAACGGCCAGGGCGTAGTGCCCTATCTGCCGCTGCCCGAACTGCAGAAGCGCGCTCCGGCGGCGGGAGGCAACTGATGTCCAATCGTCTTCCCATCATCGGCATCTTCTTTGCCATCATCCTGTTCCTGCTCTGGTCGTCGATCTTCGTGGTCAACGCCCGCCAGCAGGCGATCGTGCTGCGCTTCGGCGAGATCGTCGACGTCAAGACCGAGCCGGGCATCTACTTCAAGGCGCCGTTCTCGATGTTTGAGGCCGACAACATCCAGATCATCGAGGACCGCGTCATGCGCCTCGACCTCGACGATATCCGCGTGCAGGTCTCGGGCGGCAAGTTCTACGATGTGGATGCCTTCGTGGCCTACCGCATCAACGACGCCCGCAAGTTCCGCTCGGCGGTTTCGGGTAGCGTGGAACTGGCCGAACAGCGCCTGCGCACGCGTCTCGACGCAGCGCTGCGCCGGGTCTACGGCGTGCGCGGCTTCGAGTCCGCCCTGTCGGAAGAACGCGCATCGATGATGCGCGACGTGCGCGACCAGTTGCAGCCCGACGCCAATGCGCTCGGCCTGCAGGTCGAGGACGTCCGCATCCGCCGCACCGACCTGACGGCAGAAGTTTCGCAGCAGACCTACGACCGCATGAAGGCGGAGCGTCTGGCCGAAGCTGAAAGGCTGCGCGCCCGTGGCCGCGAAGCGGCGCAGCGCATCCGCGCCCGTGCCGACCGCGAGGTCGTCGAGATCGTCGCCGAGGCACAGAAGGAGTCCGAGATCCTGCGTGGTCAGGGCGAAGCCGAACGCAACTCCGTGTTCGCCGATGCCTTCAAGCGCGATCCTGAGTTCTTCGACTTCTACCGGTCGATGAGTGCCTATGGCACCGCGCTCGACGCCAACGGCACCACCATGGTGCTGTCGCCGGAATCGGAATTCTTCCGTTACTTCCGCAGCCCGGACGGCGGTGCAGCTTCTGCCGCGCCCAAGGCAACGCCCGCCCCGCAGGCCGGCGCTGCCGCTCCCAGCACCAGCAACTGACGGTGCAGGATCTGATCGTCGCCATAGGCCTCGTCCTCGTCATCGAGGGCGTCGTCTATGGCGGCTTTCCCGCTCAGATGAAGCGGCTCGCGGCCCAGATGGCCGACATCCCTGACAATGCTTTGCGCCTGTTCGGCCTGGTGGCAATTGCCATCGGCGTCGGCATCGTCTGGCTCATCAGGGGATAACGGATGATTTATTCCCTTCCGATAGCAATGGTCGCAAACAGGCCTTATTTGTTTCCATCATGACGCTTCGCGTCCGGACGGCCCGGCGCGATCAACGCCAATGCAGCCCGGGAGGCTTCCCTGATGAATTCCACAACCCTTTTGCGCGCCATGCGAAAGGCTTCTCTGGCTGCAACGACGGCGCTGATGATCGGCGCGGTGGCGGCACCGACCTTCGTTGCCCCGGCTTTTGCGCAAGGGCCTGAATCCGTCGCCGACCTCGCCGAAGGGCTTTTGGGCGCAGTGGTCAACATCTCGACGTCGCAGACGGTGAAGAGCGGCGACGGCGACAACGAAAATGCCGTGCCGGTGCCGCAGCTGCCCGAAGGCGCACCTTTCCAGGACTTCTTCGACGACTTCTTCAAGAAGCGCGACGGCCAGGACGGCGCCGCGCCGCAGAAGGTGCAGTCGCTTGGCTCGGGCTTCATCGTCGATGCCGAGCAGGGCATCGTGGTCACCAACAACCACGTCATCGCCGATGCCGACGAGATCGAGGTCAATTTCTCCGACGGCTCGAAGCTGAAGGCGACGCTTATCGGCACCGATACCAAGACCGACATCGCCGTGCTCAAGATCGATCCGAAGGCCAAGAAGCTGACGGCGGTGAAGTTCGGCGATTCCAACAAGATGCGCATCGGCGACTGGGTGATGGCGATCGGCAACCCGTTCGGCCTTGGCGGTACGGTGACGCTGGGCATCGTGTCGGCGCGCAACCGCGACATCAATTCCGGCCCCTATGACGACTTCATCCAGACTGACGCGGCGATCAATCGCGGCAATTCGGGCGGCCCGCTGTTCAACATGTATGGCGAGGTGATCGGCATCAACACGGCGATCATTTCGCCGTCGGGCGGCTCCATCGGCATCGGCTTCTCGATCCCGTCGGAGATTGCGGCCGGCGTGGTCGATCAGCTTCGGCAGTTCGGCGAGACCCGCCGCGGCTGGCTGGGCGTTCGCATCCAGCCGGTGACCGACGACATCGCCGAAAGCCTCGGCATGACGTCGGCCAAGGGCGCGCTGGTTGCCGGCATCATCAAGGGCGGACCGGTCGACAACGGGGCGATCCAGCCTGGTGATGTGGTCATCAAGTTCGATGGCAAGGACATCGTCGAGATGCGCGACCTGCCGCGCGTCGTGGCCGAGAGCCCCGTCGGCAAGGCCGTCGACGTGGTCGTCGTGCGCAAGGGCGTCGAGCAGACCGTCAAGGTGACGCTCGGCCGCCTCGAGGACGGCGAGAAGCTGGCCGAGGGCGAAACCGGCAAGCCGGGCGAAGGAGCCGACAAGGGCGCCGAAGTGGCCGCGGTCAGCGTGCTTGGCATGACGCTTGGCGAACTCAACGACGACACGCGCGCGAAATTCGGCATTGCCGGAGACGTGACCGGTGTCGTGGTGACGGCGGTTGCCAAGGATTCGGCAGCGGCCGAGCGCGGCATCGTCGCCGGCGAGGTCATCACCGAGATCGGCCAGGAAGAGATGAAGTCGCCCAAGCAGGTCACCGACCGCATTGCGGCGCTGAAGGAGCAGGGGCGCAAGAACGCGCTTTTGATGCTGGCGTCCAAGACGGGCGAGCTGAGGTTCGTGACGCTTCGGATGGATTGAGGCCGGCGGCAATTCGCCTGCCTCGGCAGATCGCCGGGGCTGGCCTTCCTGCGTGGAAAAGAAAAAGGCGGCTAGTTGGCCGCCTTTTTTCGTGATCGCCAGTCGTCGCGCGACAGGCGGTAGTAGACATGACGCTTGAGATGGGCGTCGGCGACCCTGGGATGATCGAAATCGCGTGCCGGGTCGTTGCTCATGCCCAGCCGCTTCATGACAGACGTCGAGCGGTCATTGTTCCACACGGCGAACGAGACGACCTCGTCGAGCCCGAGCCGGTCAAAGCAGAATTCGAGCCAGGCTTCGGCAGCTTCGGTGACGTAGCCCTTGCCCCAAAACTCGGGGGCCAGGCGCCAGCCGATCTCGATCGTACCCTTGGGCATGAAGGGCTCGAGATCGGTCGGGTTGATGCCGACAAAGCCGATGCATTGGCCCGTCTCCGCGATCTCGACCGCGGTAAAGCCAAAGCCGTCGCGGTCGATGTTGCCGTGCAGCTTGTCGAAAAGCGCATCGCTCTCGGCCCTGCTGCGGCGAACGCCGAAGAACTCCATCACCTGATCGTCGGAGTTGATGCGATGGAAGAGTTCGCGGTCGCGTTCTTCCCAGTTGCGCAGGATCAGGCGATTTGTGCGGATCGGTTGCATCAGGCGAACTCGGCGCGGCTGTAGCCCTGCAGGTAGAGCAGGGCCGTGAGGTCCGCATTGTCGATGCGGATTTTTGCCTGGGCCGCTACCGACGGCTTGGCGTGGAGGGCAACGCCCGAGCCGGCGAGGCGGATCATGTCGAGATCGTTGGCGCCGTCGCCAACCGCGATTGCGTCATCCGGGGTGAGGCCCAGGCGCGCGGAAATCTCGTCGAGCGCCACCGCCTTGGCGGCGCGGCCGAGGATCGGCTCGGAAACCTGGCCGGTCAGCCGGCCGTCGGTCTCGATCAGGTGGTTGGCGCGGTTCTCGTCGAAACCGAGCATGGCTGCGATGCGCGAGGTGAAGACGTCGAAGCCGCCCGACACCAGCGCCGAATAAGCTCCGTGGGCCTTCATGGTGGCCACCAGCGTCTTGCCGCCGGACGCAAGCGTCAGCCGGTTCTTGATGATGCCGTCGATGACCGAGGCATCGAGCCCGGCAAGCAGGGCAACGCGTTCGCGCAGGGCGGGCTCAAAGGCGATCTCGCCATTCATCGAGCGTGCGGTGATGTCGGCGACGCGATCCTTGACGCCGATCTCGTCGGCCAGTTCGTCGATGCATTCCTGGTCGATCATGGTCGAGTCCATGTCGGCGATCAGGATCTTTTTCCTACGTGTCGCGTTGTCCTGAACGGCGAAATCGATGGGCTCGCCCGACAGCGCCGAAGCGAGCGCCTGGCTTGCCGCTTCCGCCGCAAGGCCCGATGGCAGGGCGATGTCGCAGGCGATGCCATCTGCCAGCCAGACAATGCCGCTTGCGCCGAGGGCGCGTGAGGCCTTATCGGCAAGGGACGGCTGCAGCAGTGCGCGGTCGGGATGGGAAATCAGCGTGGCGACGAGCGGCATCGAAAATTCCGGCAAGAACGAGGGGCGCATCAAGAACGCGACCCTGATAGCCGGGCCTACCGCCAGCGGCAAGTCGGCGCTGGCGCTTAAGCTGGCGGAACGCGACGGCGGCGTGATCGTGAACGCCGATTCCATGCAGGTCTATGGCGTGCTCAACGTTCTGACCGCGAGACCCGGGGCCGATGAGTTGGCGCGCGTTCGTCATTTCCTTTACGGCCATGTCTCGCCGGCGACAGCCTATTCGACCGGTTCGTGGCTGCGCGATGTGGCCGTGCTCGCCGACAGCGGACTGTTCGACGAGCACCGACCTGTTTTCGTCGGCGGAACCGGCCTCTATTTCCGGGCGCTGGCCGAAGGCATTTCCGAGATGCCCGAAATCCCCACTGATATCCGCGACCGCTGGCGCTGGCGCCTCAACGAGGAAGGCGCGCCCAGGCTGCACCGTCTCCTGATGAGGGTCGACAGCGAGGTTGCCATGCGGCTCAAGGCCAGCGACGGCCAGCGCATCGTGCGTGCGCTTGAAGTTCTCCAAGCCTCGGGACGGTCGATCCTCAAATGGCAGGCCGACCGCGGCCATCCGATGATCGATCTCACCACCGCGCGTTTCATCGTCATCGAGCCGGAGCGGCAGGAGCTGATCAGGCGCATCGACATGCGCTTCGACAAGATGATCGAGGCCGGCGCCCTGGACGAGGTCAAGGCGATCACGGCGATGCGGCTTGCACCCGAACTGCCGGCGATGAAGGCCATCGGCGTGCGCGAGCTGGCAAGCGCCATGGCCGGCGAGATGAGCTTCGACGAGGCCATCGAGGGGGCGAAGATCGCCACGAGACAATATTCGAAGCGCCAGTCGACCTGGTTCCGCAACCAGTTCGGCCCGGAATGGCGCCGCATCGGCGGCGAGGTCGGCCGCCCCGGCGGGCTCGCCGACGATTGACCGGCCTTGTGCCGGGGTTGGCATTTGCAGCTGCCGATTAACGGTCCGTAAGGCGCGGCATGGCATAAAAGCTGGTGGGGTTTGACCAGGGTGGCCATGCGCTTTCACAAGGCTGAAACCGCGTTTTTCGTCTTTATCGCGCTGATTTTGACGGCAGCGCTGGCGATATTCTATGGCTGGAGCCTGCTGCACGGGCCTGCTGACCAGCTCTATATGCCCGGCCGGGTCGCAGCCATCGAGCAGGTGCAGGTGCTGCTGCTGGCGGTCATGCTGCTTCTGGCCGGCACGCTGGTGTTCGGGCTGTTCTTCATTTTCCCGCAGATCCGCACCCAGGTGAAGGAAGGCGGCAAGCTGCGCGAGATGACGGCGTCGCTGAGTGCGCGCTCGCGCAATCTGGAACAGGCCGCGCTGACCGATGGCCTGACGGGCATGCAGAACCGGCGCTATTTCGATGACGCGCTCAAGGAATATCTCGGCGAATTCCGGCGTATCGGAAAGCCGGTCGGGCTGATGATCCTCGATCTCGACCATTTCAAGCTGGTCAACGACACCTATGGCCACGATGTCGGCGACGAGGTGCTGCGCTCGGTCGGCAAGTGCCTGAAGAATATGACCCGCTATCACGACGTGGTGGCGCGGCTGGGCGGAGAGGAATTCGCCATTGTTGCGCCCAACATGGACCTGGAACTGCTGCAGCGTTTTGCCGAGCGCATGCGCAAGGCAATCGCCTCGCTTGCCATCGATGCGGGCACCGCCCAGCTCAATGTGACGTCGAGTGTCGGGTTAGCACTTTGGGATCGCGAGGAGAGCGCCGAAGATTTTTACCGACGCGCCGACAAGCAGCTCTACGAAGCCAAAAGGCAGGGCCGCAATCGCGTGTGTGCCTGACGCGGCCATGCGTGCCTCCGGCACGGCGATCCCCAGATGGAATGTCATGTAGGGGTGGGGAGCCGACTTTGTCGGCTGACGAGAGTCCTAACGCAACGCGCCTTTGATCAGCATGTGGCGGTCGCCGACCCGTGTCACCCGCAGCGGCAGTCCGGCCTGTCGTATTTGTGTCTCGACTTCTTCAATCGTGAAAGCCGCGCACAGCGAGTTGTAAAAATCTTCCTTGAGAATTGGATGCTCGTCGGGCGCCACTGTCTCGACAATGTTTCGCGCGTCTTCTTGCGTGGCTGGCCTGATCAGGTCCATCACATGAACAGCTGCCCCCTGCCGTCCCAATCGCCGCGCTTCGCGCCACAGCACCATCGGATCAGGGAGGTGGTGCAGAAGGTCCTTTGAGAGGATCGCATCGAAATCATGCTCACGCAGTGCCAATCCCGGGATGTACCCCTGCATCACCACAATGCGGGCTTCGTGGTTCGCTGCACGCACTGCCTGGGCCGCCAATTCGATCATCGCCGCGGAGCCATCGACCGCGGTTATGCGGATATCAGGGCATGCCTCCGCCAGCCTCAACATTACGTCGCAGGGGCCACAGCCGAGGTCGATGACATCTTTCAAGGCCTGCGGATTGTCCACCAGCAGATGATCGACGAACAGCTGATTTGAACTTGCGAAGTCGGCATTCGCATAGGCGAGGGACTGCTCGGCATCAGCCATGATCTCAGGCTCGAGAGTTCTCTGCATGGGACACCCCGGTTTCGAACCAACGGCAGTGGTATCTCGCGTGACCGATTGTACAGCCAGCGGTCCGCAGTGACAAATGGGCAGGAATACGCCCTGGTTGGCGATGCCGCCGAAACCCGGCGCGCCACGTGGTCTTGCGGACCATCGCCTTGGCGCGTGGGCGTGAACTCGGCGAGCGCAAACGAGTTTCCGATTATTGGCGATTGCCGCCCTTTGCGCGCCCAAGCGGCAAAGTACTCAACGGTTTAGCCGATCTGCCCCATGGAGCGCCCGCCCCGGTGGGGTCGGGCGTCCTTCCAGCTCGCTGGCAGGCTCTCAGCCGCTGCTGCGTCCACCGAAGGTGGTCGGGCGCAGGCCGAAGCGGGTGTCAAAATCGCCGTCGGGCTCGGGCCGGGACGGCGGTTTGCGGTAGTCGCTGTCGCCGGCCTGGCGCTGGACGTCGACCGTTTCGGCAAAACCCAAGGCCGCCTGCGGCTTCGGAACATTGCGCAGCCGCTCGACGATCATGGCGAGATCGACGTCGTTGCCGTCGCCGCCTGGTGCTTCGGCGGCTCGCTTCTGGGTGCCGGGGATCAGGTTGGGCGGCAGCTTCTCGAACTTCAGCCGCATCGTCGTCGCCACGCCTTCGCCAAAGGCGATCGCCTCGCGCTGTCCCATCGACGACAGGAACGACAGTGTCGAGGCCGAGGAATCGGCGATGGCCGAGCGGATGATCGCCTGGTCCTGTTCATTGGCGAGGCGCATGGCGAAAACGGTCGAGCACTGCGACAGGATCGTCGGGTCGAGCTCGCCCGGGCGCTGCGTGACAACGCCGAGATAACAGCCATATTTGCGGCCTTCCTTGGCGATGCGCGACAGCGCATGGCGGGTGGGCGCGAAGCCGAGACGATGGTCGGCCGGCATGTAGCGGTGTGCCTCCTCGCAGAGCAGCAGAAGCTTGAGCTTGCCTTCGCTCCAGAGCGCGAGGTCGAAGGCGAGGCGGGCAAGCACCGAACAGACCGAATTGACGACCTCGGAGGGCAGGCCGGCCATTTCGAAGCAGGTGACCGGGCGCCCCTGGGTCGGAACGCGGAAGATGTTGCCGATGGTCTCGTGGATCGTGTCCTCGATCAGGCGCGAATGGAACATGAAGCGGTAGCGCGGGTCGGACAGAGCCGATTCGATGCGCGTGCGCAGCGACTTCAGGATCGGGCGCTCATTCTTGGATTCGAGCATGCCCATGCGATCGTCGATCTGCTTGATGAGATCGGCGATGCGATAAGGTACCGGCGTGTCGGCGGTCAGCGCGTCGACGCCACGGCGCAGGAAGGCGCCGCCATTGGGATTGCGGTAGAGGTTCTTGGCGACCGGGATGAGGTCGCGCAGGGCGTCGATCTCTTCCGCATCGGTCTCGCGGCCGCGGAACAGCACCTCGGCGAATTCCTCCAGCTTGAACAGCCAGAAGGGCAGGTCGAGCGAGTTGGTGTCGACCTTGACGCAATATTCGGGCAGCGAGGCCGCGAATTCGTTGTGCGGGTCGAGGATCAGGACGCGCAGGTCGGGGCGCTCGGCGATCATCTTGCGCATGAGCAGCGACACGGCGGTCGACTTGCCGACGCCGGTCGTGCCGACCACGGCGAAGTGACGGGCGAGTGTCTCGTCGATGGCAATGCAGGCATCGATGTTCTCGTCCTGCGACAGCTGGCCGATGGTGACGGCATGGCGGCCGGCGAGATCGTAGACGGCCTGCAGGTCGCGGCTGCGGATGCGGTGGGCGACGGCGCCGACATAAGGATAGGTGGTGATGCCGCGGTCGAAGACTGGACGTTTTTCGGTTCCGAGGTCGCGGACCTCGCCGATGAGTTCGACACTGACTTCGATGGGGTTGTCGCCCTGCGGGCTCCAGGAGCGGTCGGCCTTGCCGATGGAATAGACGAGCCCGATGGTGCGAGATGCGCCCAGATTGATCGAGATCATGCGGCCGACAGCCCAGAGCCCCGATGCCGCCGCGCCGCCGCTTTCGGCAAAGGCGCTGATGACGGCGCGGGCGCCGTCGCACTGTACGACATGGCCGAGAATGCGCGCGTCGTCCTGAAGCGGATCGCGGCGTTCCTGCGACGTGGTTTCGCCTGCTGCTGCCTGGCGTTCAACGTACATGCTGAGATTTTTCCCCAATTCTCTGCTGGAACCTTAGCGCTGTGCGGTTAAGGGCGGGTGAGGTCGGATGGTGTCGCAAAGGTTAAGCGGATGCGGAGAATTGGAGCAATGACGTTCGCCTGACGTTGCGGAAAAATCTGCTGACGTCAGGTTGACAGTGGGGCTTTTTGCGCATTAACGTCCGCCCCGATGAACACGACACTCATTCTCGTAGTAGGATTGCGCATGGGCAAGGCGGTGTAACCGCCGGGCGAAATCCCCCATGCGCAGATGCAAAGGCTCCCTCGGGGGCCTTTTTTATTGCCCGAAACAGGACTAACAGAGCAGCAACCGCCAAGTATGGCGAAGGAAAGACGGAACGGACCGATGAGCGGACATAGTGACAGCGGACGGCGCGAAATGACTGGCGCCGAGATGGTGGTTCAGGCGCTGAAGGACAACGGCGTCAAGCACCTCTTCGGCTATCCGGGCGGCGCGGTCCTTCCGATCTATGACGAGCTGTTCCAGCAGGACGATGTCCAGCACATCCTGGTGCGCCACGAGCAGGGCGCAGGCCACGCCGCCGAGGGTTATGCGCGCTCGACCGGCAAGGCTGGCGTGATGCTGGTGACGTCGGGTCCTGGTGCCACCAATGCGGTGACGCCGCTGCAGGACGCGCTCATGGACTCGATCCCGCTGGTCTGCATCACCGGTCAGGTGCCGACGACACTGATCGGTTCCGACGCCTTCCAGGAATGCGATACCGTCGGCATTACCCGTCCCTGCACCAAGCACAACTGGCTGGTGAAGGACGTCAACGACCTGGCCGGCATCCTGCACGAGGCCTTCCATGTCGCCACCACGGGGCGTCCGGGCCCTGTTGTGGTCGACATCCCCAAGGACGTGCAGTTCGCCAAGGGCATCTACACGCCGCCGCAGACCGCGCCGCGCACCTCCTACCAGCCCAAGATCCAGGGTGACCTCGAGAGGATCAAGGAGGCGGTCGCGCTGATGGCCACCGCCAAGCGGCCTGTCATCTATTCCGGTGGCGGCGTGGTGAATTCCGGCACCGAGGCCAGCCATCTGCTGCGCGAACTTGTCGACCTGACCGGCTTCCCCATCACCTCGACGCTGATGGGGCTGGGCGCCTATCCGGCTTCGGGCAAGAACTGGCTCGGCATGCTGGGCATGCATGGCAGCTACGAAGCCAACATGGCGATGCATGATTGCGACGTCATGGTGTGCATCGGCGCGCGCTTCGACGACCGCATCACCGGCCGCCTCAACGCGTTTTCGCCGAACTCGAAGAAGATCCACATCGACATCGATCCGTCGTCGATCAACAAGAACGTGCGCGCCGACGTGCCGATCCTCGGCGATGTCGGCCGCGTGCTCGAAGACATGGTGCGGTTGTGGCGGGCGACCGCCAAGGCCGACAAGAAGGCGCTGTATCCGTGGTGGGAACAGATCGCCAAGTGGCGCGCGCGCGATAGCTACGCCTACAAGGCGAACAGCGAAGTGATCATGCCGCAATATGCGATCCAGCGGCTCTACGAGAACACCAAGCATCTCGACACCTACATCACCACCGAGGTCGGCCAGCACCAGATGTGGGCTGCCCAGCATTACGGCTTCGAAAAGCCGAACCGCTGGATGACGTCAGGCGGCCTGGGCACGATGGGCTACGGCCTGCCGGCGGCTCTCGGCGTGCAGATCGCCCATCCTGAATCGCTCGTCATCGACATCGCCGGCGACGCCTCGGTGCAGATGTGCATCCAGGAGATGAGCGCAGCGCTCCAGTACGATGCGCCGATCAAGGTGTTCATCCTCAACAACTCCTACATGGGCATGGTACGCCAGTGGCAGCAGCTGCTGCACGGCAACCGCCTGTCGCATTCCTACACCGAGGCGATGCCCGACTTCGTCAAGCTGGCCGAGGCCTATGGCGGCCACGGCATCCGCTGCGACAAGCCGGATGAGCTCGATGATGCGATCAAGGAAATGATTTCGGTGAAGAAGCCGGTGATCTTCGATTGCCGCGTGGCGACGCTCGCCAACTGCTTCCCGATGATCCCGTCTGGCAAGGCGCATAACGAGATGCTGCTGCCTGATGAGGCGACCGACGAGGCGGTGGCGAATGCCATCGACGCCAAGGGCCGCGAACTGGTGTGACGAACCGAGTGCGGCCTTCGAGGGAAGGCCGCACAATCAACGAGTTGGCGCAAAAGCCTCAGATCGAGATTCATTCATGAACGCACAGCTACAAGCCACCGGTTCGGCCTATTTCATCGCCAAGGAAACGGCGCTGCCGGAAAATCACACATTGTCGGTGCTGGTCGACAACGAACCGGGCGTGCTCGCCCGTGTCATCGGCCTGTTTTCGGGCCGCGGCTACAACATCGAAAGCCTGACCGTCTCTGAGACCGAGCATGAGAAGCATTTGTCGCGCATCACCATCGTGACGCGCGGCACGCCGCATGTGCTCGAGCAGATCAAGCACCAGCTCGAGCGCATCGTGCCAGTGCATCGCGTGGTCGACCTGTCGGTGCGCGCTGCCGAGCTCGGCCAGGAGCGGCCGCTGGAGCGCGAGCTGGCGCTGGTCAAGGTTGCCGGAACGGGCGACGCCCGGGTCGAGGCGCTGCGCCTGGCGGACGCCTTCCGCGCCAGCGTGATCGATGCCAACACCGAACACTTCATCTTCGAGATCACCGGCAAGGTGTCGAAGATCGAGCAGTTCATCGCCATCATGAAGCCGCTCGGCCTTGTCGAAGTCTGCCGCACCGGCGTGGCGGCGATGAACCGCGGCCCGCAGGCGATGTGATCTGGTCCACACCACGGACGTAAAAAAAAGCCGCCGATGCACTGCACGGCGGCTTTTTGATTTCTAGAAACCAGCTCCTGCCGGCTTCAGAAACCTACATTCTCGTTGATGTAGAAGGTGTTGAGCAGCGAGACGCGCGGGCGCTCGATGGGCGTCTTGATCTTCGGGCGGCCGTGCCAGCTCATCTTCATCAGCGAGTGGTAGGCCTTCAGCACGACGAAGGCGTAGCCGACATTGGGCAGGAAAGGCAGCGTCTTGACCGGCTCGAGCCCGTAGGATCCGACATTCAGCAGGCCCTTCAGCGACGCCTGGTAGAGGGTCGTGCCGAGCTCGCGCTGGCTCTCGTCGGCCGGGCAGTAGAGCTGCATGGTGACAACCTTCTTGCGCGCGTCGGGGTGCGGCTTGATCTGGTAGCCGTCCTTGTCGCTGTAGAGCACGGGCTTGGCCACCAGCCGGAGGTCGTCGACGCTTTTGACCTTGTCGCCGCGGGCGCGGATTTCCAGGCCTTCATGAAGCTGGCGGCGGATGGCGCTTTCGACTTCGCTTGACGTCAGCGTTTCCGACACCGCCGCCCACATGTCGCGCAACTCGGCATCCACCTTGCCGATATTGTCGCCATAGAGCCGCAACGCCATGCGGGTGGCGTCGCCCGTGATCGGGTCATAGCCTTCGGTCGGGATCGATTTGATCAGGTCGGCGTAAAAATCGCGCGGGAAAAAATCGCGAAAGAAGATGTGCGGGAAGGGCAGGGAGAAACGGTCGGCCGCCTCGATGCTCGCCACGGCATGGGCGATGAGTTCGCGCGTAAGGCTGCTGGGCTCGGTCTTGGCGAGTGCTGACATTTCTCTTCCCCTTGAGAATGTTCGATCGTCCGCTTGCTGGCGAACTGGCGCAATGAAACCCTGGATAGGTATTCGGCTAAGGGGTTCGCTTACGCCGTGTCCTGGCCGCGGTCAATATGGAAGCCTGTGCCGAACGATAGGTGCAGCGAGCCCGCTTCTGCCGACCCAGAACGTGCCGAAACACGCGGAATCTTGTTGATCCGGCTCAATAAGGACAGTATTGCTGACGTATAATCCCGGGAGGAGGAAAAGGTGACCTACGACGCGTTCCTCGCATTGCTGGTCTATGCCTTCGTGACCTCGATCACGCCGGGGCCGAACAATTTCATGCTGCTCGCCTCGGGCGTGAATTTCGGCTTTCTGCGAACCATCCCGCACATGCTGGGCATCGGCTTCGGCTTCCTGTCCTTGCTGCTCGGTGTCGGCTTCGGGCTGGGGGCTGTGCTGACGGCCTTTCCGGCGCTGCATACCGTGCTCAAGATCGCTGGCGGCGCTTACCTGCTCTACCTCGCCTGGCGCATCGGCATGTCACGCTCGCTTGGCAAGGACGGCGACGTGAAGGCTCGGCCGATGAGCTTCATCGAGGCATCCGCCTTCCAATGGATCAACCCCAAGGCCTGGGTGATGGCGGTCACGGCCATGGCCGTCTACACCAATCCGGAGGCGCCGTTCCTGTCGGTGCTGTTGATCTCGGGTGCCTTTGCCCTGGTCAATCTGCCAAGCGTTTCGAGTTGGGCCGGCTTCGGTATGGCCCTGCGTGGCTTCCTTGCCGATCCGGTGCGGCTGAAATGGTTCAACATCGCCATGGGCCTGCTTTTGGCCGCGACGCTCTGGCCGATGCTCAAATAATCAGAAAAGCTCGATCGCCGGTCTTGTCAGCATCAGCCAGAAGATGGCGATGACGCTGAAAAAGGCAGGGAATCCGCAAGCGAACCAGATCCGGTAGAGGCGGAAATAGCGCGCCGGCAACGCCTTGCCTGTGCTGGCGGACGAGCGTGCGAGATTTCGCAGCTGGATCTGGATGAACACCACCGGCAGCCAGAACAGACCGGTCAGCACATAAAGCGACAGGGACAGCACAATCCACGGTTCGTCGAGCGGCCAGCCGACCTCATAAGCCAGCCAGGCGCCCGATATTGGCTGGAGGATGACGGCCGTGGCGGTGAAGACCGTGTCAGCGATCACCACAGTGCCGGCGACATGGGCGATGGTGGCTGCGTCACGCGTGCGGTGGGCCATGACCATGAAGAAGGCTATGCCGGCGCCGGTGCCGAACAGGACCGTGGCGCCGATGACGTGGGCGAGGCGCAGCAATTCTTCCATGCTCAGCGCTCGTCCAGGATGGCGAGCGCGACCAGTGCCAACACGATCGACGGCAGCACCTTGACCAAGGGGCCGAGCGGATCTGCCCAGAGATTGGGGGCAAGGATGGTCGCCGATCCGAGATAGGCGAGGGACAGCGCGATCATCCCCTTCAGTGCCAGTCCGGCATGGCGGCGAAAGGCAATGCCGATGCCCAGCGCGATGTCGGCTAGGCTGGTGGCCAGGGTGATCCCCGCAGCGACAGCGGCGGTTGTGCCTGCCGAAACCAGATGCGCGGAGGAAGCATTGAAACGCAGCAGGGCGACTATACCTGATAGCAGCCAGAACAGGCTCAAGGTCGCAAATATCAGTGGCTTGAGCAGATAGAGCCGGGCAAACCATACATCCTGCACGCCGGCGGGATTTCGGGACAGGATATCGCGCAGTGGCTGCAACTGCCGTTCATTGCTGCTGCGATGGCCGGACACGCCGCCAGTGGCAACCTCAAGTGCGGTGGAGCGCAGCGGCGAACGCCAGCCGAGATGACCAAGCAGATCGGCGGTCCCCGATGCCAGGCGGGCGCACAGGCCGGGCAGGTGAAACACCCTGGCCGGGGCCATGCCGAGCCATTGGCAATGTATCGCCACGGTTTCGGCGAGGGTCAGTATCTCCGGCGCGGCAAGGTCGAGGTCGCTGCCGGGGGCAATCGCTCCGGCCAGCGTGTCGCAGACCGTGCTGGCTACATCGTCAAGTGAAACGAACTGCATCGGGCTTTGGCCGTAGACCAATGGGGTGACCACAGGGAATGCCGCCAGCGCCCGCAGCAGCGCCGAGCCGCCATGGGCGGGGGCGCCGACAACGATGGCCGGTCGCAGGATGACAAAGGGCACGCCCGACGATTTGAGAGCGTCGTCGGCCAGGCGCTTGGTGGCGAGGAACGGTGTTTTGGCGGCCGCGCCGTCGGTGCGCGCCGATATCTGGACGAACAGGCGCAATGACAGGCTCGCTGCCTGGTAGAGTGCGGCCATGCCGACCTGCTGCACGGCCACGACATCGTCGCGCGCGCCATCCTGAAGCGCTCCGGCGCAGTTGACCACAGCATCGATACCCGACAGCAGCGGACGCCAGTCGTCGGGCTGCGACAGCGTGGCGATGTCTGCCTTGCGCCATTCGATTTCAGGCAGGCGGCGCGATGCGACCTCGATGCTGCGCGCAAGGCCGACCACCTGATGGCCGCGGCCGGCCAGAAGCCTTGCCACCGCCGCCCCGATGAAACCGTTCGCCCCTAGAATCAGCACGCGCATGGCCGCACGATACAGTGCCGCAGCGCATTGCGACGCGCGGAGAGAACTCCGGCAGCGACATTTTTAGTTGGTCCCGTGGCTCTTGGGCCGGGTGATGCTGGCCCAAGTCAGCCGCTTGCCCGGTGTGCCGCGCGAGCATAACCTTCGGCCCATGTCGCACGATCATCATCACGACCACGATCACCATCATGACAACGAACTGGACCCGATGGCAGCACGGGTGCGGGCGCTGGAGACGATCCTGACCCGGAAAGGGTTGATCGACCCGGCGGCGATCGACGTCATTGTCGACACCTACGAGACCAAGGTCGGCCCGCGCAACGGTGCGCGCGTCGTGGCGAGGGCGTGGTCCGATCCCGAATTCGCCGACTGGCTGAAGCACGACGCCACCGCGGCCATCGCGTCGCTCGGTTATACGGGGCGGCAGGGCGAGCACATGCAGGCCGTGTTCAACACCGAAGCGACGCACAATCTCGTCGTCTGCACGCTGTGCTCCTGTTATCCGTGGTCGGTGCTGGGGTTGCCGCCGGTCTGGTACAAGGCGCCGCCATATCGCAGCCGGGCGGTCATCGACCCGCGCGGCGTACTCGAGGAATTCGGGCTCTCGCTGCCTAGGGACAAAAAGATCCGCGTCTGGGATTCGACTGCCGAACTGCGATATCTCGTCGTGCCACAGCGGCCCGAGGGCACCGACGGTTGGAGCGAGGAAAGGCTCGCCGATCTGGTGACGCGCGATTCCATGATCGGCACCGGCATCGCCAGGGAGGCTGCATGAACGGGCCGCACGATCTCGGCGGGCAGATGGGGTTCGGCCCCGTCACACCCGAGAAGGACGAGCCTTACTTTCACGCCGAATGGGAGAAGCGTGCCCTTGGCGTGACGCTGACGGCGGGTGCGATGGGGGCCTGGAACATCGACGAAAGCCGGCACGCCAGGGAATCTCTGCACCCGGCCGACTATTATTCGTCCAGCTATTACGAGATCTGGATCAAGGCGCTGGAAACCCTGCTCAAGCGGCACGCATTTGTCACCGCCAACGATCTGGCCGCCGGCGATGCCGTCGATCCGACGGCAACGCCAAAGCGAGTGCTGAAGGCTGAGAATGTGCCGGCTGCGCTTGCCAAGGGCGGCCCTTGCGACCGGCCGGTAGCGGAACCTCAGCGGTTTGCGGCCGGCCAGCGCGTGCGCACCAAGAACTTCCATCCGATTGGTCACACCCGCCTGCCGCGTTATGCCCGCGGCAAGGAAGGCGTGATCGACGCAGTGCGCGAAGGTTTTGTATTTCCCGACAGCAATGCCCCCGGCCGGGGCGAAAACCCTGAATGGGTCTACACGGTGGTGTTTTCGGCGCAGGAATTGTGGGGGGAAGGCGCCGACCTGACGCTGGAGGTCAGCATCGATGCCTGGGAGAGCTATCTTGAACCGGCCTGAAGTGCGGCTGACGGTCGGGGATGGCGGGATCGACGCCCCGGTCTTTGCCGAGCCTTGGCAGGCCGAAGCCTTCGCCATGGTGGTTGCCCTGCACGAACGCGGCGTCTTCAGCTGGGCTGAATGGGCCGAGCGGCTGTCGGCGGAGGTGAAGCGGCCCGACGCGGCAGCTGATGGCAGCGACTATTACGAGCGCTGGCTGGCCGCGCTCGAGCGCCTGCTGGCCGACAAGGGTTTTGCCGGACGCGACGAGGTCGATATCGTTGCCGCCGCCTGGGAACGGGCAGCACACGCAACGCCGCACGGTCAGCCGATCCTGCTGGCGAACGATCCGGAAGGCCTTTGATTTCGCAATGAATGCGGTCGCTTCTGCTCGCCTAGAGCGGCCGCCACATCCGGTGCACAGTGTGGGTTTTCCGGCCGATCTCGAAACCGGAAAAGCTCCGGATCAGGTGAAATCCCTCGCGCTCCCAAAAGGTGCGTCCGCGCGTATTTTCGTCGAGAACCGCGATCAGAAGTCGTTTTGCGTTGCGCGTTTTTGCAATGGCTTCGATGTGTTCGAGGAAAATGCGGCCGAGGCCCAGTCCTCGTTTTTGCGGGGCAAACAACAGCAGCCCGAGATACGCGTCGTCAGTCTCGGGATAACCGAAGGCCAGATCAGCGATCGCGACAAGCTCGCCGTCAGGCATGAACATGCCGAGCTTGCACGATGCCGCGAGATCGCCGCCCGGCGGGCAATCGGTGAAGAACTCGTCAACCGTCGTCCCGGAAGGGGCCGAGCCGGTTTCCAGCAGGACGAAATCGGCAGCCCGCTCGTACAATCCCAACACAGCCTGGCTATCGTCCCTTGCAGCCAATCTGCGGATTTGAGGGAGGTCGGTATCAGTTGGCACAATATGTTCCCTCATCGGTCGGCTGCTGCGGCGCGGCCCGAAGCTGATCGGGCGGGTCTTGACGGGTGTAACAAAGTGGCAATGTCCAGGTGAGTACATTCTAGTCTGGACCATGGGGGCACAATGTTTGCACGGCGCTGCATCCTCTTTGCCACTTTTTCCGCTTTTTGCGTGGTGTCGATTTTTCTGGCTCCGTCACATGCTGTTGCGGCGTCGGTTTTCCTTGAGGACCAGACCTGGACCGAACTGCGCGATCGCATCGACGCAGGCACGACCAGCATCATCATCCCGATCGGTGGCACCGAGCAGAACGGCCCCGCCATGGCGCTGGGCAAGCACAATGTGCGGGTGAAGTTTCTGGCCGAGAAGATCGCCGAGCGACTGGGCAGCGCATTGGTGGCGCCCGTCATCTCCTATGTGCCGGAAGGGACCATCGATCCGCCGACGGCCCATATGAAGTTTCCAGGCACGATCACGATCAGCGACAAGACTTTCGAGCAACTGCTTGAATCCGCAGCCCGCAGTTTCAAGCTCCATGGCTTCAAGACGATTATCCTGATCGGCGATCACGGCAGCTACCAGGACAATGAACGCGCGGTGGCCGATCGTCTGAACGGCGAATGGCGCAAGACACCAGTCCGCGTTTTTGCGGCTCTCGAATATTACAGGATCACCCAAGGCGCCTATGTGCAGCAGCTCCTGGCTGCCGGTGCCAAACAGTCCGAACTCGGCAAGCATGCGGGTTTGGCCGACACCTCGCTGATGCTCGCCATCGATCCGTCCCTGGTGCGCCAGGACCGTATCGCTGGCGGGGCGAAATTCGGTGCGGCCGATGGCGTCTACGATGGCGACCCGACGCGCTCGTCGGCCGCGTTCGGCCAGCTTGGCGTCGAGCTGATCGTTGCGGGAACGGTCGAGGCAATCAACAACTTCATTGCAAAGCAGCCAAAATGACTGGAGCGTTCAAGCTTCTTTCGGGAGTCTTCGCACCATCGCTGGTGTTGGTGATGTTGTCGGCAACCACCGTCTTGGCCGGCTCATGCCCCGAAGACTGCAGCGAGCCGCCGGCATCGTCGGCGCCGATCAACATCTACAGCCAGACGACGTCAGACCATCTGAGCCCGGTGACGAAGGATGCGCTGCCGCGGGTCTATGTGCCCAACCATTCGTCCAACAGCGTGTCGGTGATCGACATGGTGACGCTGAAGGAGGTCGACCGGTTCACGGTCGGGCTGCAGCCGCAGCACATTGTCCCGTCATGGGACCTGAAGACGCTGTGGATCGCCAACAACGCCAGCCGCACGAAGAAGGGCAGCCTGACGCCCCTCGACCCAAAAACCGGCAAGCCGGGCACCGCCATTCCGGTGAACGATCCCTACAACATGTATTTCCTGCCCGATGGCAGCTCGGCGGTCGTCGTCGACGAAGCCGTGAAACAGCTGGACTTGCGCGATCCGCAGACCATGGCGCTGAAGTCGGTCATCCCGACGCCGACCTGCCACGGAATCAATCACGCCGATTTTGCCGCGGACAACAGCTACGCCATATTCACCTGCGAATTCGGCGGCGGTGGCCTGGTGAAGGTTGATCTGCAAAACCAGAAGGTCCTTGGCAGCCTTACCTTGTCTAAGAAAGGCATGCCGCAGGACATCAGGCTTTCGCCCGACGGCAAGGTTTTTTATGTCGCCGACATGATGAATGACGGTGTCTTCCTGATCGATGGCGACAGCTTCACCGAGATCGGCTTCATTGCCACCGGCGTTGGAACACACGGCTTTGCGGTCAGCCGCGACGGGACACGGCTTTACGTCTCCAATCGCGGTACCCACCACATGGATCAGTCCCATCCAAAGGGACCGGGCAGCGTTTCCGTCATCGATTTCGCCACCCGTGCGGTCGTCGCGCAATGGCCCATACCGGGCGGAGGCAGCCCCGACATGGGCAATGTCAGCGCCGACGGAAAACAACTGTGGCTGTCCGGCCGCTTCGACAACGAGGTGTACATGTTCGACACCACGACAGGTGCCGTTGTGAAGGTTCCTGTCGGCGCCGAACCCCATGGCCTGACGGTGTGGCCACAGCCCGGCAGATACTCCCAAGGACATACCGGTAACATGCGCTGAGCCTGCACCGGTCTTTGTGCGTCGCCATGCGATGCTGCGCTGGCCGTTGAATGCCGCGACTTTCCCGAGGCGGATTTGCCCAAATGGCCAAATCCCTTGCCCTTGGCGGCCGAATCCTGTCAGTCAAACCTATGGAATTCTCACCTCAGCAGGACGAAGCGCTGCAGGCCGTGGCGCGCTGGCTCAAATCCGGAAAGCCGCAGGTTTTCCGCCTGTTCGGTTATGCCGGCACTGGCAAGACGACCTTGGCGCGCTATTTCGCCGAGCATGTCGACGGCCAGGTGCAATTCGCCGCCTTCACCGGCAAGGCGGCCCAGGTGCTGCGCTCGAAGGGCGCCACCAACGCGCGTACGATTCATTCGCTGATCTACCGGCCCAAGGGGGAAGAGGCGATCGCCGATGAGGCGACCGGCAAGACGTCGATGTCGCCGACCTTTTCGCTCAATCGGCAGAGCCCCATCGCCAAGGCCAAGCTGGTGGTCATCGACGAGTGTTCGATGGTCGACGAGCAGCTTGGGCGCGATCTCCTGACCTTCGGAACGCCGGTGCTGGTGCTGGGCGATCCGGCGCAGTTGCCGCCGATCTCGGGCGGCGGTTTCTTCACCGAGCACGAGCCGGATTTCCTGTTGACCGAAATCCATCGTCAGGCGCGCGACAACCCGATCCTGAGGCTGGCGCTCGACGTGCGCGAGGGCCGTGAGTTCATGCGCGGCGACTATGGCACCGCCCAGGTGATCGGCAAGGAAGACGTGACCCAGGATCTGGTGCTCGACGCCGACCAGGTGCTCGTCGGCACCAACAGAACGCGCAAACGCTACAATCAGCGACTGCGCGAGCTGAAAGGCTTTACCGCCGGCTATCCGCAGGCGGGCGACAAGCTGGTGTGCCTGCGCAACGACCCGGCCAAGGGCCTGCTCAACGGTTCGTTGTGGAAGGTGATGACGTCGTCGCGTGAGACGGTGAAGCCGGGCATCAATCTTCTGGTTGCACCCGAAGAGGACGATCCGGATCGCGGCGTCGCCAAGATCAAGCTGTTGAAGCAGACATTCGAGAACCCCGACGAGGACATCCCCTGGGGGACCAAGAAGCGCTACGACGATTTCGACTATGGCTACGCGCTGACGGTGCACAAGGCGCAGGGCTCGCAGTGGAATAATGTCGTGCTGTTCGATGAAAGCTGGGCTTTCAAGGACACGCGTCAGCGCTGGCTCTACACGGCGATCACGCGTGCGGCAGAGCGGCTGACCATCGTGCGCTAGCGATTGACGTGAGGCTGAGGTGCCTCAGGCGACGATCTCGAAAAACACTGCAGTGGCGTCGTCGGACACCTTGAAGCGTGGGAAACGCTTGCCGTCAGGGTCTTCGATCCGCTCGATGTGGCGCAGTTCCTGCAAGAGCTGGGCGAGACCGGCATCGCCGGCCGTGCGGACGAATTCAGCGACGCCGTAGCGGTCGTACTGGTCGACAAGGGCGGCAAAACCGTCGGAGCACAGCAGGCCGCGGGCGGGCAGGGTTACGGCCAGTTGCTCGCTGACGACATGATCGGCGGCATCAGGTTCGGTTCCCAGCGTCCATACCGAACCGCCTGGTCGGTTGTAGGCGGCGCGGCGGCGGCGCAGCTCGTCGCGCACGACGGGCGCGTCGGCGAGCGCCTGATGCGTTGCAAAGCCGCCGGATTGGGCGATCGCCTTGCGTGCACCGTCGCGTTCATAAGCATGGGCGCTCTTGATGGCGCTGGTGTCGAATTCCCGTCCGTCGGCGTCGATCAGGAAAAGACGGCAGTCGCCCAGGCCGTGGGTGACCACGACATCGTCTTCGACGCGCAGCATCTGGAACCCCGCGACCGGCATGTTCCATGGCTCGATCGGCAAGGCGTGGGCCGCCTCATGCACCACATTGAAGGC